>NZ_JAFFQD010000022.1 GCF_016918565.1 Desulfogranum marinum
GCGCCAAGTATAACTCAAAATTTGATTCGTTCTTTGATCAGTATGAGAAAAGTGCGCAGGAAAAAAGGGTCTCACGAGAGAAGAGGATTCGGCGTGTTAAATGATTCCATAAACGTCGGATGCACCCCATTGCCACCTTCGAATCTAAAACAGACTCTCCATTGTTGATTGATTCTAATTGAATATGAACCTTCCCAGTTGCCTGATGGATGTTCCAGGTGACTATTGGATGGTGTCTTTAGAGTTTCAGGCCTTGAAGAAGAGTAGGCATAATGAGTTTTCGTCCGGCTCTCGGCTGAATGCCTTGAGATAGCTTTCTAGAATCAACTCCCCTTATATTGGATAAGGTTAAGGGTTTGCCCCCTCGTTCAGAATCCCAATGTGTATCACACCCTGAAGATTTCCCCTGTGTGTTTTACCCATTCAGCTGAGGCATAAGGTTCAAATCTTCGTCCTCCCACAAAAAAAGGTTCTTTTTTCTTTCCGCATTGCATTATTGTTCCATCTGTAAATAAGGCAGATTAGGCGCAATAGCTGTGACAATTCGGGACAATCGCTGGATACTGTTCTACAGGGAGAATGTGTTGAAATAACACGATAAATGGCGGAAGTGCATGGGAATCGAACCCACCTAGCAAGCTGTTCACCCGCTACACCGGATTTGAAGTCCGGGAGAGCCACCAGTGCCCTTTCCACTTCCATTTTAAAATTTCAGAGTAATATCTATTGACCTTAAAAACAACTTTTTATTATAATCACGCCCAATCGTAAAGTAATTTCTCTATTAAATTTTAGATACCACTGGGTTGGAGTTTTCCCGAGCTATTTATGGAATGTGAACGACTGATTCGCCTGATCAAAGACTGGTACCTTCGCGTCAAGCAAGAAACCATGGCCCCGGCACGCATGATGCAGTTTGTTGATCAACATATCAAGGAATGTGAAACCTGCCGAGCAGACGCTGGACTGCAGGAAGAAATTGAAAAAATCAGGGAATTCGTCCTTCCTGAATCAAAAATTCCTAAAGCTATCCGTGTCCAGGAAGATAAACCCACACCGGAAATTTCGCCGGATGAAGAAGAAGAAGTCGAAGACAAATACATCGATGATGATGACGATGATGAAAGTGAAATTAGTGAAGACCTGAACGAAGAGGCTCCACCGGAAATATAGGACCGATCTAGTTACTCAGCAAAATTATTTTTTGTTCCGGCCTGCAAACAATCTCTCATTTCCCCTTATAGTTATGCTGTGAAGACGTCGTAATAACTTTGTTTTACGACGTCTTTTCATTTTCCAAGGCACTTGACGCGCCCTCTTTCCCCTTCAATACCGTTTCTCTGAACCTTGACTCGTCGCTCATCTTATGCCTTATTCACGATTTTTCATAACCATTGTGTTGCCTTTTTTAAATTACACGCAATCTCCTTTTGGTCGCCAACTGTCATTCCATTCTGTTTTGCACAGTAGACGATGAAATCAAATTTTCTCTTGCCTGAAATTTAATCAAGCCGTTTTGAAAAACGAACGGCACTGACCAACAGAAAAAACATTGCGAATCCAATCAGATATAATATATCAATCGCGACTCCGTTTAACGTTTCTCCTCTGAGAACGATTCCCCTGATAATACGAAGAAAATGGGTTAATGGCAATATTTCTGCCAACAGCTGAGCAATTTTCGGCATAGCCACAAAGGGAAACATAAACCCTGAAAGCAGCATGGAGGGAAGAAATATAAAGATAAACATCTGCATTGCAGCCAATTGATTGCGAGCCAGGGTCGAGATAGTCAAGCCCAAAGTAAGGTTGGCAACAATAAAGATTAGGCAGACAGTGTAGATAGCAAGCAGTTTGCCGGCCACGGGAATATTGAACAGCAAAACGCCAAGGAACAGAATGACAGACACCTGTATAAGCCCAATGCCGATGTAGGGTATGATTTTCCCCAGCATCAGTTCAAGATTTCGTACCGGTGTGGTAATAAGCAACTCCATATTACCCCGCTCCCGCTCTCTAACAATGGCGATTGAGGTAAACATCACCATGGTCATGGTAAGAATAACACCAAGCAATCCAGGCACCGTAAATAAGGCTGCCCTTCTTTCCGGATTATAGAGCAGGCGTACTGCTATCTGCTGCGACTGCGATTGATTGGCAACCGTGCTCCCCGGCTGAAAGGAAAAATTACTCAGCTGACGAACAGCCGCAGCCAAGGTGGTATCAGACCCATCTACAAGTAATTGCACCAATGGCCGTCCTTCTCCTTCATAATAGCGCTGCTCTCCATCGTGAGGAATATACAAACCAGCACTCACTACTCCATCTTGAATGAGGCTTTCTAAATGCTGAGGACTTGTCGCCATTTGGTTAAAATCCAAAATCTGGGTTGCCTCCAAATCCAGAATCAGTTGCCGGGAAAAGCCGCTATTCAAGTTATCTGCAACAGCAGCGGGAATATGTCGCACATCGGTATTGATTGTATAACCAAACAGGACCAGTTGAAACAGTGGGATCATAACCACCATGCCAAACGTTAAACGATCATGGACAAGATGAAGAAATTCCTTACGAGAAATTGCTATAATTCTGACAAAAGCAGCAGGCATGGACATCACCGTCAAGCTCCTTTGTCCGTTTCCTGGGTAACCATGACAAAAACATCCTCCATCGAAGGTTCAACGGTCTTGATAGAGAGATCGCAGCCAGACACCTGCTCAGCCAGCCACGCTTCGTCTTCTCTTTGTCCAGGCCTGAGCATGACGCGTAAGGACACTCCTATTCTAGTGGTTGTCAGCACCTCCGGCAGCCCTACGAGTAAGTGCCTTGCCGACGTGATGTCCTGTCCGTCCATTTGAAATATTCTACTCCCCAAATTCTGTTTCAGGGCTTTCGGTGTCCCATCAGCTACCTTTTGCCCCTCATGCAGAATAGCGAGCTGGTGGCACCGCTCTGCCTCGTCCATGAGGTGGGTGGTGACCAGGACCGTTGTTCCTCCCTCACACATAATAAAAAGTTCATCCCAGAATTCTCTACGCGTATTTGGATCCACTTCTGATGTCGGTTCATCCAGAAGCAGCAGTTTGGGGTGGTGGATAACAGCCGCTGCTAGTGCCAACCTTCGCTTCTGGCCTCCGGAAAGGGCACCTGCAGGTCTGTTGCTGAAACTGCTGAGATGAAACCGATCAAGCAGCTGGTGAACACGTCCGCTTCTTTGACTCTTTTCAACCCCCATAATCTGCGCCATAAACTGCATGTTTTGTAATATGGTCAGATCGCTATAAAGAGAAAACTTCTGTGTCATGTAGCCGACTTTTCTTCTGATCTGTCTGGTCTGTTCAGGGATCTTCATTCCCAGTACTTCAATTTCCCCGGCAGACGGTTCAAGCAAGCCGCACATCATCCGTATAGCGGTTGTTTTTCCACTTCCGTTAGGGCCGAGAAAGCCATAGACCCTCTCTCGTGGAATCACCATATCAACCCTGTCAACTGCCGTAAACCGCCCAAACCTTTTGGTTAACCCTTTCACCTGAATAGCGTTCTTCACAATTATTCCAGCAAGAGCTGTACGGGAGTACCCGCAGTAAGTTTGCCGGCTTCCGGATCCATAATCTCCAGTTCAGCTATATAAGACAGCCGGGAACGATCTCGTTCAGACAAGGCAAAGTAAGGTGTAAAAGAAGCCACTGAGGAAATAAAACGAAGACGTGTGGAAAAAACCTGCTGCCGGCCATCAATTTTTAAACGAAAAGTCGATCCAGGCAGCATTTGGGATCGATAGGGTTCCGGAATATAGACCCTTGCCCAAGGGCGCTCACCAGCAAGAATGGTACAGACCACCGCATTCAGCGGCGGCCTGTCGCCTAATTTAAAGGGTAAACTGTCAACCACGCCGTCACGAGTAGCCCTGATTGAATACTCATCGCGAATCAATTGCATCTGTTCCAACTGAGCCTGCAAAGAAGCTACTCTGCATTTTGCCTGCTCAACCTGCTCCTTTCGTGAGCCGGCAAGGAGTTTATCCAGGCTTGCAGACAAGACATTGACCTCGCCCACGGCATTCAAATACGTATTCCTGGCATTATCCAGCTTTTGCTTGCTTGTCGAGTTTGTTGTAAAAAGAGCCTGCTGCCGCTGATAACTTTCATCACTGTTTTTCATGGTCGCCAAAGCTGCATTCAGCCGGGCTCGGGCTTCAGCTATTATTTCCTCGCGTGGCCCGGCCTTAAGTTCTTTGAGCTGCCAGATCGCCTGCTCCTGTCGCGCCTGAAGATCATTGTAACTACTTGCAATTTTTCGGTCATCTATCTGCACCAGCAAGGTGCCTGCATTCACTCGCTGCCCCTCCTGAACTGCAATTTCCAGAATGGCTTCGCTGGCTGGAATTCGGCTGTTTACTCGATCCCACTCAAGAGTCCCTAGAGCCTGCTCAGGTTCAGTTCGGCACCCCAGCAGGCAAAGCATGGTGAGTGACAGTATCAAACTATATTTCATGCCTCTTACTATCATGATCAAGAATTCCATGTGGATACGCTGCGCTTGCCTTGTCTACCCTGCGTAAAGGCCTGGTCAGAGACGACAACAAGGGGTGCTGGTAAACGATTGTATGACCTGCACCCCATCATAACTGAGCCCGTTGATTTACTGTCTTTTCGCCCAATCTCTCGGAGTCTAGCGCTTACCTCGTTATGCTGAAAAAATAATCCTCGGAGGTAAGCGAAGACTCCGATATCAAATATATGCCTATGGTTATTTTTCAAGCATGCCTCGGAGTCTTCGCTTACCTGACCTTGAACAAAACCCTAGTAAATCAACAGACTCATAACTCAAAAATAAAAAATCAGGAAAACAACCAAGGCGTTATCTTTCGACGCTCTGCTTCATAGGCAAAAATAGCATCTTTTTTCTCTAAAGTGAGACCGATATCATCCAGACCATTTAAAAGACAATGTTTTCGAAAAGGATCTACTTGAAAAGATAAAATCTCTCCACTTGGTTTTTTTATCTGTTCGCTCTCAAGATCAATTTCCAGAGTATATCCGGGAGCTGCATACATCTCAGCAAAAAGAGCGGCAACGACCTCCCCCGGTTGCACAATCGGCAGCATACCGTTTTTAAAACAGTTATTAAAAAATATGTCTGCAAAACTCGGCGCAATGATCACCCGAATGCCATAATCCAGCAACGCCCACGGCGCATGCTCCCTGCTTGAACCGCAGCCGAAATTTTCCCTGGCAAGCAGAATCGAAGCACCTTGATAACGCTTTTGGTTTAAGGGAAAATCAGTATTGAGCGGACGGTTGCTGTTGTCCATTCCAGGTTGCCCTTCATCCATATAGCGCAAGGTATCAAACAGGTTGGGGCCGAATCCTGTCCTTTTAATGGATTTTAAAAACTGTTTAGGGATAATAAGATCCGTATCCACATTCGCCCGGTCCATAGGGGCAACAATCCCTTTTTGCACGGTAAACGCTTCCATTACTTTTCCCCCTCCCATGTTCTGATATCCACAAAGTGTCCTGCAATTGCTGCGCAAGCCGCCATTAATGGGCTGACAAGATGCGTACGCCCTCCAAAACCTTGACGCCCCTCAAAGTTACGATTGGAAGTGGAGGCGCAATGTTCCCCCTTACCCAATTTATCATCATTCATGGCAAGGCACATGGAGCAACCAGGTTCACGCCACTCAAAGCCGGCCTCTTTAAAGACTGTATCCAATCCTTCCTGCTCGGCCTGTTTTTTTACCAGACCGGATCCTGGTACGACCATGGCCTGTTTAATGGTTGCTGCAACCTTGTGTCCTTTCACGACCTCTGCTGCGGCTCGGAGGTCTTCAATACGGGAATTGGTACAAGATCCGATAAAGACACGATCCAGTTTGATGTCGGTTATCTTTTCTCCTGCCTTCAATCCCATATATTTTAAAGCACTGGTGATGCCTTCAGCCTGGGTTTCTGTCTTGGCCTTCTCCGGATCAGGGACAATACCCGTCACTCCGGTCACCATTTCAGGAGATGTTCCCCAACTCACCTGCGGTTCAATGACAGTTGCATCAATGTTGATCACCTTGTCGAACTCAGCATCGTCGTCAGAAACCAACTGCTGCCAATACGCCTTGGCCTGTTCCCACATTTCCCCCTTGGGAGCGAAAGGCTTATTTTCCACATAGGCTAAAGTTTTTTCATCAACTGCTACCAAACCGGCTCTTGCCCCAGCCTCAATAGCCATATTACAGATCGTCATCCGCCCCTCCATTGAAAGAGACCGAATAGTTGATCCGCCAAACTCAATGGTATAGCCAGTCCCGCCAGCTGTACCTATCTGACCTATAATGTACAGAATCAGATCTTTGGCGGTCACTCCAGGCCCCAGTTCCCCCTCAACCTTGATCAGCATGTTCTTCATTTTTTTCTGAAGAAGACACTGGGTTGCCAGAACATGCTCCACTTCAGAGGTCCCAATCCCCTGGGCTAATGCACCAAGCGCACCGTGGGTAGAAGTGTGCGAATCGCCACAGACAATGGTCATTCCCGGCAGGGTTACCCCCTGTTCCGGTCCCATCACATGAACAATACCCTGACGCTCATCGCCCATACCAAATTCACGGATATCAAATAATCGACAGTTCTCGTTAAGTGTCTGTACCTGAAGCCGTGAGATGGGGTCCTTAATACCCTCGATACCTGAACTTCTTTCAGCCAACAAAGTAGGTACATTATGATCAGGAGTTGCCAGGTTGGCCTTCGGTTTCCAGGGTTTTCTCCCCTGCAGCCTCAGCCCTTCAAAAGCTTGGGGTGATGTCACCTCATGGAGCAAATGGCGATCAATATAAATAAGCGAGGTACCGTCAGGGCGTTCCTCTACCAGGTGCGCCTCCCATAATTTATCATACAAAGTTTTCCCAGCCATTACGCATATGCCTCCACGGATATGATGTGATTTTTCTCTCTTCTTCTCATGTTGTGCCCTTGCGCGCCCTTCATCTTGATTGTACTCGCCTTTTTCCGATTCCCAATCAGCAGCAGCCTTTTACAATCTCCCGCCCTAACAGTCTGTTGACCCACTTGGCGATAATATAGGCAGCACACCCGACTCCAGGATCCACGGTTATCGCCTCTGTTGGACAATTAGCCTGACAAGCACCACACTCCATACAGAGATCAACGTTGGTTATATACGCTTTTCGTTGCTCAAGATACAAAATCCGGTGCGGACAAACCACGACACAACTTCCGCACCCTATACATGCCTCCTGATCCAACTGCAGGGTCACTGCGCCTTCTATATATCTGAAAGTATCCACACGTCCTCCTGCTTATCTCTAAATTACAAAAGGGCTTAATAACCATAAAACCAATGCCCCTGCTGCACATAGGCACTGAACAAGAAGTCCTCGTTTCATTTCGTACTCAACTCCACTTGGGGAGGTAAAAGGGGTAGACCCGGTGAAATTCATTGCCAGGTAGGAACTGATAGCAACGGACCATAAGGCCATGGCTGCTTTTTCAAAATCACTAAGAACCGTATCACATCCCCACAGACACCACAATCCGACCAATAAGCCAGGAAAGAGCCCTTTGATCCAAAACTGGCGCCCAGGAAGCCATGGCAAAAAAAGAGGCACCACCAAGGCACCACTAAACACTGCAGCCACTGTTATTATTACAAAAATGCCCCCCCGGTCAAACATGGCTGCAGCAGAAAAAGCATCCGGTCCTATCCCCGAAAGAGCAACTCCTACTAACAAAATAACCAGCAGCTGTCTGGACAGCAGATAAAACTCGACTGGTACCAGGACCATTCTTTCTGCCATGGAAAATGTCACCGTACGCATTGCCTCGTCAGCCTGGTTTCCATTGGCGACAAACTCCTGCAGCGCACTTGCCCGCACCGGGCCAAAGATTACTGTAAATCCGCTCCGCTTTTTCACCTCGTGAGCACTGACCGCAACGGCTGCCAGCTGGGGAACGATAATCTGTTGATGGTCAACCAGCTGCTCTACCCGGTAGCGCTCAAGGCTCATCACTATTTCCTGGGTGGAAAATGTTTGCTTACCTGCTGCACACCATACATTGATCCCCCTTGTATCAAGCACCAAAATCCACGCTGAAAAACCGGCCAAGTGAAAACGAAGGGTATCAAATGATAACTTATAGTTTGCAGATACAAGTACCGGAGAAGTGGATGTCGGCGATCCTACAGCGTAGATTCCGGGAGCAATCGCATAGGTATTGCGTATGGTTCCCACCCTTGCCAGCACTGTTTCATATCGATCACGGACCGACGGAATCGTGAAGACCTTCGGTACAGAGCCTATAGAGGTTGCCATAAACTGCTCCACAAAAGGCTCAATACAATAACCTGCTCGTTGGTCAACCCCGGCCCGGGGCTCCTGTTTAGGTCCTCAGCACGGCGCCTCCCGCTCTGCTGCAATCGGAATTACCGGTTTCGGTTGCAACTTTTGCAATTCTATCATTTTTCCATCATGCATGTAGTTTTTCCAATCCTGTTAAGGATGATGGCGTCGTAAAAAGTCTGATCTACGGTATTGCAAGTTTTGCCCGAAGCCCTGACTACCATATGTATAGTCAAAGCCTCGGGCAAAAAACTGCGCCTTGTATATCGAACTTTTGTACCTAGCCATCTTTAGTGTGTGATGGACTTTTTACGAGTCCATCAAAGATGACATACTGTCGATAGCCCGTACCAAAACAGGTTTATTAACGCAATAACAGGTCATTTTACCTGTAATCTCTCCCTTTACCAATCCTGCATCCTTTAATATCTTAAGATGCTGACTTACCGTTGACTGTGCCAGGGGCTGTAGTTGCACAATTCTCCCACACACGCAACCTTTCTCCCGCAGTAGCTGTTTGATTATCTTTATTCTGGCAGGGTGTGCCAAGGCTTTACAGACAGCCGCAAGTTGCCTGTCGTTTAATCCATCCACAACTTATGTACCCTCATTAAAATAGATACCATAACCAACAAATCGTTATTCGACGATAAACGATATGAAAAGATCCGGCAACTTCTCTTGCAACCTAACAAAGAAAAGCTTCTTTTCCAGCTCGCAGAAATGCCTGCAAAAGCCTTGTTTATACCAGCCTTTTCTGAAAAGGCCGCTATATAGACAAGCGAACGGTCCTGTTATATACTTTGAAATATATAGGATCTTACTTCGACCTGAAGACCTTTCACTCCAGGAGGTACCATGACAAAGAAGATAACTATCGGTGATTACCTTATCGAAAAATTGCATCAGGCTGGAGTTCGCCATATGTTTGGTATTCCAGGCGATTATGTGCTGGGTTTTTACGACATGGTTGAAAAAAGTCCAGCCATTGACATAATCAACACCTGCGATGAACAGGGTGCAGGGTTTGCAGCAGATGCCTATGCCCGTATAAGTGGTCTAGGCGCTGTTTGTGTTACCTATGGAGTAGGAGGGCTCAAGATTGCCAACACCACAGCCCAGGCATATGCTGAAAAATCTCCAGTGGTTGTTATCAGCGGCAGCCCAGGATTAACGGAACGAGGCCACCAAGGCCTTCTGCACCACCAGATAACAGACTTCAGCGCCCAAATTCGCGTATTTGAACAGTTTACCGTCTTCTCAACAGTTATCACCTCGCCCCAAACTGCGCAAAGAGAAATCGATAGAGCCATAAAAACAGCTATAAAGTATAAACGACCGGTATATATCGAACTGCCCAGGGATATTGTGTTTTCTCCTTTTTTTCCGCACCAGGAAGAAGATATCACAGAAGAAACAAGTCTCCAGGACGCTCTGAAAGAGTCGATAGAGGAAGCGACAACACTCATTAACAGGGCAAAAAAACCGGTTATCCTCGCAGGTGTTGAAATTCATAGATTTGGCCTGCAGGAAACAGTGACAGGGCTGGCAAGGGAGAAGGGCATCCCCATTGCCGCCACCATGCTTGCCAAGTCGGTCGTTCCCGACACAGAGGACTATTACCTCGGTGTATTTGAAGGCGGCAGAGAGGAAGTGACCCAATACGTTGAATCAAGTGACTGCCTGATTATGCTGGGTACTTTTCTTACCGACCTCAACCTGGGCCTTTTCACCACCACCATTGATCCCAACAAGGCGATTCACGCCACCAGTGAGAAAATAGCCATCCGCTACCATCGTTACGAGAAGGTCGTCTTCACAGAATTTCTGTCTGCACTGCGCCAGGCACCAATCACTCCAAGGACGATAGAGACTCTGCCCAAAGCACCGGCACCAGAACCTGTCCCCTATCCAGCGCCCAAAAAGCCAATCACTGTGGCCACCCTTTTTCAGCATCTCAACGGCTTCATCCAAGAAGATACCATAGTCATCGCCGATGTCGGTGACGCCCTTTTTGGTGCCAACGATCTCTTTGTCCACAACGCCACCGATTTTCTTTCACCAGCCTACTACGCTTCGCTTGGTTTTTCAGTTCCGGGAGCACTGGGCGCACAACTGGCCAACCCGTATGCCCGACCGCTGGTGCTGGTCGGAGACGGCGCCTTTCAAATGACAGGAATGGAATTATCAGCAATCGCCCGTTACAAGCTTAATCCCATTGTGGTGGTCCTCAACAACGACGGCTACAGTACCGAACGACCCATGCTGGACGGTTCTTTTAATGACGTTCATCCATGGGCATTCAGCAAAATACCGGATATACTAGGCTGCGGAAAAGGTTTTGCAGTGCACACAGAATACGATCTGCAACAGGCATTGAAAAAGGCCCTGGAATATATCGACGGTTTCACCATCATCGATGTAAAAATCGACCGTCATGATCGCTCACCAGCCCTTGTTCGGCTAACCAGGAAGCTTGCCGCCAGGGTAAAGGCTCCAACTACCTCCTAATCAGCAATGACTACTCGATCACAGACCTTGTTTGCATCCGGCCAACTCCAGCAACGTGCCGATCAGGCGCATGCACTCCTTAATCGCTGCACCCTTTGCCCCCGGAAATGTACAGTCAACCGGCTCAAGGGAGAACATGGCTTATGCAAGACCGGCGAAAAGGCGCTTGTTGCGAGCTATGGACCTCACTTTGGAGAAGAACAGCCTCTTGTCGGCAGCAAAGGATCCGGCACCATCTTTTTTGCCGGCTGCAGTCTCCTCTGCTGCTTTTGTCAGAACTTTGATATAAGCCATACAACCGATGGCAGCCAAGCAGTGGATGATCAGGCACTGGCCGCCATCATGATCGAACTGCAAAATAGAGGGTGCCACAACATCAACCTGGTCACTCCAAGCCATGTCGTCCCACAAATTTTAGCAGCACTTGTCCATGCATCAGCAAACGGGCTGCAGATTCCCATTGTTTACAATTGCAGCGGGTACGATTCAGTTGAGACGTTAGCCCTGCTCGACGGGGTGATCGACATCTATATGCCTGATTTCAAATTTTGGGAGATTGCGACGAGTAATCGTTGGGCTAAAGCACCTGATTACCCCCAACGCGCCCGGGAATCATTACGTTCCATGCACCAACAGGTTGGCGATTTACAGATAAATGACCAAGGGCTTGCAACCAGTGGGCTATTGGTCAGGCACCTGCTGATGCCGGGCAAAGAGCAGGAAACAGAAGAGATACTTGCCTTTATTGCCAATCAAATTTCCCGCAACACCTATGTTAATATAATGGATCAGTATCATCCATGCGGCGACACGACTCACTTTCCCGAGCTGCAGCACACGATCACCACCAAACACTACCACCAAGCGCTGGCTGCCGCTCATGCCCTGGGACTACACCGCCTGGACCAGCGGGACCTTTCCGACTTACTCAGGAATCTGATATTTCAGCAAAAATAAGTATTACTCCATTAACCTTGTATTGACAGGCCGCGCCTCATCTCGTATCTTACTCCCTGCTTATTATAACTTTTCATATTACACTGATTATAAATTTTGCAAATGCTCCCTAAATATTACGCTGGGGCGGCGGCAGCCAGGAACATGGTTCACTGGCATCCGACGGCTCCCTGGTAACACCACACAGCAGTCAAACGCCATTTGGACCATCTCTCCGGTCCATGGCGTCTTTCAAGCCTGGACCGAAACGGTTCAGGCTTTTTTTGTTTTCATGAGCCTGAGCAAAGGATGCCTAATGGCAGGATATCATCTACAATCGCCTGGAAGGAGAATACACTATGAGTGAAGAACGAAAATTCAAATTTGCTGATCGCATGAATCACCTGCCGCCCTATCTCTTTGGCATGATCAACAAAATAAAGATGGAAAAACGATGGAAGGGTGAAGATGTCATCGATCTTGGCATGGGCAATCCGGTAGACCCGGCTCCACAGCAAGTGACGGAAAAACTCTGTAATGTTGCCATGGACCCAAAGACCCATCGCTATCCTGCAGCCGGCGGGATGAAGAATCTCAAACGTGAAATCGCTCTGTATTACAAGCGGAACTATGATGTGGACCTCAATGGGATTGATGATGTCATATGTACCATAGGCTCCAAAGAAGGTATCTCCCATCTCTGTCTTGCCCTGCTGGGACCTGGCGACACGGTACTCGTACCGGCACCTGCCTTTCCCATCCATGTCTATGCCGCTGTCATTGCCGGTGCCAATGTCCTCAGGATATCCTTAAATTCTGAGGAGGAATCCCTGCAACAGATCAGCACTATGTGTAAATCTCTCTATCCCGGCCCCAAACTGGTGATGCTGAACTATCCGCACAACCCGACCGGCATCCTTGCCACCAAGGATTTTTTCAAAGAAATTGTTGTCCTTGCCAAAAAGCACAATTTCATGGTGATCAACGATTTTGCCTACTCACGGATAACTTATGATGGTTATGTCGCACCTAGTTTTCTAGAGGTTCCGGGAGCTCAGGATGTTGGGGTGGAATTCGGGTCCTTTTCAAAATCCTATAACATGGCCGGTTGGCGGTTGGGATATTGCGTGGGCAACAAGGAGATGATTGATGGATTGTCAAAAATAAAAGGGTATTATGACTATGGTATTTTTTCTGCCATCCAGATAGCAGGTATCGTGGCCATGCGAGACTGTGATGATACCATCCAGGAACAGGCCACCCTTTACCAGAGTCGCAGGGACGTGATGTGTGAAGTCCTTCTGCGGATGGGCTGGGATGTGGATATTCCCAAGGCAGGCATGTTTCTCTGGGTAAAAATCCCGGAACCTTACGCGCAAATGGGTTCTATCCGCTTTGCAGTTGAAATGATGAACAGGGCCAATGTTGCCGTCGCCCCAGGAGCAGGATTTGGTGAGGAAGGAGATGGTTACCTTCGCCTTGCACTGGTTGAAAATGAAAATCGCATCAGACAGGCACTCAAACAAATGAAGCGGGCATTGACTGAAATTGACAAAGAAATAGAAGCTGGTACTTTTCAACTAGAGCAGGACTAACCCGAATCTCTCATGAACATTGTGTCAATATGTTCAATTGGCAAGAATTTCATTATACTAAGAATAAATAGATGGAATTGTAAATTTTCACAATGTTCACCAAAGGTCAGTCCATGCGGTACCATCTTCTTCAGTATTTTGGCAGTAAAAGGTAAGCGTAGACTCCGATAGCCGACTATAATTTACTGCCAAAAACTTTGAACCTGGCACCGCCTGAACTGATGAGAAATCCGGGCCAAGTAGTAGGCTCCAGGTTAACGGTTACTTAAGGATTGAACCGGCTATGTGGAAAAACCAAGCTCTTTTCTTTGATGATGCTGCCGGAAAGTGGCTGCGTTTTTCCTCACCCCTGGAGGTACTGGTCGCCCACACCGTTGATGATGTTCTCCCTCTGTTGGCAACGGTTGAGCATCGGGTGGACCAGCAGGGGTATGCTGCGGCAGGATGGATCAGTTACGAGGCTTCGCCGGCCTTTGACGATGCACTGGTCGTCAACAGAGACACCTCAGGATTCCCGCTCCTCTGGTTCGGCATTTATGATGGACCTGTCCATGGCAGGCAGCCAAAAGAGCGAAGCCTGCCAACTCTATCCTGGGTACCGACAGTCAGTGACGATGAGTATAAACATGCCATTGCTCTCATTAAGCAGCTAATAGCCAATGGCGATACCTATCAGGTAAATTATACCTTTCGCCAACACGCCAAACTCGTTGCGAAAAATGTGCAAGGACTGCTTTCTATGCTCAATCAGCAACCGCCCTACTTTGGCGGTTGTATTTCCACGCCGGAGTGGTTGATCACGAGTGGCTCACCTGAATTGTTTTTCAGCCTGGACAGGCAGCATATTGTTTCCCGCCCGATGAAGGGCACAGCTCCGCGCGGTATTAACAGTGAAGCAGATGCGCACTTAGCACAGCAGCTATATACCTCGGTAAAAAACCGTGCGGAAAATGTCATGATCGCGGATATGGTGCGAAATGATATCAGCCGTATTGCTGATCAAGGGTCGCTCAGGGTTCCTGAAATGTTTACCATTGAACAGTATCCCACCCTGTTGCAAATGACCACCACTGTGGAGGCGGAAACCAGGGCACCTTTTACGGGTATCCTGAAGGGATTATTTCCCCCGGCATCCATTACCGGAGCCCCCAAAGCCCGTACCATGGAAATCATCGCCCAACTGGAGACCACTCCCAGGCGTATCTATACAGGCACCATGGGGTTCCTCCTTCCTGGAAGGCGAGCACAGTTCAATGTCGCTATCCGAACCTTGCTCTACGATCGGCAACAGGAACAACTCGAATACGGGGTCGGCAGCGGGATTGTGTGGGACTCTGACCCATTGGAAGAGTTACAGGAATGCAGGACCAAAACCAGGATATGTGACCCTCAACCTGCATCCTTTGCGCTGCTGGAGACCATACACTGGAGCAAAGAACAAAAATACACCCTCCTTGAAGAACATTGCAGCCGTATTAGGGCATCGGCACGCTATTTTGGCTACCCCCCCTTTAACACACAAAAATGTGTCCAAGGATTAGCAGATTTGGCTGCAACCTTCACAGAAAGCCATTACAAGATCCGTGTCACCCTCCAAAAAGACGGTACCTTACAATACCATCACGAATCTTTCCCTGCGCCTAAACAAAATCAAACGGTAACTGTTTCTTTGGCCAAGGAACCCGTCGATCGAACTGACCGATTCCTCTACCACAAAACCACCAATAGAACGGTGTACGAACAAGCACGGGCAGCATGTCCGAAAGCTGATGATGTTCTGCTGTACAACGACCGGGAAGAACTCACCGAAGCGACCATAGCCAATATCATCATGGAAATCGACGGTACGCTGTATACCCCACCTCTGCGTTGCGGTCTCCTTCCTGGCACGGCCCGAGCCCAGCTCTTGGCAACAGGGCAAATCAAAGAAAAAGTATTGCCGGTTGCATTGCTTGAAAAAGGATATCCGCTCTACTTCGTCAATTCTGTTCGTGGCAGATATCAAGCCATCATGGTACCCTAGCAGGCATGGTCTTGAACCCTTCCTGCATCATGTCAACGCAGGAAGCTGAAATATCACCCTAGGAAAGGAGCAAACCCCATGAACGGCGTATTTCTAGACAGCGAAAGCCTGGCTGACCTTGACCTCTCCTCGTTACAAGCGCTTTTTGATACTTTTGAGATATATGAGCAGACCGCCCCGCAACAAACAGAAGAACGTATCCGCAAGGCAGAAGTGGTGATTATCAACAAAGTGAAGCTTTCCCGTGATATTATAGAGAGCGCCCCTCACCTTAAACTGATCTGTCTGGTTGCAACAGGAACGGACAATGTGGACTGCCAGGCGGCAAGGGAAAACAGCATTACGGTCTGCAACTGCCAGGCATACGGTACCGACTCCGTTGTCCAGCATGTTTTCGCCATGATCCTGGCTCTGCACACCAACCTCATACCCTATACCCAAGCCGTGAACCAAGGCAAATGGCAGCAGGCAAGTCAATTCTGTCTCCTTGATTATCCCATCGTCGAGCTCAAAGGCAGAACTCTGGGGATTATGGGGTATGGTAACCTGGGCAAGGGGGTTGCACGAATTGGAGAAGCATTCGGTATGTACATCCTGCTGGGTCAGCGTCCAGGTACCAGCCAAGATGGAAGAATTCCACTCGTTGAACTGCTCCCTAAGGTGGACGTGTTGACCCTCCATTGTCCCCTTACTGACCAGACCCGCAACCTGATTGATAGAGACGCCCTCCAACTGATGAAGCCGACCAGTTTTCTTATCAATGCAGCTCGAGGAGGCATTGTTGAGGAGACAGCCCTTGCTGATGCCCTGCGTGCTGGTATCATTGCCGGTGCAGCAACGGACGTGCTTACCAAAGAACCACCGGAATCAACCAACCCGCTTTTAGCTGCCGATATTCCCAACCTGATTATCACTCCTCACTGCGCCTGGGGGAGCTATCAGGCCAGAGAAAGGATTGTCTCCCAGACTGTTGACAATATAACCACATTTTTAGCCGGCAATCCTGCACGAGTCGTGAACTGAATCGACCCGAAAGCAACCCAGTAAATTCCGTCTTATCACAGAATATGAACCCAGTACGCCTCACCACAACCTTTACAGACCTCCAGGAATTGTCCCTCTACCTCCGCCGATTTGCAAGGGAGAGGGACTGGGAGCAATACCATTCTCCTAAAAATCTTGCAGCAGCTCTGAGCGTTGAAGCCGCAGAACTGCTGGAGCACTTTCAATGGAAAACAGAGCAACAGAGCGGGAACCTTACCCAAGACGAGCAACAGGAAGTTGCTTACGAAATGGCGGATGTCCTCATGTATCTCACACGAATGGCTGACTGCCTGGGGATTGACCTGCTGGAAGCTGTGGCCAAAAAAGTAGCACTTAATCACCTTAAATATCCTGCTCCGGATGACGTTAAACAAGGTAAGCAGAGGTAATGAGCAGGAAAACTATGATGGCCCCGGAAAAAATACTTGCGTTTTTCCTGCAAAACCAGCCACAAATAAGCCTGCGCCCACTTGGTCTGGGAAAAATCAATGACACCTGGCTGGTAACTCTTAATTCGAAAGAACGGCTTGTCTTGCAGCGTTTACCTGCTGCTGTATTTCCAGATCCCCAATGCGTTATGCACAACATACGCCTTATAACCAATTGCCTCCACGCATGGTCACAACAAGCAGAGGTTCACGTCCCCTTCCTTTCGCTGTATACCAATCCCGATGGCGAGGATCTCTTTATTGATCCCGATAAAAATGGCTGGCGCCTGCTCACCTATATTGAAGGCTCACGTACGGTTGAGGAACTGGAATCGACACAGCAGGCCTACCAGATTGGCCGTATGCTTGGCCGGTTTCACACGATCCTGGCCGATGTGGATCAGGATCGGCTGCAAGAGCCTTTACCAGGATTTCATGATACACTTTCCTACCTGGAAAAATATGACCGGATCAGCCGACGCTCTGCCGTAAATACCCTTGAAGAAATTACCTGCATTCAATTTATTGGGCAGATGCGAGACATAGCCGCAACCTTTGCAGAAAGAACAGATACCCTCACCCGCCTGGTAATACACGGCGACCCCAAAGCGTCCAACTTTCTCTTTGCCGAAAATGACGACATTGTGATCAGTATTATCGACCTGGACACGGTGCAAGCCGGGCTTCTTCTCCATGATTTGGGCGATTGTCTGCGTTCCTGCTGCAACCGACAGGGAGAGGAACATGATAATCCAAAGGGAACAGTTTTTTCGGCTGATTATTTTGCAGCTATCCTTAAAGGATATGGTTCAGTAGCAGCATCACTGCTGGGTGATGCCGACCTCCAGCTCCTTTCGGATGCAGCCGGTCTGATAAGCTTTGAGCTCGGTATTCGCTTCTTTACCGACCACCTCTGTGGGAATAGATACTTTAAAACATCCAGAAAAAATCAAAACCTGGACCGGGCACTGATCCAATTTCACTTGGCAGACTCGATCATAAGGCAACAACCTTTGCTACAGACAATTGCGGCTGATATTTTCAGAACCAGCCCAATGAGGTAGTGAACGTAGAGGGGAAAATGTGTGTAGATTGATGATGGAGATCATTCTCATATCCTTCCTGCCATAGAGCATGACAGGAAGGAAAAGGATGTTACTTGCACTTCTCTTTACTGGGGTGACAGCAGGTACCTTTTAATCCCCGCACATCACTTTGGTGTTTTGCAATGGAAACAATGGTCTTCAAACGTTTTTCCATCTTGCCCGATACATCTTTCTTGAGCATTTTTTCTGCTTCTTCACATATTGCCTTAAAAGCCTTGTCTATTTTATCGCTAGGTAGCATAGAGTATCCTCTTCGTATAGATAGTAACTGTAGATCCTTAGTCATTTGATCTTCTTATGAAAATAGGAACCTATCAAAAAAAATCAAGGTGCCTCCCACCGTTTAGGAAAACACCTTGAAATAAAGAAAAGCCAACGCCCTCAAACGAGGTCTACTTTCAGCTGCTACTTCAACAAAATCCCTCTTTCTTTTGCAGCATCAGCAATATGATCGACAAAAAGCTGGGCAAACTTGTCGTTAGAACCAAGCCCTTCCATTACAGCCTCAACGTCGTAACCATCAGCATTGAGCATAGATTTCCAGGAATCGTCTTCCTCACCGGCCATATCGTTGGTAGCATGGTCACCGGCAACAATCATGAACGGCTTCAAGATAACTTTCTTGGTATCAGCATACTTTAAGTGGCTTGCAAAATCATCCAGGCTTGGGTGTCCTTCGACTACACCAACAAAAGTTGCAACATCAGGATAAGCTTTGCGCATTTTCTGCTGCACTTCGCTGTATATTCCGGTGGACCAATGCTCATTTCCATGACCCATGTAGACTAACATCGCTCCTTCTTTTTTGGCCATTTCCGCATCAGCAGCAAGGGTTGCAATAGCCGCATCCACATCTACATGATACTCATAACGATCTCCAGGCATACCAAGTGCGGGACGTCCCATCACGATAGTGTTAAACGGACGCCATTTATCTTTCATTGTCCGGATAGAAGCTATGGCATTGACGTACTGCATCAGGTCATGAGACTGCTCCATAAAGAACATATGGGTGGGCTGAACAATGATATTTGTATACCCTTCTTCACGCAGGTCACCAAAGGTAGCAATGACATTTTCTACATAAAGTACTTCTTTTGGAATCCCCTGATCAAGCCATTTTTGCGCTTCCGCCTGCCGCTCTTTCCATACGGAGCGTATGATATTGGAAGTAAAGGTGACGCGGACCTCAGTCCCTGGGTACGCAGCTTTGACCTTATCCACAATATTGGTAATGGATTTAACCGCACTGGGAACAGTAGTACCAAAGCTGGCTACAATAATTGCGTTCTTACTTTCCTTCGGCTGGCTCATCCCACCAGAGGCGAATGCTGCGGTAACACACATTGACAACGCGAAAACGGCTGTTGTCACTACAATTTGCATGAACTTTTTCATCGAGAATGCTCCTTTTTTTATACGATCCATTTCAAAAAAAAATCCCCGAATCATTGTAAAAATGATTCGGGGATGCCCTTGTAAATCCACGTATCTCTATCAGTCCCCTTGTCCACAGGAAACGATCTTTTTTTCAGGTAGGTCTTCTGACTTTCGAATCTACCTACTCACTGCGCCTTCCCAACATGTATGTCAGTGGCATTGTGCAGCTTTCGTCCTCGATTACAGCGGCGGGCCCGTCTCCGAATTACACGGAATTCCCTTTTCATCCAATAAAGGAGCCTGAAAACAGGGAACAATCTACCGAACAAGAAATCAACATGTCAACAAAAAACGAAATAATATCTTATAATTCCAATTTCATACTTTACAAAAGTATTCCTTGTTACATGGATATAACAAAAAAATTAACCCTTGAGTCCAATGCTGTCTGCAACAAAATTGTGATGATAAGAATCAGCTCAAATAGCTACTCATAGGGCGTCCCACAGATTCTCCCGTTGAGATAAGCTACCTGGATCTTTGCCTACCTGCTGTAAATTACGCTTTTCCAAATATGAGGCACCTATAAGCAATTACAGGTCTTATCCTCAAGTTTCTCGTTTAATTAAAACGTTACCCAGCCGCTCTCTCAGCAAAATCAATTGCAATTAATAGACTGCCTTGGTACATCCCATAGCCAGTAAAGAAATGACTCTCCATTATTTTACATCGCAAATCCTTTTAGTGGGCCTGCTTACCAGGTACCAGAAAGACAACGTAAGCCATCATTTTGAAATAACTGAAGACCAGTTATCCCCTCTGAGGATTCTCTGCAATCAAGATTATTTTCGTACTCCATTTTCGAGAGGTTCTGAACAATCAGGGCATACGGAAGGATTGCATACTTTCCCATTTAACTTATCAGGAGATAAGAATGACACAGGCCAAAAGTGGTGATAACGTCACTATCCATTACACAGGCAAACTAGCAGACGGAACAATTTTCGACTCATCAGAAGGCAGAGAACCGCTCCCTTTCATCATAGGCAAGGGGCAGGTGATCGAAGGATTTGAGGAAGCCGTCATCGGTATGAAGCTGGGTGAAGCCAAAACGGTGACCATACCATCTGAAAAAGCATACGGGCCCCGTAATGAGCAAATGATTATTAATGTGCCCATCGACCAGGTACCACCAGATATAACCCCTGAAGTAGGAATGCAGCTCGAACTCATGAACGAGGCTAACCAGCCGGTAATAGTCCGTATCACTCAAATTACAGAAGAACACGTTTCCCTGGATGCAAATCCACCGCTTGCAGGAAAAGACCTCACTTTTGATATTGAACTGGTCACCATTAGTGGTTGATTGATATTCAACTCCAGGCAAAAATCCCATCCATAGCCAGGCAGGGAAAAGCCAGCGCTATTTCCCTGCTTGCCTGCCTTTCTCATTTTCGCTCACCCTCTGTGCTGTTTTGAGTAAACTCAAAGCATCCTTATTCTCCACCGCAAAAGAGGGCTATATGCATCTTCGGAGCTGCCTGAACGTACCTTGCCATCTGCGATTAAAAGACATATCATGTAGAAATGGTTGTAACCCAAAAACGATAATTTTAGCCTGAGGAGTAGCAAAATGCCTGGAAAAATCTTTTATCGTGAACGAATGAAAGTAAAAGAAGGGACCCAAACACCTCGATTCCGTATAGTTGCGGTCAGTGGAGTTGATCTTAAGGTGTATGCTGATCATATTCGCAAAAAAGAATTGCAACAGATTGCAAAAGCTACCAAAGCGGAGTTAGTCGCCCTTGAGCGAGACAAAAACAAAAAATAAGACGACATTAGCGCATAAGGGGGAGAGAAAATTATGGCATTGGTGCGAGAAAAGGATGGCAAAAGACTGCATGTTGAAAGTCCACTTATGGGGGAAAGCCTGGTAAGCAATGAGTTTATCGGTAATCTCGATATTGCTCCTCAGGAAAAGTTATATCCGGATGTTCCTGTTGTGAAAATCGGCGGGCAATCCATTTGTGACCGCGGGGCAAAGGCACTGCCTGCAATACTGAAGGAAATTGTCAGCAATCGCGCTGATCACAAAATCCTGATCACCACCGGCGGGGGGACCAGGAGCCGTCACATCTACACCATCGGTCTTGAAATGGGAATGCCGACCGGCGTTATTGCCAAATTCGGCAGCATGGTTTCAGAACAAAATGCGCTGATGATAGCGACCCTGCTTTCGCCCTGGGGAGGCGTCAAAATTTCTCATTCTGATATTGTGAAACTACCTGCCTACTTTGCAGAAGGTATCATACCGGTAATGCATGGCATGCCTCCTTACGATTATTTCGCAATCAAGCCCAAAGTCGGCAGGATCCCCATTCACCGGACCGATGTCGGCCTGGTGATTCTTGCTGACCTAATCGGCTCGACCACAGTTCTTTTTATTAAAGATGAAAACGGGCTCTACACAGACGATCCGAAAAAAAATCCAGATGCGGAGTTCATAGCGGAAATAGGTGCCAAGGACTTGCTGGAAAAAAATCAGGACGACCTGGTCATCGAACGGCCCTGTCTTGACATTATTCAAAACTCAGAAGTCATTGAAAAAGTACAGATAATTAACGGGATGGTCCCCGGAAACATCACCAAAGCGCTTAACGGCGAACATGTTGGTACGTTTATTTATAAGCAATAACTATTAAGCTGCTGACCCCATACATCTAGAGGTAATTGGGACTAACATTACCCCGATTACCAGGATGTATGGTTACGTTATTCGTTTTTTTTTGTTTCCCGTAAATGCAACCCCTCCCAGATAGATACCGCTCTCTGGTTTCGTTGTGACAGCGAGTTATTCCTTCCTGCTTGCGAAAATGTGGTCGTAAGCGTATAACACTCCAATATTTTTCCAAGGTACTTTTAAAGAAAGGCAGATAACTCTCTTTCTCATTTTACCGTTACCGTTGTCGATTTTCTTGACCACCGTTGGCTGGAACGAAATGAAGAGCATGCATAGTATAGGGCCTTTGATCGCAACCGAAACAGAGTAGTATCAATCAAGCCCCTCCAGCTAATTCAACTCTTTTACAAATAAACGGCATGACAACATCACCTTACACACTCACATCTACCTCCTCACAGTGTAATGCCCGCTGCGGAGAAGTCACCACCCTGCATGGTACCATTAAAACACCGGTCTTTATGCCCGTCGGTACGCAGGCAACGGTTAAGGCGGTTACTCCAGAAGACCTTTCGCAGTTGGGTGCCCAGATTATTCTCGGTAACACCTATCACCTTTTTATTCGTCCGGGCCATGAACTTGTTCGCCGGTTTGGCGGGCTCCACAACTTCATGAACTGGCAAGGACCGATACTGACGGACTCTGGAGGATTTCAGATCTTCAGCCTCCAGGATCTGGCAAAAATAACAGAGGAGGGGGCGGCGTTCAGATCACATCTGGATGGGAAAAAGCTCTTCCTCAGTCCGGAAGATGCTGTCCATGTGCAGGAGGCGCTGGGCTCCGATATTATGATGGCACTCGACACCTGTATTCCCTACCCTGCCGGCAGAGATCAAGCCGCAGAGGCAACAGCGCTCACTACCCGCTGGGCAAAAAGATGCAAGCAGGCCCAGTCAGCAACAGGACAGCATCTCTTTGGCATCATTCAGGGCGGCATGTATTCCGATATGCGACTGGAAGCCATAGAGCAATTGGTGGACATAGGTTTCCCCGGCTACGCTCTTGGCGGTTTGTCTGTTGGAGAACCCAAGGAATTGATGTACGAAATGCTTTCCGCTACGGTTTCCCATATGCCTGCTGCTCACCCCAAGTATCTGATGGGAGTTGGCACTCCTGAAGATCTTGTTGAAGGTGTCTTCCATGGCATTGACATGTTCGATTGTGTCATGCCGACACGCAATGCCCGTAATGGAATGCTCTTTACTTCGCAGGGGAGACTTGTTATAAAAAATGCTTGTTTTCGAGATGACCAACGGCCCCTGGATGAAACGTGCAGTTGCTATACCTGTAGAAATTATTCCAGGGCATACCTAAGACATCTCTTTCAGTGTCGTGAAATTTTGGCATATCAACTGAATAGTATCCACAACTTACATTACTATTGTTCATTGATGGCAACCATGAGGGAGGCCATAGCCAACGACACTTTTATGACATTTCGTACCGAGTTCTATCAACAGCGGGATGTGCCCGCACCCTACTGACATAATTCTTATTTGGAGGTTTTTTCCCATGACCGGAATTGCACACGCAGCTGGTGCTTCGCCCTTGGGAGGCGGCGCCGGAGGTATAGCTTCTTTTGTACCGCTTATTCTTATCTTTGTTGTTTTTTATTTCTTATTGATTCGCCCACAGCAGAAAAAAGCGAAAGAACATCAGCAGTACCTGGCCAATCTGAAAAAAGGTGCCAAGGTCGTTACTGGTGGAGGTATCCATGGACAAATTACCGGTCTTACCGATACCGTAGTTACTCTTGAAATAGCTGATAACGTACGTATCAAAGTTAACCGTGGCTCTATAATGGGTGCTGCTGCTGATGCGGAAAAATTGGCGGCACCGGCAAAAGGTGGTGGTTGAGGAATTGGCGGCAAGTGCTGATTTTCATCGTGCATGAAAATTTTCTCTTTTCCCACGTTGAATAAAACGGCTTCAGGAGACCATCCTCAAGCCGTTTTTCATTTCTCTTGATCTGACCTGATCTGTATTATTGTGGAACGTGTTATATACAGAGGCAACACTGGTAGTCACCCGATTGAGGTTATGGATGAAGGATCACTCCGCAGTTTGCGCTTCGGAGCCGAAGAACGGCAAAGCTGCATCGATCTTGATGCCCCCCATGAACTGCAACTAGCCTACACCCGATGGATGATGACAGCGCTGTTGTTGCATCCCGATCCAAAAAAATTCCTGTTGTGCGGATTAGGGGGCGGCTCGATCGCCCACTTTCTGCTCCATCACCACCCGGATGCCTTTCTTGATATTATAGAAAAAGAGGAAAAGGTCATTCATGTTGCAAAAAAATTCTTTCATCTCCCCCATGCGAAAGGTCTTCATCTCTACAAAAATGATGTAATTGACTTTCTGTGTTCCCCCTCCACGCTCAGGATTACGTACCAGATCGCCTTCATTGACATCTTCGGTCCCCGTTCCATGTCCCCCCCGCTTTTTATACCTGATTTTTACCGCAGTATACTCGACAGGCTTGAGCCAAACGGTGTTATGGCGGTTAATTTATGGAATGGTGACAAGCATCTCTATGGCATGGCCTGCCAGGCAATACGAGAAAGCTGCAATAACCAAATGTTGGAAATGGCGGTCAAAAAACGGAGCAATGCTATCCTGCTTGCCTTTCCAGAAGAACTGCCCAAAAAAACGCTCCGCAAAGCCCGCAAACACGTTGCTCACCACCAGCAACATTATGACCTGCCTTTTCATCGTTATTTGAAAAAAATACGCCGGACCAACAAAATCACTCTTTTTGCGTAACCCGAAGGGAGAACTTTTTGATTGAAAATTGAAAACAGACTGTTAATTGGAGAATTACTCTTTAAGCTATAATATCAATTAATTGAGTTTAAAATCAAAAAGTTTATCCGAGATTCGGGTTAAGGGGAGAATAACCAGTTGCAACCTGCTCGTTGTTTACCTTGCAGCCCTGGTACACCCCATTTTCCTCCAGCCGGCGCTGCAAAATCCGGCTAAGTTCTCCGACAAGGACATGCCACTTGGGGGCAACCAGTAAAGAGGGATGAGAGGTGGACCAAAGGCGGTGCAGGGTAACGTTCGCCGGTATGAGAGGAATAATCTGGAGTAAAAAATCCATGTATTCTTGCAGGGAAAACAATGCAAACCTGTTTTGCAGATACATGGTGTGCAGGACGGTGTCTTTAATAACCTGCAGATGGTGCAACTTCAGAGCATCAAGATGCAGACCAGCCACACACTCTACCGTCTGCACCATTTCCGCCCTAGATTCACCTGGGATACCGAAAATAAGGTGCGCCCCAACCTGTAGCCGGTCATATCGTTTGACTCGGTCTACAGCTCCAAAAAAATCGTCTAAACTATGATTACGGTTGAGTAACTCCAGGCTCTTGGCATGCACTGACTGCAGTCCCAGTTCAATCAGACAGTCTTTCTTACTTTGCTCGATGAGCAGGGCAAGTGACTCTACCAATTCCTCAGCCAAGTGGTCAGGACGGGTGGACAGGACAAGACCGAGACAGGACGGATCTTCGAGAACGTCTGCAAGCAGGGGCAGCAGCTTTTTTTGTGCCAATGCGGTCACAGTCTCCTGCTGAAAATAGCCGAAATAATATCGAAATCGCCCTTTGAGCAGGTGCTGTTTGCCCCGTTCAATCTGGGTGGGGATATCGTCTTCACTACGGAGACATGAAGGGGTAAAACTTGCCGGACGGCAGTAGATACATCCGCCGCGAAGACGATTGGGACAGGTGATCCCTACATCAAGGGGAATCTTTCCGACCGCCACTCCGTATTTTTGCCTGCAATGATAGCTGAAAGAACGAACACGCGGTGCTTTCATTGGAGACAATGGGAAGTGAAAACCAAATTCTAGTCAAGGATTTCTATAATATCTTCTTTATTGGGGATAAGACAGAGAAAGGTAAAAGGTTCCTCTCCAGTATTTTTATAGTAGTGGGGTACTCCGCTGGGGATCAATACCACATCATTTTTTTCCACTGCAAACAACTCGCCATCCAAGCTTACCTCAGCACTCCCGTTTAAGACAAACTGTTCATGCTCTACCGTATTGGTATGCATCGGCATAAATCCGCCCGGATCGATACTGAAGATCCGCATGGCAAAATTGGGTGCTTCCTCAGGACTAATCAGCATTTGCCGGGATACGCCCTGCCCCACGGGGATGGATTCGGCAGTAATTGTGCTCAACTTTTTGACAAACATATTCAACCTTTATAATTCTTTGTAGTATCGATTACCTGCACAACCACGACAAAGCGTTTTGCCGTCCTGAATCACCTCGCGACAATCCTGCACCCAGTCACCACACTCCTCGCATTCCACCCTGCGTATTGGCCGTCCCGGCATCTCACACTCTTTGAGTGTCACTTCGACATCCTGAAAGGAAAATAATTCATCAAGGGGCATTACCTTGTATGCATCCAACTGGCGCTGGTATTTTTCCACGGTCTGCGGAGCATATTTCTTGGCGAGTTCCCTTGATTCCTCTCTGGCTGTTACCCGGACTGCTTTTCCAGTGTCCAGATTGACAAAAGTGGCGGCCATGACCCCGTGATCAACCCAACGCATCGACCGTTTTCCCAGACTGCATCCGGTTACTGACTGAATAGCATCGGTTGCGCAGCGATCAATTTCCACTAAGACATAGGTTTTTTTCCGATCCTTCCCTTTTGGATCATCAATTCCCACCCGACCCAGTCCCTCCATTGCCATACGAACCCCGATAACCTGACCGGCACAAATATGACCATGAATTCTGGTTGAGACCTCAAGCAACTCTTCAAATGACTCCATATATCCGTCCCCTCCACCAGGCATAATGCACTGCCTGCATTTTTTCTCACCTTTCCTGGATGTACAACAGATACATGTAACCCTGGAGAGGCTCCCTGTCAATTCAACGCTTTCCGCCTATCAGGAATGGACAAAGGCTGCCATTGGGCAATCATTTCAAACAACTCTTGGCAAAAACCGCACTTTTCACAACGCCCATCGCATTGTGAAAGCATATTTGCAAAATCAAATGACAACGAACCATTATCGATATACAACTTATCGGCCAGCCAATTAGTGGCATCAAGCAGATCAAGCAGGTTACCGTCATAATGGCGGTTGCTGTAGGCCTTAAACAACCGACCCAGAAAAGCCGGCCCTAATGAACGTCCGCATAATTTGATGGTATCAATATGGTAATAATACAGTTCAATATCTTCAGGCCGGATAAAAGGGGAAAAAAGAATTCGGTGTGGCTCCTTGTAAAATACATTTACACATCCCAGATTGTCGTTAAAGCCAAAATTGTTTTTTTGACCGTTGATATTAGCCAAGGCAATGTAGGAATCATGGGAAAGCTTAAACGGACAGTAGGGAAGACACCCTTCATTGGCAAGCACTTCGAGCCGTATGTGAGGAAACTGGGTATGGGTTTTAAGAGCTACCTTGGCCAAAGCATCTAGATCCCTATTCAAAGATCGATCAAGAATAATCTTTTGCGGCCTCTTGAACTTGGTCAACTCAATATAGGACAACTGAGCATCAATCTTACTAAACGAATCCAACATGGTGTTCACTCCGGGGACTGCTTCCAGAGAAGAGGCAACCTCCGGTGCTGCGTCGGAAAGATACTGCAACAAATAATGATCGCAATAGATAACGCCGGTAATGAGATCATGTTCCAGATAGTCCTGAAGTGTATTGACAATGCATTGCATATTCTCTTTGTTGCTCAGCAATTCGGGAGAATAAAAGCGGCTGTTCATCAATGCATACTTTTTTACGCCCTGCAACCGACCAAGTTGCTCAAGATACTTATCACTGTCCTGTAGATCATCAAGTAAAATGCGACTATCTAAACGAAAATCAGGAAGAAGACTGAAATGAATACAATCGAGTTCGTCTGCATGCTCAACCAGTAAGTCTACATATGCTGAATCAGGAAGAAACGGAACATCAAATAACGGTTTCATAGTGGTTCTATATATTTTCTTACAATACTATTTATTTGTGCTGAAACGAGTTGTGGTTCAGTGTGTAATTCGATCCTGTTGCCAGGGTTTGCCCGGACTATTTCCTCGCCATCTTTGCTGACCATTTTTAGCACACGAGCCGTGACCGGTTCAATACTGTCAGTCCCAAGGTATTCAACCGTATCACCGCTTTCCAGTACATTTCTGGTTTCAATGATTAAAGGACCAATCGCACGTACAATGCCCACCGGTGCATACCCTTGGGCTAATCGCATTGTATCATAAAGCATGTCATCAGATGAAGGGTGTCCCTCAAAAAAATTTTGAGAGTGGCCACGAGTGCCGATCTTCTTCATTTCCTTATGAAAAACAGCCGGTAACTCGATATTATTGAGGGCTTCGCCTGAAAAAAGTTTTTCCCTGATCAGGTCCAATGCCGCTCGATACAGTCTGACAACACTGCCAACATACCCCATAGATTTCATCCGCCCTTCAATCTTGATAGAGTCGGCACCCGTGGCAACAAGCCTGGGCAGATGAGGCAGCAAGCATAGATCCCGGGCATTAAAAATATAAGTACCTCGCTCATCCTCTTCGACAGGGTAATATTGACCTGGTCGTTTTTCTTCCACTAACTTATAGGAATAGCGACATGGGTGGGCACAATCTCCCTTATTGGCATCTCTGCCGGTCATATAGTTACTGAGCATGCATCGCCCGGAATAGGAAATACACAGTGCTCCGTGGACAAAAATTTCCAGCTCTACATCAGTTGCTCTCCGTATTTCCTGTATTTCACCGTATCCCAGTTCTCTGGCCAGGTTTATCCTCGACACGCCCTGTCTGCTCCAAAATGCAGCGCTGGCTCCATTGGTCACATTTGCCTGAGTGGAAAGGTGTACAGGCAGCGCAGGTACAGTTTGCCGGGCAAGGGAAAAAACCCCTGGATCCGCAACAATAATGCCATCAACGCCATGGGACTGCAATGATTCCAGGTAGTCTGGAAGTCCTTTCATATCCCGGTTGTGAGCAAAAATATTGACGGTTACATACACTTTCGCGCCATGCTGGTGAGCATACTCCACAGCCCGACCGATGCCTGCATCGTCAAAATTAGCAGCCCTTGCACGGAGGCTGAACTGCTTACCACCTAAATAAACAGCATCCGCACCATAATGCACTGCTGTAACCAATTTTTCAAAACTACCTGCCGGAGCAAGTAACTCAGGAATTTTGTATTGTGTGTTATCCATAATTTCCAATCAATGTAATACGTATATTTACTTTACTGCTCTTCCATCGCTTAACTCGTATCAATATTTTTCAACTGGTCGTATATGTCTATCAGGCGGCGAAAAAAAGTAAAATGAACGAAATGAAATATCAATTTGACCTGGCCATTAACATACTTTACAGTTCATGATGAACGAATCATTTATATGCACCATGTACCCACAATCTTTCATTTCATTTATCCATATTTTCTAACATGGTTCTCAGGAGGACAATATGTTAAAAAAAAGCTACTCGAAAACCGGTAAGATATGCAGGGTAACCTTTAAGTATGAAAACGAGGAAGGTGCTGAAAGTGCGGTGATCGCTGGTGAGTTCAACACCTGGTTACTGGATGCAACCCCGATGAAAAAACTCAAAAATGGCAGTTTTTCGGCAACGGTTTCGCTGCCGGCTGGAGAGACATTTCTCTTTCGTTATGTACTTGACGGCAATGTATGGGTAAATGACCATCAGGCAGACGGATATGCACCCAATGAATACGGTGAAGAAAACAGTATTGTCAGGGTATAAATCCCAACCCCACCACTCCTTTCTTCCGCCCTACCAGTTCACCCTATGGCTCCTGCTGAGATGCCTATCAGATCCAAAACGTCTCAATAGAACCACAGGGTGGTCCGTAGGTTGTTGCTCTACAATGGTAGAACTATAACCTAAAAACAATGGCCGACTTTCGCCCGGACATATTCATTTTTCAATTCGACATATCGTTTCCAGGATGCACGAAACCCTTCTACCTGTTCATCGGTAATCTCGCGAACCACCTTGGCCGGTGAACCGAGGATCAGAGAGCGCGGAGGAAATATTTTTCCACCAGTCACAACAGCTCCGGCACCGACAATCGACTCGCGTCCGATCACTGCCCCGTCAAGTATAATGGCGCCCATCCCGATCAGGCAAAGGTCCTCCACCGTGCACCCATGCAATATCACATTATGACCTACCGTCACTTCACTGCCGATGACGGCAGGATGACCATCGTCAAGGGAACGCCCTCCCCCCTCAGCTCCTGTTGTATGGATCATACAATTATCCTGGATGTTGGTCCGGTCACCAATCCTGATACTGTGGACATCGCCCCTGGCAATGGTACCAAACCACAGGGATACATCTTCGCCTATTTCAACATCACCAATAAAGGTCGCATTGGGTGCCACCCAGGCACCTTTTCCTGCCTTTGGCTGGTAATCTCTGTAGGATAAAATCATAATTCCCCCTCAGTTTAAGTCGGATAGATCAATTAGTTGCAAGGCCTGCCATCATCTCAGGTATCTTGTCAATTCGCTCCTGGTCATCAGCAGCAAAGGTCTCCACCAGCATACCGCCATACATGACTCCAATCCTATCGGACAAGGTCAACGCTTCAGAGAGATCCCCGGTAACCAGTAATATGCCTGCCTGCTCTCTGGCTTTCATCAATAAATTCCAGACGTCTTCTGCTGCAGCAATATCCAGCCCCTGGGTTGGCTGCTCTGCAACAATCAATCTTGGCCGACGATAAAACTCTCTTGCCAGAACCATCTTCTGCAGGTTACCACCGGAAAGCTGCCAGGCCAAGGCATCCAAATCCGGCGGGCGGATATCAAAATCATTAATGAGCTTATTGACAGTAGCACCGGCCCGTTTTTTCAACAGCCATGGACCACGCACGAACCCACCCCTGGTGGTCAATAAAAAATTATCAAGCAGGCTCAGGCCAGGGCAGGTTGCTAACCCCTGGCGATCTTCCGGGATATAGCTAAGTGTCTGCTCCCAATTTTGCTTGGAAAAAAACTGTTTCCACTCCAACCCCAGGATGCGAACACTTCCTTTTTTGGGAGAGGTTAAGCCGCAAATGGTTTCCACCAAGGGCTTTTGCCCGTTTCCAGCAACCCCGACAATACCAAAAACCTCTCCCTGGCGAACTTCAAAGTCAGCTCCTTTCAATCCTTTTCCAGTCAGAGAAGATACTTTCAGGACAATTTGTCGAGGCTCTACAGGTTCTTTATCAACCTCTAAAAGAACAGCGCGCCCCACCATACGCCTGGCGAGTTCTGCGGTCGAATGCACCGACTTTTTCGGAAGCTGATCAATAACTCTGCCACGCTTCAATATTGCTATATCGTCGGCAAGAGAAAGAACTTCTTCCAGTTTATGACTGATAAAAACAATGGCCGTCCCCATCTCAACCATCTGTCGCATGGTTGCAAACAATGCTTCCGACTCTTTTGGGGTCAGTACGGCCGTAGGTTCGTCAAAAATCAGGATAGAGCTTTTGCGGTGGAGTAATTTAAGAATCTCAACCTGCTGTTTTTCGCCCATGGACAAATCGGCAATCACAGCCTCAGGGTCAATCGACATACCATATTTTTCAGCAAGTTGACGCACCTCGGTATTCATCTCTTTATGCCGCAACCACACACTATCAGATGCGCCAAGAAAAACATTTTCAGCAACAGTCATGGCGTCTACCAGCTTAAAATGCTGATAGACCATACCGATACCGCTCTGGATGGCCTTTTCCGTATTGGTAAAGACGACAGGTTTTCCTGCGTGCGATATCGTGCCGCTATCGGGCTGCAATTGACCGGCAAGAATGGACATCAGGGTGGATTTACCGGCGCCATTTTCCCCCAAAAGAGCAAGAATTCGTCCCTGATGGACATCCAGGGTAATATCCTGGTTGGCCTGCACACTGCCAAATGATTTTGATATACCTTCCAGCCGTATGACCGGTTCAGCAGTTGCCATTACCTGCTACTTCCCCGCTGCCAGCGGCTGGACAAACTGAGATTCGGAATCCCAGGGAAAAAGAATCCACGTATCCTGACTGACCTCGGTGATAAAAGTATCTACCAAGGGCCGACCTGCCGGTTTTGCGTATACGGTCGCGAAATGCGCTTTGGGCACCATTTTTTTCACAATCTGGGCAGTCCGCCCGGTGTCCACCAGGTCATCGATAAGCAACCATCCTTCGCCCTCTCCGGCAAAGGGCTTGAGTATTTCAGCATCTCCTTTTTTATCCTTCCAATCATAACTGGAAATACAGATAGTATCGACAAGATGAATGTTGAGCTCACGAGCAATTATCGCAGCCGGCACCATTCCGCCTCGTGTTATGGCGATAATACCCTTGAAGTACTCCGTACTCAGCAATCGCCAGGCAAGTGCCTTGGAATCACGGTGCAATTGGTCCCAGGATATGGGATATGTTTTTCTATACTGAGATTTTTCTTCCATTGCTTAACTCCTTACACAAACAAGCTTAATACAAATTTTAGACAGGTTAATCGGCCGGTTCAACATTCACGCCCAAAGCAGCCGGCTCATTGGTGCGTCTGTGGCCCAGTGACGACAAGACAAGGACAAAGACAGTCAGACCGTAGGGCAGCATAAGCAGCAATGATGAAGGCAATTGGGTGCCGGTTGCCTGCAGCCTGAGCTGAAGCGCCATAATACCCCCAAAAAGATAGGCTCCAAACACAGCCCTCCCAGGACGCCAGAAGGCAAATATCACTAAAGCCACCGCTATCCAGCCACGTCCGGCAGTCAGATTATTGGTCCAGAGGTGAGTATAAGCAAGGGACAGGTAGGCACCACCAAGCCCCATAAAAAAGCCACCACCAAGAATCCCCAACCAACGGTACCCTCTTGCATTGAGACCAGCTGCGGCAGCAGCCTCCGGGAATTCACCCACAGCCCGTAATCCTAGTCCATAGCGAGTGTTGTTGAAAAAAAGCCACAGGCATGGCGGGAGTATATAGGTGAGATAGACCAACGGATCATGCTGAAAAAATATTGGCCCAATGGCCGGAATATCAGCAAGTAGAGGCACTGCCATGGGTTGAAACCCCGGAGCGGACAAACCGACATAGGACGTACCGAAATAATTGGCAAACCCCGTTCCTAAAATAGTGAGTGCCAACCCGGAAACTACCTGGTTTCCTTGAAAAACAAGACACACAATGCCATGCAGAGAGGCGGTTGTTATACCTGCAGCACCAGCTGCAAAAAAGGCCAAAGAAGGACTGCCGGTAAAATGTGCTACCAAAAAAGCAGTCAGCCCACCAACAATCATGATCCCTTCGACCCCCAGGTTCAGCACTCCGGATTTCTCGGTAATCATTTCTCCCAGGGTCGCATACAGAATGGGGGTCCCGGCAACAATGGTGGCAGCCAAGAGCGGTATGATCATCTCCAGGGTCATTGTTTCCTCACCGGTACCATTTTGTAATGGACAAAAAAACCGCTGGCTAGAACGGTCATCAGAATCAGCCCTTCTATCATCCCGCCGAACGCTGCCGGTACCTGCATGTCCAGCTGCAGGCTTTCCACTCCGACACGCAGCCCGGCGAGCAGAAAAGAAGTTATGGCAATATTCAAAGGATTAAGGCGAGCAAGCCAGGCAACCACGATGGCAGTATAGCCATAACCGACCATTATGGATGGCTGTAATCGATTAATAGTTGCCGAGGCCTCTAAAAAGCCTGCCCATCCGGCAAGGGCCCCGCTTAGCACCATTACCAGCACCACTAAATAATTATAGGGAATGCCGGCATAGCGTGCGGCACGGACGCTGTCTCCAGAGGCCTTTAATTCGAAACCGGTCCTGGTAAAAGTAAAAAATATCCAGAACAACACACCAAGGACAAGACAATGAAATATACCGCTGTTAACCCCGCTGGTACCGATCTTGCCGACAATGGCCTGCTCGCTAAACATCGGGGTCATGGGAAAACCGTAGCTGGCAGGATCCTTCCAAATACCATACACCAGGTATTCCAGCAGCAAAATGGCTATATAATTCATCATCAGGGTGACAATGATCTCATTAGTACCGAGCCGCTGTCTGAGTATTGCCGGAATCATACCCCATACACCGCCGGCTATACAAGCGGCGCCAATCATCATGGAAAGGAGTACTGGTTTGGGAAGTTCGGGAAAAGTCAATGCGGCCCAGGTAGCGCCAATAGCTCCCAGAGCAAACTGTCCCTCTGCACCAATATTCCAGATTTGTAACCGAAAAGCTGTGGCCACGCCCAGGGAGCAGAGAAAAATAGGGATCGCCTTGATAAGACTGTCTTCAATGGCCCATCTGGAACCGAAGGCCCCCTTAAAAAGGGTCAAGATTCCTTCCACGGGCGGTGTGCCGCGCATAACCAGCATCACTGCACTTAACAACAGGGCAAGAGCGATTGCGGTCAATAAAATAAAACAGGAACGCCAACCAAGACGTTCCTGTCTTTTAATAATCCTGAATCGCTGCATCAGCTACGACAAGGCTTCCAGTACATTTTACCTATGCGGTTCTTATTCAGTGGTTCCAACAACACCCTCGACAAACCAGGTCATACCGAGCAATGTTTCGTCGTTTGCTACGGTCCCGTCAGCAATTTTTACAGCGCCCTGCTGGTCCTTGACAGGCCCGGAGAATACCTTGAAGGCACCAGAGGCTATTTCCGCCTGTTTCGCGGTTACTGTATCCTGAACATCTTGAGGAACCATGGGGCCAAATGGAGCAAGTTTGACTATGCCGGCATCCATTCCCGGCCAAGCCGATTCAGCTTTCCAGGTACCTTCTTTGACCTGATTAACAATCTGCTTGTAATAAGGTGCCCAGTTCCATACAGGAGCGGTGAGATGTGATTTAGGAGCAAAAGTACTCATATCAGAATTATAGCCGATTGAGTAGACACCTTTCTCCTGCGCCGCTTCCTGTGGCCCTGGAGAATCCTGGTGCTGGGCAATAACGTCTGCTCCAGCATCCAGCAGAGACTTTGCAGCCTCTTTTTCAGTTGCCGGGTCATACCAGGTTTTGGTCCATACTACCCGTACGGATACCTCGGGATTCACGGCCTGCGCTCCAAGTGTAAAAGCGTTGATGCCGCGAATAACTTCAGGAATAGGAAAAGCAGCTACATAACCGAGGATTTTACTTTTGGTCATCGCACCGGCAACCATGCCGCTCAGGTACCTGGCCTGGTACATGCGGCCAAAATAGTTGCTCATGTTCTCAGCCTTTTTAAAACCAGAGCAATGCATGAAAACGGTATTTGGAAACTGCTTTGCCACCTTGAGCATCGGATCCATATAACCGAAACTGGTTGCAAAAATTATATCGTATCCCTTACGAGCCATATTAAGGATGACTCGCTCAGAGTCAGGTCCTTCTTTCACGGACTCAACATAAGCGGTTTTGACGCCGTCCATCTCTTCCACCGCCAGACGGCCCTTATCATGGGCAAAGGAATAACCGGCATCACCGATGGGGGAAACATAAACAAAGCCTACATTCATGTCTTTGGCCATCGCTGCAAAGGCAATCCCTAAGCTGCACAAGACAACAGACATTACTTTGATAATACGCATACTTAACCTCCAGAATACATGACTTACCCCTGATTTCACCAAGGATAATACGTTGTGGGGATGAGAATAAATTTCAAATGTTTCTTCTTATACGTAATAGACAATGGAGTGTCAAACGAAAAGGTGTGCATCGGCAACGCCCCACCTTCAACCATATTCCCTGGAATAGCTGGAAAAACACAGGCCGGCAGCTTTTCTCGACAACAGATGACTCTCCTGATCACAACGGCCCGTTAACGCGGCTGCTTAGATGGAACCACCAATAAACGGGGCACAAGTACCTCCTCCGGCTGGAGCAACATAAAACGTACGCAGCGCGCAATGTCCTCCGGCTGAAGCATACCTTCGGCGGGATCAAATCTTTTTTCTTCCGGCCAATGATCAAACAGACCGGTATCAGTTCTTCCCGGTTCAATGGCCCCCACTCTCACTCCAGAGCCTGCCAGCTCCATTCGCAACGCGTCGGTGAATGCCTCCACCGCAAACTTGGTCCCGTTATAGGCGCCGATTCCTGGAAATGTCTTTAATCCGGCAAGACTTGAGGTGTTGATCAGGAATCCGCTTCCCTGGCTCTTCATGTGGCGCAGCATGGTATAGCTTACCCGAACAAGGGCTTCAAAGTTAACCCGTACCATATGGCATAAAGCCTCTACATCTGCCTCCTCCACATTGCCGATATGCATTACCCCTGCATTATTAAAAACATAGTCAAGCCGCTTAAAATTACTCAATGCCGCCTGCAGCAGGCGCTCCGGTAGGGATGGATCAGTAATATCACCGGCAACAAACACAGCATGCTGAAGTTGAGCAGCAAGTTCTCCCAATTTTTGTTCATTGCGACCGGTAAGGACAAACAAGACTCCGTCCTGATCCAGCATTTTTGCGGTTGCAGCGCCAATACCGCTACTTGCTCCGGTGATCAATAGAACCTTTCCTGTTAAATCCATCTACGTTTCCTCCTTAGAATAAAGATTATCTTGAATAATTGCCTTTTAGCCCGATCTCCCGGAGTCTTGCGCTTACCTAGTTATACTCAAAATTTAATCCTCGGAGATAATGTAGACCCCGATATGAACTATATGCCTGTGGTAAAATTTATCGCATGCCTTGACCTTGAACTGAATTGCTAATAATTCAAAATACCCTAAAGCATTATGTCCATACGAACAGGACAACAACCGTCCTGTCTTCTCTTCATGACATCTTAACCCCAATTTCTCATAACCTTTTTGATTTACAACTCAATTAACTGATATTATTGCTTAAAGAGTAATTGCACAATTGATAGTCTGTTTTTCGTTTTAAATCAAAAAGTTCCCCCTTCGGGTCAATCCTTCAGGAAAAGGTGATTTTTCTCCCCATAACACGGGTTCATTGCTCAAAAAAATCACTGGAAAGTGAAGGAACTCTCAAGTGCAAGCCGGTGCACGCATCTGCAGTGGGCTCAGCCAAAAGGAACCCTCCCACCTTGGTGAGAGCCGCTTGTAATACGTCTGTTTCCTCAACAACAATGGCATGGGAAAGTTGATACGTTACCTGTACCGAATTTTCTTCCATGGTAGTCTTGATTATCAGACTGCAGTCTTTGCTGAGCTGATCCAGGCAAAGCTCAAACAGGCGATAAAAAATGTGCTGAAGTAAAGAAGGGTTGTTGTGTACCGCACGTATATCCTCACCAGGATGCACCTCGAAGCTGATTTGTTTCAACCGCGCAAAGCGGACAAGAAATGCATACTCTTCCAACAAAAGTTCATTTATGCTCAGTGTTGTATATTCAACATCTGCTCTATGAGCAAGCCCACTGAGATGGTGGAGCACATCTGCAACGACAACTATCCGGCGCTCAACCGATGCGATGGCCTTTTGCATCCTCTCCATAGTTCTTTCATCTCCATGCATTACGGAAAACTCTACAAAATCGCTGAGCAACCCATTGGATTCCCGAATAATACCAAGATGATTTTTCATGTCGTGAGAAAAACCAGCCATCAGGCGCCCTAATGTCTGGACCTGCTCATGGCGAAGGGCATTTTCTGTGACCGCGTCAATTATCATGTTGCGTTTCGCTCCTTTTCTGATCGGCTTGCTCAAGTTTGTTGAGCAATTCTCCAAGGTCGACCGGTTTCATAATATAATCAAAGGCCCCTTTTTCCATGGCCTCGATGCCAGAGGCTGTTGAACCGTGACCGGTCAGCATAATCACTTCTACTTGGGGATCTCGTCCCTTAACCTCAGCCAGCATGTCCAATCCATTCATATCGGGCATTTTCAAATCAAGGATAATGATATCAGGTTTGAACTCCTCTATTTTCGCCCCCCCATCAGCCCCGCTGTGCGCTTCTGCCGTTTCAATGCCGCGTAAGCGTAAACGCTGACACAAGGTTGATGCGAATTCTACTTCATCATCGATTATGAGTACTTTTGAGTCTATCATACTTCCTCCATCAATCGTGCGTAACCGGCAGCGTAATTACAAATGTTGTTCCCTTACCAATTTCCGACTGCACTTTGATTGTTCCTCCAAGTTTTTTCAGTATACCGTAGGATATGGACAACCCTAAGCCTGTCCCTTTACCTGTTTCCTTAGTAGTAAAAAAAGGATCGAAAATACGACGCTGTACATCTGCAGACATCCCTTCCCCGGTATCTGTAATTTTTATTTTTATGGTGTCCTGATCAATTTTGCTGCTACTGAGCAGGATCCGACCATTTTTGCCGATGGCATCCACTGCATTATTGACAATATTTAAAAAAACCTGCTGCAGTTGACTTCGATCACTGAATATATTCTGAACCGTATCATCCAAATCAAAATCAATACTTATCTGGTTATAGGTTGCTTCCTTGGCTAAAAAGGCAACCACTTCCTTCAACAGCACGTTAATCTCTATCTCTTCAGTCTGTACATCCGTATGACGCGCAAACCCCAGAAGGCGATGGGTAATGGTCTTACAGCGAAGCACACTCTCCTGGATTCCATCCAGTGCGCCCTGCATCTCTTTCTTATATTGAAAGGGCCCTGTCATTTCAAAATAATCTTCCACCAACCCGGCTTTCTGATTGATAATGGAAAGCGGGTTGTTAATCTCATGGGCCACACCTGCTGCCAGCTGGCCGATGGAGGCAAGCTTACTGGCACTCTCAGCCTCGGCAAGAAAATGCTCCCTTTTTCGATCACCCTCACGAATATAGGCGGTAATACCGGTACTGATTTTTAAAATCACAAGAACGGCTATAATGATGCAGGAAAACAAAATAAAAAATAAACGAAGCTGGAAAAAAAACCAGGCATTGCCATGGATATAGAGCTCTTTGACCATAACCAGGTGCCAGGGAGTATTTTTCAAGGCAACATCAACATACAGAACATCCGTCCCCTGCTCGGTTTTAAGGACCGATATCTTAGCATCCTTCTGTGCAATTCCTTCATGCTCGGAAAAGTCATTTGATAGATCATAGTTGACCTTCTCCAAATGCTTAAAATCAAAAAAGGAGAGTGCTATGGGTAAAATAGTTGACGAATCATAGTTAACCTTCTCCGGCACATGAAGCCTGATTTTTTGGCCGAGTTTACCAAACTTTCTCGGCTGCGTCTGGGCCACATTGTCAGCATCAACCATGTAGATATCAGCAACTGAGGTGGTACTAATGGTATCCACATATCGCTGCAGGATTTTCCCATCAATGGTTACCCTCAACACCCATGATCCTTCTCGATCAAGATGCTTGCGGCTCACCGCGATCACAAAATGCGGCACTTGGCGATATCCGGAGAAAACATGAGAGATATACACTCCCCGGTTCAGCACTTCCTGGTACCATTGTTGCTCGGTATGGTCATAGCCAACAAGTTTGTATGGACCGATATAAGACTTTTGCTTGCCTTGGGAATCGATGATTTCAATGTCTGCGAAATCTGGATATTCCTCCTGTAAGCGGGTAAATAGAGCTTTAAGCTTATCAGGGTTAAGCAGCTCCTCGTACCGGTCAGCACTTCCGACAAATCGAACAACGGACTGCAGTTTGGAAACAAACCGCTCAATAGTACTTTCCGCCTGTTCGATATTGAGCATTAGCTGAGTCAATTCCTCTTTTTGCAGAAGCTGCTTATACTGGTAGTGGGAAAGCCCGGAAATAATAGTAAGCGGAGTCAACACCAGGACAAGAAGCAGAATAAAAAGACTCCTTGCAAAATTAGCATAGTCTTTTTCCAGCACCACATTGTTTGCCATATTGTCACCAAAAAACGGCAAGAGTCGTGATAACCACCTGTTGTTCCATTTCATGACGTCACCCCGGACAAGTTTGCTCCCGGCAATATACTCCCTGAGGCCAAAGTATTAATGACCGCCAGCTCCATCGCATCTTTAAAAGGCCCGATAACGGAATCAATCACTGCAATTTTTTTCCAAGTGAGGAACTGATAATGTTTTTCCTCTATCGCCCCGCAGACAACAACATTGATATTCTCCTTCAGCACGAGATCGCACATCTTCTCTGCGGAAAATTCCGACAAAATGATGGAACGGGGTTCTTCCAGCAGCTGATGATCATAGCAGGTCGCTACAATCACCTCTGCCGTCAGGTCAAATCGAGGTGCAATAAAATCACCTCTGACAGTAATTAATATCTTCATGGCCTTCCTTTCAGTTCAATCCGTATTTTTTCAACTTCCGCCACAAAGTTGTCCTTCCCCAGCCTAGCAGCTCAGCCGCCTCAGAACGCTTCCCCCCTGTCTGTTTAAGCGTATCCATAATTTTCTGTTTTTCTACCTCTGCCCAGGAGCTGATGGATCTTGCAGCTGAAGAATCCGGAAATATGGAGGAAGTTAATGACTGGGCATGGATAGCGGGCTGCCGAGGGACTTGCGGCGGAGGTTTCACTACAAACTGCGGTAGATCCTCCACATCAATCTGTGCCTGCTGACAAATATTTACGGCGTACTCGACAATATTGCGCAGTTCACGCACATTTCCAGGATAAGAATAGTGGGTTAAGAGTTTAATTGCCTTTCTGGAAAAACCCTGAAAGTTCTTACCAAGGGCCTCGCTGAAATGTCGCAGAAAATAATCCAGCAAAAGCCGTACGTCACCATCCCGCTCCCTTAACGGCGGCATATGGAGATGAAGGACATTCAAGCGGTAATACAAGTCTTCACGAAAACGCCCCCGGAGGACCTCTTCCTTGAGCGTACGGTGAGTCGCTGCGATCACACGCACATTAACGCTTACTTTCTTACTACTGCCCACAGGATAAAATTCCTGGTCATCGAGAACAGAGAGGAGTTTCACCTGCAACTGCAGCGATAAATCACCGATCTCCGTCAGAAAAATAGTTCCCTTGTCAGCTAAGCGAAACATCCCGACATGATCATTAAGGGCTCCGGTAAAAGCTCCCTTTACATGCCCGAACAGTTCGGATTCCAGCAAGGCTTCAGGTAAGGCACCGCAGTTAACTTTCACAAAAGGCTGCCGGGCTCTACTCGATGATTTATGCAGTTGTTCGGCGATCTGATCCTTGCCCGTTCCGGTCTCGCCGGTAATGAGCACAGAGGCATCGGTGCGAGCCAACACTGCCATCAACTCAAAGATCGCCTCCATCTGGTGACTATGTCCTATGATTTCTGAACGGGCTTTACTTCCGAGATAGTCGACTTTTGCAGCCTGCAGGGCTGACATGTCTTCCAAAACGATCAATACCCCTGTAGGCCTTCCCTCTTTTACAATCCTGGAAATGGTAAAATGAATAGGAATAATGAGGCGTGACTTGTTAATAATGTTACCGTCTCTGACAACAGATTGCCCATCTTCCAGCACCTTTTTGCAAAACTGATCATTACCACTGAGATTGGAACGAAGAATAAAATCTCCATACACCCCTACAGCCTCATGGGCTGTAAATCCAGTCATGGCTTCTAAAAAACGATTCATGGCCACAATGCACAAATCCGTATCCAGAAGGACAACCCCATGAGGAATGGCGTTGAGCAACTCCATCAGTTCAGGAAGACTTTGCAGGGTAAATGTTGATTTCATGACCGGCACCCACTAAAGACAACGTTATTCTGGAATCATAGACACCTGCATACCATAGACAGCAACTGTTTCCTCTTTAAAAACCACCTGCTGCAACGTACACCTACCGTTGCAGCAGGCAGCAGGAAGGGGATAATGGATGATGGGGGGAAAGATATCCATTATCTCGATCCTACCTACAGGGGAATATTATCAAAAAAACGTTTATTCACAAGCAGATGCATCCCGATGCTTGCCGCATACCCTAAAGCTATTGCCGGCAACCATTTCAATATCCTTTTTGTATATCTATTCACGTAAAATTCCCTGAGCAGAGCCGGAAAGGCATAGACAACGCCTTCCCGTCTCTGATCGTTTATTGTTATCTATCAAAGCTATTCTTTTCACATCACCTTTGACACATAAATCTCCATCCCCATCAACGGCCAGATAACCGTAACCGCCAGCCAGGTAACAGCCATCAGCAGAATACTTGCAGGGATACCGTAAAGGAAAAACTCGCCGGTGGTAAACTGCTTGGAACTGTAGGCAATGGCATTGGGGGCGGCGCCGACTAACAGTAGAAACGGCATACCTGCCACAATAAGGGAAGAGAAAAGGATTACTTCACCGGCCACACCGAGATACGGTGCAATAACCAGGGCCACTGGCAGAGAGATGGCGATTGCAGCCACGTTCATGATAAAGTTGGTCATAATCATCACAAAGAAAGCCATACCCAGGATAAATACCAGGGGTGGTGAATTCTGAAACAAGACCAGCCAGTTGACGGCCAGCCATTTTGCGGCCCCGGTTTCCCACAGACAGAAACCAATGGACATGGCACCGGCAAACAGCAGAATTATGTTCCATGGAATTTCTTCCAGATCATCCAGATCGAGGATGTTGCACAGAAAAAAAGCAATAGTTGAACAGAGCAGAATGCCGGTCTTATGCAGACCGCCCAAAGCAGGGATAAAGTTTTTCAGGGCAATCACCAGAATGGTCACACAGACGATCACCGCCGTTAAGATCTCCTGCCTGCTCCAACCGCCCAGTTCCTTGTACATCCTTTTGGATTTATCCTTCAACCCAGGGATGGTTTTTCTTTCCGGCCTAAAGGCGATCATCGCAAATCCCCACAGGAGAAAGGTCATCAACCAGCCGATTGGAAACATGTAGGTTGTGAGCTGAAAAAAGCTGATATCCACATCCATAATATCTTTGTAAAATCCCAAAGCCACCGCACCCCGGGCCGCACCAAGTAAAGTAATGATACTCCCGGCACCCGCTACATAGGCCATACCAATAAACAGCCCTTTGCCGAACTTGGTCGATTCTTCCTCGGAATAAAGCGCATGAATGGCCATGAGCATGGGAAACATGGTTGCCGCCACTGCGGTATGCGCCATCAAATGGGTCAAGGCAGCGGTCATCACAAAACAACCCAACATAATCATGCTCGTCTTTTCACCGACAATGGAAAGCATCTTGTAGGCAATGCGCTTGGTCAAGCCGGTCTTGGTGAACACCATGCCGATAACAATTGAGCCAAAAATAAAAAGGACCGAAGGGTCCATGAAATCCTTGAACGCCACCTTGGGATCACGGATCATAAACAAGGCCTGAAGGGCACCTATGGTTAAACTGGTGATCCCGATGGGGACAACTTCAAAAACCCACCAGGTTGCAGCCAGTAAAAAGACGGCCAAAGCTCCTTTTGCCTCCTTGCTCAGTTCAAAATGCGTGCCCATGGGGTCAATGGCATCCGGCCATGGCGGACAGTAATAAACAAAGGCAAACAACCCTATGCCAAGCAACATAAACAGGAGACGCTTCCAATCAAATTTTTTATGCACTTCAGGAAGACTTATGTTTGTAGACTCTGCAGCAGTCATCTTCTTATCCTCATTCTTTATTTAAGGCAGCATGCAGACAGAATTGCACATTGCCGCAAAGATCTCTTCCAAACGCAGGACCCCGATAATGGTACCGTTATCCGTCACCGGGGTATCAAATTCGTTGCGACCGGACATCATTATCAGGGCCTCGAGCATGGGGATGTCTGCACCAATCGTGAAATCAATGGCCCGTATATGGTTTTTTATCGGGGTTTTCCTGCTTTTACCGCACTCTGCATACACTGCCTCTTCGTGGAGCAGGGCGAGACCGGGATATTGACCTTCCTTACCATCAAACTTTGCCACCTTGGTCGCGTCAAAAAGCCGTGGTGCAAATCCATGCAAAACATCCATTAATGACAACTTACCGACCAGCTCATTGCTGTTATTCACCACAAAAAGCATTCCATATTTTATGCGCCCACCATTTTCCTGGCGAAGATCCATAAAAGTTTGGATGGCCTCCTCCAGCATCTGGTTTTCGTTGAGGTAGGGATACTTCTCCAGTGGGATGAACAAATCCCTCACCTTTATCTGTTGCTGTTCCATGACACTCTCCTCTTGTCCTCTAAAGGTTTGCAGCTGCCGGCACATTTCCCCTCACATCCAAGACGCACCATTACACCTCAGACCTTGCTCAACAGTCTTCTCATTAAATTACAATGAGTTAGGGGATACCTATCGCTGCTGAATACAGCAGATATTTACCAGCTTTTGCTCTTTAAAATATGCTTGACTTCTTCTGCAGATTTCTTTTTCAAGCTGGTCATTCGCTCATTTTTTGCCGCCCGAATCGCCTCCATCAATACATTAAGGTCAACCGGTTTCTCCAGGTAGTCTCGCGCCCCATGCTTCATCGCCTCAATACCACTGTGAAGCGTGGCGTGGCCGGTGAGCATGATAACTTCAATGTCCGGACGTTTTGCTTTCACCCGTTGCAGCGTTTCGATGCCGTCTATGCCGGGCATGGCCAAATCGACCACCGCCACATCGATATTTCTGTCCTCCACCGCAGCAACGGCTTCCTCCCCGCAGGTAACGGCAACAACTTTGAGTCCTCTAGTTTCCAGTCGCTGGGACATGAGGTCGATAAACTCTTCCTCATCATCTACCAGCATGACTTTGGTTGCAAATTGGCTATCCATTCCCGCCCCTCTCAATCTAAAATTATCGAAAACTATCAGGCCTGAGCCATCTTGGCTGCAGCCACCTCTTTGTACGCCTCGTCAATAATAGCCGTCAATTGCACGATATCGACAGGTTTCTGTAAATACGCGTAAGCACCAAGTTCCAAACAGATCTTTTTATCTTCCTCTGATCCATGCCCAGTAAGAATAATGACCTCTATTTCAGGTTTGGCTTCCTTGGTTTTTTTCAACACTTCAACTCCTTGCATACCCGGCATTTTCAAATCCAGTACCATCACATCAGGTGTCTCGTGTGTTAAAAACTCCATGGCCTGCTCACCGTCAAAAAGCGGATAAGAACCATAACTTCTTGTATTAAGACGATCAGACAAGGTCTGCACGAACTCCTGTTCATCATCCACCAGCAGCACTTTGGGTGGCAATGTAAATTCCTGGTCGCGGTAGATAGAAACGTGATAATCCTTACCAGCAACTACCTCAACCTGCCTCACACCCTCTACCTGGCCTGCAATCGATGACAGTGTTTCCGTCAACTTGGAAAAACTGTGGACGCTTTTGTTGACCCGCAGCACAACCTTTGCATTACTGCACTGAACTTCAGTGGTATACCCTTTGCTAAGTAGTGCAAGTTCCACCCTTGCTCCAGTTGCCATATCAGCTACAGCTTGCAGTGATTCATCTGTTTCCATCACTGCAGGCTTACGATAATTTTCCATTATAAGCTGCACGGCCTCTGCAGGCGTCTTAGAACCCACCGGGATAAAGATATCGTACAAACTGTGATCACTAGCCGGCTTGCCATGGAGAAAATTCACCCAATCGCTAATACTGTTGTCATTTTTTTTAATCAGCTTGCTTGCATTTTTTTCGCTCACGCCCTCTTTCACAGCCCGGTGGATACGATTGGTTTTTTCATCAAAAAGACCGACTTTGAGTATATGCGTTGCGGCCGGCGGGACAAGATGGGTCACAAAACCCGAAAAAAGTACCCCTTGCTTCCCCATATGTTCAGCCATTACCAATTTCAGATACGCTCTCATGGTTTCCCTCTCATGAGTAAACCTATTGAATGCTGATGGCGGGCCATACACAGCTCGTTCGACCTTCTCCCTCCCAAACTTATACCGACTGCAGACTTCACTTATGATATCTGCATCTTGAACAACCTCATATCCTGAAACCGCTGCAAGTTGCTCCCGAATTTCCTTTTCCTGGGTAAACACGCTATAAGACATTGCTATTGCAGACATTTTGAACCTCTCTTCTTTTAATTTAAGCAATAATGCTTTCAACTATCAAATTCATTGAACAATTTAAACCTTATCAAGCACAAGTCGAGCCAGTATTAAAATATTTATTTTTTTTACATTAATTTTATACATTTAAGCCCGAAAGCGCCAACAACATACATTTTTCTTACCGTTTCATTTATGAAACATAATGAAACTAAATAAAAAATACGTTTCACTACGGTTTCAATTGAAACACAAAAAACTGCCACCGATTCCTTTAGAAAAATTTACTTTCATGGTATCTTATCATCACTACTTAAATCTGGTTACAAGGAGATCCGAATATGCACGTATCGTTCTTCTCGACCTGTCTCGTCGACAATATTTTCCCCGATATCGGTATAGACTCTGTCAAGCTGCTTGAAAGACTCGGCTGCACAATCGTTTTCAACCCACAGCAAACCTGCTGCGGCCAACCGCTTGCCAACAGCGGCTATCAGCAGAAAGCAAAAAAAAGCATGCACCTTCTCCTCGACACACTGCTCGAAGACGAGGCCGATTATATAGTGGCCCCCAGTGGCTCTTGCGTGCTTCAAATCAAGGAATATTCCACATTATTTGCCGATGACCACCAAATAGCCGACAAAGCGGGAGAGCTTGCGGCAAAGACCTTTGAGTTGACGGATTTTATCGTCAATGTGCTGCAAAAAGACAGAGTAGAATCTACTCTTAGGGCAAAAGCCGTCTATCACCCTTCTTGCCACATGACCAGATTACTCGGAGTCAAGGAACCACCATTAACCCTTCTGGCAAACGTTGCCGGGCTGGAGCTCGTGCCTTGCAAAGGCCAGGATAAATGCTGTGGTTTTGGTGGCACTTTCTCAGTCAAAATGGCTGATTTAAGCGGAGCCATGGTTGCAGAAAAAGTTGATAACTTTATCGCCACCGGTGCCGACTGTGTTATCGGGTGTGATGCAGGTTGCCTGATGAATATCAAGGCCCGCCTGGAAAGGCTCAACCATCCGATGCAAGTCTTACATATTGCCAATGTGCTGGCACACTCATAGCCCGAACTTTTCATAAACATTGTGCTCATTTGTCCAGTTGCACACAATGTTCATGCATAATCCGGGACAGATTTCTCACCGTTCACTTTCATTTTATTGAGGGAACCCAATGAGTATCCAAACAAGTGACCTTCCCCTGCATGACAGAATCAATACTGAGCTTGAAAAACCATTCATGCGCAAGGCCATTGCCAATGCCCAGGACCTCCTCAACCAAAAGCGGGAAGACGTTTTCAAAGAACTTGGCAATTACGAGCAATGGAAAAGTCAGGCTTCTGCCATTCGTCACCATGTCCTTGAAAACCTCGACTACTACCTCGATCTTTTCAGCAGCAATGCCGAGCAAGCCGGAGCCCATGTCTATTTTGCATCTACCGATCAAGAAGCAACAGAACGTGCTCTTGCCATTTGCCAAGCCAAGAATGCTTCTAAGGTGGTTAAATCAAAATCCATGGTTACCGAAGAAATCGGGCTCAACGAGGTACTCGAAGATCAGGGAATTGAGGTGATTGAGACAGACCTGGGCGAGTACCTGCTCCAGATAGACAACCACGATAAACCTTCTCATATTGTAGTACCGGCTTTGCATAAAAATCGTGATCGAATTCAGCAGGTTCTCCAAGAGAAAAGAGGGTATGACGGGGACAACTTGCCGGAAAATATGACCAGATTTGTCCGCCATCTCATTCGTAAAGATTTCCTTGAAGCCGACGTTGCCATTACCGGCTGTAATTTTGGCGTTGCCGAAACCGGTACCTGTACCCTGGTGACCAACGAAGGCAACGGGCGCTTCGTGACCACCGTACCCAAGACCCAAATTGTTGTGATGGGTATGGAACGTTTGGTGCCGTCTTTCAAAGAGCTTGACACGATGCTTAGCCTGTTAGCCCGCAGCGCGGTTGGTGCCAAGCTGACATCTTACATGACGCTCTTTACAGGCCCCAAGAAACCCGATGACATGGACGGCCCGGAAGAGCTGCACATCATCATCGTCGACAATGGCCGCTCAAAGGTGCTTGGCTCTCCTTTTAAAGAGGTTCTAAAGTGTATCAGGTGCGGCACCTGCATGCTGGAATGCCCAGCCTACCGCCATGTTTGCGGGCACGGATATGGTGCTCTCTACCCAGGCCCACTCGGTGCAGCACTGGTGCCGGTCCTCGCTGGATACACCCCCTTCAAAGATTTAACCAAAATCTGTACCCTGTGCGGCGCCTGTAATGAGGTTTGCCCGGTCCAAGTTCCCCTGTACGAGTACATTTATGAGCATCGACGAATAATTGCAGAGGAAAAACAACTTGAAGGCCGGCTTGAGGGGATCGCAATGGGACTCTACGGGGGTATCATCGGCAACGCAAAATTATATGATATGACCACCCGTTTTGCTTCAGTGGCAAACATCTCTCCAAAGATCGGTCCACTCAAACAGTGGTGTAAAAATCGAGAACGACCCCATGTGGCTACCCAGAGGTTCAGAGACTGGTATAAAATTACAAAGAAGGGGCAAAAATGATGCACACCAATAAAAAAAACTTCCTCCTCACTGTTTCAAGGGCGCTGGGCAGAGAGGCCATTGCAGATAACCCAACTTCGATCGATCTGCCGCAAGCCGTTCAGGAAGAGTATTACCAGAACACCACAGCTCAAGAACTCAAGGATCTCTTTATTGAACAGAGCAGAACAGCCGGCACCATTGTTCATGAATGCGCCTTGGCAAGCCTAAATGATACCATTCTGACAGTGGCATCGGAACTGGGAGAAGGCCCTATACTGATTGGCGATGAGCCTCTTCTGCACGAGCAGCAAACTGCTGCGGCATTGAGCGATAAATACACCCATGTCCACATGTGGGACTGTGCCCGGGGTCGAGAGAACAACATAGACACTGCCGAGTCGGCAGGCATCGGTATTACTGTGGCACAGTTCGCACTGGCTGAAACAGGCACAGTAATGGTCCACAGCCACAAGGGATGCGGGCGGGCGGTCACCCTTTTACCGACGACCACCATTTTCATCATCAAAGAAACTACCATCTTACCAAGGCTCACTCAGGGTATGGCGTGGCTTGCAGAACAGAGTCAAGATGGGCTTCCCGCATCGGTGAACTACATATCCGGGGCAAGCTCGACTGCCGACATCGAACTGGTGCGGGTGCAGGGAGTCCATGGCCCGATAAAAATCGCTTACATTATCGTCACTTCATAGACACTACCGACCACCAGTTGCGCGATATCAACTTGTAATTATTGCGTATTTTTTTTCCAACAACAATGCGCGGTACTTGACAGGGCAAGTTGTTGCGATTTAACTGTACACTCATTCAAATACATATCAGCGCATGTACAGCGCTCCATAGTCCGTGATCTTATTTCCGGAGGCATAGGCACCATGACGACAAAAGGCCTTAAGAGAAGTTCCAGTTACCCCTTCCTTTCCATTCCTTTTTTCTGTTTCCTTATGAGCATACTCCTTGTTTTCGGGGGGTGTCGCGACAAAGAAGAAAAAAAAGTGGTAGAAATAGTGAAACCGGTCAAATTTATTACCGTCCAGGCTGGTCAAAAAAATCTCGCCATGTCACTCCCGGGCCGCGTTCGTGCTGCCCGTCGTTCCGAGCTTTCATTCAAAGTTTCCGGCGACCTGAGCAAGCTCCCCATAGAAGAAGGCCAGGTCATTAAAAAAGGAGCACTCGTAGCCCAGTTACTGCCACGTGATTTTCAAACGGCAGTCAACGAGGCAAAAGCTCGTGAGCTTGAAGCGGAACAGCAGTACCGCCGCTATAAAGAACTCTATGCAAAAAAGCAGGTCTCAAAGGCTGATTTTGACAGATATCGTGCAGCACGGGATGTTGCACGCGCCAGACTCGAGGATGCCCAAAATGCACTCAAAGACACAACGTTGATTGCTCCTTTTGATGGCGTTATCGCAAAACGCTATGTGGAAAACTTTGAGAAAGTACAAGCAAAGGAGCCCATTGCTTTTTTGCAGCTCATAGAACAACTTGAAATCCTCATTGATGTTCCCGAACTGATGATGGCTCGCTTCCAGAGTAGTGAGGGAGTGCAAACCATAGCCTCATTTGAATCCATTCCAGGGAAAAGTTTCCCCCTTATCGTCAAGGAATATTCTACAGAGGCCGACCCTGCTACCCAAACCTATCAGGTGGTGCTTGTCATGGATCAACCTGAAGAGGCGAATATCCTGCCTGGCATGACCGCAAAAGTAACTGCTGAAGGGAATGACACCACGGGTGAAGTTATCTCTATTCTTATTCCTGCCATAGCTGTCCTCAATGACCCTGACGGCAAGAACTATGTGTGGTTACTGGACCAGGAAACAATGACTCCCAAGAAGACGCTGGTCAGCATTAAACAACTGGAAGGAACAGATAAGATATATATTACAGAAGGCTTACAAGGTGGGGAACAGCTGATTACAGCAGGGGTTACCCAACTTCGGGAAGGGATGAAAGTCAGGCCCTGGGAAGGTCAGCGAGAAGGGAAATAGCCTATGAATATCGCAGAATTTTCCATCAAAAAATCGGTCATTACCTGGACCATGACAGTGGTCCTGCTTGTGCTAGGGTTCTTTGCCTACCTGGATCTTCCTCGCCTGGAAGACCCGGAGTTCGCCATCAAGGATGCCGTTATCGCAACACCTTACCCCGGTGCTTCGCCGGAAGAAGTTGAACAGGAAGTCACGGAAAAAATAGAAAAGGCCATGCAGGAGATGGGACAACTCAAGCGAGTCGAGTCCTATTCATCGCGAGGAATGTCCGTGGTCAAGGTGAAAATCCAGGACAAGTATGACAAAGACGCCCTGCCGGCGGTGTGGGATGAAATGCGGAGAAAGGTGCTGGATGTTATCCCTGAGCTGCCACCTGGATCCGGACCGCCTATCGTCAATGATGATTTTGGTGATGTCTTTGGCGTCTATTTCGCCCTGACAGGTCCGGGTTACACCTACGCCGAATTGAAGGATATTGCAGAACTGTTGAAGCGGGAATTGCTTGTCGTTCAAGATGTGAAAAAAGTCTCCTTTTTCGGTGAGCAGTCCGAGGCCATCTTTGTCGAGATGTCGCGTAATAAAATGGCGGCCCTTGGCATTACCAAACAGGAAATTTTTGATGCGCTTCAGGCAAAAAATCTACCAGTGAACGCCGGCAGTATTAAAATCGGCCCTGAGTATATGGCCATCAACCCCACGGGCGACTTCCAATCAGAAAAAGATTTCGCTGATTTGTTTATAGCCTCCAAGGGCGGCAAACTTATTTATCTCCGTGATGTAGCAAACGTAGTTCGTGACTATGTGGACCCACCGCAGAATCTTCTCAGGATTAATGCTGCTCCTGCCATTGGCATTGCGATCTCAACGGTCAGTGGTGGAAATGCCGTAACCATGGGTGATGGGGTTCTGCAAAGAATTGATGAGCTCCAAGGAGAGATTCCACTTGGCATGGAACTCATTGAGATTGCCATGCAGTCCAAGGCAGTGACTCAAGCAGTGAACTCGTTTGTCATTAACCTTATTGAAGCCGTGGCAATCGTGGTGGTGGTACTGCTTATTTTCATGGGGTTACGATCCGGACTGATCATCGGCTTTATCCTTGTCCTTACCATTGCGGCGACCTTTATGGTTATGGGCTACTACCAGATCACATTAGAACGGATCTCTCTAGGGGCGCTTATCATTGCCCTTGGCATGCTGGTTGATAATGCGATTGTGGTGGTGGACGGGATGAAGGTCCGCATGGAGCAGGGCATGGATGGACTTGAAGCCGCCAAAGATGTGGTGGGACAAAATTCTATTCCACTGCTGGGGGCGACGGTGGTCGCTGTACTTGCATTTGCCTCCATCGGTGGCATGGACAACTCCACCGGAGAGTATTGCCGCTCTCTTTTTTACGTCATCCTCATCTCGCTACTGCTTTCCTGGCTGACGGCCGTAACCGTCACCCCACTCATAACCAAAACTTTTGTTCTTGGCAAAAAAGCAAAACAAAAGAAAAATGGTGATAAAAAAGATCCCTATGGGGGCAAATTCTACCAAATGTACCGAGGCGTTCTGAGCTTGGCGATTCGCCTCCGTATGATCACCATTCTCATTGTCTGCGGCCTCTTTGGTCTGTCCATTTATGGCTTTGGTTTTCTGAGTAATCAATTTTTTCCCAACTCAACCACTCCCCAATTTATGGTCGAGGTCCAGTTTCGCGAAGGTACCCACATCCGGGAAACGGAAAAAGGCGTTGCCCGGATGGAGGAGTATTTAATGGACCAAGAGGGGGTCACAGAGGTAGCATCTGCTATTGGTGCAGGCCATCCGCGCTTTTTGCTGGTGTACAGTGTGCCGGTTGACGCCTCCTCCCATTATGCATGCCTGCTGGTTTCCGTTAAGGATCACAAGATTATTGATCCGCTCCTTCCGCGGATACAAGATGATTTCGAAAGCATGCTCCCAGATGTGGTCATCAACACGAAAAAGTTCCTTTTGGGGCCAGGCGAAGGGGGAAAAATTCAACTGCGTATCAATGGGCCAGACCCGGATGAGCTCCGTAAAATGGCAGCAACGGCCATGGAAGTCATTAACCAGGATCCCAACTCCAAGGCTGTGAGGACTGAATGGGGTGAAAAGGTAAAAGTGCCGCAGCCTGTGATTGCCGAAGACCGCGCCAGGTCTTTAGGTATAGACCGCCCCATGATCGCCACTGCCATCGAATCAAATTATTCAGGTACGACCACCGGCATCTATCGAGAGGGTATCGACCTTATTCCCATCATAGCACGAGCTCCCCACAATGAGCGAAGCAGGATGGATGACCTGGAAGAACTGCAGATCCACAGTCCTTCCGCCCAAAAAGATGTCCCCATCCTCCAGGTTATCAATGGTATAGACACCACCTGGGAGAATGCCAGGGTTTCGCGCTGGCACCGTAGACCATTCATCAAGGTACACGCCGACCCGCGCCAAGGCCTCCCCTCAGAACTGCTTAACCGTATAAAACCTAAAATAGAGGAAGCGCTTGGGGTGGATTTTGCAAAAGCTGCCGGTCCGACCTTTAAAGAGGGATCAGCCATTACAGCTGCAACCATTCCTATCCAATACGATGATATAATCCCTATTAAAGGAAAACCCGGTTACTTTATTGCGTGGGGTGGTGAGGCAGAGGATTCGTCTGATGCGACAGCTCAGCTTGCAGCCAGCATCCCCATCTATTTTGGGATGATGATCCTGGCTGTTATTTTCCTCTTCAATGCATTTAAACAACCTCTAATCATCTGGCTAACGGTTCCACTATCCCTTATTGGAGTTACAGCTGGCCTTTTGATCTTTAATCAGCCCTTCGGCTTTATGGCACTTCTGGGCTTAATGAGCCTTTCCGGCATGCTCATTAAAAATGCCATTGTCCTTATTGACCAGATTGACCTGAACATAAAGACAGGTATGGACAAAATGGAGGCTATCATTGAGTCGGGAGTGTCCAGAATGCAGCCAGTGATGATGGCCGCGTTGACAACCATGATGGGCATGATTCCGCTTTTTCAGGATGCCTTCTTTGTGGCCATGGCCGTAACCATCGTCTTTGGCTTGGGATTTGCGACGGTACTCACTTTGGTATTTGTCCCGGTTCTGTATGCAACGTTTTTTAAAATTCCTTCAAAACAACACTAATAGAGGAACAGCCGAATGAGACTTCGTCTACTCGTACTTTGCCTATCCATACTCTTTTTATCGTCTTCACCTTTAGGTGCCGAACAGAGTCAAGAACTTCCATTTCAACTGGATACAGAAATCCCTCATTTTAAGATAGGCATTCTCACAGATGGACCTATTCGCTCTTTTCCGGACTTAATTGATACATATCGCAGGGAAATAGAACAGGTAGCAGGGGACGAATACACCATTTCTTTCCCGCCGGAAATGACACTGGAGGCTGGTGGCACCAAAGCAAGCGTTAACAAACAGCTCGATAGACTCCTTGCCAATCAGGAAACCAGCCTCATCATTGCCTTAGGGACAGTTGCTTCCAGCGAAGCACTCAAACGCAAATCTCCCGCCATACCGGTAATTGCTCCATTCGTGCTTGATCCTAGTATACAGAATGCTCCAAAAGAGGATTTAGGCAGTGGAGTTCACAACCTGACTTACGTATTTATCGGAACATCAATCAACAAGCTCTTAACAACATTTCGCGGGATAGTCCCTTTCCAACACCTTGCAATGCTCGTTGATGCACGCGATATCAATGGTATTGATGGTATTACCAAAAAGGTGAGGCAGCTAACCAACGAACATACCATAACCATAGACCTCATCCCGGTAGCAGCATCAGCTGGAACGGCAGTGCAGGCTATACCACCCGGGGTCGAGGCGGTCATGGTGGGGCCACTCTGGCAACTAGACAAAAAAGAATTTTCTGCTCTCAGCCAGGGACTTATCCAGCGGCAACTTCCCAGTTTTTCCATGTGGGATTATAGGTATGTTGAGCAGGGACTTTTTGCGACCTCCATGCCGGAAAACATCCAAGAGCACCTTGCTCGTAGAGTTGCGGTGACCGTCCAGGAGATTCTCTTGGGAGAAGACCCAGCCACTTTGCCAGTAGTTTTCACTAAGACCCAAAAAATGGCCTTTAATATGGAAACTGCCAGAGCTATTAATATCTATCCCAGCCTCGGCCAACTGACGGGTTCCAAACTCCTACATGAACAGCGGCAGGATATCCAACGCCGCCTTTCTCTTCCTGAGGCCGTTCAGGAGGCCCTTTCAGCCAACCTCGATCTTGCGGTTGCCGAACGTCAGGTAACGGCAGGCACCTATGCCGTAGGCGAAGCCAGATCTCCTTTGCTGCCCCAGGTTGGAATCGGTGCTTCTGGCAGGGTCATAGATGATGACCGTGCATTTATCAGCGGCGGAACCACTCCGGAAAAGGCCTGGATAGCAAGCGCCAATGCTTCACAACAGATTTATTCAGAAAAAAGCTGGTCAACCTATACGGTTGAAAAATACAGGCAAAGCGGAAGAGAATTCAATCGTGACACAGTCCGGCTTGATATAACACTGGATGCGGCAAACGCCTATCTCAACGTGCTTCGTCAAAAAACCATTGAGCAGCTGCAAAAAGAAAATATGCAATTGACCCAGGCTAACCTGGAACGGGCTCAGATACGCTTGAGCACAGGGGTTGCAGGACCGGATGAACTGTATCGATGGCAGACCAAATTTGCTAATGACCGCCAAGTTGTACTCCGTGCCGAATCAACTACACTTGATGCCATGCAGCAGTTAAACCGTATCCTGCATCGACCATTGCAGGAGGAATTCATAGCTGAAGAAACTGACTTGAGTGATCCTTTGCTCATTACCGGTGACCAACTTTTTTACCAACTCATGCACAATCCCAGGTATTTAAAAGACTTTAATGCCTTTGCCATGGAGGAAGGGCTGAAATTGTCGCCTGAGCTGCAGGTAATTGATGCAGAGATCGCTGCCCAGGAACGTATCATCGTCCGCTCCAAGCGAGAATACTGGCTTCCTGATTTCACAGTTGAGGGTAATGTTGATCAAGTCCTCTCTGATTCCGGCGAGGGACAGCGTGATGAAGCAGTCACCGGTCTTGATGATACAGACTGGTCAGTAGGTGTTTTTGCACGGCTCCCCCTCTTTGAAGGGGGAAGAAAAAGCGCAACTCTCGGTAAAACCAGAGAACAGCTCAACCAGCTCAAAACTGAACGGATGGCCACAGCAGAAAGAATCAACCAACGGATTCTTGCGGCCTCAAACAATACCAGGGCTTCCTATCCATCTATCAATCTTTCCAGGGAAGCTGCCGAAGCTGCACGCCGTAACCTGCAGCTCGTTACTGATTCCTACGTACAGGGTATCAAATCCATTATTGATCTCCTGGATGCACAAAACCAGGCTCTCAATTCAGACCTTGACGCAGCCAATGCAGTATACAACTTCCTAATCGATTTTATGGGAGTCCAGCGATCCATCGGTCAATTCATTATTTTCCTGCCCCAGGAGGAGCAGCAAGAGTGGCTTGAACGCGCAAAAGCTTTTCTCCAGTGGCAAAAATGAACATTAGCCCAAATTTCTAATGAGCATTTTGCCATTTTTGGAAAAAAATGTGATTTCAGAGCCATGCATCTAAATTAATACGGTACAAAATGTAATTATTCAGCCAATAACAAATAGTTTCGCTTTAACCTCCACCTGTAACTGTTTAGCAATGCCCCAGATGCGTGTACAAGCAGTCTCGATAACTATAGTAATGCTCTATTTTCCTGCCTGATCGTGCGAAGAGGTAAGCGCAGACTCCGTGGGTTGTTACTGAATAGTGACTACAAAATTAAAAAAATACTCAGGCAGGTCAGTCCACGCGGCGCCTCTAGTTCAGTATTTTGAACCAGCAACCGCCTGAACAAATGAGAAATCAGGGGTAGCGATGAAAAAAATTCTAATTGCTTTATTTACCCACACCGGCTACACGCTTATGATTACCTAACGCATATCTAGCCATCATCATTCACAGCACCCAATCTAACTAATGATAAAAAAATTTTTCTCCCTCGCAGGCCAGTCCATTAAAAAGCTGGCGCGTTCAGCAACAGGGAAAAGTAAAACAGCTCCCAAGTCACCTGCCCAAGAAACAATTCCCGCCCAGGAAGCCCTCCAGGAAAAACACCAAAACCGCAAGGAGCAAAAACCGCAGCAAACAAAATTCAGGCAACCTCCCAAAAAGAAAAAAGCAACTGTCGCTTGGCGGATTGAAGAATTCGAGGTTACCCCCCTTCCGGATAAAACCAGATTTCACGACTATGAGCTGCCACTTGAGATCATGCACGCCATTGCAGACCTTGAATTCCAGTACTGCACCCCTATCCAGGAAAAGGCATTTCCCACTGTCCTGAAAGGACAGGACATGGTCGGGAAAGCCCATACCGGAACTGGGAAAAGTGCGGTTTTTCTTATTACCATCCTCACACGGCTCCTTCAGCAAAAACGGTCCTATTCGCCGTCTGGCACGTACAAGCCTCGGGCACTTGTTATTGCCCCTACCAGAGAGTTGGTCATCCAAATTGCCAAAGATGGCAACAAGCTGGCTACCTATACGCCACTGACCATTACAGCGGTTTATGGAGGTGTAGATTATCAGAAGCAAATCAATGAAGTCAGCCAGGGAAAGAGTGATATCATTGTTGCCACTCCGGGAAGGCTGTTGGATTTCATCGACAAAAGGCTCCTCAAGCTCGACCAGTGCGAAATTATGGTCATCGATGAGGCGGACAGAATGTTGGACATGGGTTTTATTCCTGATGTGCGTCGCATAATAGGCAGGGTAAAGAAAAAAGAGCAACGCCAGACCATGCTCTTTTCGGCAACCATCACCGAGGAAGTGAAACGCCTGGCATTCCAATGGTGCCGAAACCCGGAAATGGTTGATGTCGAAACCGAACAATTATCCATTAAAACAGTTGAGCAAATAGTTTACCTGGTTACCACCGAAGAAAAATACACGGTTCTCTACAATCTTCTGAAAAAGAAAGCCAACCAACGCATCATGGTTTTTACCAACCAGAAACATGAAGCAAAAACTCTCAGCGCCAAGTTGCAGGCCAACGGTATCAACTGTACTCTGCTTTCAGGCGACGTACCTCAACAGAAAAGAACCCAACGGCTGGAAAAATTTCGTGAAGGCAAGGTAAAGGTACTCATTGCAACAGATGTTGCAGGAAGGGGTATTCATATCGATGGGATCAGTCACGTGGTCAATTTCACGCTCCCTTATGAACCGGAAAATTATGTGCACCGTATCGGCAGAACAGGCAGAGCAGGTGCTCATGGAACCTCGATCAGTTTTGCTTGCGAGGAAGGCTCCTTTTACCTACCAGAGATTGAGGAATACACCGGCAGAACGTTGGAATGCGTGGTTCCAGACGAATCACTGCTGGCGGAAGTTCCGCCGCCGCGGAAAAGACCGAATAAAAATCGTCGAAAAAAACCGCCTCACAGTCGGCATAAGCAAACACATCATAAAAAGACCGGCAGTTCAGCTTAACCAGCGCCCCACGCCACATCTGCCACCCTGCCATATCCGTACAACGTGGCAGATGTGTAAGCTGTAATATACAGAAATAGTGTAACTGTAGACTCCGTGTGGGTACTGCAAAACAATTACAATCTACAAAAAAGCCTGTTACCCAAATTCTGCACGTCAAATGTTAGAAAAAATAAATTCTACTTTAAAAAACAACATAGTGAGCAGACAATTGATTTGAAGTTCTATTCACTGTTTGAGTGAACCTATTTTTTCTCACCTTCAACGCCCTTCGGGATCGGCAATTTCACCAAATCTGCTACGTTACCGAAGGCTTGAAGTATTTTTATACGTCTGCGCCTCCGGTGCCTCACATCTTCGGCAGGTAGCGTAGACTCCGAAATTTCCAATTGCAGGATTTAGGTGTTACACTTCTGCAAAGGGGAACTCAGAGTCCTCCAGCAGTGTAAACATCCGTTGTTTCTTCTCTGTTTTGCGGTTGTGGAAAGCAACCAGTTCGCCGATGATTTCCAGCACCCTTTCCTCATCTGCTCCCTTGGCAATCCGTTTACCGATTTTTGGAGATGGCCCGCCCTTGCCCCCAACAAAAACCTCATACCCTTTTTTGGTCGCCATAAGACCAATATCAGTTATTTTCGGATTGGAGCAGCTAATAGGACAACCGGAAATAGCCATCTTGACTTTTGCTTTTACATTGGGTAGGTCACCAAATTTATCAAGGATTTTTTGATTCATAGCCACAGTATCAATAACGGCAAGATTGCACTGTTCTGCACCGGCACAAACCTTGGGTAAAAGAAATTTTCCCGGCCCTTTAAAGGTGGCACCCAAGGAAGCCAGCTCTTTCTTAATTGCGGGAGCAATTTCTTGTGGAACACCTGTCAGGCGTAGGTTCTGCACAGCGGTAAGGTATACGCCTAACCCATATTGCTCTGCCAGACGATGTGCAGCTGCCATGATATCCAGCGGTAGCCTACCAGCCGGTACGAGTACGATGATATTTACTTTTTTTTCTTCACTCATTGTTCTTTATTTTGTTGTTATTAATGAATGGCGTCATAAAAGCTTCAGTCTATGGCGTCGTGGCCTTTTGCATGGCATTCCAAATACTCTATGTAATTCGTCGTACCATGCAAGTTAACCTAGTAGGCTCGGAGTCACACAGACACCACGACGGAAATCGCAGTTTACGGGGTGATGATGTGTTGCTCCCCTCTCTTGTTGCATAATCCATCTTGTTCTTGGCAACACTATAGAGCAAACTGGTCCATGTCGTCCATATCAAAAGAGTCAAATGGTTTTATTTTGGCACAAAAATAAAGAAAGACACTCACTCTTTTTTGCAGTAAGAGGCGTAAGACATCCCTTGTTTACAACCACAGGAAAACTGATGAACTGGTTTATTCTCTTTCTCGCAGGCCTTTTTGAAACCGGCTGGGCTGTGGGGTTAAAGTACTCAGAAGGTTTCACCCGACTGTGGCCATCGGTATGGACCGTCATCGCTATGGCGATCAGTCTCTGGCTGCTTGGAATTTCAATGAAGTCGCTCCCTCTGGGTACGGCATACAGTGTCTGGGTTGGTGTTGGTGCGCTGGGCACTGTTATTCTAGGCATAATACTGTTCAAGGAACCGGCAAACGCTTTCAGGATAATCAGTCTCACACTTATACTGGCCGGGATTATCGGCCTTAAAATTGCCACCCCCGGAAGCCATGGTTGAAAACACTGATACAAAACCCATCGTGGACATGGCGCAATTGTGCCCCTGTGACTCCGGCCTCACCTATGGCAAATGCTGTCACCCTTTACACTCGGGCCAAAGGCATGCTCCTACGGCCGAAGCCTTAATGCGCTCCCGCTATAGCGGGTATGTGGCCCAAGAGATCCCCTATATCCTGCAGACATGGCACCCCTCTACCAGGCCCCTATCCATAGATCCGAATACCATTGCCCACTGGTGCGGTTTAAAAATACTAGCGACCAGTAAAGGTGGGGAAAACGACCATCAAGGAACAGTTGAATTTACAGCAACAGCGATGGACAGTGGCAGAATCAGCCAACTGCATGAAGTGAGTTGTTTTGTCAAAGAAAACGGGCAGTGGCTGTATGTTTCCGGAGAAGTAACAGAAAACAACACTCGCCAAAAGACTGCAAACGGGAAAGTCGGTCGAAATGTTCCCTGCCCATGCGGCAGCGGGAAAAAATACAAAAAATGCTGTGGACGTTGAACTGTTTACTTTGCATAGATGTATTGGCATTAGACAGCAAGAGATGAAGTCCCCCTAACTTTTCCAACAGTAGGGTCTTATCGCTCTCCTCCACCTCTTACAAACAAGGAACTTACTCCAATGAGCAACACACGCCGGCAGGCACTCCTCGGCTCTCTCTTTGCCCTAGGAGCCACAGCAATTTGGTCGGGAAATTTCATTGTTGCCCGTGGCCTCAGTGAAATTGTTCCTCCAGTGAGTATCGCTTTCTGGAGGTGGGTTGTGGCAGTAATCGTCTTTCTCCCCTTTGCCTTAAAGCCGCTTGTGGCAGAAAGGCACATACTGCTGAAAAATATCCGTTACCTTTCCCTTACTGCACTGTTGGGCGTAACCGTTTTTAACACGCTTATCTACATTGCCGGGCACACAACCACGGCCCTCAATCTCTCTCTGATCGCTATCACCTTTCCCATTTTTATCGTCATCCTGTCGCGGATTTTATATGGAGAACTGATAACTACCAAAAAAATACTGGGGATTGTTCTGGTTACCTGTGGAGTTGTGTTACTCATCACCAAGGGGGACTTATCGGTCTTGACCAATATCACCTTTACAGTGGGAGATTTTTGGATGCTCTCAGCATCGTCAATTTTTGCCGTTTACAGTATCTTGATCAAACACAAACCCCAAGAACTCAGTATCTGGTCTTTTCAGTTAAGTACCTTTTCCCTGGGCTTGCTCTTTCTTTTTCCTTTCTTTGTTTGGGAATCGGCGACCACACCACCGGTCACCTACAGCATCACCACCATTTTAGCTATTCTTTACATAGGGATATTTGCCTCACTTACCGCTTTTGTCCTCTGGAACAAGGCCATAATAACCATTGGCCCTGCAAAAGCAGGCTTGATTTACTATACGCTGCCTCTGTTCAGCGGCTTTTTGGCCTATCTCTTTTTAAAGGAAAGCATTGGTATCATACACCTTATCAGTGCCCTGATGATTGTTTCCGGCATATTGACTGCCAATCATCAGGCAAAAAAAAAGGAGCCCTGCTATTCGCAAAAGGCTCCTTAATATTGTATAGAAAAGAGTGAACGAGTTTGTATCAACTCTCCTGACGAAACACTATATTTTTATCTACAGTTGCAACTGAGGCACTCCCGGTCAGCACCATTGCCTGTTTTAATTCCATCAACAGGGTGTCTAAATACGTTTCAACCCCTTGCTGAAGCCCTCCGACAGCAGCAATGGAAAATGGTCTTCCTATCATCACCGCATCAGCGCCAAGGGCAATCAATTTCAGCACATCTGCACCGAAACGTACCCCACCGTCGGCAAAAATGGTTATTTTCCCTTTTACCTTGTCCGCAATGGCCTCCAGCACATCTGCCGACCCAGGCGTATAATCCAGCACCCTGCCGCCGTGATTGGAAACGACAATTGCATCGGCTCCGGCACTGACAGCCAGCTCGGCCTCATCCGGGGTCATAACACCTTTAAGGATAAATTTCATACCGATGCTACTGATCATGTCAGTCAATTTTTCCAGAGGCTTCGGCGAAACAGGCCTTCCCATCTTACGCAGGGTAATCAGACCGGCAGCATCAATATCCATACCGATGATGTCGGTACCGGTTGCCTTTGCCCATTCAAGCTTCTGGTTAAACTCTACATCTTCCCATGGTTTAATAAAGGGAATACCATGCCCGTCAGCCTGCGTGATCGCGGCATATCCTGCCTGATAAATAAAGTCAGGAACACCGTCACCGATACAGCCAATGGTGCCTTTTGCCTTACAGCCATTGACAATTGCCAAGGCGTAATCTTCCTCCGAAACACCACCGCCCATGTTAAAAGAAACGCCGCCAATGGGCGCAGCCAGAACCGGTAACGCGAGCTTTTTGCCCAAAACCGACACAGTCGTATCAGGCTCGACTACATCATGGATAAGGCGCATGTTAAAACAGACCTTTTCCAATGCCTTGAAGTTATTGCTAAATGAAGAACCACTTCCCAGCCCCCCCATTCCAGGCACCTGTCCCACACAGGCCTTACCATTACAAACAGGACAGACCTTACAAAACGGGGCCATTAATTTTCTGGCGTTATCACGAATTTCCTTCATTATTTTTCATCTCCCACAAAATGTTCAACGATCAGTAATACAACGTATTTGCAGAGCCAAGACTAAAAATTCCCAACTGGATTTGTCAATCTCTTTCCCTATGGAATTTTCAGATACCGCTGTCCAGCACTACATTTCATCGAGGAGTCTGTCGGACTCCTAGACATAATGTTCATGAAAAGTGGGGGCTAGTCCAGTAAATAGTCTATAGCCTCTTCGTCTGTGAGCCCTTCTTCACCTGATTGGATACAATTTCTATCGTCGCCAAAATACCACAAACGATCTTCAACAGTTTCACCTTTAACAGGGGATCGTCTGTTTTTACAGTTTACCTTCAACCCCTGTTCTCTTGCGAGTATCCTGATTCTTGAATTCGCTATTTTCGCATTTCGTTTACGTTCTGAAAAAGGTTGGCTCGGATGCAGAATCTCATCAATCATGCCCAGGTAAAAGAAATTTTTCTGAACGGCTACTATCCGTTCATCTTGGCTGAAGAAAAATTCCAGCGCCTCTTCCTTCAAAATATCAGCTTTCACCCCATCATGGTATGTGGTATCGCAATAGACAGCCATCCACTCTCTGGCGCACACTCTGCATTTTTCAAACTCTTTATTTGCCGCATCTCTAGAAGGACCTGTCATTTGTGTACTGATCCTAACCACATACTCATCAAACTCGATTTTCATTTTTTCCAGCTCTTCAGTATCCTTTGCCAGGATACTCGCGGCCATCTCGTTTATATTTTCAATAAGTGCATTTACCGCTGTTACATCCATAGAATTTCCTTAATACGTGTAGTGACATGACGCCATTTTCAAACATACAAGCACGACCGCCCCGCTTGTGCTTTCATTACAAAAAGACTTTAACTCATTTATCAACATCACTTCTCATTGGTCGATTGACAAGAGCCTTGACAGTAAAATCCTGAAGCGGGATATCGCTTTTCCACTGTGGCAGCTTGTTGCCAGGCCCCTTGATCCGTACGAGCGGTCTTTCACGTTCCGCAAGTCCATTAATTTTTGCCCAAAGGGTTATGTCTCCCCAGTATTGCGGCGGTGTATCTTCTGCAGCCACAGCTTTAAATATCTCACCTGGTTTTTCGCACCCATCGATAATCGCTTGGATGGCAAGTGTTTCGAGCCGGCCAAGTCCGGTCTGGGGATCAGGCTGTTCCTGTAATAATCGCGTTGCAGCCGCAGCAATCCAAGGTAAAGGCAAATCTGTTGCATGGGACAATTCTTTTAACAATACTCCATCCAGGGTTGCAAAAGCCTTGTCCGCGCTAACACCACAGGCAAACTGCAGGTCTGTGACGTGACGACGATCATCATACAGGGAAGCCAACTGATCGGGTTGTAATTGCCCCAATCCGTGGAAGGGTACAATTCCGGGAAAAGACTCCACACAGAGCAGCTCTACCTGTTCGATATTCCGGGCAAGCAGACACGTGAGTACATGGGCGAGCATTGACTGATCAAACAGACATGCATCAAACCAAAGGATGATATGCTCATACTTTCCGGCTTCCGCCAGTTTGACATATTGGTGCCGCAATGTTTCCAGAATGGACTGCCTGTCCAACCCACCGTCGGTGACCTTTTCCAAAAATAATGAACGGGCAATAAGCGTATCATCATCCGGCCACCCTGGATTTCGGGGCCCGTCGTAGAGGATATCGTGCCACACAAACACCTCTCCCGGAATTCCCGATTTTGTAAGAATGTCTCCTGCGATATCGCCACTTGTGATGTGAAGGATATTCATATTTTCTATCGAAAAAAAGTGAAAGCTACTCCTACCGGATCCTGGAATAGAGCAAAAAGTGGAAAGGAACTTGAATGTCACCCAAACAAGTTATTTTTTAGAAGAGAGTCTGCAACGATTTCCCTTTGCAAAAAGGAAACCGTGCGATATTCCATAGCATAATGCGGGGTAAAAATGAAGGTTATCCGGCAAAAACACTCGTCAGTTGAAACTGATCACCATCAAACAATCCCTGATCACCAATTTTCAGGCTTGGGATAACCAACAAAGCCATAAACGACAGGGTCATAAATGGAGCTGACAATGTACACCCTAACGATTTGGTTTTTTGATTAATAGAGTTGTACAGTTGCGCAACTTGCTCGCCCTTTGTGGCTGTCATCAACCCGGCGTACTCTAAAGGAAGCGTTGTACACCTTCCTTCAGCCACAACGGTCATGCCTCCTCCGGCATCTATGATTGCATTGATGCCGGAAACAATATCCAGGTCATGTCCCCCTACCGCAATAATATTATGCGAGTCATGGGCAATGGACGCGGCAATAGCCCCCTGTTTCAGGTTAAATCCTTTGATAAAACCAACAACAGGCTGCGCATTTTCTTCATAACGATTTAAAACCACAATTTTTAAAATATCACGGCCGGCATCAGTCTCAATACAATCCTCTTTTACAGGCAGTTCAGCAGTAAAGGACGTGGTGAGTAACTCGCCATCAATCACCTCGATTACTTTCACCTTGCTCCCTTGCTGTTTCAACCGAACTGAGGAGGGACTGATCTTTGCTCTGCGAAATCGATTAACAGGTTTGCTGCTGTGTGGGGAGAAACTTGTTTGCCCATTTTCATAAACAACCTGCCCATCAATATAAGTTGCCAACACGGTAAATGTTTCGGGATGGTCAATCACGATGAAATCCGCCCGATCTCCAACTCGGAGTAACCCGACATCTAACGCGTAGTGCTCAACAGGATGTACAGTACAGCAACGAAGCAAGTCGTATACACTGTGTCCTTGCGCCAACCCCATTTTTATAATTTTATTGATATTACCATGTTCCAATAACTCGTCAGGATGTGAGTCATCGGTACACAGCATTACCTTTTCATTATCGGTAGCAATGAGTGAATGCAAGGAATGAAAATTTCTGGCAGCTGATCCTTCACGAATGAGAATCTTCATGCCCAGGCGAATTTTTTCTTTTGCCTCGGCAAGCGTTACGCATTCGTGGTCTGTGGATATACCGCTTAGAACATATTTCTCTAAATCATCACCCTGTATACCGGGAATATGACCATCAATCGGCTTGCCATACTTCTTAGCGATTGTCAATTTTGCTGCAACTTCAGGGTCATCATAAATCACTCCCGGAAAATTCATCACCTCGCCAAGAGCAACAACCTGTTCATGGGCGATAACAGGCTCTAAATCGGATGCACTTAAATCAGCGCCACTGCTTTCAAAATGGGTTGCGGGCACACAGGAAGGAGCGGTCCAGTAAAATTTAAAAGGAACACGGTTTCCATCTTCAATCATGAAGTTGATACCGTCAATGCCCAGCACATTCGCTATTTCATGTGGGTCAGATACGGTGGCGACACATCCATGTTGTACAGCCTGACGAGCAAACTCGGAAGGAATGAGCATGGAGCTTTCGATATGCACATGGGCATCAATCAACCCGGGACATATATATCGATCATAAGTGTTATCATTACGCGTGATGCCGACAATCCTCCGGTCTTTAATCACGATACCGGCACCATAGATTTCACGCGTATGAATATCTATGAGATTTGCCTCTATCTTTTCAACAGAAAGCTCTCTACTTTTTTTCATTTTTATCTCAACATCAGCGTTAGAGCTACTTGTGTCTGTCTGTACCTATGCAGCTGCTGCCAGGATTCTTTTCTCAAGCAGACCATCCAGCCAGTCCGGATCCATTTTAGGTACAGATGAGAGGAGAAGATCGGTGTACTCATGATGTGGCGGTTTGAGAATCTCTTTTTTCGGCCCTTGTTCAATAATCCGACCATTGAGCATCACCACAATTTCATCGGCAATGGCTTTCACCGTTGTCAAATCATGGGTAATAAACAGATAAGAGACCTGGAGTTTCTGCTGCAGGTTAAGGAGCAGCTTGAGGATACCCTCTGCTACCAGCTGATCCAGCGCAGAGGTGACTTCATCACAAATAATCAGATCAGGCTCTGCTGCCAGGGCGCGAGCGATGCAAATACGCTGCTTTTCTCCACCGGAAAGTTCCGCTGGGTAACGATCAATATAATCAGCCGGCAGTTCAATCTGCTCCAGCAGCTCAAGAATGCGTTGTTCCCTCTGTCGGCCATTCATTTTCAAATAAAACTGCAATGGTCGACCAATAATTGTACGAATAGTATGGCGGGGATTAAGCGCTGTGTCCGGCATCTGGTAAATCATCTGCAGCCGTTGCAATTCTTCACGACTACGAGGCTTGAGCTTGGGCGCCAACGGTTTGTTCTTGAAAAGCACCGACCCTTTGGACTGAGGTAACAACCCGGTGATGACTCGTGCCAGGGTTGATTTACCGCTCCCTGATTCGCCAACCAACGCAACAGTCTGCCCTTTGCGAATCTGCAGGTTTATATCGGACAACACCTCTTCAGTTCCCGTATAGCTGGCAGTGACGTCTTTAATATCCAGGATCACTTTGTTGCCGCTCTTGTCTTTATTGCCCTTGGTGCTGAAAGATCTGACACTGAGCAGTTCCCTGGTGTATTCCTCTTTGGGAGCAGCCAATATTTCACGAGCATCATTTTCCTCTACCAACTGACCGTCGCGGAGCACCATAATTCGGTCAGCCAACTGGGCGACTACTGCCAGATCATGGGTTATGTAAATGGCGGCAGTGTTATACTTGCGGGTAATATCCTTGATTGCGGCAAGCACCTCAATCTGCGTGGTTACATCCAGGGCTGTGGTCGGTTCGTCAAAGACGATAATATCTGGTTGGCAACTCATCGCCATTGCCACCATGGCACGCTGAAGCTGACCGCCTGAAACCTGATGAGGAAATCGATAGCCTATATGTTCCGGATCCGGCAGCAGCAGTTGATCATAGATAGTCACTGCTTTTTCCTCTGCTGAGGAAAAATTCATCAGGTTATGCTGCACAGGCCCTTCGGCAAACTGGTTGATAAGCCTGTGGGCAGGATTAAAAGAAGCAGCTGCACTTTGCGCAACATAGGCAATACGTGCCCCACGGATAGAACGTAGTAATGAAGCTGAGCCATCAAAAAGCTCCTGACCATCAAAAACAATAGAGCCCGACGCTATGCGGCAGCCTGGACGGGTGTAGGCCATGGAAGCCAAACCAAGCGTGGATTTTCCGGCACCGGATTCACCTATGAGGCCAAGAACCTCTCCCTTTTTCAGCGTCAGGTCAATGCCTTTGACAATGGGCACCCACTGATCGCTGGTTTGGCCTTCAATAACTATATTTTTAATTTCAAGCAATTTCTTCATAGTAACCTTCAATGTGGTTTGTATGTCAGAATAACATTAATCTTTAAGCCCGCTGGCTACGTGAAGAGCCCAGTCAACTATCAAGTTGACACCAACGGTTAAAAAGGCGATGGCAGCAGCAGGCCACAGCGGGGTGAAAATACCAAAGGTGATAGCACCGGCGTTTTCACGCACCATGCCTCCCCAGTCTGCAGCAGGCGGCTGAATGCCCAGTCCCAAGAAGCTTAAGGCTGCGATAAACAGGAAGACAAAACAAAAACGAAGCCCAAATTCAGCGACCAGCGGCGGCATGGCGTTGGGAAGAATTTCATGGCGCATGATCCACCAAAGTTTTTCCCCCCTCAACCGGGCAGCTTCTACGTATTCCATCACTTCGATATCCATAGCCACAGCTCTGGAAAGCCTGAACACTCGTGTTGAGTCAAGCAATGCGATGACAATTATCAACGCTGGGATAGATGTCCCGACCACAGACAGGACCATCAAGGCAAAAATAAGGGTTGGGAAGGCCATCAAAATATCGATCATGCGGCTAAGAAGCTGGTCTACCCAGCCACCGATAGTAGCGGCAACAAATCCCAACGTAACTCCAAAAACAAAAGAGAGAAACGTAATGAGAAAGGCGATGGCAATGGTATTGCGGGCACCATAAACTAGCCGTGAAAACATGTCTCGGCCAAGACTGTCTGTCCCCAAAAAATGGGTGGAACTGCTAAAAAGCCATACATCACCGGCTATTTCAGTTTCCCCGAAGGGAGCAATCAGTGGTGCAAAAATGGCTGCAATAAGTGTAATCAACACCATACCCATACCAATTTTAGCACTCAAAGGGGCGGTTCGCAGGTGAGAGAGTAACGTTATCATTTGAATAGCGGTCTCCTGCCTATCGTGGATTACGAAGTCTTGGATTACTGATAATAGAGAGTATATCAGCAATCAGATTAAGAAGGATATAGGTGGCGGCAAAGATCAGCCCACTAGCCTGGACCACGGGAATATCGCGCTTAGAAACCGAATCAACTAACAATTGACCAAGACCGGGGTAAACAAAAACCACTTCAACAATCACAACCCCCACAACCAGGTAGGCAAGGTTCAGAGCAATGACATTGATAACAGGCGACAGTGCATTGGGAAAAGCATGGAGGACCACCACCCGCAACCTGTTAAGCCCCTTCAGATTGGCCATCTCAATAAAGGGGCTGGACAGGATATTTATGATCGCTGCACGCGTCTGGCGCATCATGTGCGCCATGACCACCAGGGTCAGGGTCAATGCCGGTAGAACTACGGCATTGAGTTTTGCCGCAAAACTCATTTGCTCATTAATATTGGCAATACTTGGGAACCAGGCCAGTTTGACCGAAAAAAGAGCAATAAGGATATAGGCCATGAAAAATTCGGGAAAACTGATCATGCTCAGCGACGTCATGGAAAGTACTTTATCAAAAAAAGTATTTCTATAGAGAGCCGCTGCGATACCCATTATCACCGCCAGCGGTACCGCTATTAAGGCGGCAATGGAGGCCAGAAAAATGGTATTTTTAAAACGCCAGCCCAAAAGATCGGCAATGGGGCGACCATTGGCCAGAGAGGTCCCCAGGTCTCCTTGAACAAAACCTCCCAGCCACGAAAAGTATCGTTGCACAGGTGGTTGGTCCAGATTCAATTCCTGACGAAAAGCTTCCACCGTTTCGGCTGTGGCGCTCTGACCAAGAATAGCTTCGGCAAAATCGCCGGGTAATGCCTCTACACCAATAAAAATGAGCAGCGAGATGATAAAGAGTGTTAGCAGGCCAAAGCTGAGACGTTGGGCAACCAGAGCAAATATTGAGTTTTGTTTCAAAAAATCCATGCGTTATGTCGAAATCACCTTTAATAAACATTGAGGACTGAATCCGCCTGTTAAATAAAGAGAAGGTAGGAATTCCCGCCGACATCAGGAGCGTTGGCGGGAAAGTAACAGGCGACTACCCTTTAAACCACCAACGTTCAGGGGCCTGGCAGCCGTCAAGCTCCCAGGTGGCTCCCAGCTCATTGTGGTCTATTTTATCGGTTGCTGCTGACAGGTCGGCACTGAACATAGGGATGATGACCCCTCCATCGTCCCTGACGATCTGCTGCATCTCTGCATACATGGTCGCCCGTTTTTTCTCGTCCATCTCAGCACGGGCAATCACCAGCAATTCATTGAACCTTTGATTGTCCCAATGAGAATCATTCCAGGGAACTCCTTTGGCATAGGCTGTGGAAAACATCATATCCGCGGTGGGGCGTCCTCCCCAATACACTGCGCAAAATGGTTTTTTCAACCATACATTGCTCCAGTAACCGTCATTGGGTTCTCTGACCACCTTGATGTTAATACCTGCCTTGCCGGCCTGTTCCTTGTAGAGTACTCCGGCATCCACAGCTCCGACATAGGCGGAATCAGCCACATGAAGAGAGAACTCCTGCTTTTCCAAACCAGCTTTTTTCAAGTGAAACCGGGCTTTATCCGGATCATATTGGCGCTGTGGTAAATCTTTTGCAAAGTAAGGGTTGGACATACTGATGGGATGATCATTACCAACGGTTCCGTATCCCCTGAGAATGGTTTTGACCAACTGTTCCCGGTTAATACCGTACTTGAGCGCAAGCCTGACATCGTTATTGTTATAGGGTGCGACATCAGTATGCATGGCAAAGGTGTAATGCTTATTGCCGTTCTGCTGCATGATATTAATACCGGGCATGCGTTTCATCAGGTGAACAGTCTTGAGTTCACAACGATTCATCACATCTATCTGACCGGTCTTGAGCGCGTTGGTGCGTGCATTCACATCACTGATCCCCAATACCTCGATTTCGTCGAACCATCCTCGATCAGATTTAAAATAATTGGGGTTGCGAGTTAGAAATCCGCGCACACCAGGCTCAAATTCCTTAACAACATAGGCTCCGGTAAAAACACCGTCCTTAAAATCAGTACCTTCAGGCCCGACGACCAAATGATAATCAGACAGCACATACGGAAAATCAGCATTACCGCTTTCAAGCTCAAAAATGATGGTGTGTGGGTCATCCTTTTTGATGGCAACAATAGAATCTACCAGGACTTTTGCACCGGACTTGGTGCCTTCTGCACGGTGATGATTAAGGGAATAGATAATATCGTCGGCATCCATGGTTTTGCCGTTATGAAATTCTACCCCCTTCCTCAGTTTAAAAATCCATTTTTTTGCACCCGGCGTTGCTTCCCAGCTCTCGGCCAGTTCAGGTACGGCTGTATTTTTGTGATCAATTTCCACCAAGTTATTGCCCATGGCCCCATAAAGCATAACCCGCATCATGGTATCAGTTATCTGGGCCGGATCAAGGACATCGGTAGTGGAGCCGCCGGAAAGACCTAAGCGCAGCCGACCACCTCTTTTTGGCTGAGATGGAGCAGCCAGTGATTGCCGAGCAAAAAAAGCCTGCGAACCTGCCATGACAACGCCTAACATTGCAGCCCGCTCCATAAACTCCCGCCGTGACAGCTTGCCTTCTGAGAATAATTTTTTCAATTGTTCCAGATAGATCATCCTTATCTCCGTTGTTATAAATGAATTACTTTGATTCGGTTGTACGCCTCATAATTTTTCTCGGTACCGGTTGTATGCAAAAACACGGGCCGATCTTTATTGCTGAACTATCAGCTGTATGAAGGGTTCCTGCTCAACCTTGACCGTTCTCTGAACCGTGAGCACCTGTCCTTTCACCTTTTACTTCAACCGACTCCATTATATCTCCGGTGGAAAGAATCGGTGCCGCAGGGACTCTTTTTTCAACCATCAAAGATTCCAACAACTGGAGAGAGGTCAAAATCATGGTTTGTTTCCATGGCTCCTGCTCGTCAAATTTTTGCAGGAAAGTTTCCTGCAAAGGCGATGGAGCCGCTTCAAGCAGTTTACGCCCTTCATCTGTCTCTTTTAACAGCACCCTTCTTCGATCCAGGTTATCCCGTTCACGGCAAACAAGATTTTTGCGCTCAAGACGATTCAATATATCCGTGACAGTAGCCTGCTTCAGACTAATCTCGTCGGCCAACTTACTTACCGAGATACCCCCTTCCGCATTTATCTGTTTCAGCACCAACAATTGTGGCGTTGTAATCCCATGTTGTCGGACCAATTGCCGAGATTGCAGATCAATGGCTTGAATAATACGTCGTAGACTGATCAGTACGCTATCAGAGACATGTAGCTCTTTATTTCTTAGTAATGGGTCTATCAATGCAGCCTCTTAATTCATCGGAAACGATATAAAAAATACATATTCACCTTATCCGCCCTCACTGACGCCTAGCCACAACCAACACCCAACATACTGATATAAAGAGAATTACAACGGAAACCAACACACAGGGCGGACAGCAGAACCCCTCTAGTATACATAGGGAACGATGCATTGTCAAATGACGGCCTTTGTGGGAAACATCCTGAGTTGCCTTGTTGGAGGGCAATCCGACCAGGCAAAGCCCTGGCGACTCTTCTTCTGGTGTAGCCGCTCAGAGCTGGTCCAATACCTGCAAGAGAGAAGACAAACCCAAATCCGACAATTCAAATATAAGCTTGATCCGACGGTGAGCCTGCTATGGTGAGAGATGTATAAAGAAGTTCAACGCCTAATATGCAACAAAGATCTCTACGTTGCTGAAAGGACAGTGATTTGCCTTGAATTGTTGACACAGAAACCACATAAAACAGCAGGATTTTTCTGGCGAATGAAATTTCTAGAATTAAGATGAAAGGAGCTGGTCGAACAACCAGAGATGGGATGAAATTTTTTCAAACAGAGTGAGCACTATTGTCTCAACTTTACTTCATGCTACTGGAAAACCCAGAAGGTTTTCTTTTTCTTTGCCCTTTTTCAGATATAAAAAAATTACCTGATTTAATTAGGAGCATAGAGAACAATGACAAACTACACCAACAAACCCAAACCAGTTATAGCTTCAGGCTTCAGTAGTCAGCACCTGTCTAAAGAAATTGCAGATTACCTGGAGACACGTGTTGTCAAAATGACATACAAGCAGTTTAAAGACAAAGAAATTCAAACGACCATAGAAGAAAATGTGCGTGGCTACGAGGTCGTAGTTGTCGCCTCTGCTGCAGGTGATTCGAACAAACAGGAAAAAGAGGCTCGTCTTCTTATGCGGGCTGCAAGCCGTGCAGGAGCAAAGCATGTAACGCTTTTTCTCCCGTACATGTGGTATGGCAGATCAGATGATATTTGGGATGAAAGGAATTCTCCTGCTCTTACAGACACCATCGAAACACTTCGTGCTCATTGCGAAAGCGTAGTTATTGCAGATCCTCATAACGCCGGGCTGACGCGAGAAAAGTTCCTTGATACAGGAAGCCCTGTTAAAGATTGTACGATTGCGCATTTTGCTTTCCCTTATGCCGTTCAACTGAACAGCATGATCGAAAATGGTTTTGTCAGAAAACAAGGTCTCCTTTTTGCTCATGCGGATGCAGGAGGGGTGAAGCGCATTAGTCGTAATTTCCGCGCATGTCTTTACAATATTCTGGGCCTGCAGCAACGAAACTATAACCAGGATGACTGGCCACAAGGACTGAAAGATAGAGATAAAGCTACGGGCAAGATTCGTATCAAAGGAGTGAGCGAAGAAGTAACAGGAAAAGATGTAGCCATATTCGAAGATATGATTAGCTCCGGCGACACGGCATGTGAGAGTGCGGCTCTGTTAAAGAAGTTAGGGGCCAGATCAGTCTCCCTTTTTGCCACCAGCGGTCTTTTTACAATTGATGATAAAAAGAGAGAACCTCCCAGCGCCTCTGTCGACAAGATAGATGAAAGTGAACTTGATGCGGTTTTTATTACTGATACTTATGATCATCGCTTGACAGATCCGGCCCTTCACCAGGCAATTGAGGAAAGTACAACCATCCATACGATCAGAACCGGGCCATATCTTGGTGCCATTATTCAAGCGCTTCACATGGATGTTACAAGTGATACATCTGTTGATAAAAACTCTGTTTCCGCACTTATGAAAGGTACACACCCGGATCAACACAATAATGAAGAACAAATTGCAACGCCGGTCGCTTTGAAAAAGGGGAATTCGTTGACGAAGTTAACAATGTAATTGTCTGATAGGAAGAGAAACCACTTAACCTTTTCCGGATTATCGACTGTCAGGCTCAAATATAGACAAATTGATTATAATCCATATCAATAACTATCTCTCGACATTGAATTATTTTGACTTAACTGATGCCTGATTCAGACATCTCACAGGCCTTTTTGCCGCCAAGACGACCACTATTTTTGGGCAACATCGGCCCCTGACCTAACATACAAATAGTAATAGGGGTGCTGTGGTTCTTGGTTGAAAAGAACCACCATAATTGCTCCAAATGCACCACTTTTTCTTGCCACGGCACCATTTATTTCAGAAACGTTTAACAAAACATAATCTTAGAGTTTAATTACAGTGGAATACTAGTCAGCGAGAATAAACTTTTATTAGTGGCATGAAACATGCTATGCATACTTGATTTGAAGTATCAATAATTCAATATAGTTAAACGACATGTAGTATTTCAAAAATTGCCTTACAAAACATTGCGCATGACTCCATAATATTGGATGCCATGGCGCGTATATGGTTCTCTCTGGAGCCTCTGTATCGAGGATATTTTCGGTTCTCGCATTTCATCTTTTTAGTGGAGGTCTTTTTTTGCTGATATGATCAACTACCGCCCTTTTCCCTTGTTTTCTCAATACCAAAGGCCATATACTATTTTCATGTAATTGCGGTATTAATCCACTCCAAAATTAATTCAACATTTGCATAGATGAGGACTTGTCATGGATAATTATCTACAGCCTGTGGATCGCCGGAAACATGACCGATACCCAATAAAGGTAGGTGAAGATGTACTCATAGACTTTAAGGGAGATACAATAGAGGGTGCCCCTACCGTAAGAGATCTAAGCGAGGGAGGTTTAGGGTTTTACGCAGAAGGCGTAAAGAATGATATGACGTCCAAAAGTCTCCGTATTGATTTAATTTTTGCAAATCATGATGTGATTTTCAGTTCTCTTCTATCACAGGTTGTCTTCTGCGGCGCCCCTGCGAGGTATGGCCTGAAATTTTTGTACCTTTCCGATTTTGAGAAAAGAGCATTGAGAGTATTTATTAATAAATATTGTCAGTAAGTTTCTTTGCAACTGCTCAACGACAGGAAATAATACACAATAATGCTGTCTCATACTTAACGCTTCGGCCCTTATCCGTCCTTATGTTTGCTTCATGTCTAACGAAAAAGACCCAGCAATATGCTGGGTCTTTGTCAAAGTCGATAGAAAATATTTTTTACTGCTTAACAACGTTCTCTGCAGCGGGTCCCTTTGGACCGTCGACAACATCGAAGGTCACACTTGCGCCTTCCTCAAGGGACCTGAAACCATCTGACTGAATTGCGGAATGATGAACAAAAACATCCTTGCCGTCTTCCTGCTCGATAAAACCAAAACCTTTTGAATCATTAAACCACTTTACTGTACCTTTAGCCATCTTGCAAAACCCCTTCTTTGAACGAGGTCCCATCAGGGACCATTTAGTTATAGCCCGAGGCATCATATAATGCTTCGGACTTGAAATCTGAGTGCCCGGAAAACAGCAAAAACAGCATATCGCTTTGCCGACTTGCTTGTGCCGAAATCACAGGAAAAACCTTGGCTCAAAGGCAATGACCTGTGAGTTGGTAATGTTTCCAACTTCTCTGCTTTCTAATGCACCATAGATAACGATTTCAAACAACCAAGCATATTCTATACCCTAACTAAAAAAAAATAAATTTTGCAACCATTTGTTTACAGTTGGATTTTCCATCTTACGGACAATTAATTATTTGAAGGGAAAAAGTGCAAAGTTGGTGCATATGCACCAACTTTGGTGGTGCATTTCAACCAAGAACCACCCAGCCCGTATTGCAGCCTTACAGATTGGACAAGGGGTCGACGTTGCCTAAAAGCATCGCTTATTTTGGTGTCTAACTGCCTCGACGCTCCCCAATAATCCTCCAGTGGATCGCGCACCACATACTCCCCAAAAGCCCTGATCTGCTGAGTAAGGGCATTTTTGAGCTATACGGTGTCCCTCTTGTTCAGTCTTTTCAACCTTGAAAAGCTTTCCAGGAAATGTGGATAGACTAAGCTCGATAAACAGCAACTCTGTTGCGGCCTTCTTTTTTTGCACGATACAGCGCTTGATCTGCTTTATTCAATATTTGTGACAACGATAGCTCCTGATTCGAGGATACTTCGAAAACTCCCGCAGAAATAGTCTGAGGACCTGGAAAGCCTAAGTTATCTGAGCGCAATTCTTCAATGGTGGTTCGAATACGCTCTGCAAGTTCGTAGCAATCGTTTACGCTTGTATGGGGGCAAACAACAATAAATTCTTCACCGCCAAACCGACTACCAAAATCCGTTTCCCTTATTTCCTTCATAATACAAGATGCGGTGGCTTGCAGAGTTTTATCACCAACGGCATGGCCATACGAATCATTTACTCTTTTGAACTGATCTAAATCCAGCATAATAAGACTGAATCTTTCTTGATATCGTTTATGCAAAGCCATCAACTCGTTCAGCTGTTCAATCAGATAATGGCGATTATAGAGACCTGTAAGTTTATCGCGAAATGCCAGCTGTTCGATCTTTTCAGTGTGTTTCCCAAGAATGAAGCCAAAAATACTAAAGGCGACCAAGGTTAAAAACTCAGCATAAATCAACGTTAAAAAAGAGGAATCTTTTATTAATCCCGAAAAAGTTTTGACAAAAACCAACTCTCCTAACGGACCTATGAAACTGAGCAAGATGCCAAAAATTGCATACTGCCATCGTCTCTGTTTTAAGCTGTCCAAAAACTTATTTTTGGATACCAGATTCATAAACTTTTTTCCGAGAGAAATTCAGACTAAATCTTACAGCTGCAAATCTCAATAAAGCACCATTTTAGCAAATTAGCTTTCTATAGACTTAGTAAAGTATTCTATTTATCGTCTCGTTGCACGAAGGTATTGTTAGCTTTGATTTCAATTGCCCTTTGTTTCACTATCATGTATTTTTTCGATGTTCAGGGCAGCTGCGCAAATCGCACCGGAGAAGCAATGATGATGGAGAAAAAATTACCGGGACAATTGGAATCCAGCAGCATTAACTGCCTATAACGCTCTTCTTGAAATAGAGAAAAAAGCAGCACCCTGCATTACAACTCAACCATTCGGCACGCCATATCGGACTTGAATTGCTTTTTATATTCCCAGAACCTATAATGGCATTTAATAAAAAATTCTTATTCGTTACCTTTTCAACAAGTAACTGTTCAGCGAAAATCTAAAAGCTGTTAATTTACCCCGAACTATACAGCAATGCTCCTAATGTTCACAAGCTGACCGATTAGCAAATAAGCCCCGACCTCGATACATCTGTATACTGGGGGCGTATCATGGAGAGTTGGAGTGCTGCTGAAGAGGTACTGCAATAATTATATTATATGAGTAAGCAAACAAGTCATGCCAGAGCTGACACAAATCATAATCGACTGTATATAAGGATTGGCAGAAAGTTAACCAAACCAGATCTAGACAACCTGTACACTGATATCAGATTTTGCGTTGCTGATCTATCACCAGGTTTTAGCGTTATTACAGACCTTTCCCAATGCACTATCGCCTCGCTGAGCGGCCTGCCTACCTTTAGGAAAATATCGAACTTTCTCATTGATAATCAGGTCGGTACCGTTGTCAGGGTGATGAATGATAAAAGTGTTGTTTTTCGGCAATTCATGAACCTGACGGATAGAACACAAGGGTATAAGCCCATCAATGTATCGACGGTTGATGAAGCGGAAAAAAGATTATTGGAGGCTGAAAAACGAACCGCACCACGATTTCGTTTATATAAACAACCGGTAGAAATCCATAAAAAAGACATTCAATATACTGGAGTCGTGATTGATATCTCAACAGGCGGTTGTGCCATTCAAACAGACACATCGTTGCCGGAGCTAGGTGATGATTTATCCATAAAAATACATTTTAATGATCACGAAGAATTCATATCGGAATTCAATATCTCTGCTCAAGTCGCAAAAGTTATGGATGATTGGTTCGCTGTAAGGTTTATCTCTCTTGGCGAGGAAGTAGAAAAACAGCTAGAGCAAAGACTACTGCATGAATCAAAGAGTGATTTAATACTCTAACGAGGCAATTCATTGTAAGTGTCGCTGCCTCTCAATTACGTTCTCCATCCTCTCGCCTTCAGCGAGATCCATTTCATTGCAAAACCAAGCTACCTTTACAGAAAACACGTTAAGCCTGGGGCTTTTACAAACACAGTTAAAAATGCCGGAGAGAAGGTTAAATCAGCTGTTGTTGGAGATGTTACACCTTGGCTTTGTTTATTCCCCCTTTGAGTCAGCCATACAGCGCCAGCGATTTCAAAACATGTTGTATAGAGCATGATGATATTGCCCGGCTGACACCCCTCAAGGGACTTCTGCCTGAATTTACAACGACATCTGAGAGGATTCAGGTGCCGTTGCAAATTTGACTGTCTGTTTCTAAAACAGCCGGACAAGTAAATTGGATTTACCCGGTAGCGTCAGTAATAATTGCATTGAAACCACATTCGGGTTCGCATGCGCCGCAATCAATACAATTCTCATTTATCTCATAGTAATTTTTTCCTGGGGGATTGAAGATTGCATCAGCAGGACAGGCGCTTATACATGCGCCACAAAATTGACATTCATCAGGGTCGATTTTATGCATTTTTTCTCCTTTAAACGACTAAAAAAGTTAATATTCGAGAATAAAAAATATACATTATCGTAAGAGAATGTCAACAGGTAACCCCCACAGAAAAAACCACGCTTTTTCAAACAAAATTGTTAAATTTGAAGGTGAAAATCCAGTACCAGACTTTTCAATCATATTGGATTGATTACCTTGAGCGTCATCTCCAGGACTTAAAGCTGTCTCAGTTGCTCTTTCATGCGGGTTATTGTCACTTCCTGCGATCACTGCGAAACAGTCATACTGACAACTGTAATGAATACTGCTAAAATGGAGATCCATAATAAAACAATTGACATGAAAGAAAGACAACTGAGCTGATTGACATGGACATGCGATATTTACTCTACAAATTCTGCAAAGACGGTGATCGCCATCTCATCACCTGGCTGACTGCCTCAGGATTTGAGGAGGCCAACTTGGCAGTGAAGCTATTGCGCAAAAACCATCCCCAGGCTCAAGACCTGACCTTGAGCGAGGGAGAGTTTTTTGAGATAATCGAAGAAAACCAGCTCAAGCCTGGTGAGTGGGAGCAGGCTATAGAGATATTGTCCCAGCGCAAGGAGGGCCTGCATTCCGATGTTGAGAAGGGTATAGGGAGACCCAACGCCGACTGAGCGACGAGGAGCTCTCTTTTGCTGAAAGGTTGGCGGATTGCCTCGGATTGTAGATACAGGAAGAAAGTGAAAAATGGACGAGCGGAGCTTCTGGAGCCGGTGTGATAGGGCAATTTTAACTATGCTGCTGTAGCACCTTGCTCACAATACGAACCAAAGCAACACAGGCATTGCAGCTTGGCTAAACTATTCAAAAATCTATCTTGGCTATTCCCTGTTCTTCCGAACATCGCCAGGTCATGCACCCGCCCACGGCCAAACTTATCAAACCGCACTTCCTATTCAGGTACAGCACGGTCGAGCACAAGATCCTGCTCTATCACGCTGCTCATCCGATGCCGGAGAACAGCGCCCCCATCATGATCCACAACGAAATCAGCAATTGCATGAGCACTACGACCGATCTTCCATTGATGCGCTGTTTTAGCCGAGTTATATAAGCCAGCCCAATCAGCAAGGGTTTCAAATTGCCGGCAACGGTGAATCAAATGAACCCGGCTGGCACAGATTACCCATCATTCGTATCCTCTCGCTGCTTGCTGTAATGTTTGCCTGATGTCTTGAATAAAACTATCTGGAGATAATACCTGAGCATCATTTCCCCACGATAAGACCCAACGCTTTAATTCCAGCAGATGGTTTACAGTTAGCGACAAGATGATATCACCATTTTCGCAATCCTCCAATTTCTGGCTTACATGCCATGCCCTCTCACGGACATAATCTGCAACCCGCATTGTAAAACGTATTTTCACCTCGACTTCGCCATCACTCCAATGAATACCGAAATGACTGCCTGTCAATTTTTGAAAATCAAAGTCGTCAGGAACCTGAAATGATTTACCCGTCTTTTTCGCTTTTATAATTCTGGAGAAACTGAATGTTCGAATGGCATCACGCAGGTGACAATACCCCATCACGTACCAATCGCCCTCAAAACGAACAGCATGATACGGGTCAAGAGTTCAGCCCGAATTTCTCATGAACTTTTTGACTTTAAACTCAACTGATTGATATTATTTCTTAAAAATTAATTGCCCAATTAACAGTATGTTTTTCGTTTTCAATCAAAAAGTACCCCCTTCGGGTCAATAGATTTTTCCGCAGGGTCTGCGTTACAAACCACTTGCGGTAGTTTACTATCGGAGTCTGCGCTTACCTGCTGCGCGGCCTGTGCCTTGCCCTGCGAAAAACTTTATTGATGAGAAATCCGAGCTGATCTCCGGTTCTTTTCCGGGTGTTTTTGTATTGGATTTTCACCTGCTGTGATGATCGCAAACAATTGATCATTGTTTCCCAAACAGCAGCGTCAATAGTGGTAGAGAATGGCGGGATAACAGTGAATTTTGCTTGCTCTGTCGCCGGATCCATGGAGATTTTATCAGGCAGGGACGCTTCAATCTTATTAAAAACAGAGCAGAGACTATCGTAAATGGGCGAGCCTTCGTATTGAACAAGCAATTTTTCGGCTAAATACACCCCAAACAGATCACTTTCCCGAATTTCAATGGCCGGCAACTGATACTGTTCTTCAGTGTAATACCTAAATTCTGCACGTCGAATGTTAGAAAAAATAAATTCTACTTTAAAAAACAACATATTGAGCAGACAATTGATTTGAAGTTCTATTCACTGTTTGAGTGAACCTATTTTTTCTCACCTTCAACGCCCTTCGGGATCGGCAATTTCACCAAATCTGCTACGTTACCGAAGGCTTGAAGTATTTTTATACGTCTGCGCCTCCGGTGCCTCACATCTTCGGCAGGTAGCGTAGACTCCGAAATTTCCAATTGCAGGATTTAGGTAATAATAACCACGTTTTTTGGCCAAATATTGGAGAGGCGCATCAAGCTGATAACGCATGTATTCCAGATTTCTCTGGATGGTCTTGGGACTCACCTCCCATTCTTCCGCTAGCGAGGAACAATTTGGATACCTCCCTTCTCTTATCTTGCGATCAATAAAGAGCAATCTTGAATGCTGCGGTTTGTATTTTGCCACAATAATTTCAATTGGTTATCTGGTGGGACGCTATTTGTCCGACCAACTGGAGTATTCTCTTTTGCTCATCATTGCACCAAGGTATCGTTTGCTGTGGTTTTAATGGTACCCGTTGCAGTAACTCAATCCATAATGTTACTGAGGAAAAATTATGGCATACATTTCACAGCCTGCGCACAACTTGATACAGTATACTGTCTGAGTGGCGGTACTTTCTGCAAGATATATCTGTTTCGGCGGGAATTTATCCTGTTGATTAGCGGTACTATGAAAAAATCAGACACAACCAATACCAGGCAACTCTGTAGGGTGGAGAAGCGCAGCGCATCCACGCTGAATCCGGCGGATGGTATTGATGGATGCGCTACGCTTATTCACCAGTACTATCCTCTTGCAAACTATTTTTGCGGTATCCATTGAGGGCCGACCTTTATTATTCAACCGGTTTGGAGAGCATTAAATGCTAAAGCATTTATCTGTAGTACTCACGGCAATATTCATTTTTTTATTCTTCTTCACCGTTCATGCAGAGTCAGAAGAATGGTCAGATCTGGCAAGAGAGGCGGCAGCATATTCAAAAAGGGTTGGCATTGAAAAAGGAGTACGCCCCAAACCAGGACAAGCCGGAATCATGCGGTTGGCTGCCGGAATGATGATGGAGGAAAAAGACTGCTATACAGCTCTGAAGCTCTACAAGCAGTCTGTCCGATATAAGTCGCAGAGAGATACTGCCGACTGGCTCAACATTGCCAAGGCTGCTTCTTGTGATAATCAGTGGGATGAGGCGAGTATGGCCTTGTACCTTGCCTCCCAGAACCCGGATAATCTTGAGCAGCAAAAAACCACCTTACTCCAACTCGCTCAAAGCCTTGAGAAGAGAAGAAGTTACAGCAATAATTGGAATCCGGCAGCACTGACTGCCTATAACGCTCTTCTTGAAATAGAGAATACAGCATTCATACAGCAAAAAATAACCTCACTGCAAGAGCAACAACCTGTACTGGAACTCAATCGTTCTTTTTCCAGGATCAAAGGCAAACACCCCTCTCTCTGCCTTCGGTTTAATGAACGACTTGTAGACGACGCCAGTGTTTATTATGGCGATTACATTCGAATAGTCCCGGAGTTGCAGTCAGACTTTATTGTCGACGGCAGGGAGATTTGTATCGGTGGCGCCGAGTACGGAACACAGTATGCTCTCACCATTCGTAAAGGATTACCAGCAAACGAGGTAACGCTGCAAGAAAGCAAACAGCTTACCATAGAGACGGACCATCGTTCACCTGCCATATGGTTCGAGCAAAATGCGTACGTCTTACCCATGTCATCCCAATCCAGTATCGGACTCCATTCTGTCAACGTAAACAAAGCCGAATTGCAGCTCTATCGCATCTATGAACGAAATATCCTCAGTGATTTCGTTCGCTCAAAGTTTCGAAAAAAACTCGATCAGTACAATCTCGACAAAATACGCAACTCAGTTGGAGAAAAGGTCTGGCAGGGAAACACTGAAATTGAAGCGCCGGAAGACGTCGAACATACCAGTGCTTTAGTGCTGCCGAAGAGTGTTATCCAAACACCAGGTCTTTATGTCCTTGTTGCTGATGATGGCGATCAGGAGTTTGGAAGATGGCAGGATCGTTCAAGTCAGTGGCTGGTGGTAACTGACGTCGGCCTTACCACCTATAAAGGTGATGACGGCATGACCGTTGTTGCCCGCAGTTTGGCAAGCGGCTTACCTGTCAGCGGTATTGATGTCACCCTTTATGCCCGTAACAACAAGCTGTTGTCAGCTGCTGTAACTGATCACCAAGGGGTAGCTCATTTTGCTCCCGGCCTCCTTGAGGGTGAAGGGGGGATGGAGGCCGTGTTACTCGTTACAGAGAGTCCTGAACGCGGTTTTACTTTTCTGCAGCTTGGCCGCGCACCCTTTGATCTCAGTGATCGCGGGGTCAATGGTCGTCCGGCTCCTGGCTACATTGATGCTTATGTGTACAGTGATAGAGGTATGTATCGCCCCGGTGAAACGGTTAACCTGGTGGCTCTGATTCGTGATCAAAAGGGGGGTGGGATTGATGGACCGCCACTGACCCTGCGCCTGCTTTCTCCGGACGGTAAAGCTGTACTGGAGCGATTGTTGCCTCAAGATGCAACCGGCAGCTATGCAACAGCCCAGCCCCTTGCCGACTCCGCCCGCACCGGAGATTGGACGGCAGCTCTGTATGTGGATGTACACAACAAACCCGTGGGCAAGGTCAATTTTCAGGTCCAGGCCTTTGTCCCGCCACGTTTAGAGGTCAAAGTAACGCCGTCAGGTGTTGTGGGATTCGAGACCAATGCAGCGTTGCAGGTGCAGGCAGATTACCTTTACGGCTCCCCCGGATCGTCACTTCAGGTCGAAGGCAGGATGGAATTGGTTCACGATCCGTCCCCCTTTGCCCCATATAAAGGATATTATTTTGGCAGAGAAGGGGCTCGCCTGGATATCCCTGCTGTGGATCTTGACCCCGTTGAAACAGACAGCAAGGGCAGCGCAAACCTCCTTTGCACCCTGCCTGATATACCACTCAGCCAACAGCCGCTTAAGGCGGTTGTTCACGCCAGAGTGGTTGATGTGGACGGGCGAGCTGTTACGGCCCATGCCTCACTGCCAGTACGACATCTGCAAAAATATGTTGGCATCAAACAACTTTTCCCCAACCAGCATGTTGCCGAGAACAGTCATGCCGATTTTGAGATAATCGTCCTTGATGCCGATGGCGAACCTGTTCCAGCTGCTGACTTCCACTATCGTCTGGTGGAGGAAGAGGTTGACTACCAGTGGTTTATAAAAAACGGCAACTGGGGCTACGAGCGAATCATGAATGACCTGGAAATGGAAACAGGAAAACTTGATGCCACCATCGCTACCCCTGCCGCCCTTTCCGTCTATGTTGCTCAAGGTTCGTATCGCTTAGAAGTACGCGGCGCAGATTCATCTCTGCTTGCCTCAAGACGTTTTGTTGCCGGTGACCAGGTGCAGGGGACAAACAACGCTCCAGATGCGGTGAAACTCGTACTTGAACAGCCACAGTACAAGGTTGGCGAAACTGCCCATATTCGGATCAAAGTTCCTTATTCCGGTGAAGCAAGCCTGATTCTTGCCGGAACCGGTGTCCATTCCATTCAACATTTTCAGCTGGATGCTCTGACCCATGAACTGGACATTCCAGTGCAGGCCGAATGGGGATCAGGTACCTATGCTCTGGTAACCGTGTATCGCCCTGGTGCCGGCAACAAGAAAGGTGCGGGAAGAGCCATGGGCCTGGTCTGGATTGGGGTTGATCAAGCAGATAAGCAGTTGGGAGTACACCTGGAGGTACCTGAAAAAACAAGACCGCGACAGACCATCGACATTCCGGTGACTATAGAAGGCGGGACTCCTGGAGAGGCTATCGGCATGACCTTGGCCGCTGTGGATGAAGGTGTCCTGCAGATGACAGGTTTTGTCTCACCAAATCCACAGGCCTATTTCTTTGGCAAACAGCAGCTTGGCACCGAAATCCGTGATCTTTACGGACAATTGATTATCGGCCCGGACAGTCGGCCCCTTTCTCTTCGAACCGGTGCCGGAGATACCTCTCGTCGCGGTGCAGCCGAATCAAATGTTCGGGTAGTGTCATTGTTCTCCGGCAGAGTACGGGTAAGTGATGAAGGGGGCGTCAACATTCCCCTTACCTTGCCTGATTTTAATGGTCGGTTGCGCCTGATGGCCGTAGCGTGGAGCAAAACCAAAATAGGATCGGTCAGTGATGATCTCCACGTGAGTGATCCTGTGGTGGTGTCTCCGTCGCTGCCACGTTTTCTCGCAAGAGGCGACAATTCGACCATACAGGTGCTGCTGGAAAATATTGACGGCCCGGAAGGCGAATACCATATTCAATGCACATCTTCTGGTGCGGTCAGGTTAAACGGTAAAGCCGGGCAACAGGTCATTTTACAGCACGGCAAACGCAAGAGCGTTGACTTCTCTGTCATGGCGCAGAGTATCGGCTCAGGAAAAATACACGTGAAGGTCAACGGCCCGGAAGGCTACAGCTACAGCGGCGACTTTGCGCTCAATGTACGGGGAAAATACCTTCCCTTGTTGACCAGAAATTTTTCACGACTTAATCCGGGCGATACCCTGACTGTTGATTCACAACTCACCCAAGGATTGTATCCGGAAACCGCGCAAGTAGACGTGAGTATCAGCAGCACGCCTAATCTTGACGTCCCGGGCCTGCTGGCAGAGCTTGATCGTTATCCTTATGGTTGCCTGGAACAGCTCACCAGTCGAGCGATGCCTCTGCTGTACGCCAACATCCTCGCTCAGCGATGGCAGTATCCCTTGGACACGGACCTTGCTGGACGGATTGCCGAGGCCATAGATCTCATCCTGCAGAAACAGCGAATGGATGGCAGCTTTGGTCTCTGGTCCGACAGAAGTTCTCCAGAACCCTGGCTGACTTCTTATGCCATGGAGTTTCTCAGCCGAGCTCGTGAGCAAGGCTTTGCAGTGCCCGACTATTTTTATAATAAGGGCATACAGTGGCTTACGCAGCTAGTCGTTGAAGCTCACCAGCCAAATCCAGATGACTTGTCAGCACTGGCGTATGCCCATTATGTGCTTGCCAGGGTTGGACAGGGAAAACCAGAGGATGTACGGTACCTGTTTGATAACTACCCGGCTGCAGCTTTTACGCCTCTTGCTCTTGCCCAACTCTCAGGAGCCCTTGCCTTGCAGGGAGATATAGAGCGGGCAAGAAAGGGATATGCTGCGGCCTTAGAGCATGATGGAAGCAAAACCAAATATTGGCAGAGTTATGGTACCCGTTTGCGTGATCTGGCAGGTACGATCAATGTGATGCATGCATCAAATCCCGCCCTTGCTGATCCGGCTGCTGCCTGGGAAGAACTCACAAGACTGCTGGCAAACAAACAATACCTTTCAACCCAGGAACAGGCGTGGTTGGTGATGGCGGCTCTTACCCTGGAGGCAAGTCAACCGCTGCTCCTGGAGGTTGGCGGCAAGGCCGTTGCTCAGGATAAAGACTTTTTCCTGCTGCAGCGTAGCGGGCAGGAGCTTGCAACGCCCACCAGCCTGTTCAATAGTGGTCAAACCGCTGTCTGGGTATCGACCACTTTCCAGGGATCCCCTGCTCAAGAACCACCAGCAGCAGCCAAAGGGTTCAGTCTGCAACGCAGGTGGTACAATGATGATGGTGAACCGATAGCCATGGATATGGAGTGCCAACAGGGAGATCTTTTTGTGGTTGTACTGGAGGGCAAAGTTGCGGCATCAAAAGAGTATCGCGCCCTGATCGTAGACTTACTGCCCGCAGGGTTTGAGATTGAAAAAACAACGATAAACACAGATCAAGAGTCAATCTTCAGCTGGCTGGCAGAGAGCAGCCCGACTCTTTACGAAGATGCGCTTGATGATCGCTATGTGGCAGCGTTTAACACGGAGGCTCTGGACAGGGACGAGTATGACACAAGCAGTCGTACATTTAGGCTGACGTATCTCGTGCGCGCTGTCACTCCCGGGACCTACACCCTGCCGCCATCAGAGGTGGAAGATATGTATCAACCAGAGTATCGGGCCAGGACCAAAGCCGGACAAGTAACCATTGGCAAGTAAACCTGTTTGGCGTGTCCTGCACGTAACCTGTATAGGTCTTACCCTCTTGCTGGGTGCATGTTGGTTCCTGGATCGTATTCTCCCCTCACCGGTACCAGAAGAGGTCGCGTGGTCGACCAGGGTGGTCGACCGGCAGGGGGAGATACTTCGCCTCTTTACTACTGATGATGGATTCTGGAGGTTGCCCGCCCGTTTGGAGAAAACCGATCCAGAATTCATCGACCAGCTCCTGGCTTATGAGGATAAGCGGTTCTGGACGCATCCAGGAGTAGACCTCCTTGCTGTTGCACGTGCAACCTTACAAACTTTAGCAAGCGGCAGAGTAGTCTCAGGCGCCTCTACTCTTACCATGCAGACGGTACGACTACTCGAGCCTCGTCCCCGGAAAATTGCCGGCAAGCTGGTAGAGATGGTCCAGGCACTGCGCCTTGAACGAAGCCTAAGCAAACAGGCTATCCTGGAATTGTATCTCAGCCTTGCACCCTATGGTGGCAACATACAGGGCATCGAAGCAGCAAGTCATTTTTATTTTCACGCAGCTGCAACCCATTTTACCCCTTCCCAGGCCGCACTGTTGATCAGTCTGCCCCAATCACCTGAAAGCAGACGTCCGGATCTCCATCCCTTGCGGGCAAAACGGGCTCGTCAGGGAGTGCTTCATCGCCTCAGAGATTCAGGCCTGCTGAGTAAAGAAGACGCTCAGCAGGCCGCTCTCCAGCCGATACCGGCAAAACGATACCCTGCACCATTTTCAGCACCGCAGTTGAGCCAATCCCTGCGAAGGGAATACGCCGGTAACCATCGTATTACAACCACCCTTAACTATAAGTTGCAGAAAAAGGCAGAGGCGACTGCAGCCCAGGTGCAGCAGGAATTACCATCCGGCAAAACCCTGGCATTACTGGTGGTGGACAATCAAACCCGCCAGGTATTGGTCCATGTCGGTTCTGGTGACTTTCAAACCAGCCAGCTCGATTTGACCCGCGCTATCCGTTCACCAGGTTCAACACTCAAGCCCTTTATCTATGGCCTTGCCTTTGAACAAGGGAGCCTCCACCCTGAAACCAGAATCCTTGACAGGCCCCGGCGTTTTGACGCCTATGGGCCAGCCAACTTTGACGGCAACTATCATGGCTGGATCTCAGCACGGCAGGCATTACAACAATCCTTGAATATACCCGCAGTGCAAGTGTTGGAACACGTCGGTCCTCAGCGCCTGCTTTCCCGTTTTTCGCAACTCGGGGTTGCTCTGCACTACCAGAAATATCCTGGTTTATCGCTTGCCCTTGGCGGAGTTGGCTGCAGCCTGCAAGATCTGGTAGCTCTCTATAGCGGCCTTGCAAATAATGGCGATTATCTGGCCTTACAAACAATTCACAAAAGAGAGCCTACTAAAAACGAAAAACTGCTCTCACCGCTTGCAGCGTGGTACGTGGATGCCAGTCTGCCCACTTTGCCTGCATCTGCCAACCAGCCGGGTATTGGGGGACGGAGCAATACAGTACGTTTTAAGACCGGAACCTCATATGGATTTCGCGATGCGTGGGCGGTTGGCTATAACCGCGACTATACGGTAGGGATCTGGGTGGGACGACCCGATGGAGGTTACGGTAAAGAGACCACTGGCGCCAACACTGCGGTGCCGGTTCTGCGCCGTGTTTTTGCGAGTTTGCCCCAGACAAGCTCCCTGGATGGAGATGCAGCGCCTCCACCTGGTACCCTTTTGGTTAATTACGATCAATTACCACCCCACCTTCAATGGTTTGCTGGTGAACAGCCGGATACCTTTGCAGCGAGAAAACCAAAGATTTATTTCCCTGTGGACGGCAGCACTCTAGACCTTACTGAAACCGCAAAAAATCCAGCCGACCTTGCACTAAAGAGCTACGGCGGAACCCCACCTTTTTACTGGCTGATTAATGGCCGGCCTCTTGGTCCCGCCACCAGTGATTCTGTTGCAGCCTATACTCCACAAGGACCAGGCAAGACACAAATCACGCTCATCGACAGCAAGGGCAAACGTGACAGCGTTGCTGTCTGGCTGGAAACGCGGCCTGTGGACAATTGAGCTTACACAGGTAACGCAAAGTATGTATGAGTTTTTTTGATCGGTCACTATCTGTCCTACCACCTATGCTAAGGTGGTTTTCAATAGAGCAAACACATATTCGATTTTTAAGGAGAACATCATGGCATATGTTTTTTTGCTGATCGCACTGTTGGTTGTTGCTGCGATCTATGGTGACAGACGGGTAGAACGGATCAAAACCCGTAAAGGCTGGTTAAAAATTAACCGATGCAGCGAGCGGGGCATTACCTTTGGCTTTCAACCATTTAACAACTGGGAATCCTAGACAGTATTCGCCTTGAAAATTTTGGGATAATCCTGAGGCCTTGCTCAATATGTTGAACCAATACCGAGGTGATCAAATTTCTGCCATTCCTTATGCCATATTTCACTTATTTGTATTTACCAGCAGAGAAATATCCTGCTGTACCAGCCTATTTCTTTATCTCTAGGACTGATGTATATCAAAACAATGAAGAAAAAATAACCCCTTACAACAAATATCTACTTTAAAGACCGACTCAAGCGGGACGCTTTCCTGCGCAAAACAGTCATTACATCCAGTGCAGTGGAAGGTGTCGGCAAGTCAGCTGCAAAAGCACTCAAAACGCCTGGCAGTGCTCCCACTTCAGCTTTACAGTCTCTTCAAGAACAACTCTAAAAATTTCCTTCACGCGGTAATAGTCCAAATCTATAATAATTAATCACAATGATAATTTAATAATTCTACATCAGATTTTTTTCCTCTGGGATATACCCCTACCAATGGGCATCTCTCATATCCAGAACGTTAAGTGAGCCGTCCAAAATAATCTGAAATTATCTCTTATTCCAGCTCGTAAAAGCACCCCTCCCCGACAACCCGAGGGCAACATTAGGCTTGTGCCGTTTGGCACAAAATATTGGCAACTTGCCTTCTCCCCTGGCTTCACAAAAAAGAAACCACTATCAATGCAAGTATATTCAAACTCCAGGAATTCTGAAAAATATTTGAATTAAAGCGGCGACAGATGTATCGTGTAACTTATCGAATTTGTAGGATAAGTGGCGAATTATACCACAACGTAGAAGGTCATTTGGTGATCATCATGAGAGAACATGTGGCGTTGCAACGGCTACAAGCCACCTACAGAGTGTCACCTCTTCTATAGACACGAGGTCAATATATAGTGGAAAGATGTTGAGTGCGACCGGGCAAGGTCGTGTAGTCAAGCGGGTGCGAATCCCGTTCCGGAAGGTTGGCCAACCACCGGGTAGCGAGTCCTTGGAGGCTTTATGGTAACATAAAGTTTTAAGCGTAGGATAGCGAGCAGATAGGCCGTAAGCCGAAAGGTTGAAGGGATTGAGCCCCGTAATTTTCCTAGTCGGAAGGACGACATTTTTCAACAGATGGAAGTCAACACAGTCATCCTCGTTAAAGGCAAGATGATGATTGCTTCCCGGGGTCGGTGACCATGGCATGTCTGACACAATGATTTCACGGCAACCCGGGAGGCCCTGTGTTTCTTTCGGAATATCGAGAGTATGCCGGACGACTGAAGAGGGAGAAAGGCAAATGAGACGCAGGGAGTCGGATAGCTTCGTAGTACCGAAGAAGGCGGGTAATTCTGCTGGAGGAAAGGAGGCTACACATGGGAGCGTGGTGTAAGGAAACACTGGCCGTTCACAGAAGCGGGGAACCAGTGGCAACAAAATTGCGCCGCATAGCAGAGAAGGCTCGCAAGGAACCTGGATTTAAGTTCACCAGTTTGTATCATCTGATGAACGAGGAGCTATTGCGGGGATGCTTTGAGCGGCTGCGGAAGGATGCGGCTGCCGGCATCGACAAAATGACCAAGGAACTGTACGCCGAAAATCTGGAGACCAATCTGGCTAGTCTGGTAGAACGGTTGCATCGGATGGCGTATATTCCTCAAGCTGTCAGGCGAAAGTATATTCCAAAGCCTGGCAGTGCCAAAGGGCGTCCCTTGGGGATACCGTGTTTTGAAGACAAACTTGTCCAGGCAGGTCTTATCCAGATACTTGAGTCTGTATATGAGCAGGATTTTATAGCAGACTCATACGGATTTCGGCCTGCCCGAAGCTGTCATGATGCCCTCAGGGGTTTGAGCGTGACAGTGGAAAACAACCCGATCAATCATATTGTTGAAGCGGATATTAAAGGATTTTTCGACAACGTGAATCAGGGATGGCTGTTAAAGTTTCTTGCACATCGGGTTGAAAATAAACGAATTCAACGCATGGTGAAACGTATTCTCAAGTCAGGGGTGTCAGAGGATGGAAGTGTGACGATAAGCGATAATGGCACCCCGCAACGTGGTGTTATCTCGCCGTTGTTGGCGAACATCTATCTGCACTATGCCCTTGATCTATGGTTTGAAAGGATCTATCGAAAGAGTTGTGCCGGTTATGCCCGACTTATCCGTTATGCCGATGACTGTGTGCCACGAAGGCACGCACGGGTGTTCAACACCCAGTGCAGCTATGCTGCATAAAAGATGAGGGAAGGCCCCTCGAAGTCGCCATACAGGTGGAGGCTTCAAACCACCGTAAGCTGCGTCGGTA
>NZ_JAFFQD010000023.1 GCF_016918565.1 Desulfogranum marinum
TACCGACGCAGCTTACGGTGGTTTGAAGCCTCCACCTGTATGGCGACTTCGAGGGGCCTTCCCTCATCTTTTATGCAGCATAGCTGCACTGGGTGTTGAACACCCGTGCGTGCCTTCGTGGCACACAATCATCGGCATAGCGGGCGAAGCGGTGGCTTCGCCCCTCCAGCTCCTTGTCCAGTTCATCCAAGAGGATGTTACTGAGCAGTGGCGAAAGCGGACCTCCTTGGGGAACACCCTTGCGGGTCTCCTGATGGCGACCACCTATCACCACTCCTGCTCGCAGGTATGTGCCAATCAGCTTCAGGACACGCTTGTCGCGCACCTTTCTGCTGACCCTGGCCATGAGCACATCGTGCTCCACCGTGTCGAAAAACTTGGCCAAGTCCGCATCGACAGCCACGCGGTATCCCTCGCGGATGTAGTGACGGACCTGGTACACGGCATCATGAGGCGACAACCCCTTACGGAAGCCAAAGCTCGCCTCCGAAAAACCAGGATCGAATATCGGCACTAGAACCTGAGCAATGGCCTGTTGAATCAAGCGGTCAAGGACAGCAGGTATCCCCAGGGGACGAGTACTCCCTGTTGCCTTCGGGATCTCTACTCGTTTGACCGGTAAAGGTTCATAACTGTCTGCAAAGATGGACGAACGGATCTCCGGCCAGTGCTCCCAAGCATAGGCCATGAAGTCGTCTAAGGGCATGTTATCCACGCCCGGCGCTCCGCGGTTGGCCTTAACCCGTTTCCAGGCTTCACTCAGGTTGGCCCGGGAAAGAATCCGCTCCAACAGGTATTCATCGGGATTGGGTTTACCGTCAACGCGCCGACCAATTGTTCCCCCGGTCGGGTTCATCACACTGGTCGAGCATGACGGGCCTTTTTCCTTCTCTGGGTTCGGTCCTTCGTCCGCTGGCGACGAACTACTATGACCTCTGCTGACTCCTGCCCGGGGACCAGACATGTTGCCATGCATGGCGCTTTCCAACGGAAGTTGGACTGCATACCGGACAGGCCTCCCCGGATAAGGACGTGATCTTTCCTTATGCAACCGCGGCATTTACCGTACCTCCTAAACCCGAGGCTTTGTCATGTTGTGCTGACTTACCTGGAGACTCGGCCTTGTATGCCGTTTCTGTTCGTCGGCTCATAATTTTGCGCTCCAGCTTCCTCCAGACGAACCCTCACGGGATCGCCCTTGCTTTCGGCTAGTATTTATGTTCCTGTCATCACGACAGTAACAGGGTTTACATACAGGGGACTTGCACCCCATTAGATCACGCCCATGCCGGGCGTACACCAGTCATTGCACCTGACGCTCCTATCGTCGCGCAGGTGAATTCTGCGTTATGTGCCAAAACAATTTAAGGACGATTTAGTAAATGAAAATATCCGTAATACTTGCCCATCCAGATACTTCTAGTTTCAATCATGCAATTGCCAATACAACAGTTGAAGCTTTACGAAAAAAAGGCCATGAGGTTTTTTACCACGATCTGTATCAAGAAAATTTTGATCCACTTTTGCCAGCTGGAGAAATACCAAAAGATGTACCACTTCCAACTGAAATTGAGAGACATTGCAATGAAACGGCAGAGGCTGACGGTTTTGTTATAATCCATCCGAATTGGTGGGGAATGCCACCCGCTATCCTTACTGGGTGGGTAGACAGAATTATGCGACCAGGTCTTGCCTATGAATTTTTAGAAACCGACAGCGGTGAGGGTGTTCCTATCGGGTTATTGAAAGCTCACAAAGCTATAGTATTCAACACATCAAACACTGAAACAGTACGTGAAAAAACAACATTTCTTGATCCCCTGGAAACTATCTGGAAAAACTGCATTTTTGATCTATGCGGAATACAGGATTTTCATCGAAAGATGTTTAATATCATTGTAACCAGTTCTAAAGAACAAAGAGAAAACTGGCTTAGTGAAGTAAGAGAAACTGTTTCAGCGAGTTTCTAAGGAAAAATACATTACGAAAAAGGATAGATGGTGTTCGTGCAGCGATCCACGATTTTATCTATGTTTGGAATATTTTGGGGACATATTTTGGGGACAGACCACGATAAGCGATGAAGGTTTGGTGGCAAGCGTGGTGGCGGTTTTAACTCAGTCCCATGTGCTTTTAACGTAAATCCTGCAAAGGGCGTCTCGCAAAACCTACGCTATAGCGGGCTAAAAACTCAGCGATCCTGCCTTGAGAGCAGGCATACCATTTTTTTCACTACCTAGGTAACGAATTCAGGACTGTCTTAAAATCATTTATACTATAAGGTTTATTAATTGCTCCGATGAAGCCATAATCCTTGTAATGAGACATGACCGAATCGTTTGAGTAGCCGCTTGATACAATCAAAAAGGCTTTTGGAAATTCTTCAAGAATCTTTTTAGCAGCTTGCTTTCCGCCAAGTCCGCCAGGAATTGTAAGATCCATGATCACAGCATAATATGGCGTATCTGATTTAGAGGCCTGCTTGTAGAGTTCGACGGCCTCATCTCCATCCACACAAGTTGTAACCTCGTAGCCAAGGTGTTTAAGCATCGATTCGGCAATTTCCCTGACTATTGCATCATCATCCATGACTAGAACCGAGTTGCCAATTTTCGTGTTGTGTTCCAGTGGCAAAGCATTTACCTGATCTAATGAGTAAGTTTCGCCAAGTGATGGTAAGTATATTGTAAAAGTCGTGCCTTCGCCAACTACTGAACTGACGTTAATACATCCGCCATGCTTGGTTATAATAGAGTAAGCAGAGGCTAGCCCCAGACCGTTGCCGGTGGACTTGGTGGTGAAATAAGGGTCAAAGATTTTGGTGATATCATCACCTGGTATCCCGCAACCTTGATCTGCAAATATTAAGCGTAAATATTCCCCTGGAGTAAGCGATAACTTGTTGTGGTCGTTAAGCGTTTCGTTTCTCCCGATTATAGTCAGCGTGCCACCTGTAGGCATTGCATGTGTGGCGTTGATGATGATGTTATGAAATACCTGGCTTATCTGACCTTCGTCGGCCTTAAAAGCGTGGATCGAATCTGGTATATCAACGATTTCTTTTACATTGGACCCATGTAAAATAAGAGATAGAGCTTCTTCAACAATATGGCGAGGTGAAACAATCTTTTTTATTGGTTCGCCGCCACGAGCGAATGTCAGAAGTTGCTGAGCCAATTCTCCTGCACGCAAAGCCGCTTTTTCTGCTGCAGCTAGAGGTTTCGAAGATTTATGGGTGGCATCAAGATGCATGTTTGCGAGGGAAATGTTACCTGTAACACCTGTTAAAATATTATTAAAATCATGAGCTATCCCTCCTGCAAGAATTCCTAGGGATTCCAACTTTTCCATTTTTAACAGCTCACGTTCATATTGCTTTCGTTTAGAAATATCACGGGAAATAGATATGATATGCGGAACGCCCTTGAGCGTTATAATTTTGGCAGACATCAGTCCTGTGATCAGCTTGCCGTCTTTTCTTCGAAATTTTGTTTCCATATTTTCATAGAAACCTTTATCCTTAAGTTCCTGTGCAAGCACGTTACGATCATTGACATCAGCCCAAATATTAAGTTCCAGTGATGTTTTTCCAATAACGTCATCCCGTGTAAATCCTGTTATTCGAGAAAATCCATCGTTGACATCTACATATAGACCGTCTTCTAGTCTGTTGATATTTATTGCTTCTGGGCTGAAACTGAATGTTAGGCGGAATTTATCTTCACTTTCTCGTAACTCATCCTCCATCTGCTTGCGCGCGGTGATATCCCGGCCTATCCCTAAAATACCAATCAGTTCTCCATTATTATTACGCACAGGCGTCTTGATGGTCTCCAGAAGGGCATGATGGCCATCGTCTGAGAACGTGATCCATTCTTCATTTATGGTTGGCCTACCAGCCTTCACGGCTTTCAAGTCATGTTCTCTGAAAAAATCAGCAAGATCTTTCCCTACAAAATCGTAATCAGTTTTCCCTATGATTTCAGATTGTTTTGCACCAAAAAAACGTTCGAATTCCAAATTGCATGATAAATACACACCATCTTTATTCTTTAGCCAGACCAGATCAGGAATAGCCTGAATCAACGTTTTCAAATGGCTTTCACTTTTATGAAGTTCACTTGTCGATCGCTTAAGTTTGGTGTTTAAACGGGAAATCAAAAAAAAGAGAAGACAGGAAGTGCTGATAATAAAGAAAAGGCCCTTGAACATAGCTACTTGACCAATAATCAGCGGGTCCCGGACAATCCAGATCAACAGCGAGTCAGATAGATAAATCCAAATGCAGCCCAAAATGGCGTATAATATTACGATCTTTAGAACTTCTGGTTGTTTGTTCATTTATGCAATTTCGAAAGAGGCTGCGTAATTTACGCATAGCCGTTTATTTGAAAAATATGGGGGGGGGAAATATGTAAAAAAGGAGTCAGATTTTTGCCTTACTCATCTTATTAATTTACAACACCCTCCTGTTCATGGCTAGTATTTATGAAGAGTACAGGATAGACTACGAAAAAAATTCTCTCTAATGACCAATATAGCATACGGGCAATATACGGGCCCGACATATGCCTCCAGGCCGCTTGCAATTTCCTCCAATGCCAAAAAGCGCTTAATAAAGCATGTAATTGCCTGAAAGGTAGTATCCGGTGCGGCCTCTCACGCCGGCAACAGGCGTTCGAGTCCCCTTGGGTCACCAAATATAAAAGGAGAAAGCAGCTTACTTTCTCCTTTTTTTATTGCTGCAATCTCCCTCCCCCATCAAACCCCTCGGCTCTTGAACCCCTTGAGCACAAACCGCTTTTTCATAATTCTTATTTCCCAACATACAACCTGAACGATACAGAATAAAAAAATCGTTGAGTAATGGTGGGTTACCTGCTATCGAACAACGAGTTAATTACAAAAAAAATGGTCGCTTCTCGAAGCCGCCAATGCTTGTGATTAAAAAAAACGGGGGGTTTGTCCCCCAATAAAAATACCTCTATATTTTCTGCAACTGTAACAAGGACCCATTTTTTTAGCGATACTCTGGCAGATCGTTTATGCTGTTTTCCTTCATGGAAATGGTGACTCCTTGTTGTGGTGATTTCGACGCTAACACTTTAAGGATATTGCTATTTTCATGATTTCTTTTCAACTATCTGCAGGATTTAGGTATTAACTATTTGACTGAGAAGGTCTCGGAGTTCTGGGGAGATACACACAGAGTGTTATTCGCTCACGTTCTATGCTTTTTTATGATTCATAAGTCTAGATATAGAGGAAAGGTACTGACCATAATAAATATTTATATAAACCTGACCCCTTTATGATTATGACAACAGAAAAAGTTTTTGAAAAACAAGTAACTGAAAATTCGGATAAAAGAAATCTGTCTGAAGCTGAACAAGAATCAAGCAAAGACTTGCCCTCTAATTTGTTATTGGCTGTCTATGGAGTTGTTTTATGCTGTCTTTTTTGAAAAATATCGTTCCGAAAAAAATAAAAACCAAAGTTCTTTTCCTGATTGGCTCTCTGTTAACCTTGATGGTTGCCGTGCCGACTTTTCTTACCTATAAAGCTACCCTTGATAATGTGGGGAGCCGGCTGACGGAAGAGCAAAAGGTGACCATTGCCCAGGTTCACAATCAGATCGTACTGGAGAAAGCGGGGCAACTCAGGTTGCTTGCCCATGCGGTTGCAGGGATGCCCTCCATCCAGGATAGCGTCAAATTTCAGGATAGGGAGTCTCTCCAGAACATTGCCGGCCCGTTATTTGATCAACTCAAAAAGATCGAAGATCTAAATGTCTTCCATTTTCATCTTCCGCCGGCCACCTCTTTCCTAAGACTGCAAAAGCCGGAAAAATTTGGGGACGATCTTTCTGGTTTCAGAAAAACGGTAGTTCAAGTCAATCAAAACAAAAAGGATGCCGTTGGAATAGAGGCAGGTGTTGCCGGTATTTCGGTGCGGGCGGTGGTCCCGATCAACTACCTCAATAAGAAACATTGCGGTTCGTTGGAATTCGGCGCACCGCTGAATGACAAGTTGCTGCTCGGTGTTAAAGAGCAAATCGGCAGTAACATATCACTCATCGTACCCGATGGTAACGGTTTTAAATATCAGGCGAAAACCCATTCTCTTACCATTCCTGAAAAAAAATTCTCTTTCCTTAGGAAAGTGATGGCCTCTAAAGACATAATCGTCAAACGGGTTACTAAAAACAATAAAGAATTGCTGACTGCTTATATGCCCATTCTTGATTATTCGGGCAATAGTGTCGGGGTCCTCGCCATTCCAAAAGATATTGGCGACACTCTGGCTGCTGCGAAGCGAAAGGCATTGATTTCTGTTGCCGTGGGTATTGGTGTTCTTCTGGTTATCCAGGTGTTGGTCTATTTTCTGTTCGTCAAAATGATAGACAGGCCCGTGAAACAGTTTACCTCTCTTTTGGAGTCGGCGAGCCGGGGTGATTTGTCAAGGGAAGTAGATATGAGCTCCATCGCCCCTGTTAACTGTTCGGAGAAGATGGAGTGTAACAATCCTGATTGCTCAATGTATGGGAAAGAAGGTTGGTGTTGGGAGGAAGCTGGTTCTGCAGCAAGCAATATACAGTGCCCGAAGATTCTCAGCGGTGAGTACGCTTCTTGCAGTGATTGCAAGGGAGTATTCAGGTCAAGTGTGAAAGACGAGTTTTCTGAATTGAGTGCGTACCTGCACTCATTTATTGCCAATGTGCGGGCAATGGTCCGGGATATCAGTTTTAACAGTGACGGTCTTGATCGGTCATCCCATGGGTTGACGATACTTTCTGAAAAGATTGACAGCGGTTCAACCGATTCGGCATCCCTTTCAAATGGAGTAGCAGCTGCTGCCGAAGAGATGAGCACCAATATGTCTTCGGTGGCAGCGGCGACGGAAGAGGCAGCTGCTAATGTCGGCATTATGAGTACGGCCACAGAGGAGATCGGGGCCACCATCGGCGAAATTCAGCAATCCACCAGAAAGGCCAAGAATATTACCGGCGAGGCCGTAGCCCAGGCAGCCGATATTGGAGAGAAGGTGGATGAGCTTGGTGCGGCAGCAAATGATATCGGCAAGGTAACCGATACTATTGCCGAAATATCCGACCAGACCAATTTGCTTGCACTTAACGCAACAATTGAGGCAGCCAGGGCTGGTGAAGCCGGCAAGGGGTTTGCGGTGGTTGCCAATGAAATCAAAGAGCTGGCAAAGCAAACAGCCGAGGCCACCGGTGAAATTCAACAACGCATTGACGGCATTCAATCTTCTACAGACAGTACCATACAAGGTATACGGGCCATATCCGATATCATCACCAGCATCGATGAGATCGTATCCAATATAACCACCGCCTTGGACGAGCAGACTGCCGTCATGACCGAGCTGAGCGCCAATATTACCCAGGCTGGTGATGGAATTGGAGAGGTTTCTGAAAATGTTGCCCAGAGCTCGATCGTATCCCAACAGGTTTCAGCCGACATAGGGGAGATTAATAGAGCGGTCGCTGAAATTTCTCATGATACTGAAAAGGTGAGAAGCAATGCAGAAGAGCTCCGTCAATATTCACAATCCCTGAAAGGGTTGATTGCCAAATTCACAATCGAGTGAGGTTTTTTGCTAGTCTGTCCCTTAAAGATAAATGCACGACTTGACCGACGAGCAAGCAGTTGAGCAATTCTGTTTCAACATAAAGTGGCATTATACCCTGAACATCACCAATCCCGAGGATACTGCATACTATGTCAGCTTAAAAACACCCTGGACTATGCGTGACATGCCGTCCACAGACGGGATATATGATGAAATTTTCGATAAGACACTTGCACTTAACAAAAGATTTTTCCTGCAGATCTGAAGAAACAGCGGATTCCCTGCAGAACTCTTCAGATCCTGATGCAAGTTACTCCAGCCACAAAGGTCAGGGATATCAGGCGCAGGTTGTGGAGAATTACTCTGAAGAAAGCGGACAACTTTCTCTGATTACCCATATCGAAGTGAAATCTGCTGATAAACACAATGCCAACAGCCTTCTCCCCGCCCTGGATGCCTTGCGGCGGAGGGATATGGTTCCTGATGAGATGCTGGCTGATTCCTTGTATGGCAGTGACAGCAACTGTGAGCAAGCTCGAGATGAGTATGGTACGGAAGTTATCGCACCGGTAATGCCAGGCAGCTAGAGGAAAATACACCTCGCCGAGTTTGCCATTGACGAATGTCAAAGAGCAAACAAGGCGACATTTGGAATTTGTTCATCGCAAATGCTTAAAAGTACCGGCTCAAATTTTTAAACAGCCGGATTTTGTCTTTTAACTTTTTACGAGTCCATCATGGAGTATTTCCAGTTTGAGAGATCCCTTAAGATTGTCCATCCTATCTCAATAGACTTTCAAAACATATATGGCCTATTAGTAAGGACACCGGATTGACAATAATGAAAAAATCGAAAATTCTGGTACTGCATCAGCCGGAAAAGGTTAAAATAAGTTCGGCACCCTGCTCCCAAGGCAGGATCGCTGTTTTCCTGACATTAGCTATAATGCTGGTTTTGCGAGTTACTTTGTGCAGCCTCTACTATAAAATTGCATACAACGGAATTGAAACCGCCACCAAAACTTCTCGCTTATAGCGGTCCGCCCCCGATAGATTCACCATAAAAACTGACCACATTATCAGTTTAGATTCGGTCCCTTCGGTATGCAGTTGAGCATGTCATCGGATATGTGGATAATCTCATTGTTGTTGAACCCCAACCTACGAAATACCTGCATATTGGGGACAAGCCGTTTCGACTCGCCGTCGATTCGATAAATATTATTGCCAGAGCCTTTAACCAGGAAAGCTGTTTTTGGTAATTTGTTCAATTCGTCATTACTAATATTTTCAATTTTTTTTCCTTTAAGCCTAAGGCATTCAAGTACACGAACAGAAGGTATGTGAGCAGCATACCCGTTAATCAGGTAGTAAATACTAGGGGAACCAGGCACTTGTATAAGCGAGCCATTGTTCATGGCAGCATAGCCTGATGTTGATATGGCAAAAAATGCAGCCATAAGCAGGGAAACAAACCCAACGTTCCGAAAGTTAAACATATTTTTCCTCCTTTAATTTTTGATGATCCAAATTACGTCATTCGCCAATTTGCTTTTTGCCCCAAGAGGCTCTTGGATTGAGCCTTTTTCGCTTAAAACCAAGGTATTATATCGCCAAGAAAAATTAGGTTCAGCAAAAACACAAAAATAGGTGGCAGGTCTTTGCTCGACTCTTGTTTATTATCAGATTGATTTCTTTAATTCCAATTTTTAGTAGCTTGTTTTACAAAATCTTTTTCTTTTCTCGTACAAGCCTGCTCACTGCTTCCCAAGAAGCTTTATTTCAAAAGCTGAAATTCCTGGCCAAAATCCTTCACCCCCAAACTGCTTCTTTTTCTGGCAAAATATTCATCCACCCTGCAAGGCTCGTTCACGTGGTACCACTTTGCTTGTCCTATTTCCCCTATCAGTCCAAATTTTTCATTAACAATCATGCTCGTAGCGCGCACAACAAAGGATGAAAATTGAAAGCCATGGTACACTCCATCTTTTTAGAAGATCGACCAAGAACTCATAAAAGTTTGGAGGAATACAATGGCTCGAAAGAAGTATATTGAATCTGTCTCAGCCATTCATCTGATTTGTTGTGGTTTAGATATTCACAAAGACAAGATCTGTGCATGTCTGATATATGAAAAGGGTAATGAGGTAGATATTGAACTCAAGGAATTTACTGCTTTTACCAATGATCTTATTCGATTGCGTGATTGGTTATTTGAGCATGAATGCCCCGTTGTGGCAATGGAAAGCACCGGTGTTTACTGGCGCTCCGTTCACAACATTCTTGAAGGGTATGTGCAAGTTGTCCTTGTGAATGCCCGTCATTATAAGAATGTCCCGAAACGAAAGACTGATATAGGTGACAGCCAGTGGTTGGCGGAACTATTGCGTCATGGCCTGGTAAAAGGTCGTTTCATTCCCCCTCACCAAGTTGCGACGCCCCTAAAGAGCTCTTTAGTTCATCTTTACAATTTAACTACTGCTTCTCTGACTTGCCTTGCTCTTTGATATAGTTCTTTATCATTTCAATCCAAACCAACCGTACTCACACAATAACCAGTCGCCCAAAAGCATAGTCCTGTCATTCTTTTGGTTCCAAGGATCTCTCGATAGTTTCACAGATAGCACTTTTACCCTTTATAAATCCAATGGTATTAGATACACAAAATTCCGGTGGTATGCTTAAGAACAGATGGATATGATCGGGCAATGCATGGCCTTCAAGCAACTCAATCCCCTTTTGTCGACACAAATCTCTTATTATGGCCACCTATTCCCCCCCTCACTTCGCCATAAATTTTTCTCTGGCGATATCTCGAGATAAAGACCAAGTGATATTTACAGTCCCACTTCACATGTGATAATGATTTCCAGTCATTCATAGATTCCTCCTCATCCCCTTTGGAGGACTTTCCATTAGGACCATCCTCTTACCACATATTATCTCCCTATTATTGACGATCCTCTCATTGCCATAGCAAAAAATATGTAAAAGGGAGCCGTAAAGAACGACCATAAATGCTACTAAGGCAAGTTAAGCATCTTCCCCTTGTATCAATATTTCCTTCATATTTCTGCCACATTCATCATTTATTCTGTTTCATGTGATTAACACCACGGGTGAAAAGATCAGATTGTATCCCGGGACTTTCCTGCCACCTCCCAGTCATTCTGCTATGTGGCAGGCAGATGGTCTACCCAAGGGAAGACATTTTTGGTTTAGAAAAATTATTTTGCAAAGGAGTTATAGGTATCAATCATGGGTAGAGGGTCTATTCCAATATTATTGGCGCTAGCCACCACACTACTTTTCACCGTTGCCACATACGCTGCTGATCAGCCAAAACAATCCGCCTGCAGTGGGGCCATCAAAAAAAGAACCACAGAGATTGCCATTGACGAAAAAACAGAGGTGACGGGAAATACCACCATCACTTTTTACGATAAATACATCAAAGATCATTTGCAGGTGGGGGTCCGTTCGGCGTTAAGGCGGCTCACTGATGATGATTCCGGATATCGGGGAGGAGTGTATGGCTCAGGTACATATCTAGGGACTATTTATGCCTTGGATGAAAAACAGAATATTACGCCATTATTATTCAATATCAGCTACTACTTCAATGAGTACATTGGCTTTGAACTCGCTTATGATCGAATAGAAGCAGAAACCGTCGCCTTCAACACTTCGACTCAACAAGACAAAACCGATGGCGACATTATCATTTCTGGGCCGACTCTCACCCTGCTTGCCCAATACGGCAATTCAACGAGTTTCACTCCCTATGCTGGTGTCGGCATCGGCTATTATTCGAGTACGTTTGATGCTGACCCCGAATGGACATACTCATCGGAATACAATGGAGCAGCATACAATCACATGGATATAAACAGTGTTACAGGCTGGCATTTGACCGTAGGAACAAAATGGCTCTTTTCAAAAAACTGGGCCCTTGATCTTTCTGTACAATATGTACAGGCAGATGCCGACGCGACATACACAGGTTATTTAAACGATGAAAAATATACTACCCAGACTGGCCATTACCCGATGGATAACGTTGCATTACGTCTTGGGATAACATATCAATTCTAACGTTTAGCACAAAATAAGGGTCAGATCTGTGCTTAACTCTTGTTAGTTATCAGACTGATTTCTTTAACTCCAATTTTTAGTGGCTAGTTTTTTAAAAACTTTTTCAGTTCTCGTACAAGCCTGCTCACCAAGAAGCTTTATTTCAAAAGCTAAAAATTTCGGCCGTAAATCTTCAATCTCAAGCCGCTTCTTTTTCCCGCAAGATATTACCTCACCTTACGAAGCCCGTTTACTTGGTACCACTTTGCTTGTCCTACTTCCCCTAGCCCAACATCATGCACCTTTAATGGGCAACAATCACTTGTTATTACATAATAAATAGCGAATCAATAAATGATAATATCATTGTATTGAACACATTATTATTTTCAATATCTCGGTTTCCTGAACCTCTATGTTTATGGATTCGGATAGCACTTTTGTTACCCATTATATGTACAATTGTATTTTTGATTACGTACAAAACTCAGTCAATTATCTATCGAAACAGACAGGGGACTGATTTTATTTCCCCTTTTAACCCGGGAGACAGATCGGAGTCCCAAAAAAAATGGCTGAGTTTCATGGATAATCAGAATTGTATTAGATACATTGAATTTTGGTGGTCTGCTGTAAAAAAGATGTATATATTCAGGCGTAGCCTTCAAGCAACTCAATCCCCTTTTATCGACACAAAACGCTTAGTATGCCACCTCTCAATCCCCTCACTTCACCTCACTTTTTTCACTGATGATACCTGGAAATGAAAATCAACTCATACTTTCAGCCCCACCTTAAGTATGCTAATGATTTCCAGTTTTGCATAAATTCGTCCTCATACCCCTTTGGGACTTTCCAATCGGAAGAATCTCTTCTCCCAACAACGGGTAAACCTTATGAAGTCGCTTGGGCAAAGCCCGAGGTTTAATCAGAAGCAAGTAGGGCAGTAAAAAGATAGACCATGGAAGGAAGCAAAAGACAAAGAGTGTTAGGATACCAATATTGTATCAGTAGCTTATGAATATAAAAAAAGTATTTATCTATTATCGTAATTTCAATACGCAGGCGCCTTATCCCATTTGCCGGCATCGGACCCTGCTCGGGTTAGTTGCAATGGTAGTCTATGCAGGAACTGTATATGCTGTGCTGCAGAGCTTTATCTTTATCTTCTTTTCCATACAGGTGTGGCCGAGTACCTGGGCCAAAGACGTAACGGCGCACATCATTTTCGGGTTGTTACTTTACTCTATCGCCCGCAGTTGGAAAATGTGGGCTGTTTCATTTACGCTGCTTACCGCAGTGTTGCAGATAAGTAATGCCTTAAAACTGACTGTGCTTGGAAGCCCTGTCATGCCTGATGATTTCCTTGGTTTTACCAATATGCTGCACCTATTCTCCGACTGGCGTTTACCGGTGATAATTGCTGCAATCACGCTCCCTGTCATTATGCTGGCTGTATCCATTGCCTGGAAACAAAAAAGTACCTGGCTAGTCCTCGGTAGCATGTCGCTGTTTTTGACAGTTGTCTTTGCCAATGCGCCGAATGTTATCGCTTTTATGGATAAACACTACGGCGATTGGATATGGAACCAGCCTGGGAATTACAAGGATCGCGGTCTTGTCAGGCACCTTATGCATGAAGGAGTACGTAATATAGCGCGAGGCAAGGTTAATGTGACAGCCGACGATGTCCACGGTGCCCTGCTGGCCTTGAATCCGGAAACTGAGAAATTGAACCCCACAGCTGATCCTAGCCGAAAACCGAACATATATATGATTCTACTTGAGTCTTTCTGGGATCCCATGCTGCTTAAACAGACTGGCATACATCCTGATCCTGTTGATCCACGTTTCAGAAAAATATGGAAAGATGCAGGACATAGCACAATAATGGCTCCTGTATTCGGTGGATACACGGCTAACACCGAGTTTGAGGCACTTTGCGGTTTCCCGGTGACAAATAATGCCGTATTTTTCGAGGGATGGTTACGAAACGATGCTCCGTGCCTACCGCGTTATCTCAGCGGTGCCGGGTATGAAAGCATTGCCGCCCATCCTAATTACGCTGCATTCTGGAACAGGGTCAACTCCTACAAACGGATCGGGTTTGATCAGTATTGGGCAAAAAACGACTTTGTTCTCGATGATATGAATCGAAATTTTCTCGGTGATGCTTCACTTTATCGTCAGGTTTGGGAAAAACTCGAGGATCAACCAGGAAACTCTCCCAAAATCGTCTATATTGTAACTTTTTTTGGTCATCTGGATTACCCGCTTTCGGAATCAAGACCTGAAGTAATAGATGTTAGTTCGGATAACCGGATGCTGCGGGGGTATGTGAACACTGTTTATTACAAAAGTAGGGAATTGATGGATTTTGTGGAAACGATACAGGCTGAAGATCCGGACGGAATCATCGTCTTTTTCGGCGATCATCTTCCGTTTCTCGGCAGCAATCATGAAGGTTTTGTCCAGGAGAATCTGTTTACCCGGAATAAGGCTGAATTTGATGCAAATATGTTTCAGTCGTATGTAACGACGCCGCTCGTCATAATAGATGGACGGCATGGGCCGGTTGATACTGGTTCGTTGCCCATGTATCAACTACCGGCCAGGCTTCTTAGCCTGTTAGGGGACACGCACCATGGCTTTCTTCAGGTGGCCCAAAGCGAAAAGCTACAACATATCAGGCCGTTGGCCGGATTGAGTTTGTATACGCCTCAAAATGAACAGCCGGTTTTATGTAAACAGCACACAGAAAATCCAGATGCACGTTGCACTGAAATATTAAAAGCCGTCGACGAGATGACTATGTTGCGGGATGACTTGTTTACTGCCAAGCAATATAGCCTTTTACAGGTAAACAAATAACCGATATTTCTTATTGTGGGGCTATACCTATTCCAGCTCTGCCTTTTTCTGCGTACTTTCTCTTGCCGAGCACTGATCGATCGGGCTCATATACCCGATCAAACCGGCTGGAATCCATGGCATGGCACTGATCATTGACACTATGACCGCAGCCAGGAAGGGAATTGCCTGAATAACAAGCACCAAACGCCACAGAAACAGGTCAAAAAGTGACAGGTCCTGTGTTATCCCCAGGCTGTAACTCCCCAAAAGGAAGGCAATGGCAAACAGCAGTTCTTCCCGGCAGGCAGCCAGGGCCTGCAGCAAGCGGTTTTTGGTTGTCCTTTTCGGAGTTCTGAAAAAGCCGACCCCTTTAGTAAGAAAGCCAGCCAGCATGGCTCGAGCGATGGTATGTGACAGGGCAAGACCGGCAAGACCTGCGGCGAGACATTGGCGATACCCGGCCTTGATTTGCCAGCGATAAAGGACGAACATTTTAAGCAATTTAAAGCCGAAGAAAGTAAGCGGCATGAGAGAGAACAGTGCTTCAGGCGGGCTGAAAAATCCTGGTTTGAGTACCATCATGGTGGTCCATACGAGGGCTCCCAGGTTAAAAAGTAAATTAATTCCGTCAGCCATCCAAGGTAGCCATCCCGCCAGGAAATGATATCTCTGTCCCCTGGTAAGACTGCCATTTTTCAAACCAAGTAAACCGGCAAGATGATGGCGCATGATGAGCATAGCGCCATAGGCCCAGCGAAAACGCTGCTTCTTAAAATCGAGAAAGGTATCCGGCATCAATCCCTGGCCATAACTTTTCGCAACATAGATGGCTTCATAGCCGCGTTCGAAGATTCGTAAGCCAAGTTCAGCGTCTTCTGTGATACACCATTCCGACCAGCCATTGATTTCCTTCATGACACTGCAGCGCACCATGGTCATTGTTCCATGCTGGATAATTGCGTTTCGTTCGTTACGTGTAACCATCCCGATATGAAAGAAGCCATTATATTCTGCATGGATCATTGCTTTAAAGGCAGACTCTTTACAGTCGTGGTAGTCCTGTGGGGCCTGCACAATAGCCACCTTCGGGTTTTGAAACAGTGGTACGAGGTCCTTAAGCCAATTAGGACTGACCAGATAATCGCTATCAATAACTGCATTTATTTCGGCATCGGTGGAGGTGTGTTGCAAGGCGTAATTAAGTGCTCCTGCCTTGAACCCTGCAAGTGGAGAAACATGGAAAAACTTGAACCGTTTCCCTAACATTTTGCAGTGCTTCTCAACTGGCTGCCAAGTTTCAGGTTCCTGGGTGTTATTGTCAATAACCAGTACTTCATAATTGGGGTAGTCCAGGGCAGCGATTGCATCCAGAGTCTGCTTGAGCATTTCCGGTGGTTCATTATACGCAGGTATATGAATCGAAACCATGGGGTGGTAGTCAGGGGCGGGAGAGTGTAACGGTGATCTACGCGAAGATCCAAGCCATAAGGCCTCTGCCCATTCGTGAGCTTCGGCCAGCAGCACAACCCCTATCCCCAGAGCAGAAAGGATCATTAGGATACCTACCAATAACGTTCCGGTGGTGAGATATCTTTGTGTGTAATCGTATACGATCCACACTGTAGCAGTGACCACTACGTAGGTCAGGATAGTAAGAAATCCACGACCTTTGTAATTGAGCCCTTTTGAGTCGCGAAACAGGAATGCAGTGACAATCAGGGCAAGAGAGGCACACAGGCCGGCAAGCGTCGGCCATTCAGGTATACGGATAACCGGAGCCGTATGTGGAAATTTGGACTTACGTTCGGCATCATATACACCCCAGGCAGTACCGACTTCGCCTTCTATTTCTCTCTTCCACACCTGGTCGAAGGCCTCCATGATGTAATAGGTGTATTTCTCCTTCTGGGCCACAGCGATGAATTGTCGGAGAAACCTGGCCTGGTTGGCTAAGGATGCTTTCGCTTTCCCCCTGGTCCGGCCATTGCTGGGCCAGCCTATCTCTGAGATAACTATGGGTTTATCAGGAAAAGCTTCCTTCAGTTTTTTCATCCTTTCCTGGGTAAAATCGATTGCTTTCTGAACATTGATACCTTCCCAGTAAGGCAGGATATGTACTGCCAGATAATCGACATGTTCTGCCAGTTCAGGATTATCGAGCCATACATGCCAGGGCTCGGCAGTGCTGATAGGTGCCGTTATGACCTTTTGCATCTGGTCAAGATAGCCAATGAGAGTGTCCAGTCGAACATCACCACGTAATAGCGACTCGTTACCAATAATAACGCGCACGATGTTGCGGATTGAATTGCCGTAAACGCCGGTAAGCTTATGCAACTCCTCTTTGTTGCGTTTTTTATCGGTCCCGATCCATGCACCGACGGCCACATTCAGGTTATGCTGACTTGCGAGCCTTGGAATATCGCCCAGGGTCCCTGAGACGGAGTACGTGCGTATGGAATAGACGCTGCCTTCAAGGAGAGCCAGATCCTGCTCTATTTCTTCGAGTGTCGGATAGTTATCAAGACTGGAAGAGTTGTGCACCCGCATTGGGTTGAATGAAAATCCGTCGATATACCTTGGCCAGGCCGGCAGTTGATCCGGGCGATTAAAAAGAGCCCACATCATAAAACTGAGTCCCCCCATAAGGAGCACAAGGAGAAACGAGAGCTTATTCATTTATAGCAGCCCCTCAATAGTTCTCGTTGGAAAACATATTGTTGTAAACGTGAAGTCTATATTATTTCAGTTATATACGTAGTGCCGGAAAAGCTCTTTGCAAGCAGAGCTGAGTAGCAGAAAAATTCCAACCAAGGACTTTGCCCTCAACGATAAGTCAAGGTAGTATCTGTCCTTCATGCACATCTCTTTTTTAGAAGAACTCTCACTAATCGCCTTTTTCATCCATGCCCATTTATCATAATAAAGCTGTTCCCTCCACCTGAGATTAAACCCCACCTCTTTTTTTTTGGGGCCGGCTGAGTTATGTAGCAGAAAAAGTTTGCCTCTTTTCCCCTGGATGAGCAACACCTGTCGGCCACAGCCCGATATATCGAAATGAATACTGTTGCCGCACGGTTTAGTGGAAAAACCAGAAGATTACTGCTGAAGCAGCGTCCATGCGCATCTTGTTGGAAAGGATGACGAGCTGACAAAGGTAGCTCCCTTACTTGAACTGATTTCCGACCGGCGCAGTTTTTTAAAATTGACTCCGCCGGATAAAGTTGATCTCCTTCATCTCCATGAACGAACCGGTCGCCCTTTAGGGAAAGGAGATGTTATAGATAAACTGGAGGTTGAACTCGGCCGTAGGTTAAGACCGCAAAAACCGGGGCCTAAAAAAAGGCCAAAGGTTAAATGTCCTGTCCCCGGAACTCCTGATATAGATAGACCACTCATATGGAATTAAACCACCGTGGCATTCGCCATTGCATGTCAAACAAAACCCGCCAGCCTTGCCTTTAAAGAAAACTCCGGGGAAAGGCTGGATTCTGACTTAACCGGCATCGCCGTCATTGGTGATTTCCTACAAATTATCTTTGAGAAATTTGAGCAGCTTCGGAGCGACGTAATCGTTGGGCGTTGCACCGGTACAAATATGTTCCAGTTTTTTATAATCAAAATAGCAGTCGGAAGGATCGTCGCTTTGGCCTGTGATTTTGCCTAGGTTGAACCAGTAATGGCCAACACGAGGGACTGGTACTGCGGTGACGTTGGCTCCAGCTTCTTTGAGCGCTTCTACAAATGGAACACTTTGCCCTTCGGCAGGCACATCGGGGTCTTCCATTCCCCAAGTAATAAACCACGGAACCCTTATACCATCATTTTGCAACGATACATTTCCCAAAGATTTAGCGCTGCCCCGTACATAATTTATGGGTGACGCTTCAAAATACGCCGCAGGTGCGTCCATAGGAGTGCCGCCAAAGAAGTCCTCTGCAAATGTTGTCATTCCATAAGGTGCCCAATCAAATTTCGGATTCTTAGTCCACAACCACCAGCTGGGCATATTAAACACTCCGTAAGCAGACACTACGGCTTGGACTTTGGTGCTCACGTTTGCAAATGGATTATTTGCATATTTTTGAGTATAGGCAGGCCAGTCCTGGGTGAGAGCGAGCAGCGCAGCGAGTTGTCCACCAGCGGAATCACCGCCAACGGCAATTTTGTCCGCGTCAACTTTAAATTTTGTAGCATTGCCACGCAGGAATTGGAGCGCCGCTTTGCTGTCCAAAAGGCATCCTGGCCACGTAGGATAAGTACCACCAGGTTTAGAAAGGCGGTATTGGATGGAAAACACAACATAGCCACGCTCAGCCAGGTATGGCCCCCAGTCGTCGGCGTAAAAGTTCTCGTCGCCAAGCTGCCAAGATCCCCCGTGCATTAACATGATGGCTGGATGTGGCCCCTGGCTTGAAGGAACATACATATCTCCTTTAAGGAAAAGATTTGAATCGGGGACATCAGCATGCTTGGCGTAAATAACGTCTTCGAAAACGAAGTATTCAGCAAAAATATCGGCTGGATACACAAGAAATGAAAAATAAATAATTGAAATAATAATAGATAATCTTTTTGTCACCTTGAATCTCTCCTTTCATTCATGGCTGTTAAAAGCAGTAATTAAATTCCATGAGCATAGGAGCTAGGATATAGGGTAATAACCTGTTTTTTGTCAAGATAAGTATGAAGAACCACTAAACAGCCAACATATGTCCCTTAATGCTAAAAAGCGTTTGGTCTGCAGCGGCCAGCAGTGCGTCTATGTCCCTGGCATCTTTTCGAAAGGTTGCTACGCCTAAACTTGCTGTTAAGCGAACCTCTATGTTTTGGTCAAGCATGTAAACTACGATACCCACTTTCGTGGTGGCAATTTTAGACTCGATGATCAATTACTGAGGTTAACTGCTCTTTGGCAAGATCCCGCCTATCGCTACTACATTTTTAGACAATTCCAGAGAAATATCCTGTTCAAACTTCAGAGCAATCTCAAGCACTTGCATTTATCAAATGTTAACACAATAAAAGTTTGGGTCGTTTGACAATAGAAAAGACTATTTTACACTTCATTCAGCCCAAACTCTTTGTTTGCAAATATAGGGCTTATGCTGCCAATCGTCACAGTTAGCCACACTCTTTACCCGGGCCTGTGGACTCGCATATCTTCAACAACACACCTTTTGTTACAAAAAAGATGGTCACAAGAATTTAAGTAGCCCATTAAGGCGAATGTTTGATTGAAGCTAAAGTGTGGGCCAAATATGGTACATCTGGCCAGGGACAAAAAAAGAAAAGATCAGCATAACCAGGCCGGCGAATATGCTTTATTTGATCCCGGCATGGATCGTAACATGAGGATCGATGAGCATGACAAATAATCTCAGCCTGTAAACATTCGCCACACAAGAGCCACAACCCCGCAGATCACAATACCATAGGCGATGGGCATAAAGGTTGACACAAGTGTCCACTTGAGGCTCTTGGTCTCTTTATAGATTGTGTATATTGTCGTCGAACACGGATTGTGACAAAGGCTGAATAACATCAGACACACGGCGGTAAGCGTTGTCCACCCCCCGGCTTGCAATAGCATCGCAAGAGCAGAATTCTCACTGGTCTCAAACATAACGCCTGCGCCCTGTTCTCCAACACCACTTAAACCTGTAGTCATCACAGTCAGCATGAGTATCGTGGGAATAACAATTTCATTTGCGGGAATAGCCACAATATATGCCACAAGGATAACCCCGTTCACTCCTATCAACCAGCCGGGACCGTCGAGTAAACCTATCAGCCACTGGGCAAGGGACATATCGCCCACCGGAATGTTACAGATGGTCCAGAGTACAACACCTGCGGGTGCTGCAAAAACAATGGCACGCCACAATACAATCAAGGTCCGGTCAATAAGTGAGGTGTAGAGAGTTCTCCACAAATTAGGCGGCCTGAATGGAGGGAGTTCCAGGGTAAAGGTTGAGGCCTCTCCTTTGAGTACTGTTGTGGAGAGCATCCAAGATGATAAAAAAGTGAGCAGCACACCTAAAAGGGCAATTCCAAGTACAGCGGCTGCGGAAACAAAACCTGCAAGAGCTGGAGGAGCAAGAGCGCCAAGAAAAACCGTGGCCAACAGGATCTGGGTGGGCCAACGGCCGTTGCAGAGGGCAAAATTATTGGTGATAATCGCAATAAGCCGCTCCCGGGGAGAATCAATAACACGGGTTGCGACAACACCTGCAGCGTTGCAGCCCCAACCCATACTCATAGTCAAAGCCTGCTTGCCATGGGCTCCGACCCGGTTGAACAGATGGTCAAGATTAAACGCAACCCGAGGTAGATAACCAAAATCCTCAAGTAGAGTGAAAAGTGGGAAAAATATTGCCATGGGGGGCAGCATAACACTGATAACCCAAGCTACGGTCAAATACAGCCCGTCCACAAGAACGCCAGATAACCACCACGGCAAATGTGCGGCTTCGGCTAACTGCTTCATCATTGGGTGGCCATGGTCTAGTAAAAGAGTAGCCAACATGCTGGATGGCACGTTGGCACCAATTATCGTGATCCACAAAACCAGGGCCAGCATGAGTATCATAATGGGCATTCCCGACCACTTGTTAGTGAGCAGTGCATCCAGCCGCCGTTCCCAGCTGAGTCGATGAGTCGCCCCTTCCTGCTCCACATTTCTGGATGCTATGCGCGCTGAATCGGCATAGACCATCTCAACCCAGCGATCATGAAAATCCTGGGGGAGTTTCCATCGCAATTCACTGGCCCGTTTTATAATCTTTTCCGGTTCCATATTTTTCACTTTTTCCTAAGAAAATATAAGCTGTGTTATAACGTTCACATTTCTTGAAGAATAAAACTCTGCCAATTCCTCTGTTTAATTTCCACATGCACTAATCGTACCAGTGGCAACGTGATCTTCACTCAACTTGCCGATTTCACCATTGGCAACTGCCTCGATGATCTGCTGGTCGCCTTCAAGGAGTCGTAAGGCAACCCATTCCCGGTGTGGCATGCCCGGATAGGCTTCCGCGAGGGCCCCGACCAGTTCATCCATACTTTCCTGGACGCTGGGGATTATATCGTAATTCAGGCGATGAGGGCTGCAACTACTACGGCCACCGGCCATATTATCAATTTCCGCAAGCAGCTGATCAATCCCCTCACCCTGTCGCGCTGCAGCCAGGACCACAGGAACGCCTAGATCATGTGATAGACCCTGGCCATCGATCTTTAGTCCATGGGCTCTGGCCTCATCCATGAGATTGACACAGACAATTGCCTTTTCAGTAATCTGCAGCACCTGCAGGGCAAGATTAAGGTTTCTTTCCAGGCGCATTGGGTCAATGACAACCACCGTCACGTCTGGTCGCCCAAAAAGAATGAAATTTCGTGCAACCTCTTCATCATCGGTAGCTGAAAGAAGAGAATAGGTTCCCGGCAGGTCAACGAGGCGAAATTTCTTACCGTTGTAAGAAAAGCCTCCCTCGGCCCTGGCGATGGTTTTACCCGGCCAGTTCCCCGTATGTTGACGAAGGCCGGTGACCGCATTAAAAACGGTACTTTTACCAGTATTTGGATTCCCCGCGAGGACTACAACATAATCTGCCTGGCCAAGATGTACTCCCAGCTTTTGCAGCTTTGAGCCTGTGGAGGTTGTCTTCTTTTTCATGTTATTGCCTCACTCTTCTTATGCGGATGCGCTCGGTCTGCTCTTTTCTAAGGGCGATACAGGCTCCACGAATACGATATCCAACAGGACTGCCAGAAGGGTTTCTGAGTTCAGCCTGAGTTATAGTTCCGGGCACAACTCCCAGGTCAAGGAGACGATTTCTTTCAAGCCCACGCACAAGAGCAGACATGCCGACAACCTCTGCTTTTTCTCCAAGTCCCAGACGGGACAATCTCTCAACAGACTCGTCCAACGTTTCTCCTGCCTTCAGCTTAACCGCAGTAATCTGATCGGCAACTTCATTCGGAAATCGAAAGGTTTCCCCCTCAAGGTGGAGAGTCATTGTATTCGTATCCTTATCAGCGATGCGCAGCACCGTATCCGTTGTAATACCCGCTCTGGATATTTGAGAATACAACTCTGCAGGTTCATCTTCGATGTGAACCACTCGACCTACCCACCCGGCAGGATATTCCAGCAACGTTTTTCCTAGCTTTTCGGGCAGTTCACCGGCTGATGTAGGGATGGGATCACCATGGGGATCAAAGCGTGGATGGCCGAGTTCTTCCGACAACTGCTTTACGTCTTCACGTGTCAAGTCATGCTCTTTTTCGTCGGCAATCTGATGCCACAGTGACTCGGGATGGCCGGATGTTCTGGCAAGATACGTTTCATAAAGTCGATGTGCCTTTAGTATATGCAGGGCATACTCTCTGCCGTCCCCGGTCAGGGCAAAAGTATCGGGCTCCATAAATTCTGCGGCGCGTAGTTTCTGCAGTAATTTCGTCACTTCATCCATGGTGATCGAAAGTTTCTTGCCAATCATCTCAGGAGAAGCGCTTTGACAATCGTAGTCGCATTCCGCTAAAAACTTCAGAGCGTGTTGTATAAGTTTTTTTTCTTCCATTCGATTCAAGATAATTTGAGAGTTTTGTTGGCATCCACTTCTGTAGAGGTGTCTGTATAGCGGAGAGCAATAAAGGCACACTCCTCAACTGTTGCGTCATCGACCCACAGTAATGTAGCATAAGATATTATCAAATCTGATTACCCATGAAACTCAGCCATTTTTTTGGGAACAGGGAGACAGATCGGAGTCTTCGATCAGTCTCCCGAGTTTAAAAGAGAAATAAAATCAGTCCCCTGTCTGTTTCGGTAGATAATTGGCTGAGTTTTGTACGTAATCAGATTATCAAAATAAAAAATAAGACATTTTCAAGATATTAGACGTTATTTATCCAATTACACTTCAATTCTTATTGGAGTAACATATTAAGTGCAAAAGATTAAGCTCAGAAAAGTTAATGGGTTGAAGCTATGATCTCAGTTCTATTGCTCTAGGGTTCCACCCTACTCATCTTTTGATTTTTAACCACTACATCCTCTCAAAAACCTAACAACAAAAAGGCAATTTCAGATTTCTCGCATCATAATCCATGAGAGGTTATGGAGGCGCATAGTGTCACGGTAACAGAGGCTGGTATTGGCAATGTTAATCATTTAAGATGATCTACAATTCACCTTATTCCTGATTCTTTATTATCACGGAACATTTCAATCGATCGAAATAGTGGTTGGGAAGCTGTTGTTCGCACCTTTCAACAAGTGATTTTTATCGAATGAGTAAGAACTCTTTTTTCGTGCATTTATCATAATCGTGGTCACATGTGGTCAGCTTATCAGAAAATCAATATAACCATAAGATATAACAGATAAAGTCCATTAATCGTTAAAATGAGATAAAATTCGTATTACGAAAACAAGAATTTCATTTGCAATCGGCTATATTGCACCGATAGTCAAGCTTGAGGGGCGAGAAAAACATATTTTCCAGGAGAGAGATGAAAAGCTGGAAGCGGCGAGAGAACTGAGGAAGGAGCGCCGCAAAAATGAACAGATAGAAAAAATGGTACGGGCTGAATTATTACTCGTTAACTTGGATTAATAAATTTTCTGTTTCCATCTGAAGCAATACAATATTGTTACCACCGCTACTCGGAAACCCAGCACTAAAGATTCTGATTAACATATTTTTTTCTAACTTCTTTGTACGACCTATGTACATTATTTGTACTTTTTTTATGTACACTAAGGCCTAACCCGAATTGCTCATGAACATTGTATCAACCTGTCAAATTGCATACAATTCTTATATGTTATAGAAGCTAAGATGAAGTTGAAAGTTTTTCACAATGTTCACCAAAGGTCAGTCCATCCAGCACCATTTTCTTCAGTATTTTGGCAATGAATATAGGCGACTATGATTCATTACCAAAAACTTTGAACTTGGCGCTGCCTGAACTGATGAGAAATCCGGGCTAAAGACATATAGTTTAAAACGCAATTACAGACAATTACAAGAAACTTCGTTTATTCTACAAACACCGTCATAATTGTAAGTATTTGAAAAAAAAAGGTTGGGAACACAGATGCCTGTGTTTCCAACCTTTTTAATCAACAAAACAAATCTAAATTCTTGATTTTACTACATTTTCTTGGTCGGGAAGAGAGGATTTGAACCTCCGACCCCAGCGTCCCGAACGCTGTGCTCTACCAGACTGAGCCACTTCCCGATGTTTTATTAGTGCACAACACAAAAAAACGGCCGGATTATACCCGGCTATTTTTCATATAAAACCTGGGTGGCAAACGATTTATTCTACAGCGTCAGCAAGCTTGCTGCCTGGTTTGAACTTTGCAACGGTTTTGGCTGGAATGTCTATCATGTCACCGGTGCGAGGGTTTTTAGCCTTACGGGCGGAACGATTAACAGTGGAAAAAGTTCCGAAACCAACAAGTGTTACTTTATCTCCTTTTGCAAGAGCATCCGTAATGGACATGAGCATACCATTTAATGCTTTTTCTGCTGCGGCTTTAGAAATTTCTGCAGCCCCAGCCATGGCTTCTACAAGTTCCTTTTTATTCATTCTTCCCTCCCAAAGATTTTAACACTGCCACGACATTCAGGTTTATTCCTGAGCGGGCACTAGCGATGACGGTGGAAGTTAAATAAACTTTTTTTTCTTTGTCAAAGGAAAAAAATTGTTTTTTTCTTCTTGAATGCCCGTTAGAGCGGGCTTTCAGCGCTGGCTACAACTGATAAGGTTGTTACCGTCCTTCCAGGTCAAGATACACTTTTTTGATATTGTTGTTATAAAAAAAACGCAGAATGGCTACCCTTATATCTGGATTGGCAATTTTTGGCAAGTCAGCTTCGGCTAATTGTACATAGACGACACTGGTACGCTCTTTGTCCAAACGAACCCTGCAACCGTCAAATCCAAATCTACTCAGTCCGCCCTCCCACAAGGATATTTTAGCAACACGCTCCTCGGTAACAGGAAGACCATGGGGTATACGAGTGGCCAGACACGATGCAGATGGTAGTTCCCAACTGGAAAGTTCAAGCAGACGACTACACTCCCGTACATCGGACTTGTCAAGTCCTGCTTCCACTAGAGGTGTTTTCACTCCCAATTCATGAATAGCCCGTAAACCAGGTCTTTTACTTTTCAGATCATCAGTGTTGGTTCCATCGAGGAGAACGGAAAAATCTTTTTTTTCCATAATTTCCTTGAACCGTTTATAGATCCGTAATTTGCATTGATAACAGCGTTCTTCTGAATTAGTGACAAATTCCTTCCAGGCAAGTGGTTGTAAGTCGACCACCTGCATTTCAACCCCTTTTGGATATCCATTGGTTGTAAGCCAATTTTGAGCCAGCGATATCTCTTCGGGTTTCAGCAAGATTGAGGATCCGAACAGGACCAGCACATTGCCCGCACCCAAAGTATCAAGAGCGCTTTTTAAAAGAAGGGAACTATCAACACCTCCGGAAAAAGCAACCGCAACCCGGCCGTACTTGAGAAGGACTTGATTTAATTGATTAAGTTTTTCTTGAGTTTGCTGCAAGCAAATTTCCTCTCATAACCACACAACAGATAAGATAAAGACAGCGCTGAAAGTGAGTCCCCCTAAATATGAAGAACCACGCTGCATGAAGAAAATACAAAGAAAAGAGTAACAGAATATATGATGCAAAAAAATGTCTCCTGCAACCATTTTCAATTTTTTCTTTTCTTCACCCTATAAATGCTATAGGTTTCTTTGTGTCTACCAAATACATATGTTGCCATCATATTGCCTTTTGGTACAACCACGTGTTTGTCATTAAGCAGATACGTACAAACACTGTCCAACTTTTTCCAAGCCAATTAGAAGACGAACAACCATGACCTCAAAAGCAAATATTTCTCATGTCCGAGACAGAATTGACGAAATTGACGATACCATTTTAGACCTTTTAAAAGAACGTCTTGAATGTGCGTTGACAATAGGCGAGTTGAAAAATGAAACCAAGCGTGCAAAGTGGGATCCGCAAAGGGAACTCGAAATTTATAATCGCCTCCGGCAAAAGAACCAGGAGGTATTCCCTTACAAAGCCCTTCACTCCATATTTCACGAAATTATAACCACATGTAGACTATCACAACGAAAAGCAACCGTCGCCTATCTTGGGCCGGAAGCGACTTTTACCCACCAGGCAGGTGTTAAATATTTTGGACAGTCAGCTGATTACCGTCCACTTGAGGCTATTGTTGAAGTCTTCCAGGAGGTTGAAAAAGAACGGGTACAGTACGGTATCGTTCCAGTTGAAAACTCCATTGAAGGGGCTGTAACCTCAAGCCTGGATTCCTTTTTCAATTACAAAGTACAGATATGCGGAGAAATTCAACTGCCGATTACCCATAACCTGGTTTGTCGATCCGGAAACCTTGAAGATATTCAAACCGTTGCCTCTCATGCCCAGGGTCTTGCTCAATGCAGAGAATGGCTACGGAAAAATCTACCGAACATCCCCACCCTGCCGGTGTTCTCGACCGGCGCCGCTGCACAGATGGCTGCTAACAACCCCAATGTCGGCGCCATTGCAAGCGACCTCGCTGTCACGGCCTATGATCTGCAAGTGGTTGTGAAAGGGATCGAAGATTACCAGGGGAACACCACCCGTTTTCTGGTCCTTGGAAAACAATCCCCACAAAAAAGCGGCGCAGACAAAACCTCTGTCTTGCTGGGTTTGATCAACCGACCAGGGGCATTAAACGAGATATTGACCATCCTGTCAGCCAAAAACATCGATCTTGCCAAGATTGAATCCAGGCCGACCAAAGGCAAACAGTGGAAATATCTTTTTTTCCTCGATATGATAGGACACATGGACGACCCAGTCATTCATGAAGCGTGTAATATTTTACAACAAATATGCGCTTATTTTGAATGGCTTGGATCCTATCCCCGCGCCGACAATATTGACTTCAACGGTGGTGCATTTTAAGTTACCAATCAACATTCATTCATACTCGCCTGGCAGGCTCCCTATGCCGCAATGGAAATCATATTGCGGCGTAATACCAATCATACAAACAGGTTCCATTTAATTCCGCTGTTATGCTACCACTTCTCAGTTGCAAGGGTTTGAGCAAAGCATTTGGTGCTCAAACCCTGTTTTCCAATATCACCATGAATTTGCACACAGGGGACCGTGCCGGTTTGATAGGTCCCAACGGTTCCGGTAAATCCACCCTGCTGAAAATTTTCTGCGGGCTTGCCGAGTGTGACAGTGGTGAGATTTTCAGCCCCAAACATACCCGCCTGAGTTATGTAGCTCAGGAAGACACTTTTCATGAAGAGCTGAACTGCGTAGACAATCTTTATCTTGCCGTAAAAGATCTGGATATTGAGCAGACAGAGCAATATAACCGCATCTATGCAATCCTTAGTCGTGCCGACTTTGAGGACCAAACCAGCCCTGTACAAAAATTATCCGGCGGCTGGCGTAAACGACTTGCACTCTGTAGAGCGCTGGTTGTCTACCCCGATGTACTGATCATGGACGAACCGACCAACCATCTCGACATTGAGGGGATAATCTGGCTTGAAAAGTTACTGCGCGCCAATCTCCCGGAAAGCCCGGCAGCGATGCTCATGGTCAGCCATGATCGGCGTTTTTTGGAAAACACAGTCAACAGAATAATTGAACTTGGTCCTGTATACCCCGAGGGCTCGCTCGAGTCCACTGGTACCTATGCTGATTTTCTGGAAAAGAAATCAGCTTTTCTGGACCAGCAGCAACAAACCGAAGAACGGCTTGCTAACAAGATGCGACGAGAAACAGAATGGCTTCGCAGGGGTCCGAAAGCACGTTCGACCAAAGCAAAGTATCGCATAGATGAAGCTGGTCGTCTCCAGGGAGAGCTGAATAATGTTCGTTCGCGAAATCGGGCAGCTGGTTCGGTTGCCATCCAATTTGATGCAACGCATCGTAAGACTAAAAAACTTCTGGTCTGCAAGAAGATAAGCAAACAATTTACAGATACCCCGCTGTTTAAAAATCTTGACCTGGTGCTTTCGCCCGGATCACGCCTGGGTATTTTAGGCAGAAACGGGACCGGAAAATCGACCCTGATGCAAATTCTTGCGGCAGCCACTGAAAGTGACGGCCCTAAGCCCGATAGCGGCAGCATCACCACTGCAGAGAATGTACGCATTGTCAGCTTTGATCAACGCCGCGAACAACTGGACAAAAATACAACACTTAAACGCGCTCTTGCTCCTGATGGCGACTCTGTTGTTTATCAGGACAGAAGTATCCACGTTGTTTCCTGGGCAAAACGCTTTCTTTTTCGACCTGACCAGCTCGACACCCCTGTGCATCGTTTATCAGGAGGTGAGCAGGCAAGAATTCTCATTGCCCGCCTGATGCTCAAACCAGCCGACATTCTCCTTCTTGATGAGCCGACAAATGACCTGGACATTCCTTCACTGGATGTCCTGGAAGAAAGCCTGGCCGAATTTCCAGGTGCATTGGTACTGGTCAGCCATGATCGTTTTCTGCTCGACCAGGTCTGCAATACGATCCTTGGCTTCAACGGTAAAGGAGGCACCAATTTTTTTGCTGACTATGAGCAGTGGCTCGCAGACTTGCACCTTGTAGAAAAGGGGAGCCCCAAAAAACCTACCACTGAAGCACGCCCTAAGAAATCTTCCAAACCAAAAAGCGGTAAGTTGTCCTATATGAATCAACGCGAATATGACCAGATGGAAGATGAAATTAATCGACGTGAACAACGGATAGAAGAACTGCAGACGCTGATGGTGTCGCCGGAAGTGGTCTCCGACTCACAGCTTTTGCAGGACTACTGGAACGAACAGGAACAGCTGCAAAACGAAGTGGAAAAGCTCTATTCCCGCTGGGAAGAACTGGAAGAGCTTAAGCTTATATAGCCCAAGGCAGGTACGTCTCTACAACGTCCTTCACCTCAATTACGAGAGGTAACCGCTCAGTGGGTTGATAACTCGTTGACACACTATATCTTTTTTTATATATCAGGGGCGTTAATGGTACTGTGTATTTTCAATATAAAGACACTGCCCCAGCTATCAAAATCTACAAGGTGAACCCTATGATGAAAAAAATCCTGGCTTTGTTTGCTGCTTTCTCTCTTCTTGCCATGTGCAGCACCGCTTTTGCAGCTAAAAGCAAAATCGTCAACGGTATTGATGCCAACTTTCCTCCCTTTGCCTACATTGACAAAACCGGTAAACCAAGCGGTTTTGATGTTGAAGCTATGGATTGGATTGCCAATGACATCGGCGTTGAAGTCTGCCACCAACCCATTGAGTGGGATGGTATTATCACCGCTTTATTGACCAAAAAAATAGACATAATAGCCTCAGGCATGAGTGCCACAGCAGAGCGTGCTAAAAAAGTCAACTTCACCATCCCTTACTGGATCATCAAGCAGGTTATGGTCACTAAAAAGGGTTCTCCGCTGACCATTGAAGACATTCTGAACGGTAAAAAAGTCATTGGTGTACAGCAAGGAACCACGGAGGCAAAGTGGCTCAAGGCTGAAGCCGAGAAAAATGGCTGGAACTATGAACTTCGTTACTACAGCTCTTCCCCACTTTCAGTTGAGGACGTCTTAAACGGCAGAATAGATGCGGCAGCTATGGATGATGCACCAGCGCATGATGCAGCTTCCAAGAAAGATGTACAGATTGTCGGCACCTTCGGCATGCACGAAGAAGATTTTGCTTATGCCGTACGCAAAGATAACCCTGAATTGCTGGAAAAAGTAAACACGTCTCTGGCCAAGCTCATGGCATCTCCTAAGTGGGATGAATTGATCAAAAAGTATGAGCTAAACAAGTAATCTACGATGGGCGGATATCACTTCTACGGTATCCGCCTTTTGTTATAGGCCATCTTGCATCTATGCCTGTGGTATTTTTTCGCATGTTTCAACCTTGCAAAAAAACCTAATTATTCAAGACATCCTATATATTTTCCCCTGACCCCATCACCCCATTTTCTGACTCCCTATAACCTCTAAGGGTTATATTTCACTCTCCGGAAATTATGCCAGCCAGCCTTTCTGTTATTGTAGATTCTTTTCCTTATCTTCTTCAAGGCACTCTCAATACCGCTGGTATTGTCTTTGCTGCAATGTTTCTTGGGTTACTGATAGGAATTGCTGTCGCGGTTGGCATTGTCTATGGCAAGCGGCCGATACAGCTTCTACTGAGCACCTATGTTTGGTTTTTCCGGGGTGTACCTGTTTTGGTACTGCTCTTTCTTTTTTATTTTGGCCTGTTTTCTTATTTCGATATAGGTTTCAGCGCGTTCACCTCTGTCACCATTGTTCTCGGCCTGACAACCGGCGCTTATCAAGCAAATATTTTCAGAGGGGCCATTCTCGCGTTACCCAAAGGCCAATTTAGAGCTGCCAGTGCCTTGGGAATGAGTAACAGCCAGGCCGTACGATCTATTATATTGCCCCAGATACTGCGTATGTCCATTCCCGCATGGTCCAATGAATATTCCATTATCCTTAAAGACTCCGCCCTGGCTTTTGTTATAGGCGCTCCGGAAATCATGGCCCGGACCCAGTTCGTCGCTTCAAGGACCTATCAGCATCTTCCGTTGTATATAGCAGCTGGAATCCTCTACTTTTTCCTGACATGGGCAGGAGTGTATGCATTAAACAAACTTTCTGATGCGGTACGCATTCCCGGCTACAGTCACAATGGTATACAAGAATGACCTCCAATACTCCAATACTCAAAGCACAAGCCATCCAAAAATCCTTTGACGGCAACACCATTTTAAACGGTGTTGATGTTGTACTGGAAAAAGGTGAAATTATCGTCCTCATAGGACCTTCCGGGGGTGGTAAAAGTACACTGCTGCAATGTATTAATTGCCTGGTTATTCCGGACGACGGCCAGATAGAACTGGAACAACAGCCGATAGATTTTTCCAACAAGCAAGATCTTTATCGACTGCGGCAACAGGTTGGTATGATTTTTCAGGAATTCAACCTGTTTGATCACCTCACAGCCTTGGACAACATAACGATTGCCCTGCGCAAGGTAAAAAAACTCGACCGTAATACAGCAGAAAAACGCGCCCGACTGGAACTGGAACAGGTCGGACTAGGGGAGAAAGGTGACCTCTACCCTGCTCAGTTGTCTGGAGGACAAAAGCAGCGCGTCGCCATTGCCAGGGCATTGGCAATGGATCCTAAGATACTGTTGCTCGATGAACCAACTTCGGCCCTCGATCCCGATCTTATAGGCGAGGTCATATCCGTCATCAAAAACCTGGCTGCAAAAGGGATGACCATGATTATGGCTACCCACCAAATTAGCCTGATCTCGACCCTTGCCGATCATATTCTTTTTATGGAAAACGGGCAGATTGTGGAGTCCGGAACCCCAAAAGAGCTCCTTGCCAAGGGCAACGTCAATAAAACGCAAGGGTTCTGTGACCGCTTAAACGAGCTAGCCACCGGAGAGCAATAAACGTGGATTTTTCTCCATTCTATCAGGAACTTTTTTCAAGCCTTAATCGGGGCCTGCTCATGTCTGTTGCCCTGATTGTTCCCTCTGCCATTGGCGGTGTCCTTATCGGGATTACCGCCGGGTGCTTACGCGCATACGGCAACCGGGCAGTCCGGCTACTTGGTAACGGCTATGCTGCCGTGTTCAGAGGGACCCCGCTTGTAGTCCAACTTTTTGTGCTCTACTTCGGGTTACCCAACCTTGGGATCTATTTCTCTCCCTATGCAGCTGCTGTAACCGGTTTTATTCTTTGCAGTGGTGCGTACCAATCAGAATATATTCGCGGAGCACTGCTCTCCATAAAACGCGGCCAATACGCCGGTGCCCATGCACTCGGTTTAACCCATTTTCAAACCATTTTCTGGATTATTATTCCCCAGGCAGTGCGCCGCGCTATTCATGGCTGCGGCAATGAAATCATCTACCTTATTAAATATTCATCTCTTGCCTATATCGTTACGTGTTTAGAGCTCACAGGAGAAGGTAAAACCGTCGCCACTGAATACTTCCGTTTCACTGAAGTATTTATAATCATCGGCCTTTATTATCTTGCCCTGGTAACATGTGCCTCTTTTCTTCTAAAAATTATCGAAAAACGACTCTATATTCCTGGTTTTGGCCATAAATAAAACACCAAACCGCTCCCAACCTTTTCTTTGCCATGCCATATCCCTTTTCTCCCCTTACCTCCGCAATTAAGGAAATAATCACTGCTGCCGTTGCACCAGGTTCAGTGATTACCGACGACCAAGCTTTACACAAATATTCCGGCGATGCCTCCAAGTTACGCTACACCCCTGAAATGGTCATCTGCCCTCAGTCTGTTGCCGATGTCCAGCATGTTATACAGCTTGCCAATAAATATAATTTCGCGGTAACTCCTCGGGGAGCTGGATCCGGTCTTGCCGGAGGGTGTCTTGCTGATCATGCCGGCGTTGTCCTCTCAACCGAACGGCTTACCGACATCCAGGTTATGGATCCGGTTAATGGTATTATCAAAGTACAGGCCGGCGTAATCAGCCAAGATGTGAAAAGTGCAGCAGATGCCGGCGGACTCTACTATCCTCCTGATCCGGCTGGCATGGATCTCAGTACCATTGGTGGCAATGCCGCTACAGACGCCGGCGGACCTGCCTGTGTTAAATACGGGACTACCAGAGATTATATTCTTGGCCTGGAAGCGGTATTGCCTAACGGCGAACATATTGCCACCGGTGTCCAAACCAGAAAAGGCGTGGTGGGGTATGACTTGACCAACCTGCTTGTAGGCAGTGAAGGAACTCTTGGAATTATCACCAGCCTCTGGCTAAGGCTCATACCCAAACCTCCCGCTGTTATCGGGTTAATGTGTGTGTTCAGCGACATGAGCTCGGCCATGCAAAGTGTCACTACCATAATGGCTTCTGGGCACCTGCCCTGCGCCATTGAATTTCTTGATCACAAATGTATTTCCCTGGTTGGAGAAATGCTCCCTTTTGACCTGCCAGGCGCGACGCCCTCCATACTCATCATCGAACTCGACGGCCCGGCAAGCCAGATTAAAGAGGAGCTCAGCACCATCGAGCAGATCCTCCACTTACATGGTGCTGCTGCCATTCTACCGGCCACCAACAATCAAGAACGGCAGGAAATTTGGAACGTTCGACGACAGGTAAGTTTACGCATTCATGATTACGCCAATGTATACATCCCGGAGGACGTAGCCGTTCCGATCAGTGCCATAGCCCAACTCATTGATGCACTGCCTCTTTATGAGGATAAATATGGCGTTGAAATCTTTGCCTTTGGGCATGCAGGGGACGGTAATATACATCTCAGCGTTACCGCAAAAGAGAGTAACAACCGACATAATGCTGAATCCGCTGTCAAGGATCTGCTGGCGCACAGCATTGAACTCAAAGGAACCATTTCAGGTGAACATGGAATAGGACTTGCCAAAAAGAGTTACCTGCCGATGGAACTTTCGCCAACGAGCATAGCCTTGCAGCAGAACATAAAGAAGCTCTTTGATCCCAATGCTATCCTCAACCCCGGAAAAGTTTTCCCCGACCTTTCTGAAAGCTCAAACCCATGACCCCAATGATACGCAAACCATTTAGTCGACCAAGTAGCAGAATACAGGCTGTTGCCCCTTCAGCCACCAAAGTAATGGCAGATCGTGCAGCCGGTATACACAATTGCGTTTCTCTGGGGCAAGGCGTCCCCGGTTTTGCTCCTCCGCCGCATGTTATGGAGGCCGTGCAACAAATGCTTGTGGATAATCCCACCATCAGCAGGTACACGCTCCAAACGGGTATGCCCCAACTGCGCGAACGGCTCAGTGAGTACTTGCTGGCTGAAAAGGGAGTTAAAGCCGACCCGGTTCACGAAATATGCGTAACAGTCGGCGGTATGGAAGCACTGCTCGCATCGATCCTTGCAGTGGTTGACCCTGGTGATGAGGTGTTGCTTCCTTCCCCCACCTATGCCTCGTACACGGAGCAAGTCCTGCTTGCCGGAGGCGTTCCTGTTTTTGTCCCTTTAACCAAGCAGTGGGGGCTGGATCCGGCCGGTCTTAGAGCGGCTGTTACCCAAAAAACAAAAGCAATTCTGCTCTGCAACCCCGGCAACCCAACGGGAAATGTCTATTCCGCAGACGAAATCCGTGCTCTGTGTGAGCTCGCTGTCGCCAACAACATTGTTCTCATCATCGACGAAGCATATGACTACATTGTCTACGATGACACCACGATCCTTAATCCACTGAGCGTGGATGCGTATAGGGATCACGTGATAGCCATCGGCTCTTTATCAAAAAAATATTGTCTTACCGGATGGCGGGTGGGCTGGGTAGCAGCAGCCAGGCAATGGATGGAACATATAACCAAAGTACACGACGCGGCAACGATATGTGCACCAACCATATCACAATGTGCAGCTCTTGCAGCACTCAATGGTGATCAACAATGGGTAGCTACCTGTTGTCGGGAATTAGCAAAGAAAAAAGAAGTGTGTTGCAGTCGGTTGGACAGGCTGGCTCCCCACTTTAGTTACGTTGCTCCCAAAGGTGCATTTTACATCATGGGCAAGTATCATTTTACCACCGATAACTCGCAACAGACAGCACATCGATTACTGGATGAAACCGGCGTTATAACGGTACCTGGAGGTTCCTTTGGCCAAGGTGGTGAAGGTCATCTCCGGCTCTCATTTGGAGGCGAAACTGCAGAGATTAATGAGTCTTTTGATAGGATTGAACGTTGGTTGGGGGCGTAGCCTCCGCCCCTTAAGGATTTCCAATGAATCTGTTGGAGTAGCTATACAATCATCATGAAAAACGCGGGTTCAACGACTCAGCCGCCTATGCGAGACATCTGGCCGTGGCAATTGTTTCCTGAGTTTTTTAAACGCTCTTCCAGTTGATGTCCCTTGGGTTTGTTACGAATAGCATCCAACAACGCCTTACAGATTTCCTCATCACCGCCGCCCTGCCTGAGCACCGAACGAAGATCGACCTCATCATCATGCAGAAGACACGACCTGAGCCCCCCCGCTGAAGTAAGCCTTAATCGGTTACATTGATCACAAAAGTGATGTGACATAGGGCTGATAAAACCAATGGAGCCCACTGAATCTTCTCCAAGTCGGTACACCTGGGCAGGTCCATCCGCCTGAAGACGCTCCATGGGGATCAATTCACCATGTGCTTCCAGACGCTGTTTTATTTCATCGGATGAAATAAAGGTTTCATCATTCCAACGGCTGGAATCGCCGATGGGCATAAATTCGATAAACCGAATCTGCAGCGGCATTGTCTTTGAGAGGTGAACAAAATCACTAATCTCATCGTCATTGATATGGCGCATAGCCACTACATTAACCTTTACTGGGTTAAAACCGACTTCCAGAGCTTTATGCAGCCCCTGCCAGACATCGTTAAAACAATCGACACCGGTGATGGAAGCAAATCTCTCCGGGCGGAGGGTATCCAGGCTGACATTTATCTTTGATACCCCTGCGGAAAAAAGCTCTTGGGCATATTTGTTGAGCAGTACCCCATTGGTGGTCAAGCGGACATCGGTTAGCTGTTCTATCGCGTTAAGGTCGCGAATAAAACCGAGAACATTTCTGCGTACCAGCGGTTCACCGCCGGTAAGCCGAACTTTTGTAATTCCCATCCGAACAGCAACCCGCACAACTCGGAGCAGCTCTTCATAAGTGAGGAGATCATCATGACGCAACTTAACAGGTCCGCCTTTCCCTTCTTCTTCAGTGACACAGTACATGCATCGCAGGTTGCAGCGATCAGTAAGACTGAGCCGCAGATAGGAAATGGAACGTGAAAACATATCAATGAGTTTGTTTTCACTGGGAAGGGAACTGGCTATTTCTTTATTCATCGAGTAGTATGTCCAAAAAAAATTTATCCTTCAATTTTGTCAACAGATACCACTGAATTGTTCTGATTGCAATAGCTCCCAAGCCATCTATGCTCATTCTTGCCATTGAAAGCTCATGCGACGATACAGCTGCCGCTGTACTCGAAGCAAAGACAAATACTGTTTTATCTTCGGTTGTCAGTTCTCAAAACGATGTCCACGCACGTTTTGGCGGCATTGTCCCTGAGCTTGCCTCCCGTTGCCACATCGAAATGATCTGGGCCGTTGTCAATCAGGCCCTGGCTGACGCCGGGGTACAACTCGATGATATCCAGCTGATTAGTGCCACCCAAGGCCCCGGCCTTGTCGGCTCCCTGCTGGTTGGTTTTACCTTTGCCAAATCCCTTGCCCTTGTTCGCGGTATACCCTGTGTGGGAGTCGATCATATGGCAGGCCACCTTTTATCCTGCATGCTGGAAGAGGAAAAGCCCGAGTTTCCGTACACAGCGCTGATAGTCTCCGGCGGTAACACCTCCCTTTTTTCCGTTGACAGCCCTGTCAACTACACCCGTCTCGGACGGACACGAGATGATGCTGCAGGAGAAGCATTTGACAAGGTCGCCAAACTGCTCGACCTCGGCTATCCAGGAGGGCCGGTTGTTAGTCAATATGGCCAAAAGGGCGATGCCACCGCCATTGCTTTTCCGCGGGCATGGCTGAGCAAACACAGTCTTGATTTTAGTTTCAGCGGCCTGAAAACATCGGTGATGAATTACGTTCATCAACGCCGTCAAAAAGGGATCGAACTTGGCATAAACGATATCTGTGCTTCCTTTCAAGCGGCGGTGGTAGATGTACTGGTAAAAAAAACCATCATTGCTGCTAAATCTAACCATCATCATAGAATTGTCATGGGTGGAGGTGTTGCTTCAAACAAACAGCTGCGAACCGACATGCAACAAGCGTGTCGGCATGCAGGAATGGATTTTTTTGTACCCCGTCCTGTTTACTGTACTGATAATGCAGCCATGATAGGGCTAGCCGGCTATCACCATTTTCAAAATGGCAGCATGGTCAATCCGGACGATGATGCCTACTCCCGCTCTCCCCTAAACTAGGCTGACAGCAACAGGTTGTCGCAGCATCATCCTGAAACTCCCCATAACCCATCATTTTCTCTATAGCTTATGGCTTACCAGCAGACCAGAAAAGTCCTTAAAAAAGAAGGCCTTGCCCCCAAAAAGAAACTTGGTCAAAATTTCCTTGTTCACCAGCATACTGCAGATCGTATTGCCGGCGCTGCCGATTTGGACAAAACCGACACTGTCATCGAGGTTGGAGTCGGTCTCGGTGCCCTGACAATGCCTCTTGCGAGCATGGCAGCAAAAGTTATCGGCATTGAAGCTGATTCAGGAATTGTGAGGATGCATCAGGAGCAGGAGGACCTGCCGGCCAATGTTGTGCTTCGCCATGAAGATATTCTCAAAACCAATTTACCCGCGCTGAGAGATGAGACCCAGGCAAGACTAAAAATCGTTGCTAATCTTCCCTACTCGATTTCTACTCCTTTTCTCTTTCGCTTGATAGAGTTCAGCGACTGCATCCACTTTGCAGTGGTTATGGTCCAGAAGGAAGTGGCCGAACGGCTCATGGCAAGACCTGGAACAAAGGCCTATGGAGCGCCCACAATTCTCCTTGCAAGCTGTGCCACCGTGGAGCCCTTGCTGCTGGTTAAACCTGCAGAATTCCACCCCAGGCCCAAAGTGGATTCCCTGGTCATTAAAATTACGTTTTTTCCGAGCCCGGAGAGATTACAATCGATTGAAGCCTATGACAAAAGGTTGTTTAAACGGGTTGTTAACGCAGCCTTTGGTCAACGGCGAAAAACGCTTGTCAATGCATTGTCAGCTAGCTTTAAGGCCACCGACAAACAGGAAATAGCCCAATGTATACAGGATGCTGATATTGATCCCGGAATCCGGGCGGAAAAACTGGAACTTGAAGATTTCATACGGCTCAGCTCTTTTCTCAAAAATAGAGAGTAAAGGTATATAGAAAAAGGCTTTGTTTAGTTATCTGCTTCGTATACAGTTGATACATCGTTCCCCTTTGCTCTCTTTTTTATACTTGTGAACCTTAAACGAATCACAGTCTATTATTACCTGCGCCTGCGAAGGCTGCAGGGGACTCCGAGGGCCCTTGCCATGGGTGCTGCTGTCGGCGCTGCCATAGGCATTACTCCCACCCTTCCCTTTCATACGGTGATGATCCTGACTGCATGCCTGATCATGCGAGTCAATCCCATTGCCGCCATCATTGCCGGTACCATAGTCAGCAACCCATTGACCTTTATTCCGCATTACTATGCTGCATGGTGGCTGGGTGACTTTTTTTTGCCTGACCGGCTCACATGGCTGCAAATCAAAACACTGCTTCACCAACTCAAGAGTGTCGGTATATTGGAAAGTTTGCAAACTATTTTGGAAGTAGGCTTAAATACAAGCATGGTCATGATGACAGGTGGTCTTTTACTTGCCATTCCAACTGGAATAATCAGCTATATACTTGCCTTAAAATTTTTTGTTATCATGCAACGTAAACGTCACGAAAAACATTTACTTAATCACCGGCGGAAGCAGGGCTAACCCGTATGCATAACTTTGTATTCCATAATCCTACCAAAATCCTGTTTGGCAAACAGACCCTGCCATCCATTGGGCCGGAAACAAAAGCATTTGGTTCAAGAGCCATGCTTATTTATGGCCGACAGAGTTTAAAACAAAATGGCACCTACCAGCAAATAGTCCAATCCCTTGCCGCTGCAGGTGTTGAGGTGACCGAGTTTGGCAACATCCAGGCAAACCCTTTACTTTCCCGAGTCAGGGAAGGAATACAGGTGGCCAAAAAGGAAAAAGTAGAGGTCGTGATCGGTGCAGGCGGCGGCTCTGTAATAGACACCGCCAAAGCCATTGCAGCTGGAGCGGTTGTGGAACATGATGTCTGGAAATTTTTCACCGGTAAAAAAGGCGTAAAAGGTACCCTTCCTGTCAATACGGTCCTTACGCTACCAGCCTCCGGCTCAGAAATGAATTCCGGAATGGTCTTGACCCATGACGAAAAAAAACAAAAATTCGGTTTTGGTCATCGGTTCCTGTTTCCTAAAACATCTATCCTAGACCCTGAACTCAGCTATACAGTGCCGCCTGATTACACTGCCTATGGGGCTGTTGATGCTATCTCCCACATCCTCGAATTCTATCTCACCACCGCAGACCCTGATACACCTGTCCAAGATAGATTTATGGAAGGCCTGATTGCAAGCATTATGAATGCATGCAATCGTTGTTTGACACATCCAAGGGATTATGGTGGCAGAGCAAGCCTGATGTGGTCTGCCACTCTTGCCCTTAACGGATTAACAGCAGCCGGACTCGGACGGGTTGGCTTTCCCATGCACCTGCTGGAACATTCCCTAAGCGGTCTTTATAATTCTGCGCATGGGGCAGGACTTGCAGCTCTCCTGCCCGGATGGTTGCACTACTATAAAGAAACCGCTCCAGAACGCCTGGCAATGCTTGGTAAAGGAATTTTTCCGGAAACAATTTCGGCAAACGCTCCTCCTGCAGAAAGGGCCGAACAATGTATTACTCAATTGCTGCAATGGCTTAGGGAAATAAATGTTCCCACATCACTTGCCGAGATGGGGGTTACAGCTGCAGACATACCTACCATCGCCGAACATTCCAGCGGCCTTGCTAAAATCTGGCGCCTACGTGAATACTCGCAGCCATTGCTGGAGAATATTCTTACTCGATGCTGTTAAGGAAATTTTGCACAATGAGAATTTACTCAGCATCTTTACATTTCCGGATTTTTTGCAGTCCAGGCCTTGTCCAATTCTTCGGTGTCTGCATTCTGATCCAGTCTCATCAACTCCTCAAGATCGATGTTATGCTTCTGGTACATAGATATATACTGATCTTCATCTTCTCGATGCATTCGGTATAACTCAGGCATCATTTCTTCATCTTTTTTCCTGAAAATACGTTTGAGCCTATACGCCTCATAGGGGTCAACACCCAATAATTTCAAGGATTCCTGGCCCAGGGACAATGCACTGCCAAAGGTCTCCCGCCGAATAACAGTAATGCCAAGATCCATGAGTTGGTAGGCTGCTGAACGGTCTGCCGCGTTGGCGGCTATTTTGAGATGCGGATAGTGTTTCTGCACCAACTCAACCAGCTCGGATGCTTTATCTTTATCCCCTATGGTAACGATGAGGAGTTCCGCTTCATCGGCGCCGGCAGCTTCCAGTAGATCCAGGCGTGTAATATCCCCGTAATATACCTCAAAGCCGAATTTTCTGAGTATATCTACATTGGCTGCATCATGATCGAGAATGACCGGTTTTATGCCTGCCGATATCAGGAAACGGCCCAGGTCGGTGCCAAGACGACCGAACCCGGCAAGAATAACCCTATGCTCTCCATGGTCGATCGTGTCGGCTTCCCGCTGCACGTCCTCTGCACCATGGGGGCCTGCAATAAATTTGTCATGAGCGAGAAAAAGCAAGGGAGCGAGAAACATGGAGATGGCAACGGCGCTGATCAGCGGCTCTATGGTCTGCGCCGGCAGTACGCCATTGGTCCTGGAAAACTGAAAGAGAACAAAGGCGAATTCTCCTCCCTGGGCAAGGGCTATCGCAAAAAGGGAGCGCTCCTTTTTAGCCATCTTGAAAAGGAAACCGGTTACGACGAGTACCAGCCATTTCAAGCCGATCAACGCTATTGACAGGCCCGCGATCAGCAGAATCTCTTCACCGATCAGTGTGAAATTAAGACTGGCTCCTATGGAGATAAAAAAAATGCCAAGTAATAATCCCTTGAAAGGCTCTATATCGCTCTCGAGCTCATGGCGGTATTCACTGTCGGCCAAGACAACCCCGGCAAGAAAGGTACCCAGTGCCGGTGAGAGCCCTACAGCGGTCATCAATAGGGAAATACCAACCACCAGTGCCAGAGCCGCTGCAACAAAGATTTCCCTTACCCTCGTTGCCGCAATGGTTCTGAACATCGGCCTACCGGCAAATTTACCGAGGAGAAAGATAGAACTGATGGCAAGCAGAGTAACAAGGATTCGCAAGTATCCAGGCAGTGAGCTTATGTCAAAAAATATTGAACCGTGATGGCCGTCGTCGAGCATGGCGATGGTTGCCAGCAAAGGCAAAACAGCAAGCATCGGAATGACCGCGAGATCCTGGAAAAGCAGCACCGAAAAGATAGAGCGTCCTGGAGAGGTGTTCATCAACCCTTTCTCGCGCAATGTTTGCAGAACGATCGCTGTCGAGGAAAGGGAGAGAATAATGCCGACGGCTACTGCCTGCTGCCAGGGTAAGTAGAGCAGAGAAAAACCACTGATAAGAACACTCGATAACGCAACCTGTAATCCTCCCATCCCCACGATGGGGGTACGCATCTGCCAGAGAAGAGAAGGCTTGAGCTCAAGTCCGACCAGGAAAAGCATCATAACCACACCGAATTCAGTAAAGTGCATAACTTCTTCAATATCGGCAATGAGCGAAAGACCAAACGGTCCTATGATTATTCCTGCTATCAGGTATCCGAGAACCGAGCCGAGCCCCAGTTTTTTGGCAATGGGTACTGCAATGGCTGCGGCAGCGAGGAAAATAAACAGCTGAAGGAGAAAATGCTCCATGCTAGGGTCTCCTGATTATTGCATGTAAATCGTTGTTGAGATAGTCTTCCTTCCTGCCCTGCTCAATATCCAGCGTACCGTCGCGTAATCCGATGACCATTCGACGATAATCCTCTCCGTGCATCTTAATTTCTTCTTCGGGTAGTCCCCTGTGGATACCGAGGACCGCAAACGGAGGAAGCCATACCATATTGCACAATTTGGCTGTGGCTCGATAAGGCGAGATAAGTTCCCTGAGGGAGAACTCATTATACCCGTCTTTACGGTAGGTGGAGTCGTCGCCGCCGGCAGTTATAGCCTGCAAAAAGAGTTTTCCCTTGAGTAGGGAAGCTTGCGAACCGTATGCCCAGCCATGTTCAAGCACCAGATCAAGCCACTCTTTCATTATGGAGGGTGTTGAGTACCAGTACAACGGATGCTGAAAAATAATGGCGTCGTGTTCTTCACAGAGCTGCTGTTCCCTTTGGACATCGATCAGAAAATCGGGATAGGTGGCATAAAGGTCATTAATGGTGACCCCATCAAGTCCCTCTACGGCAGCACGGAGGGTATTGTTGATTTTTGAGCGTGATCTCGCCGGGTGTACAAATTGAATAAGAATTTTTCTCATGGGGTAGTCGGGATTTCTCATCAATTCAGACGGTGCCGGGTTCAGAGTTTTTGGGAGTAAAAAGGTAGCGCTTACCTTTTACTGCCAAAATACTGGTTATGATGGTTCCGAATGGACTGACCTTTGGTAAACATTTTGTTAATTTCTTTGTAACTGTTCAGCCTATTTTTACTTGCAAAAGCTTATAGTTTCAATGCAGGATAATTTCCTTCAAAAAAAACGGACAAAGCATGGCTTGAACTAAAGCCTTGTTTTCTAAAAGTAGACAGGTAACTTCGAACACGACAGAAAATATGAGCGCCGTCAATTGAACGAAAGCATCCCGATATTTTTTGTTGAACTTTTGTCATCCTGAGATCGTTTTCTCCAAGGTTGTTCGTGAAAAAAACGATCACTTTTTCCATGAACAAAAGGGTATCATCTTCGTAGTCACGCAATCTTTCTAATAGGTTTCGGGCTTTTGTTTTCTTTATCCGCCCTCTTTTTCCTTTTCTTTTTGTCTTATCTGGTGGCAGGCTTTCCAGGTCCCCTGCTTTTAAGATTGCTCTATATTTTTGCCGATATCCTGACTCAATTAATCGATCATGATATCGTAGAGGAATGTCTTCTTGATGAGAAAATTTTAAATCGTGAACCTTGTAAGACTTGCCGGATTTAGGTTAGCTTTCAAACCAAAAAGCCTGCTTATACAAGCAGGCTTTTTGAAAAAAACACTCTGTGTAGACAGGAATTATCTAAAACGGTACATCATCGGCCATTGGAGGCGGTTCCTGTGGATAATCGCCAAAACTGCCGCCACCACCTCCACCGCCTGTTCCGGCAGCACCAGCACCTCGTGGGGACAGCATCTTCATTTCCCGTGCCACAATTTCAGTGGTGTATTTATCATTCCCATTCTGATCCTGCCATTTCCGAGTCTGTATCTTTCCTTCAATATAGACCCTGGAACCTTTTGACAAATATTCACCACAAATTTCTGCAAGACGTCGCCAGGCAACTATGCGGTGCCATTCTGTCTGTTCCTGCATTTGCCCATCTTTGCCTTTCCATCTCTCGCTTGTTGCTACAGTGAACGACGCCACTGCGTCGCCACTCTGGGTATACCGTATTTCTGGGTCAGCACCAAGATTACCGATAAGAATCGCTTTATTAATCATTATTCACCTGTTGTTTAAAATTCAGTTTACGGTTTCCCTTATACTTTTGATTTTGAAAAATTACAAAATAATCATTGGCCGAAGATACTAACTAACCGACCGATCCAGCATCTTGGGTAACCCTCCATGTTCTTCCGGGGTATAACCAAATACCTCCTGCCATATCTCGCGGCTTTCCATACAAAAGTAAATACAAGTTCGGTCTGCAGCATATTTTCTTAATTCACCAAGAATGAATTGGTACATGGAGACACGTTCTGGTCGGAAATAGCGGTATTTATTATCAAGGCCATTGATAAATTCTTCGTAAAAAAAAGTCGAAGTCGGAAACCGTTCTGTGGCTATATTTTTAAGGGACGGCAGGTAACGTAAAGCCCCCATGCTTATCCAAGCAATTTTGTCTGCAGGGACGGCCTCGAATAATCGCCTAATAGTCTCCCGGTAGCCTTGCTGCCAGTTATCATGTTTAATGATAGGATCAAAATGAAAAGCAAGGTGATATCCCCACTCAGCTACTTGGGATGCAGCTTCGAGTCGTTCATCCAGCGTGGCGGTTCGCAACTCCTCTTTGGCCATTATGATGGGGCTGTTGAGTGACCAGGCAACTACTGTGCGCCCATTGTGTGGAACATCTTTCAGTTGCTTTATAATGTTGCACTTGGTTTTTAATTCAAGCACAGCATTACTTTTGTCGTTCATGTACCTGATTAATCGTGAGCTTAAACCTGTCAACGAATCAATGGCAAGGCTGTCCGTAAACTCACCGGTGCCAATCCGGTAGAATTGTTCGGGTTGGTTCAGCAGCACGTTGTCCAATTCGGCCAACATATCTTCAACGTTAACACAAAAACTCAGCCACGGATTGTTGAGGTAGGCCTGCAAAATACAGTACACGCAATCCATGGGACAATTCATACCTATATTGAGCACCTGATACCCACAACAAGTATACTCCCTTGTACCTGGACAAGGTTTAAAAAACACACCCCGATGTTTGCATAGCAGCAGGTGGTGTTTCCCCTGGGTGAGGTTTTCAGGATAGGTTCCTGGAATATCAGGCAGGGTGCCGTCTTCAAGAATCGTAACCGGAAGATTTGCCCTTTCTATAATCTCTTGAGCATATGGGTTGTCCACACACTCTCTGGTAACATGAAGATGAGTCACATAATGTGCCGGATCACCATAGGAAATAACTTTTTTCACGCTTACTGCTCTCCATTTGACAAATATTTATTTGGCAGTTCCAGATATCGCCGGCCCTCCTGCAGGCGACCATGTTTTATACAGCCATTCCCATAAATAGTACATTTTCGCTGCAATTCAATGAGGGTAAGGGCTCGCTGTTTTTCACTAAGACGGCCACCTTCTAACAGATTACACAAAGCCTGTATTCGAAAAGTATCCATCCCCATTCTGTGAATAAACGACAGCTGGTCAGCACGCCCTCCATCTTTACAGATTAGTGGTGTATCAATTCGCAAAAAAGGAAGCTGACAACTCATTCTGAGCCAAAGATCATAATCTTCGCAACATGGGAGCTGTTCATCAAAAAAACCAAATGTTTCAAAGCACGCCTTTTTGGCCATCACTGTCGACATACCCACCATGCACATACGTAAACTTGCCTCAAAAATATCGCCATGCGGAGGATCATGTTTCTTTTTCTGATTTACCCTCTTGTCGTTCCTGTACCACATTTCGCGTGTATGGGATATCTGGTAGTGTGGCTGACTAAGCATGGACTGATACTGCTCTTTCAATTTTCCAGGAAGCCACCAGTCATCGGAATCGAGGAAAGCCACATATTCATACATGCTTGCCCTGATGCCTGCATTCCTGGCAGCGGCAGCACCACTGTTTTTCTGATACCGGTATTGTATTGGAACAGGGCTGTCACCAGCTATATTCTGCACAATTTGCGCCGTATTATCCGTAGAACCGTCATCGATTATAATCAATTCTGCAGGAGAAAATGTTTGACAAACCACCGACAGGATTGAGCGAGAGAGGAAATCAGCTCGATTAAATGTTGGAATAATAACGGAAATCACAGGGAGAAGTTTTCGATTTAATATTTATTTTTGGCAGTTTTATCAGGTGTGTAGTATACTGCGAAGTTAATTGAAAAGTGATATCTGCCTTCATGGTATTCATCTGCTCCGGCGTCGACCGCACATATATGTACACAGACATACTCATCAATGCAACAACGTATGAAAACCGTATAGCTTTAGTTGAAAACGGCACTCTCCTGGAATTTCACACTGAGCGTTTTTCTGAAGAAGGCCTTATCGGCAACATCTATCTTGGCCGAGTTGTTCGGGTTTTGCCCGGCATTGATGCAGCCTTTGTTGATATCGGCCTTGCGAGGACCGGCTTTTTATATGTTGATGACATCATCGTTCCAGCTCAAAGCGGACTCAATCAACAATCTTTTCAACCGGTAGATGGCGTTGAAAACGGGAAAAAGCATACCAATCGTCCAATAAACGAACTCCTCAAAGAAAACCAACCGATTCTTGTTCAAATAGCCAAAGAACCTATTGGCACCAAAGGCGCCCGCCTGACCTGCAACATCACCATCCCCTGTCGCAATCTGGTGTACATGCCCCTCACCGATCATATCGGTATATCGAGAAAAATCGAAAATGAAGGAGTTCGCAATCAACTTAAGGAAAAAATAGAGAAACTTCGTCCCTCGGGAGCGGGTTTCATCATCAGAACGGTTGCTGAAAATATCAGTAGCGATGAACTAGAAGCAGACATGGAATTCTTACTGCTTCTTTGGGACGAAATTCTTTCTAAATCAACGAAGGGTAAAGTTCCAAGTCTGATCTACAAGGATCTGGATATCATTCTTCGTGCGGTGCGCGATTTTTTCACCGAGAACATCCATGAATTAGTGGTTGACAACCGTGAAGTATATAATCAATTGCTAACCTATGCCAAAACCTTTGCCCCACACCTGCAACGAAAAATTATTTACTATGATGGAGACGCCCCCCTGTTTGAGTCATATGGAATCGAGGTGGACATCAATTCAGCACTGGATAAAAAGGTGTGGCTGAGATCAGGAGGCTATATCATCATAGAACCGACTGAAGCACTGACGGTTATTGATGTCAATACTGGTCGATATGTAGGTAAAAATGATCTTGCTGAAACCATATTTAAAACAAACATGGAGGCTGTCAAAGAGATTGCCTACCAGTTACGCCTTCGAAATATCGGTGGGATTATAATCATAGACTTTATTGACATGGACGATGAACAGGACAGAGAAGACCTGTATAACGCCTTCAAAAAAGCAATGCAGGATGATAAAAGTAAAGTTAATATCCTGAAACTCTCTGAATTCGGCCTGGTCCAAATGACAAGGAAACGACTTTCAGAGAACCTGATTCAAACCATGTGCGAGCCCTGCTTTTATTGCGGTGGTGATGGATTTATAAAATCAAGCCGTACCATATGTTACGAGATATTCAGGAAATTAACAAAAGATGCTCGTAAAATCGAGTGTGCTACAGCAGCTCTGAAAGTGCATCCCAATGTGGCTGATTTACTGCGAAACGAAGAGGCCGTCCATGTTGACCAATTGGAGCAGGCCACAGGAAAACGGTTTACCATTACTTCCGTTCCTGATATGCATATAAAGAGATATGAAATTATTTGGAAGTAAGTTCGGCATGGTTGCTGTTATCTTGTCATGTTGAAAGAGCTGGAATCAAACAGATCAAGGCAACGAAACAAAAAGGTATGCGCAAGATACGCATATTCGTGAACTACTATATAATAGTTAGTAACCCTACACCCAACGTCTTGCTAGCAGTCAACCTACTTAGAATGCTTCCCATTGGTACTTAACCACAATTTAAAAGAATATATACAATGGCAAGAAAAAATAGAAGGCGTAACACTTCACGCCCCAGTAAAGGCAGTTTCTTTCGTAAATTTTTCATTACTCTTTTCGTCGGAGTAGTAATTGCGGTTGCCGTCTCAGGGTTTATTTTATTTGAAACGGAAAAACCCACTCTTCTCCTCGAAAAACAAGTACATTCTCTCGGCACCAATGTGGATTTTCCACTCAAGGCCGAAGATAAAAAAAGTGGTATTCGGTCGGTTGAAGTTGCACTGGAACAAGATGGCAAAACCAGCCGGCTTTTTAACCGTTCTTTTGACCGCAAGGCCTGGTTTAAGGATGCAGGTCCCCAAAAGGTGGAGGAAACACTCGTAATCGATGCCCAAAAAGCGCAATTGGCTGACGGTCAGGCATCACTGATTATCAGGGTCCGAGACTTTTCGCTTAACTCGATGATGCGAGGTAACGAGACCGTGCAGACCATACCGGTAATGATTGACACGAAACCACCTAAGGTTTCCATCACCCATTCTCAAAAATATATTACACCAGGCGGCAGCGGTATAGTTACATACCAGCTTTCGGAATCCTCCCATCGCCATGGAGTTCAAATCGACGATCTCTTTTTCCAAGGATTTCCTACGGGTAAAAGCGAGAACCAATTTGTAGCTTATATTGCCCTGCCCTGGAACAGCGAGGAACCGGTTCTCACAAAAGTGATAGCAGTTGATGAGGCAGGCAATGAGGGAAAATCTCTTTTTTCCTTTACCTTTAAACCCGCCAAGGAAAAAACGGATAAACTTACGGTGAGTGATGGCTTTTTAAAAAACAAGACCCCGGAATTCGAACAACAGTATCCTGCTATTGAAGGGCAAATGATTGAAAAGTATCTGTATGTTAACAATGAAATCCGTAAACAGAACGCAGAACGCATTAAAAACATTTGCACTAATCCCAACAGCGGCCGACTCTGGACGGGTCGTTTTTTGCGAATGCCGGGAGCCAAAAAAGCAGGGTTCGCAGATCAAAGAACCTATTATTACAAAGGCAAACCAGTAGATTACCAAACGCACCTCGGCATCGATCTTGCCTCTACTGCACGGGCAGATGTACGCGCAGCTAACAGAGGTACAGTTGTTTTTGCTGATTACATGGGTATATACGGCAACATGGTCATCATTGACCATGGACAGGGTCTTTACAGTCTTTACTCACATTTAAGCCGTATCGACACTGAAAAAGGCACCATCGTTGATATTGATGAGCATATCGGCAATACAGGAACGACAGGTATGGCTGGAGGTGACCACCTCCATTTCTCTATTCTTGTGCATGGTATTTTCGTCACCCCTGTAGAATGGTGGGACCAACACTGGATAGATGTGACTATTGATGCATTTGTCGGTCCTGACCCGTCTTAATTTTTTTAGCACTTACCTCACAAAACTGACTTGCTGTTTCAAAAGTGAAACAATTGCGCCTGCCATTTATATTGTACAGCTATATAGCTGCTGAACTTCTTGCGCCTTTTTTTGCAAGTTTTATCATTCTTTACTCGGTTTTTTTCCTGGTAAGACTGATTCCCTTGCTTGAAGTCGTCCTTGAACTACGTATCGGGTTTGCGGATTTCATCCGTCTCTTTAGTTATATTTTTCCCCATATGTTGCTCTATGTCATCCCCATGGCCAGTATGACCGGGGTGATCATCGGTTTTACCCGCCTGACCAATGACCGGGAAATTCTCGCCCTGAAAGCCTGTGGAGTCAGTCTTCGCACAATGCTGCCTCCAGTGGTTATGATTGCCGCATCCATTGCCATTCTTACCGGTTTTTTCTCTATTCGCTTAATTCCTGCAGGTGAACAGGGTATAAAATTGCTCATGTTCCAGCTTGCTAAAGAAAAAATCGACAAAGGACTCAAAGAGAAAAAATTCACTGAAGCATTGGGAGACCTGGTTGTCTACGTTGATGAAATTGATGAGCAGGAGAACTGGTACGGAGTCTATGTTTCTGACATGAGGAACCGTGACCAACCGATAATCACAGTTTCTAAAAGCGGCAGAATGAAGGCTGATGTCAATAAAATGGTTGTCACCATTGTTCTTAATGACGGTACGCTGCATAATGCAGAGGGACCCGATAACCAGGTCGTTCGTTTTCAGCGCTATCAGCTTCAAATTCCCCTTCGACCACCAACCAGAATAGATGGTGATGATGTCACCCAGATTGGGAAAGGGGCAATGAGCCAAAAACAATTGCTGCACACAGCAGCCCAATTTGGGCCCAATACCAAAAAAGGGATTGTTTACCTTACGGAATATCACCACCGACTGGTGCTCCCTGTCGGGTGTTTTATTCTCAGTTTACTTGGTCTTCCTCTCGGCCTCCAGGCCGGTCCTGGAAAACGTGCTGCCGGTATTCCGCTCGGTCTCGGCTTCTTTGTTTTTTATTACATAGCCTTTACCACCGGCAGAGTATTGACCGAAGATATGGTTCTCCCACTTGTGTTAGGCATGTGGCTCCCCAACTTCCTTTTCCTCCTGCTTACAGTCTATGTTTTTTATAGAGTAGACCGCGAAAAGCCTATACTCCCTGAAAGGCTGCAGGCAGCAATCAGCAGGCTGTATGAAATGCTCATCCAGCCGTTGATAACCATTGTAGCAACAGGATGGAAGAAAATTATCACCAGAAGAACAGAACAAGCTCCGATAAAGGACACTATAAAGCTAGACAAAAATGTCCCTGTACATGCGAATGCAGTGAGCCGTATTTACCATTTTTCAGCATGTGAAGAATATAATTGCTCCCAGTGTACCATTGAATTTCTAACATCTACCATTGCCGAAGAATCAGGGTTTAAGCCGTGCCCCTTCTGCAAATCCCTGGTTGAAAAGCAAAAAACGTGAAATTTGTAACCAAACTTGTCATAACCACCCTCCTCTTTGTACTCATCTTTCGTAACATTGACTTTGGGGTAACGTTTGAGGTCGCTTCCAAGGTCAAGGGAAAAGCCCTTGCCATGGCATTATTCCTGCTGATCTGCAGCAGCTGCACAGCTGCTTTTCGGTGGAGCATCATCATGAAACAAATAGGATTCAAGGAGCCATTCTCCTTTTATCTGCAAAGCTACTTTAAAGGTGCCTTTTTCAATCAGGGATTGCCGACCAGTATCGGTGGCGATGGCTTACGAATTTTAGATACCGCACGCATAGCAGAAAATAAAGAGGACGCTTTTAACGGAGTATTGATAGATCGCATTGTTGGCCTTGGAGGTCTTTTGCTGCTCAACATGACGGCCCTGCTACAAAATCGTACCCTTTTGCCGCTCCAAGTTTACCACCCCCTTTTGGTGATTATTGTCCTTTCTTTAATAGGACTGGTTGCTTTATTTTTCCTGCACCATATTGAGCTCTTGAGCAGAATTAAGTTACTTAGATACCTGAACAGACTTTCGCAACGGTATGCCAGCATCTACTCTTCAATAAATGCCATATCGATACAGGTGACGCTGAGTGTATTAACCCACCTGTTTGCGATGAGTGCCTTCTTTATTCTCGGACATGGTGTCGGGTTGATGTATCCCTTGCAAACGTACCTTGCTCTTGTTCCCCCGGTGATCCTGCTTACTATCCTGCCGATATCACTAGCTGGATGGGGAATCCGAGAAGGTGCAATGGTTGGTTTTTTTGTATTGATCGGTGCTGATAAAGCCTCCATCCTTTCACTTTCCATCCTGTACGGAATACTTGCCTTAGCTGCCTCACTGCCGGGACTTTTCGTATTTCTAGCGCAGAGACAACGCATCTAAAAAATATCTGCTGTACCCCAATTTAGGAAATATCATGAATATTGACACAATGCGAGCGGTTGACAAGTGGGCCGGAATACCGCTGACCTTCTTCCTCACTTTGCCGGTTAAACTTTTCTCTCGCTTCAAAAAAACGCAGGGGAAAAAGCCACAACGTGTTCTGTTTATAGAACTCTCGGAAATGGGGTCAACCATTCTTGTTAATCCTGCTCTGGAAAAAACGAAAACGCAACTCGGAGCGGAAGTTTTTTTTGTTATATTCCGTAAAAACAAACCCAGCCTTGACCTGTTGCAAACCATCCCGAATACTAATATATATACTATCCGTGAACACAATATAGCGGTTCTTGCTTTAGATACGCTTGGCTTTCTATTATGGGCCCGCTCAAAAAGAATCGATACGGTTGTGGATCTTGAACTTTTCTCGCGCTTTACAGCGCTGTTAACCGGCCTTTGCGGTGCTGCTTTCAGGGTTGGTTTTCATAGTTTTCATAATGAAGGCCTGTACCGTGGCGATCTGCTAACCCATAAAGTTGCCTACAATCCTCATGTACACATTGCCAAAAATTTTATCGCTCTCGTCAATGCGTTACTTGCTCCATCTAAAGAGCTCCCTTTTTCAAAAACATACATAGATGATAAAGAGATTGAGCTTCCTGTGCTCACCTCATCAGAGGCAGAGATAGCGTCTATCCGAGCACTCATTAAAAAACGTTACAGTGCTTACGATAGTAAAGTACACAAAATTGTTCTTATCAATCCCAATGCCAGTGAATTATTGCCGCAAAGACGTTGGATGCCGGAACGATACGTAGAGTTAATCCAGCGAATCCTCAAGACAGATGAGAGTATCATAGTTCTGATTACAGGTGCTCCATCAGAGGCGAAAGAAGCAGATGAAATGTGTGCCCGAACAGGCAAGGAACAGTGTGTTAATTTTGCAGGAGCCACCCCCTTACAGCAGCTACCAGCCTTGTACAATGTTGCCACCCTAATGGTGACCAATGATTCCGGACCAGGTCACTTTTCCTCGATTACGGCCTTACCGACCTTTGTCCTTTTTGGACCTGAAACCCCTGCATTATATGGATCGTTGGGAAATTCCACGCCAATCTATGCCGGGCTAGCCTGTTCTCCCTGTGTGAGTGCATCCAACCACAGGAAAACACCATGCCAAGATAACAAATGCTTGCAGGCTATTTCAGTGGATCAGGTATTTAGCCTTGTTAAAGAACAGCTCCAACAAGGCTGAAGCAGAGCCCAGCCGGCACAGTTGCCTTTTCGCGCAACCTTTCGGAGTCCTCGCTTACCTCGTTATGTTCGAAAAAAGCTTCCTCGGAGCTCAGCGTTAGACTCCAATAGTAAACATATGACTGTGCTGGTTTTTTCAAGCATGCCTCAACCTTGAACAACCAATCCAATTATTCAAAATACACTACAGCATGACCAGAGTGGAGATTGCTTAATGGCTCTTCCTTTCCAAGGATAGCTTGTCCGGTGCCGGCAACTCTGGTTTTATCCATATAGCAAGGAGTTGACCGACGATATACACTATCCCCCCGGCCCAGAGCGTATCACTAAGAAAATGTCCTCCCTGGAGTATCCGGGTAATGCCGACCAAGGTGCCCCACCCAATCCCGATTAATAAGAGAAAACGGGCGTCCTCCCGCCCGAACTTACGAAACACAAACCAAGGGCCTATGAGAGCAAAGGCGATGCTGGCGTGGCCTGATGGAAAAGAGCTGTTTGCTCCGGCTTGCCCAGGCTCCCAAAAAAGATGGAACTGATGTTGCCCGTTAAACTCCACCACTTCTCTCGGTCTCGGCCTGCCGAGGTTGTCTTTCAGGAGAACATTGGCTATTAATCCGGGGCCCAGCAGCAAAAACAAGAGTATAAATATGGCTTGTTTTCGAAGGCGTCTTAATGTAACCACTTTGCTTCCAAGTAGCAGGACGAATAAGGCAATCCCACCCGTCAACCAGGCCGGCAATGGTGCCCACGTGTAAATAAACTCCCAAAAAAATGCATTTACACCTATCCATCCTGTATCTTTATCAAAAACCAGTGCAGCCAGCCATCTGTCTGCATCGGTCAACCAAATGAGCAAGGTCGATGCAATCAACACTAAAAGCACTGCAAAAAGTTCGTTAAGCTTGTCTATAAGCATAGAAATGAGATAAATAAAAATTGTTGGCGTCGTAAAAAGTCTGATCTATAAGGCGCAGTTTTTGTCCTTAGCCATCTTGAGTGTGTGATGGACTTTTTATGAGTCCATTAAACTTATTATTACCTAAATCTTGCATGTCAAACATGACAAAAATGCTTTTAATTATGTTTTTTCAGACTGTTGTCGGTTTTATCAACAAGAAATCAGTTCACTTTTTATGTGAGTTACATTTAAGAGCATTTTTCTCATGCTTGCCACCCTTCGGGATTGCCGATTTTACCGAATCTGCTTTGTTTGCGCACACTTGAAGTACTACGGTACGTCTGCGTGTACGCAGCCTCGCACCTTCGGCAAACTTGGCAATTGCAGGATTTAGGTATTATTAAAATACGTTAAAATATATCAAGGTAGCCGCAACCAATTCATTGTCCTTTTTTCAATCTATATAGCCCTCTTGAAGACTCCAGGCAACGAATCTCTTGCCATGTGAAAAGCTGAATCTTTTAAGATATTGCGCAATCAATTCAAATTTAAGTACTTGTTTATGAAAACCACAGGCCGTAATTATCAGGTGGCGACCGGAATCGTCATATTGGCAGCGCTAGCCATTCGCCTTTTTATAAGTTCTCAATTTCTACTGGTCCCAGATGAAGCCAACTACTGGCAATGGACCAGATACCTTGCCCTCGGATATCATGATCATCCCCCGATGATTGCCTGGACAATCCGGCTTGCTACCGAAATTTTCGGACAAACCGAATTTGCAGTACGCTTACCGACGGTCATAGGATGCGCCATTTTTTCTTGGTATACCTGTCTCCTTGCAGCACGCCTTTTTTCCTGGCGGTGCGCCCTGCACACTGGAATTCTCCTCCAGCTTATATTGCTTATTAACGGTTCTGCCTTGATTGCCACCCCAGACGGACTCTTACTGCCGTGCTGGGCTGCGGCATGCTACCATGGCTACAGATCGATTACTGATCGAAGCGCCGCACAGTGGCTGTTTACAGGTCTATGGTTCGGCCTTGGACTTTTATCCAAATACACTATGGTCCTGTTTCCGGCATCTCTCTTGGTCTGTATTCTTTTTACCCGGGAATACAGAACCTGTCTTCGTTCCATCTGGCCCTGGATTGGACTCGTTTTCAGCCTTTGCATCTTTTCGCCGGTGCTTGTCTGGAACAGCCAAAACGAATGGGCAACATTTCGCCATGTTCTCTTTCAAGGGGGCGTTGACAACCGAGAATTGGTAACGCTTTCTTATTTAGGAGACTTTTTAGGATCCCAGTTATTGTTGGTGACTCCGGTTTGTTTTCTCCTACTCCTGCATTTCTGGATATTCCCTGCTTCACGCGTAAAATTTCCAGGGCCTAAGGTTTCGTACTTGCTGTGGATGTCTTTACCTGGCTTTGTTATTTTTCTTCTGCTCTCATTCCATGTACGCATCTATGGCAACTGGCCGGCACCTGTTTATACCACCGGCATAATTCTCATTGCCGCTGCATATGCTCCCTGGAAAAGCAGGGGTATAAAAATGAATGCAATCTGGAAAGCAACTCTTGGTGCAGCTGCGCTCATCTCTTTGCCTGTGATGATTCAGGTCGTTTATCCCCTTCTCCCACTCCCTATAGATCTGGACAGAACAGCCAGGGAAACGGTCGGCTGGGACATACTTGGGAAAAAAGTCGAGGCTGCAGTACAACAAATGCCCACTCCAGAGGCTACCTTTATTTTTGGGTTGCGTTATCAATATGCCAGTGAGCTGGCTTTTTATACGCCTGGTCAACCAAAAACATTGTCCATCAATAAATGGGCAAGACCCAATGTTTATGATTTCTGGTTTCATGACAGTATGGTTATCGGCCAAGACGCTGTGGGAATATTCACCTATCCAGGAATGGAAGATAGGGTAGCGACCTTATTTGAACATTCGGAACCTGTGGAAGAAATAATTCTCACCAGAAAATCCCCTTGGTTCGGTATCCAGAACGTGCAGAAAATCTATCTCTTTCGTGGTTATGGATTCAAAGGTGGATTGCGATGGCAGCCACAAAATAACAACGATATCCGTGCCACCTTACACCAAACCTCGCCATAATATTTAAGGGTACCAGTACAAAATACTGTATATTCAGGCTTACTTTTAGTGTGAAATCCCCTTGATAGAGGTATCATGCAATGATACCGTATAATAAGGGTACAGGAGTAGAAGAAAACTGCTCTGGAGATCTCATACGCGGTTAAAAGGAATATGCAGGGGGCCATAAATTGAAAACAAAGAATGTTTATACCGTTACCCGTAAGGTCTTTTTTTTTGAATGTCTCACTATTTTATTGTTGATGTCAGGAATCTGGGCAGATGAACTGTTTGATATCCCCTTTCTTTTATTTGGCGCACAACCAACACCTGTGAATTGGCAGGAAGCAATTTTTGAAAGTGTGCTCATCCTCGGCGTCGGTGCCTTGGCTATTGCCCATAATCGCAGGAGCCTGCTTAAACTAAATAAAATTGCCGAGGTAATCCCTGTTTGTGCTTCCTGCCATAAGACGTATGATACTGAGGAATTTTGGAATATTCTCCAAGAAGGCGCGAATCAATATTGCAAGTCACAGTTTGTAGACGGCATCTGTTTGGATTGTCTAAAAAAATACTCTCCGGAGGTATACGCTCAGCATATGGAAGAGATGGCTCAACACAAAAAAAACGAATCTGATATAGAAAATGCTGAATTAAAAAACAGTCAACTATAATCACTTATATTGATTGTTATACATCTCAGTAACTATCCCGAAACTCATATCATTTGCATTAGCCATGAAACTTGCCACCACCCAACAAATGCGAGAACTTGACAGAAGGACAATAGAAGAACTGCAGGTACCAGGAATGGTGCTGATGGAGATAGCCGGTCGAGGCACCGTTGAATACCTGGAAAAAGCCGTTGAAAAAGTAACTGGAAAGCATGTCGTTATCTTTGTCGGTCCGGGCAATAATGGGGGTGATGGGCTTGTCATTGCACGCACAGTCTTTAACCGAGGTGCTGTACCACATATCTTTTTCCTTGTTGACCCAGATGAACTGACAGGAGATGCCGGACATAATTTTTCAATTATCAAACATTGGGGCATTCACTACACGGTCGTCGATACCGCAGACACTGTCCATGCTGCTCAAAAAACTATCCTAGCCCTCCACAACGAAAAACCAATCCACTCGATTGTTGATGCTGTTTTCGGAACAGGACTCTGCAGAGACGTTCGAGGTCACTTTTTCGATGCGCTTACTCTTATCAATACGCTGCGTCAAAATTACCAGTTCTTTGTTGTCTCAGCAGATATCCCATCCGGCATGCACAGCGATACAGGACAAATCTTAGGCGGTGCCGTCCGTGCTGACTTGACTGTCACCTATGGGTTGCCCAAACCCGGACATGTGCACCATGGAGGAGAAGGTGTTGGACAACTCAAAACGGTTGACATCGGTATCCCTCCTTTCTTGCTTGATCCGGTTGGTGTCACCGGCTTTGCTCTTGATGAAACAACATTGCCCCAAATACGAGAGAAATCCACAACAGGGCATAAAGGAAGTAACGGGCACCTCCTCGTCCTGGCAGGATCAACTGGAAAAACAGGCGCAGCTATATTAAGTGCCAGAGGGAGCCTGCATAGCGGCTGTGGCCTGGTTACCTTGTGCGTACCACAGGATCTGAACCAAGTCTTTGAGACTTCCCTTATTGAGGCAATGACTGTTCCTCTGCCCGGCTCAAATACGGCAATTTCAATTAAAGATTATCAACAGATCACCGAGCTCTGCAAAGGAAAAAACGCCCTTGTCATAGGACCGGGAATGGGAATGGAGCCTGAAACTGTCGAGCTTGTTCTCCGCCTGTACAAAGAATGTAGTCTGCCGCAGGTGCTGGATGCTGATGCTATTACTATCCTGGCTGATCATCCGGAGTGTCTTGCTCATCCTGCCGGGCCAAGGATTTTCACCCCTCACCCAGGTGAAATGGCTCGATTAATCAACACTACGATACCCGCAATACAGCTTGACCGGCTGCATGCCGCACAATGGGCTGAAACCATGGAAGACATGGAGCACGATTTTCCTATAATTACCGTACTTAAAGGGGCTGGGACCGTGATCGCCTCCAACCAAGGTCAATGGTGCATCAATACTTCTGGAAACCCGGGCATGGGGACAGGCGGGATGGGGGATGTTCTTTCAGGCATAATAGGCAGCCTGTTGGCACAGGGATACAACCCATGGGAAGCAGCCTGTATTGCAGTCTATATTCACGGAGTAAGTGGCGACTTGCTGGCAAAAAAACAACCCTACGGTTTTTCCGCTTCCCAGGTTGCCTTGGCGCTTCCAAAAGCTATTGGGCATATTTTACACCTACCAAAAAAATCTTCGGTACACTAATCGAAACTGATCCTCCAAAGGAGAAAAGATGTTAAAAGCAAAAGATATCATGAGTCATGAAGTCATCGTTGTCAATGAATCGGACTCTGTTAGAGAGCTTGCAGTAACCCTCATTACCCATAAAATTAACGGGGTGCCGGTTGTTGATGATACAAATCAAGTCGTTGGTGTGGTCACTGAAAGTGATTTAATTTTTCAAAATAAAAAAGTTCATATTCCGACTGCCGTGGCTATTCTTGATTCCTTTCTCTTTTTGGAACGACCTAACAAAATGGAAGCAGAGATGAAAAAAATTGCCGGCTCCCAGGTCAGTGATATCTGCTCCTACGAGATTGTCAGCGTTACTCCTGAAACACCGCTTGATGAATTGGCCACATTAATGGCGGAAAAAAAGGTTCACACCTTGCCTGTGCTGGAAAAAGGAGAATTGGTGGGGGTCATAGGACAGACCGATATCATTCGGACAATCGCCCAAAAAAAATAATGCGTTGATTGCCATTTCCTGATTCAAATAGGTTCCGGCTCTATTTGAATCAGGAAATTTGAGATCGTATTTTCCCTTTTTTTACCGGTCCTTTCTCGTCATAGAAGCACCAGCAGTTGCGCCCGTTCTTTTTTGCCTGATACATCGCGATATCTGCATGGCGCAACATAGCTTCAGCATTTTGGCAATCGTCAGGAAACACTGATATGCCGATACTTGCTCCGATGTAGCAAATGTGATTATCGACTTCAATGGGTTCATTGAGCAACTCAATGGCCATCTGTGCAACATGACTTGCCCCCTCTGCTGTTTCCGTGCTTTCCAAAAGGATGACAAATTCATCCCCCCCAAGTCGGCAGACCGAATCAGAGGAACGTAAGGTGGATCGTAATCTTTCCGCAACCTGCACTAAAACCAAATCGCCAATGCCATGTCCATACGTATCGTTGATAGGCTTAAATCGGTCAAGATCAATAAAAAGCAAACATAAGAGCCTATCATACCTTCGTGCCAGCGAAATAGCCTGGGGTAAGCGTCGCCGAAAGTAATTACGATTAGGCAACTGGGTCAAGGTATCATGATTTGCCATGTAGCGAATGAGTTCGGCTGCCTCCTGACGTTCGGTGATATCTTGAAACACCAAAACCCCACCACTCAATTTTCCCCGCTGGATGATAGGAGTTGCGGAAAACTCCACAGGGAAAGAGGTTTCGTCACTGCGGATTAACCGTGCTTCGTCAAAGTGTACCGGATCGGCATTTTCAGCACCTTGAAAAAAAGGGCAACAATCGACGCTGAAGTCATCACTCCCCGGAGTAGAGAGCCTGAAAATAGACATATAGTCACGCCCAGTGACTTCACGCTCTTCATACTCAAGCATTTTCAAGCCGGCCGGGTTAATATAACTGACCTTCCCTTCTCCATTTACTCCGCAAATCCCGTTGGCTGCTGCATCAAGAATCATTTCATAATTCGTGGACAGTAGTTCCTGTTCTATTTTAGAACGATGCGATCCTAGGATATAACGAATACGATTTTTCAACACCGGCCAACGAATTGGTTTTCGGATAAAATCGACTGCACCAGCACTAAAAGAGCGGTCAATCGTTTCCTCATCATCAATTGCGGTGATCATCAATACCGGCGGAGCATTGACAAAAGAGGTTGTAATATTTTCACAGACCGTTGGCCCATCAATTCCCGGCATCGCAATATCAAGAATAACCATGTCATAGGTTTTCTTGCCCAGACAATCTAGGGCGCCATACCCATCAACAGCTTCATCAACAACATACTGTTCGCTTTCCAGAAATTGGCGAAGAAGAATCCTGATGACTTCATCATCATCAACAATCAATATTCGTGGTCGGCTCTCTCGGAAAAAAGATGGACTCATAGTGTATTATATATTGATGCCTAGACTGCGCACACTTCAAGGAAACAGAGTATATCTGCGGGAAAATTGATTTTCTTTTCCTGTCAGGGAATTTCGTGGTACAGCCTCATTGGTATGTACCTAAAAAATAAGAAGCTCTGATAGAACTGACAGTATTGGTAATGATATTTTTTCCAATTACTGCATTCTACGAAATATAGAGGCGATTAATCAAGTTGTTCCTTGAAAAAACAAGCGACATCTTTAATTGCCTTTCGGATTTTAGGCAGTAAACGTTGTATTTGCAGTATTTGTCCATTTCTACCTGCCTTTTCGACCAGCAAACATAGCCGTGTCAGCTCATCTGCACCGATCTGGCTACTACTTCCTTTTAAAGTATGGGCAATTTTTTGTGATCCTTTTGCATCGTTTTGTTGTATCGTCTCTTCCAGCTCGACAAGCCGAGCCTCCATGGATTTGACAAAAACCCGTGCAACGTGATCCATATTGCCGACATGGTGCTTTAACCGGTCAAAAGAAGCTTGATTGATAATTGCCCGTTGCTGCTTAGTCTGTTGCTGTTTGTTTTTTTGTTCCTGCCTATCCATTGTGAGTGCAGGTACAGTAAGTTCCGGCAGCCATGTCCTGAGCACCATATACAATTTATGAAAATCGATAGGTTTTACCAGGTAATCCACCATCCCTACAGCATAACATTTATCTTTGGTCTTCGAAGTCGCGTCAGCAGTCAGGGCTATGATAGCCGGTAGGTCCTTTCCTTCTTTCCCCTGCCCTTGACCAAGGATAATTTCAGTCGCTTCAAACCCATCCATTACCGGCATTTGGCAATCCATAAAAACAACATGGAAACGACTCTCTTTGCACATAGTAACCGCAACCTCACCGTTGCTCGCAAAAAAAAGAGAAGCTTTGGATAAACGAAAGATCTCTTCCATCACTATTTTGTTTGTATTATCGTCGTCAACTATAAGGATCTTAATAGGATTGACTTCTTTTCCCTGCGTGAAATTTGGAAGAGGAAGCTGTTTGTGAGGAGAGGGAAAAAGCTGGGTAGAGGGTGCCTTTACGACCTGAGAGTCCTTAACAGCATCGGTGGCTGGTTGCAGGGTAATTTTAAACCAAAAAACGCTGCCGCCTTGAGGTGCTGGTCTCACCCCGATTTCCCCTCCCATTAGTCTAACCAATTTTGCACAGATAGAAAGCCCCAACCCTGTCCCGCCAAATCTGCGGGTTGAAGATGCATCCGCCTGGGTAAAGGGTTGAAAAAGGAAGGCAGCCGTCTCTGGAGCAATACCAATCCCTGTATCCCGAACAGTGAAATATAAAATATCTTTACCTGCGTTAACCCCTTCTTTTTTTATGCTAAGAAATACACTTCCTTTATCGGTAAATTTAATACTGTTACCAAGCAGATTAACCAATATCTGGCGAAGACGATATGCGTCTCCCCGATAACTGCCGGCCAGATTTTCATCTAGTGAAAGTTGAAGGGAAAGTCCTTTTTGTTTTCCGGTAACAGCATACAGGGCAACCAATTCCTTCGCCAAAACATGGATATCAAATTTATCAATATCCAGAATCATTTTATCTGCTTCAATCTTACTAAAATCAAGCAGGCTGTTGATCAGGGATAATAAACTATCTGCAGAGCCTTGTATGAGTTCGGCAAAATGCCGCTGCCGAGGTTCAAGCTCTGTTCCCAAAAGGAGTTTACTCAGGCCAATGACCCCATTCATAGGAGTTCTGATCTCGTGACTGATCATGGCGAGAAAATCTGATTTCGCCTTACTGGCACTGTCTGCCTGCTTGGCCCTTTTTACTAGAAGCGCATTTTGTTCCTTGAGCTGAGTTACTTCGGCTTCAAGGTGCGCAAGCTGTTCTGCCTGATCTTTCATTTTATGTAAAAAGAGAAAGTTGTCGGTTGCGGCTAGATTTGTTTTTGCTGGCCGGCCTACTGCTTTTTATCTTTGAAAAAGACGAGGTGGGTATTTCACTGATAAACTGCGACGGTTCAACTGCTTGCATCTTTTGCCCGTAGAACATTCTTGATCGAACATGCGTAAAATACAGGATATCGATCGCCCGGGTCATGGCCACGTAAAATAATCGTCGTTCTTCTTCAACATGATTCATCAGCGCAGCATCTGCCAATTGTTCTCTTGGCTGCAAAGGAATAAGTCCCTGTTCAGCGCCGGCAATAAAAACGACCTTATACTCCAGTCCTTTTGCAGCGTGCATGGTAGAAAGGGTAACACATTCAGCCTTATCATCATAAATAATGGAATCACTGTAGCGCAACAGATACTGAGCGTAATCGCGAATAGACTGCGGATAATTGATCGACATTTTTTGCAATCTTTCGATATCACTCCCCTCTTTATCCAACGTATAATACGATGCAAGTCGGCCAATAACATCTACCAAAGACTCGGTTGAACGTACAAGCTGTTCCAATCGGCTAAAAAATAACTGGAACGTACGCAGCCTTGAACGTATTTTTTCTTGAGCCACTAAAGAGGGATTAAGCTCAAGTAAGCTCGATTCCCTGTTCTTTTCATCATACAGGTGGTGCCGAACGGTATTGAGCATATTGACGCCTACACCTTTTTCTTGACCAAACAAAAAAAGCTGCTGTTCCTTGTCTGCCAAACCTGCCAAAAGCAAAATAGCCCAATAAAGCGGCCTCATTTCAGATCGAGTATAAAATGCCTTAAGATCGACGGTTTGAAAAGGGATCCCATGCTTTGCCATGGCTTTACCGACAACCTGCATCTGCTTGGATGTTCGAAACAGGATACCTATATCGCGCAGAGAAAAAGATGCGTCCTCCAGTATCTCAATTTGCTCTATTTCTCGATGGGAAGTGCCTCCTACCAAGACTTCTATCTGGTCAATTATCCAGCGGGCTTCATGAATAGGGGTCGTGCAAAGTTGAAGATGCAAACGACCGGTACTCTTATAAGCGGTCTGCATAGGTACAATAAACGCTCTATCCGTGTTTTTACCAATAACCTGCTCAGCGGCCTCCATAATAGTGCTGCTGTTGCGGTAATTTCGGACAAGCTGATGGCAACTGGCCTGGTGTACATCAATGAATCGTTGAAACCATGAAGAATCAGCCCCACGAAAACCATAGATCGCTTGGTCCGGGTCTCCGATGATAAACACTGGAGAGGTTTGAGCCAAAGAACAGACCAGATCATACTGCCCCTGGTTAATATCCTGGAATTCATCGACAAATAAATGGCCGGTATGGGTTCGCATGTCCTTACCTGCCTCCCCCTTTTCCCTAAGTATTTCCAAAGCAAAGGGAATGATCATATCAATATCTACACAATCATTGGCATGCAGATATGCTAGATAATTTTCCCTTTGAGCTGGATAAGCAGATGAAGACAGAATCTCTTGGCCGAGCTGTTTGAGTTTGCGCGGCTCAAAATCAGGATAGAGTGTCTGTAATATCTGGTATCGTTTGACCGGACCAACAGGTTGCAATGATGGGTTATACTTGCGAAGCCAATAGAGACAGTACCCATGAAAAGTATGTACCTGCAATGAAGCAGGACAGAGACCAATGGTATGTTCAATTCGTTCGCGCACCTCATCTGCGGCTTTATTAGTAAAGGAAATAATCGTGCATGGTTGGTCTTGTTCTTTAATTATCCTTACAACCCGTTGCACTAATGCATGGGTTTTGCCTGTTCCAGGTCCTGCCTTGACAACCACAATAGGTGCAGCATCATCAACCACTGCCTGCTGCTCAGTGTTGAGCTTTTGCCCCGTTTTTTTTTCAGCGTTAGTCGTTGCTGGAGATTGAGGCTTGGCGGCTTTCACCTTTTTGCTTTTCTTTTTCGCGCGAACAAGTGGTGCAAACATGCTCAGTTGACCAACAAATTTGTCACGCTCACCTTCAGCAAAGACCTTTATGATGCCGAACTCTCCATCATACCCTGGAGTTCTGATCACTTTATTTTCTCTAATACGACGAATAGCTTCTCCTATAAGTGGAGTGGATTTACGCTCGATATCATCAATGGGGACGTCAAGTAAAAGAGAGAACTCAGATTGAAAGAGATTAATTAACTTGGCATAGGCAGCAGCAACTTTTTTAGTGGCAGGACCAACTCCAAGCAGTTCGCTCAGCACCTCCGGCAGGGGAATAGAACTGTGAACCAATGGGTCATGCTCATTGTATAGTGGCCTATCACGATCCGCAAGGTCCAAGACCCGGCTCAACACCCCCACAGTAAGCGGTCTGTTGCACACAGGACAACGGCCTTGATTTGCCTTGGTTTCTCCAGGTTCAAAACAAACGCTGCATTTTCGATGTCCGTCGCAGTGATATTTTCCCTCTTCAGGGTAAAATTCAACAGTTGCCTCAAAAACCCTGTGCCCCTTTTCATCCATTGGAGACTTGAGCGCTTCACGCATGGAAAAATAATCAAAACCAGTAGAAAAAATATTGGCTTCTCTGCCTAGCTTGGCCGGGGAATGACAGTCAGAATTAGAAATAAGGGTATATCGATCAAGGGCTGAAATTCTTCTGTTCATTTCCGGGTCAGAGGAAAGACCCGTTTCGAGGGCAAAAATATGAGGAGTAAGCTCCTCAAAACATTCTTCTATTCTGTCAAATCCCGACTTAGACCCAAAAAGGGAAAACCAAGGGGTCCACACGTGGGCAGGCACTAAAAATCCCTGGGGTGCTTGTTCAAGAACAATCTCCAATAAATTTTTAGCATCAAGCCCCAATATGGGCCTCCCATCGGAGTGCAGATTACCGATATCACCAAGGGTACGATTGAGGCGACGTACGCTCTCTAAATCAGGCGCAAACAAAAGATTATGATTTTTACGAACCCGGTCATTCTTTTTATAGATTGAGCTAATTTCAGCAGTCAGGACAAAACGAATGTCGCTTAACGGTATTTGCGGACGCAAATCTCCCGGCAGATAATCACCTCCTGATTGGTGGTTCCGACGTAATTTAAAAAAACCTGGTTCCGCTTCTTCCAATTGCTCTGTAATCTGGGCAAACCATTGGGGATGGGTGAAGTCACCTGTGCCAAGCACTTGAATTCCTTTGACTGCTGCCCAGGCTGCTAATCCCGGTAGATTGCTGGCTTTACTGGTTGCCCTTGAAAACAAAGAGTGGATATGCAGATCAGCAATATATTTCACGATGAACCTGTATGCAAATAGAGTTTATTTTCAACAATATAACGATAAACGGCAGGTGAAATCATGGTGGGCCGTTTTCCCTGAGCCAATTGCCGACGAAGTTCGGAAGATGATACCGGCCACTCAAGATCACTGAGGTACTGGATGGTATTACCGTTTTTAAGCACCCATTTATTGCCGGTTGCACAACTGATATATGGAATATGAAAGGAGGTGATGGTCTTTTCTACTGCGGGCATAGCGACTTTATCTCTGCCTGCGACAATCAGATGAACGAGTGCAATCAATTCTTTGGCTTTGTACCATTGCGGCAAATCAACCAATGAATCGGCGCCAATAATAAGATAATATTCTACATCGTGCCGGCGCTGCTTTAATTCTTTGATGGTGCGTACGGTATAGGAAAGGCCAGGATACTCATTTTCAATGAGCGAGACCCTCATTTGTTGCTCCCCTTGCAAGGCGAGATTGAGCATGTCAACCCGCTGGGTGAAAGAAGCTGAGGTTATTTTTTTATGGGGAGGGTGTGGAGCAGGTATAAATAGAATGTATTGAATATCGCAATAAGCCAGCACATGACGAGCCACAGCAACGTGACCGTCATGCACCGGATCAAATGTTCCCCCAAACAGACCAACTTTCTGTTTGTTTAAAACCGTCATTGATGTAATCAGCTACGGATTTCACCTTGGCCAAAAACAATAAATTTTTGGGTGGTTAGTTCCTTGAGTCCCATGGGTCCATATGCGTGAAGCTTGGTTGTTGAAATCCCTATTTCCGCACCAAGCCCAAATTGCCCACCGTCATTAAACCTGGTAGAGGCATTAACCATGACGGCAGAAGCATCGACCTCTCGTAAAAATCGCTGACTTCGCTGGTAGGAATTGGTAATGATGGTCTCGGTATGCAGAGAGCCGTGTTCTGCGATATAATCCATGGCCTCATCCATATCGGAGACGATTTTTACCACCAAAATAAGGTCGAGAAATTCTTTTCCCCAATCCTCTTCTGCTGCTGGCTCGACAATATCACTTATGGCGCAGCTTTTGGGACAGCCAAGAAGCTGTACCCCTTTATCCTTTAAAGCAGTAGCCAAAACAGGGAGCATTTCAGTAGCGCATGCTTCGTGAATCAGCATGCCTTCAAGCGCATTACAGACTCCAGGACGATGGGTTTTGCCGTTAACAACAATCGATACGGCCATGTCCTCTTCTGCATCGCGGTCTATAAAGACATGACAAACCCCTTTATAGTGCTTTAAGACGGGAATCATGGACTTTTGGGTAACCGCCCGGATCAAGCCTTCCCCGCCACGGGGGATCACAAGATCGATGTATTCTTCCTGCTGGAGTAACACATCGACGCAAGTACGATCAGTATACGGCAACACTTGTACGGCAGCCTGATCAACACCGGCTTTTTGCAGCACATCCTGCATGATCCCAGCAAGAGCCAGGTTGGAGTGAATGGCCTCAGAGCCACCACGCAGCACGACAACATTGCCCGCCTTGAGGCATAAAGCAGCAGAATCGATGGTAACATTGGGACGGGATTCATAAATCATGCATATTACCCCAAGCGGAACGCGCATTCGGCCAACACTTATACCACTGGGGCGTTTACGCATCTCTTGGATTTCACCAACAGGATCTTCAAGGGCAGCGATTTCATGAATTCCCTGTACCATATCAGCAATAACCTTTTCGGTAATGGCCAACCTGTCGAGCATTGCACCGGACAATCCTTTGTCTTTGGCGGCTTCAAGATCCTTTTGATTTTCGGCAATAATTGCATCCTGACTCGCCTGCAGAGCAGATGCAGTATCAAGTAATATCGTATTTTTGGTAGAAGTCGGCAAAGATGCCATATTCCTTGAGGCTGCGCGCGCTTTTCGTGCAATTTCTACAATTGCTGTTTCAAGCTGTACACTCTCCATTTTTCCTCCTTTTCAAGTGGCTTCGTTTGCCTGATGTTAAACAATCATAAAGCTAAAAACCGTGTAACGGTAATCTTGATTTAGCAATATTTTATACTCGCAGAATTACAATAAGTTAATTTGCGTGTCCGGACTACACTACAGAGCACTGTTCCTATCTGAAAAACCAAAAAAAAAGGAATAGAGAACAGGTATATATCAAGTAGACACTTTTCGATCACTCTACGATCTATGACGGCTGCTTCAGTACCAGGTTGTCGCGATGAATGATTTCATCGTTATCTTTATATCCCAGTACTTGCTGAATATGTGAGGTTTTCAGTCCTTTAATTCGTTCAATATCAGAAGATGAGTAATTACTCAATCCGGAAGCTATAATTTCACCATTTTCGTCCTGACACTGAACAGGAGCTCCAATATCGAAATTGCCGATAACAGTTATAACACCGGAAGGGAGTAAGCTCCGCCCTCTGTTCATCAGCGCGTTGCAGGCCCCCGGATCAATGACGAGGGTACCTTCTGGACGCAGCACATAGGCAATCCAATGCTTTCTGCTTGTGATTCTCTCTTCAGCGGGCAGAAAAAAAGTACCTATCATTTCTCCGCTGAACAATTCTTGGAGAATGTTAATATTTTTCCCCGGCCCAATAAAAGAGCTCCCCCCGCATGCAGCAACCATCTTGGCGGCATTTATCTTGGCAAGCATGCCCCCGGTACCGAGCAAACTTTTAGAGTGGCCTGCCATTCGCTCAACATCAGGGTCGATATGGGCAACCGTATATACCGGCATGGCACTGCTATCATCACTGGGATTGGCAGTATAGAGGCAGTCAACGTCGGTGAGAATAATAAACATGTCTGCACCGATCATGTTGGTAATCAGGGCGCCGAGAGTATCATTATCGCTGAAACGCAGTTCCTCGCCGGAAACTGTATCATTTTCATTGATAATCGGCACAACCCCGAACTCAAACAAAGTCAGAATAGTGTTCCGGACATTTAAATACCGACTGCGATGGGAAAGGTCTTCATGAGTAAGCAGAACTTGAGCGACCTGTTGCTGATATTCGGCAAAAGCCTGCTCATATGCCTGCATAAGCAGCCCTTGTCCGGTCGCAGCAAGGGCCTGTTTAATCCTTAATTCTTCATGCACCTTTTTGGCAATATCCAATTTCTGTCTGCCGGCCGCAACAGCACCTGAACTAACCAGAATAACCTCCCTGCCGGTGGACTGGAGAAAAGAAATCTGGCGGGCAATCGCTGCAATAATCTCCGGATCAACACCATGCCTGTTCGTGAGGACAGCACTGCCGACTTTAATCACAACCCTTTTGGCCTGGTCAAAAAGGGTCTGTCTGAGAAAAAGCCCTTCTTCTCTACTAACCTGGAATGTCATCACCAACACCTGCACGTTGATTTTCCAGCAGGTCCCCAAGCATACTTTTCAGTTCTTCTATCCCTTCTCCAGTCTCGGCAGACAGTGACAACACTGTCTCATTTTGTTGAGCCAGAAGATCAATTTTAGCGATTCGTTCCTCAGCAGTCAAAAGATCAACTTTGTTTGCCACAACAATTTGCTTCCTGGAAAGCAATTCCTCGTTATAGGCACTCAATTCGTCTCTAATGGTAGAGTAATCAGCAAGCATCTGTTCTGCATCGACTGAGATATCAATAACGTGCAAGAGGATGGAGGTTCTCTCAATGTGACGTAGAAATTGGTGTCCCAAGCCTACCCCCTGGTGGGCTCCCTCTATCAAGCCTGGTATATCAGCAATAATACATGATTCAGTAAAAGGAAAGTGCAGTACACCCAACTGTGGATCAAGGGTGGTAAAAGGATAGGATGCAATTTTTGGATTTGCAGCTGACACCTTGGACAGCAAGGTGGATTTCCCGGCATTGGGCAATCCGATAAGTCCAACATCTGCCAGAAGTTTCAACTCAATTCGCAGCCAACGTTCTTCTCCTTCCTGACCGGGAGTGGCTTTACGCGGTGCCCTGTTGGTTGAGGAAGCAAACCGTGAATTGCCAAGGCCGCCTTTACCGCCTTTAGCAGCTACAAATGTCTGTTCAGCAACGGTGAGGTCGGCGAGAACGACACCGGTTTCACCATCTTTGATGATTGAGCCAAGGGGTACTCTAATCACACAGTCTTTGCCACCCTTGCCATGACGGTCACTCCCCTGACCATTAACTCCACGCTCAGCTTTAAAATGAGACCGGTATTTGAAATCGATCAATGAACGTAGCTGGCTATCGGCAACCAAAATAACATTGCCGCCTTTACCGCCGTCACCACCATTTGGACCGCCTTTGGGTACAAATTTTTCACGTCGGAAACTGACACAGCCGTTACCTCCGTCACCCGCTTTTACCCAAAATTTTGATTCGTCAACAAAACCCATAGATCACTATCTATAAAATTAAAAAAAAAGACCCGGCACCAATATCTATATTGATGCCGAGTCTTTTAGATTCGGTATGCAACGTGGTGCTGCTCTATATAACCCTAATCAAAGGGACGCTGAGTGCATCAATCAGGATACACTGAAACGCGCTTTCTATCTTTACCAAAAGTTTCGTACTTAACAGTACCATCAATCTTGGCAAAGAGTGTGTAGTCTCGACCACATCCCACATTTTCACCAGGATGAATCCTGGTGCCGAGCTGGCGAACCAGAATACTGCCTGCACGTACTACCTGACCACCAAAGCGCTTTACACCACGCCGCTGACCAGCACTGTCACGACCGTTCCTTGAACTACCGCCTGCTTTCTTATGTGCCATGAGATATACTCCGAATTAGATCAACAATTATGCTGAGATTTCTTCAATGGTCAGCGCTGTAAAAGGTTGACGAAAGCCTTTCTTTACGCTGTAGCCTTTGCGCCGTTTCTTTTTGAAAACGATGACTTTTTTGTGCCGGCCTTGTTCTGCTATTTTAGCAACGACCTTCGCACCATCAACGACTGGTTGTCCTACGGTGACGGCTTCTCCATCAGCCACCAGCAGCACGTCCGCGATTTCTACGGTATCACCAATCTCACCTTCAAGCTTCTCAACGCGGAGTGTATCGCCGGCTTCCACCTGATACTGTTTTCCACCGGTTCGAACTATTGCATACATGCGACTTCTCCTCGATAACGTCAAATAAAAATTTTTTGCAGAATTTACAAATAAAACATAAACCTTCCTACATGTCAACCTCAACATTGTAACATTAGCGATTGTTATTCATTTTTTAGTATGTCGATAAAGATAACAACGTCTTTTTCTTGAAAAGCCGATTTAAAAAAAGTATCTTTTTTTCTCTGGGAAGTAAAATACAAATTGCTTTTCACAGAGTACCCGTAAATTACAGGAGATAAAAAATGGAAAAAATGGAATGTCCATGTGGCTATATTTATGATCCAGAGGAAGGAGATGCCGATAGCGGTATCCCTGGAGGCACTGCCTTTGCGGATCTACCTGATGATTGGGTCTGCCCAAAATGCGGTGCAGAAAAAGAATATTTCTATCCCGCCGATTAACTCCTTCTCGCAGGCTGAATTTTTTTTTGTCAGCCTGCGGGTTTTTTGCAGCCAAACACAGACCAAAAATACCCCCCCCCTTGACGCGTCCGTCAAAACTCGACAATCTGCCTCACTTTTCTTTTATTAAGAAACCCGACTAATTACAACCAAAACAGACTGCTACTTCACGTGCATCTTGCCAGGGAGCTGCTTCCTGCACCAGCCTGCCAAACAGGATCTCGTTGACCTGAATCATGAGTGACCAACAAGCAGTCCCGGCCGTTGAAATCCGCAATCTCTCCTCTCGATACAACCAGCTGCCGGTGTTGCCTGATGTGGATTTTGTCATTGGCGCAGCGCGCACACCCTTCATTGTCATGGTTATAGCCTTGTTGACACTTGCTGCTGCTATCGCAGAAAACTTTGCCCGTAATATTTTATCCGGATGATGACAATCTCCACTTTTTCCTGCGCCCTGTTCATTGTTTTAGAATTGGCGCTCAGCTATGCAATAGACGTTTTCAGTGCTCCTGCCATTATTGTTACTTGCTGCAAGCAGTTCTCTCATCATCATTCTTGGCCTTCGCACAACGGCACGGGCGCGCAGGAGACACAACACCTGGAAAAGGTTGCATTTCATCCATCGATTAAGTAGTTTTTTCGTAACTATTGAGCAACACTCCAAATCGCCACTATCTGCTCACCCATTGCACCGATGTATAGCTATTCGGTATACTGTTGAACATTTTTAGTACCGCTAAACAGCTTAGCTTGGGGTAGATTGACTGTTTTCAGATTTTCGCTGAATGGTTATACAATTGTTATTGGGTTGAGGTCGAAATCCAGCATTTTTCATCATTAAACGAACAATTCACCCTCCACGCAAACTGGACGATAAACGCCCCGGGGTTAAAAAAATCTCAACCGTGCTGATTTCTCAACAACACTCGCAAACACAAAAGAGGACTATGACAGTTATGTGCAATGTGCATCCGAATCTCTCAGTCAACTAAGTCTGGAGATAGCTGATACACTCCGAGCAATCAACAAATCTACACTTCAGGAAAACGTTCAATGAAAAACATGGCCTCCCTTGTTGCGAGCATACTCAGCACCTTGCTCCTCTTTTCATCAAACAGTACCGCTTCTGCAAACAACCTTGATCTCTGGTTGGAGCAGACGGTATATGTTCCGCTCTATTCTCATATTTATGCTGATGAGCGATTTAAAAACAAACCTTTTCTCCTCACCGCCACCCTGTCCATACGCAATACAGACCCTGACCATAAGCTCACCTTGCTCAGTGTTGATTATTACGACTCAACCGGCAAATTACTGAGCAACTATCTCCCCGAACCACTTACTATCGGTCCGCTTGGCTCCACCAGGTATATAGTTGAAGAATCTGAATCAAAAGGTGGGTCTGGAGCCAAATTCCTGGTTACCTGGAATGCAGAAACCGGCATAACAGAACCAATAATTGAATCCATTATGATTGGTACCAAAATGCAGCAGGGTATTTCTTTCATTTCCAGAGGCAGAGTCATCAAAGGTAAAACAAGGTAAACAGAATCTTATGAACAACAGCGCCGTTTTTTCAGTGTTCGTTACGTGTTTCTTGCTGCTTTCGGGCTGCAGCCAGTTAGCAACAGACAGCGAATCTTCAGCAAAACCTTCCACTCGGATTTTAAAAGTCGGCATATCTACCAACTCTCCTCCCATGGCCTTCCGCAGTAAAGGCGAAATAGTCGGACTTGAAGCTGAATTAGCCAGAGGGCTTGCTGATTTCTCCGGGAAACAGCTCAAATTCATTCCGCTTAAATGGCAGGATCAGATCCCAAGCCTGCTCACAGGAAAAACAGACATCATTATGTCGGCAATGACCATGACTCGTGCACGCCAGTATCGGATCGACTTCTGTAAACCGTATATGGCGACCGGACAAATCTCACTTGTTCACCGCAGTCAAGCAAACAAATTCAGTAATGGCCTTGCATCACTTCTTAATCAGACGGTAAAAGTAGGTACTGTCAAGGGAACCACCGGCGACCTCTTGATAGAAAAAAATAAAGCCAAAGGAAAACGTCACCAGTTTATTTCATCCCGAAAAGCAGTCCAGTCACTTCTCGACCATGATATTGATGCCTTTGTGTATGACCTACCCGGTAATCTCTACTATGGTTCGATTTACGCGGAAAAGGGCCTGGTTCCAATTTTACAGCCAATGACCCGCGAACAAATAGCCTGGGCAGTAAGAAAGGAAGATACCCGGTTACTCCAGACAGCAAACAACTTCCTTGCTACTTGTCAACAAAACGGCTCTTTGAAAAAAATGATTGAACATTGGGTGCCTTTCTACAAAAATCTTTATAATCGGTAGCCACTTACAAATGCATCAAATTCGTCACCGCATTCATTGAATCCAAACACCTTCTGTTCCGGTCAATAAAGAATGAAGAATATACGTAAAGCTCTGCCATTTATAGTTCCTATTGCAGGTTTCCTTATAATATTCATTGGAATCAACATCTTCCAATACTACAAGGTTAAACAAACCATTAAAAACGGCCTTATCCAGACAACGGGTGAATCAGAGCTTGCAGAAATCAGATCTTTTTTTTCCGGCGTAACCAACAAACTAAATATTGTCAGGGACTGGGGAAAGAACGGCGTACTTGACACAGATGACGCTATAGATCTCAACAAAAAATTTATGCCCCTTGTGGATCACCAGGATCATTTAAACGGTATCATTTTCGCCAACGACCAGGGTGATGAATATTTGCTCATCAACCAAACCCCACATCTCATCACCCGGTTGACAAAACTTCGTCAGGACAAGGCTGAAATGGAGTTTGCAGAATGGTCTGCACCGGATAAATCGATTCGAAAATGGCATGAGACGACTACCTATGACCCGCGCAGCCGTCCTTGGTTTCGCCAAGACCCATCCGAGTCTGAAATCTTTCTTTCAAATATCTATACCTTTTACCAGTCCAAAAAAAAAGGTATCACCGCTTCTGTTTCCTGGACACACGAAGAAAAAAAAGCGAAACAACATGTATTTGCCATAGACATATACCTCGATGAAATAGAGCTTCTCTTAAAGACCATCAACAAGAAAAAGGCATCAGTACTTTTCCTGGTCAATACCCAAAACAACTACTTTATCACCGAGCAGTCTGTCGCCGGTACTTCTACCATTGAGAACGATCATCTTGCAGGGGCAGTAACGGCTTTACCAAAAATCATAGAAAGTTGGAAACAAGATGGTACGCCGGTCTCTCGCCCAATGGAACTGCAGGAAAACAACAATCAATGGATAGCTTCTTTTCAGCCTCTTTTTCCAGAACAGCCTTTTTTATGGATAGGGGTAATCTCAAATGATGAGGCCTTGTTAGGCTCTTTTGAGACTTCACTTTTCACCATAGACTTCTTTGATATCGGCATTGCCTTTACGGCTGCCTTGCTCTTATTTTTCATTATATGGAAAACTGGATTGTTTCGATTTGAGGAAGTTCCCCCAACCGAAGAAGATCGACTTCGTCAATACCTCGCTGCCGGCGAAGGCGCAACCGTTGAGTTCAAATCAACAATCCGAACCAATCTGAAGACAGGGAAGCAAGGGAAGGAAATTGAATTTGCCTGGCTCAAGGCTGTAACCGCCTTTCTTAATAGCCAGGGGGGAACCCTGTTGTTAGGAGTAGATGATAGCGGGGAGCTGCTCGGCTTAAAAGCAGATATTTTTGAAAATGATGATAAAGTTCTCCTCCATATAAAGAATCTTATTAACCATCACATTGGTGCCGAGTTTGCATCGTATACTGCTTTTTCATTGTTGAATATAGAGCAAAAGCAGGTAATGATGATAGAGGTCCTCCCAGCCACCTCCCCCGTATTTTTAAAAATTGGTAAAAACGAAGAGTTTTATATCAGGTCCGGCCCTTCCTCGATAAAACTAACCCCTAGTCAAATGGTTCGTTTTGTGCTCCAGCATAAGGATGAAAAGCAGGTGAAATAAGTAGGTCACCATTGAACCGATGAGAATTCCGGGCTAGGACGGGAACGGCTGTTTTTGTAAATCAAAATTGACAAATTTTCTATAGACCGAGTCACTAGCCATCAATTGGTCGTGGGTGCCCTGCTCAACAATAATGCCGTTGTCAATAACGATAATACGATCAACTTTTCTTATTGTAGAAAGACGATGAGCTATAATGAAAGAGGTTCGACCTCTGAACGACGCCGCAACGGCATGTTCGAGCATCTTTTCCGATTCAACATCGATAGAGGACGTTGCCTCGTCCAAAACAAGGATAGTCGGATCACGATACAAGGCACGCACAAAAGAAAGCAGTTGTTTCTCCCCTACTGATAAATCCTTCACATCCTCACCGATAACCGTCTCTAAACCTTTAGGTAGCTTATCAATAAATGACTGGAGCCCGGTCTGGTTTAGAATAGCCCGTAATTTATCCTGATCAAGAGGCTGATCAAGGATGATATTAGCAAGGACCGTATCCGGAAAAATAAAGATATCCTGCATGATAATGCCGATATGGTTCCGCAGTTCCTTTAGCGGAAAATCTCGCACATCGGTTTCCTGGATCCTGATTGTGCCCTGATCCGGGTCGTAAAACCTTGCCAGTAAGTGAATCATGGTTGATTTTCCTGATCCGGTGGCCCCAACCAAGGCAACAGATTCTCCGGACTTGATATTCAGATCAATTCCTTTAAGGACCGGTACTTCTTGATTATATCCAAACCATATCCCATCAAATTGAATATCACCGTCAATGGGATGCTGCGCGCCCTGAGCGCTCCAATCTATGTCCTTCAAACGTGGAGAGGTATCAAGTAATTGAAAAATCCGTTCGGCTGAGGCCATTGCTGACTGAACAATTGAATATTTTTGGGATAGTTCACGCAATGGTTGAAAAAAAAGTCGCATATAAGAAAGAAAAGCAACGAGCTCACCAAGGCTCAACTGGCTACGGATGATTTCACCACCACCATACCAGAGAATTAAAGCCACTGCAGTCGAGTTCATAAAGTCTGTCAGCGGCATAAATTTGGCGAACAAGCGAACCTGTTCAATATTTTTTTTCAAATATTCACTGGTATGCTCGAAATATTTTTGCCGGCTTGTTTGTTGACGGTTAAAAACCTGTATAATATTTATCGCGGTGAGCGATTCCGCAAGAAACCCATTCAACACGGCGACTTGAGTACGTATTTTACGAAACTTTTCTCGGGCTATGCGGGAAAAATAGAACGTTAACCAAAATGCCAAAGGGATAAAGACAGTCATAAGCAGGGCGAGCCTGCCGTTCATGTAGTAAAGAAGACAAAAAATACCAAACAGCTTGAGGACATCATTAAACAGAGTGACCATCACCGAGGTGAACATTTCATGCATATTTTGAACATCATTGGTTAACCTGGTCACCAACTGCCCCACCCTCTGTTCATGAAAAAAATACATGTCCAGGGTAAGAATGTGAGCAAAGAGTTTTTGCCGCACATGATCCATTATCGACTGCCCCGCCCATTCAAGCAGTACTACCTGGGTGAATCCTCCACAAAAAACGATCCCGACAAGTATCCCGTAGCCGATGATAATGTTACGCAACCCTTCAAGGCGTTGCGACAGATCCAGGCTGGTTTGCGGCGCAATAAAATTGTCAATGGCAACCTGCATCAACTTGGGCAGCATAAGGCTCGCTACGGTAATAAGCAATGACAGGGCTATAGCACTCCACAAGGCCTTCGCATGTTGCCGGCAGTAGGTGAGAATGCGACGCCAGAGGTGCACATCTTTGATGTTACCCTGGTGTCCCTCTTCTGAATAGCCGTAGTTACGCATCTGTCTGTTGTTTTTCCACCATTGCTCTATAAAAAGGATGCTCTTGTAATTGGCTGTGATTACCTTGAGCGGCCACTTCTCCCTGGTCGAGAATAATTATATTGTCAGCCAGTTGCAGAACATTAATCCGATGCGAAACTATAATTATTGACTGATAGTTTTTTGAAGAAACCAGATTTTGCAGGACCTGTTGTTCGGTCTCAACATCTATTGCATTTAAACCATCATCGATTATAAGCAGGGAGCGCTTACAAACAAGCGCTCTGGCAAGGGCCAAACGTTGCCGCTGACCGCCGGAAAGCCTCACCCCCCTTTCGCCGATAAGGGTGGCATACCCTTCCGGTAACTGCAAAATCTCCTCGTGAATGGCCGCAGCGCGAGCTGCTTCCTCTATTTCAAGCCGGCTCGCCCCTGGTTTTCCAAAAGCAATATTATGGGCAATAGTTTCTGAAAAAAGGGTTGTTTCCTGGGGCAAATAGGCAATGTATTTTCGTATTTCGTTAACTGCCAGATCATTGACGTCAATTTGGTTACACAAAAGACATCCTCGTTCAACCGGGTACATGCGAAGCAGTAATTTACATAAAGTGGATTTGCCCGATCCTGTCCTGCCGGTGATAGCCAAATGACCCGGCTCAATCTCCAAAGAAATGTCTGTGAGAATCTTTCGTTGCGTTTCAGGATAGCAAAAGCTGAGATGACGACAGGAAAAATGCAGAGAAATTTGATTAGCCGGAAAAGTTCCTGTTCCGCCAATTACTATTGGTTGCTCATTGAGCAGACGGTAAATTCTTCTTAAAGAAGTCATGCCCCTTTGGATAATATTTGCCACCCAGCCGACAGCCATCATAGGCCATATCAACATATACATATAGGTTATAAAGGCCACGAATTCACCAATGGTGATAACCTCTGTCATAACCAGAATTCCGCCGTTATACAAAACAAGCAGCATCCCGATATTGCCGATCAAGGTCGATGCAGGAAACAGCGCCCCCTGGATGACGGCAACATTAAGGTTGCTTTTTACATATTTTTTTCCAAGCCGAGCAAACCCTTGCTTTTGCATCTTTTCTAGAGTGTAAGCCTGGATGAGCTGGATGGAGGAAAGCGTGGTACGGGCAAATTCGGTAATAAGAGCAAATTGCTCCTGCACCAAATTAAAACGGGTGTGCAATCTTGCCGATAAGATTCTTGTACAAATAGCCAAAAGCGGCATAGGCATGAGCGCAAACAGGGTAAGCCTGGGACTGATTGAAACCATAAACCCAATGCCCACACTGGTCAGCACCAGTGCATCAACAGCAGCCACCAGTCCCATGCCGCAAGCCATTTGAATAGCATTCAAATCATTACTTGCATGGGCCATCAAGTCACCGGTTTTCCAACGTTCAAAAAAGGGCTGATCCATCTTTACAATATGGGAAAACAGCCTGTCTCTAATATCTTTTTCAAGAATTCGTGAAAAACCAATGATAAGGAGTCGCCACCAAAACCTGAGAAGAACGACACATGCCGCCGCACTGATAATTATAATCCCTAACCACAATAAAGAGGTTGATGTAGCACTTTTTTGAGCTAGAGAATCAACACCGTGCTTAATAAATTTTGGTATGACCAGCTGGATAAGGTCCACACAGACCAGAGCAAAAAATCCTGTGAAAAGGCGTATTTTATACTTTTGAAAGAGAGGAAAAATAATGTGTAACACCGACTGCAGATCGGTGTTTTTGTTGGAGAAGAAAAGGCTCATGGACGAGAATGCAGCAGCTCATTATAAGCCGCTGTTAAACGGACAAACTGATCATGATCACCGCCTTTGTCCGGATGCATGGAATGGGCCTTCTTTCGATAAAGACTGGTCAATTGTTTTTTCGTCATTGCTGCTATCTGTTCATGGCTCACCCCAAAAACAGCTACAGCTTGAGATACAGTCATTTTTTCCGCGGAGACAGGTGGACGATAAGCCCTTCGTGCCCTTCGAAACCGCTGCCCCATGGCATTCCATGAGAGATCCCCATCATGTGCCATATCAAAATACATAAACAGGTAGCGCAGCAAATATTTGGGGGTGCGACCCTTTCTGTTATACCCCGCCCAAAACCGGAGGTCCTGATCCAAACGGCAATATTCCCTGAGGAAATATTCATCCACTTGTTCCTGATCAAGGGTACTGGGAATTGTACGAGCATACCGAGCAATAAAAAAACGCTGCAGATCAAAGATGGAAAACAAATAATTTTTAAATTCTCGGGGCTGCAGATCCATTTCACGCTTCATGATCAGCTGCTCAATCTCATCCCGGGACTTATTGAGCAGAACTTTGTAGAGTGGAGGCGATTTATCTACAATTTCCGTAGTGCAGTGACCAAAACGAAGAAAATGAATCCTTCGTTTATCCAGGAAATGCGTTTCGGCAATCACCCGTAATCGCTCATCTTCGCCCATGGATTGCCACTTTCTGTATTTATGGCGGTTGCGAAACGGTTCTAATTTATACCTTACGTAGGGATCAAGAAATGGAAAAAAAAGGTCCTCCAGTTCATCTTCATCGACCTCCACGCCCTTTTCTTCCAATGCGTCGTAAATGATGCTTGCGAGTTGGTAATGAACATCCCCTGAATAAACAATGAACTTTTCCGGGTTACGCCCCAATTCAATCACATCCCGAGACCTGTAGACACTGCCATCCCAAAATGATTGTCGTAAAACGTGGTAAACTCCATGGGGAGTTGCTTTTTGCGCAAGATACATACTATCTATGAATTAAAATCGTTAGAAAAAGACAGCCATTCACCTGCAGCAAGCAGACTCCTCAGCTGTTCTCCTGGCGCAGAAAATGCTGGACAACAGACTCCACTGTATCAATGGAAAAGGGTTTGGTGAGGGCTGCAACAAACCCATATTCTTTATAGTTGAGAATGACTTCATTACCGGCATCTCCACTGATTAAAATAATCTTTGCTTCAGGGTTGCTCTCAAAAATTTTTTCAGATGCCTCCACGCCCCCCATTCCTTCATTGACCCTTAAGTCAAGCAGGGTCAGATCAAATCCAGCTTCTTCTTTTTCAGCTTTGCGAAAAAGGAGCAGCGCCTCTTCACCACTTGAAGCCAAACTAACATTGCAATTGTAGTGTTGAAACATTTTTTGATTGATGATTCGCATCATCTCATCATCGTCCATGACTAGAACCCGAGGCTGCCTGGCAAGGTGTTCTGCAAATATTGCCTCGCTGGTAACTGGCGCTTCGGTTATTGGCAGATACATATGAACCGTACACCCCAGCCCTGGTTGCGATTCGACCCAGACCATGCCTCGATGTTTCTTAACAGTGGAATGAACAATAGTCAGACCAAGCCCCATGCCCTTCTGGGAGCCTTTTTTTTTGGTTGAAAAATAGGGATCGAACACATGATCCAAAATTTCCGGAGCAATGCCGGGCCCATTGTCTTTAAAAGTAATCCGGACCAGTTCGCAGGCAGGCAGAGGTTGTCCGGTCTGCCCTGCTTCGATTTCACCATCTACCAACTCTATGGCCACCTGAATGGTACCCTGCCCATTCATTGCGTCAACCGCATTGCTGGTCAGATTGGTCAACACCTGATGAATAAGAGCAGCGTCCAGTTTTATCGATGCATCCCTACTCTTGTCATCTATTTCTAAAAAAATATGAGTATCGGCAAGTTCATGCTCAAGGGTCTCTGTCACCAATTCGCTTAAATTCACCTTTTTTGTTTGCGGTAAGTAATTATCTGAAAACGTAGTGAATTTGCGGATAAGCTGAACCGTTAACTGCAATGCCTTGCCGGCTTCTTTTAACAACCCATCAACCTGCTTCTCCTTATTCAAAAATCGAGACATTTCGACATTGCCGTTTATCACAGTTAGCAAGTTGTTGAAATCATGGGCAATACCACTAGCCATTACTGACATTGCATCAATTTTCTGAATTCGATGTAATTCCTTTTCCAGTTTTCTCTGTTTCTTTTCCAGGAGCTTATGAGGTGTGATATCCTTGAGAATAACTATGATAAAAACCGTATCATCTTCTGCTACAGGCACAAAATTTATAATAACAAGTTGCCCTTGCAACTCTACAGGTTTGTCATAGTCAAAAACCAATGGAGCCAAATCTCTAGAAGGCACCAGCGAGGCAATCCATTTTTTTACAATTTGCTGTTCTTCTAGAGGAAACATCGTATAGACACGATGGCTGAGCAACTTTGCCTCATCAATCCCGAAAAGTTTTATGGCTGCACCGTTTGCCATCACGATCCGGCCCTCATGGTTAAGTTCAACCACGCCTTCGGTCATGTTTGCCAAGATAACGTCCCTATGTCGTTTACTGACCAGCAGCTCTCTGGTCACCTCTCTTGGGTAGAGGTTTTCCATCCCCTCTATATTTCCTTCGTTACGAATTCCTGACTCAAATTTCCCCAGAGCCACGAGAATATGGTCCCGCATTGTTGCCGCAGGCCCTTTGGCAATACAAACGTCAGCTCCCAGCTTAGCAGTATGATCATCGTCTTCCATGGCCACACCGGAGAGAATAACCAGAAAAATATGCTTCAACTCCGGGGTACTACGGATGATATAGGAAAGTTTTTCGCCATCGATCTTGGGCATAATCAGATCTGTAAAAATAATATCAGGACGACGTGAAGCGATAAAATCCAAGGCTTCAAGACCATTTTCAGCGGTCTGCACCAACCAGCCTTCTTTTTCCAGCACAGAACTGACTATTCTTCGTATTACCGGACTGTTATCTACCACTAGGGCATATGGCTGATTATCCATTTTCAAGCAACTCCTTTACGGTCTGCGCCAACTCTTTTACATCAAACGGCTTGGAGAATACTCTGTCGGCTCCAAGCTCTTTAGCTGCTGGGAGATAGGCCTCCGGCCCAATACGGCCCCCACCGGAGATGGCTATAATACGGACGGAAGGATATAGATTTTTCAATGCAGTGATGGTTTCCAAACCTTCCTGTTCCGGCATGATTAAATCAGTTATAACGAGGTCTGCCTGTATTTGTTGCTGCATCTTCATGCCGGCCCGACCATCTTCAGCCTCCATCACCTCATACCCGGCCCACTCCATGACCTGGCGCAGCAATTTCCGCATCTGCTGATCATCGTCTATAACTAATACTCTCATACTTCTTCCTTTGGCTTGCTAGGTAATATTTCTCGAATAGCGATGGCCAAAAGACGCATGTCCAGTGGCTTCGCAAGAAAACGCCGTATACCTGCATCCTGAGCTTCTTCAGGGGTAATCGGATCACTATAGCCGGAACACAGAATTATCGGTAACTCTTTATCGTATTCCAAGGCAGCTTTTGCAAGCTGCAGACCTGTCATCCTCGGCATGGTATGGTCAGTGATCAAAAGATCAATTTTATTCTTTCCTTCAGCAAAATACTCTAAAGCCGTTTCCGGTTTGGTTGCCGACAAGACTGTGTACCCCAAATATTCGAGCATCCGTGTCCGCATGGTGACAATCTCTTGCTCATCGTCGACAAAAAGAATCGTCTCTGAACCACTCGGCATATTTGCCGTCACCTGCTCTTCAAGGGCGCTCTCTTGGATGGAACGAGGGAAAAAAACCGTGAACGCAGTTCCTTTTCCCAGTGTAGATTTAACATCAATAATACCATCATGAGCCAAAATTATCCCATGGAGCACGGCCAATCCCATTCCAGTCCCATCTCCCACAGAACGGGTGGTAAAAAAAGGATCAAAGATACGCTGCAAATCATTTTCCGAAATACCCTTTCCATTATCCTTTACCGTCAGAACCACATATCGTCCGGGTTCCAGATTCGGGTAACGATTCTGCTCTGCCCTGCCGGCCTCAATCTCCCGAAGACTAATCTCAATTGTCCCCACATTATTTTCCAGGGACTGGGCAGCATTATTGCCGAGGTTCATTAACACCTGTTGCACCTGGCCGGGATCAGCCATAATAGGACCAATATTACTTGCAACCGAAACCTTTAATTCAATGGTGGAAGGCAGTGAAGAGCGCAGCAATTTACAGGATTCTTTAATTAATGGGGTAATATCAAAATTTTTTCTCTTAACTGCTGATTGGCGACTGAAAGCAAGTATCTGAGTGACAAGCTCCTTCGCTCTGTTGCCGGCCCGTTTAATGGAATCAACATGCTCAACAATTTCTCCAATGGTAATTTGTCCAGGCGAAGCATCCAAATTAGCAGTAGTGCCTTCTTGCGGCAGCCTGTAGAGTAAAAGATCGGCATTACCAAGAATAGCGCCCAGGATATTATTAAAATCGTGTGCTATACCGCCGGCCAATGTAGCTATTGCATCCATCTTATGCGCTTGAACCAATTGCTTTTCCAACTGGCGCTGATGACTTATATCCTTTATCGAATAAATATAGCCGATTATCTCTAGTTGGTTAAGTATAGGTGTACACGTTACGGAATAAACCCTGCCTAAATAGGAATGCTTCACCTCTTGATTAATAGACTGTCTTTCCTTTTTTACTACAGGAATCGGGCAAAACTTGCAGGGCTCATGTGTATCTGCAAAAAGTTTATAACAATACTTCCCTCGGATATCCGTCCCGTCTACGGAAAGGAGTTCAATTGCAGCCTTGTTAGCCTTTACCACTCTTAGATGTTCATCAAGGATCAACACCGGATCAACAATCGCATTAAACGGAAATCGCCAATCAGCCAAGAAGTAATCGAGTTCATGTTTTCGCTCATTATCGCCGCTCTCGTCGATAACATTCACTCCATCCTTGACTGATTTATTTTCCTTTTTCATAGTATTAGGTCTTATTTTCACTACATAATAAATGAGTGTAAAAATCAGGTATATACTCAGGGCAAAACTGAAACAGATCCAAAAAATCATAGTTTTCCCTTTTTCTGTTGATGAGTAGAAAATGGAAGCGTATGTCTGAAAACCTGTTCTCTAAAAAAAGTAATGGTCGTTTCACGGCAAAAATGGGTACGAATCTGTTCTGGAATAAGATCGGATATATCATTTTTCATGATTGACATCTTATATTCTATATGCGGCGCAAAACGATTATCAAGGTACCAGGCATAAAAGAGCCCAAAAAAAAGACCTGGTGGGGTAAATCCTTCGTCAAAATTAAGCATCCGGGTAAATATGCTTTCAGAATGCTGTGCAGGTTGCATTTTGCAAAACTCGAGATAGGTAGAAATCTGCTCAAACGATAAGTAACTTTTCAGCTGATCACGTTCACGAAGCTGCAGTTTATACATCTTCCCTACTGTATGGCTATCATGGGAGACAGTCACCATCTCTTTTGTCTGCGCATAATTACCTAAAAGAGACTGCCCCAGGGCAATAAGGAAAACCACCTCAAAACTATTCAGGTTTTCGGTTTGGTCCTGGCGAATTTTTATTTTCCGGTCAACCGGGTCATAAAAAGAAAATACATTGTCCCACTGCTGACTTCTTTTCCAGCAGTCTTCAGCAATCAATGTTATGCCCCTAAAATACTTAAGATGATCAAATAATATATCCGGATGTAACCAAGTAAGTTCCACCAAACGATCTAGTAGCCGACGCCTCTGCGCTTCTTCCATTTTTTGAGGCAAAGAGGAATGGCTGGTAAGGGTCTCGGTGCTTAAAAAATGCATTAACGCTTGAATCTTTTCGTACCGGTGACAGGGAATTTGCTTTACAGGATACTTGCCAGGACAGAAAAAGTCAGCTGTCGGCAAGGCCGATGACACTGGAGCACCATCCAGAAATTCTGAAGTTTTTAAGGCCCACAGGGTTTTAATTGCACCTGCCAGGGCGGCTGGATCATGTTGAATTACACCCCGGTTCTGTAATTGCGTATCAGAATAAATACGGGCGGCAACCGTTCTAAAACCCAAGGCTTCGACCCCGTGTCGATCAAAATAAATGGGTTCTTTATCCTCAAGGGCGTAGCGCTGTAGAGTAGAACCGGGAACCTCTCGCATATTTAGCCCTAAAACGGAGGTGAACAATCCTTTGACCCCGCCGGGTATATTTCGGTGATATGCACGGATAAGATCTGAAACATAGAATTTTCTATCAGGCGAATCACGTGCCGTATCAGTCTCTCCTTTCTGCACCCAAATATTTGCCACAAGTAATTTTAACGCAGAGTGGTTGTGCCGAATAGCATCAGCTAGACCCGGAACCTGCAAAATGGGGATAATAGAAGTGTACAAACTACCTGGTGCAAAAACGATGATATCGGCGGAGGCTATGAGCTGTTCAACCTCCGGCTGAAAATAAGGATTTCTGCTGAATTCCATCAAAACCCTGTCCACGGGATAGCCTCGCTGGGCGTGGCCTGACTTATATTCACTGGTCACCAACACCCCATTGTCATAGAGAATCTGTAATTGCGACGAGGTAGTCGTACAGGGAAAAACACTGTTTTTTCGGGTGCCGATAAAATGTTCTATTTGTGCGAGCCCACGAATGGTAGCAGTACGTACTACTTGGTGAGAGGCTATAAGGTCGCCGGCAGTCAATTGTGGGTCCAGCTTTTTATAAATAGCCGCAGCAAGGAGCAGGTTTCCCAAACATTGAGGCCTATAGAGTGTGGGAGCAAGCCGCTCATCGTTAAAGAGCTGTTTGCTCAAATCATAAAAAAAGTTTCGCAGTGCTACAGGAAGGATGCCAAGATCCGCCCCGGTATCGGTAAGAAGTTCCGTCGAAGAATGCGGGCGGGAAATAAATCGATAATTAAAAATTGCATGCAATGCTTGAGCGACCTTAAGAGCGGTTCTATCATCTAACTGGTACCGTTTGATCAGCGCATCGTTTCGAACCGCTGAAAGAAGTACATGCCGCAGGTCGCCAAGGGCAATAAGGGGTAGATCCTTCAGTAGCTCACCGGTGGACCCGCCGTCATCGGTGACGCAAACAACCGAGTGAAGCTTGGCAAAAACTTCCTTCATGCCTGTAAAAGGCGTTTCCTTCCACGAATGCTGCTTGGAATCACCGCCGATAATATTGGATAATCCTGTGCCCCCTCCCAAAGCCACTACCTTGAGGTTGCTTACATCAATAGACGTTACTAAATCCTGAAAACTGTTGTAGGTGGCGGCCAATTCAGGATTTTGATGCGCAATAGTTCTTTCCAGCATCAGCGCTGTTACTTTTTCCGCTAAATTAGCTCCCGGTAAAAAATCCAGGGCAGCAAAGCTCGTTCCGGTAAGATTTTGCAGCTGCCTTGCTATTTCACATGGTTCAGGCATCACGTATTTCTTTGCTCATACAAATTATCGATTGAAGGATATAAAAACCTACTTTTTCTCTGAACAGGTAACAGCCGATTGATTTTTGTCTCTCACTTTATGTATATCCATTGCGTTTCATCCCGTCCGCGTTGCACGATTTACGAGGGTTGCCTCAGCAATTGCTCAACTCTTTTTACATCCTCAGGGGTATCCACTTCTACAGAGTCGTGTTCAGTTAAAATGACCCTGATTGTGTATCCAAATTCCAATGCCCGAAGTTGTTCCAACTTTTCAAATTTTTCCCACTCACCTTCAGGGAGCCCAACAAAGGTAACAAGAAAACCTTTACGATAGGCATAAATTCCTAAGTGCTTGTAATAGGTAGGCTGTTCCTTTTCCTCTGGATTTCTTTGAAAAGGGATGGGAGAACGCGAAAAATAAAGCGCATTACGATGACAATCAAAAACTGTCTTCACATGGTTGGGATCATCTATTTCTTCAGGCCTCACGATCTTATAAATAAGCGTCGACATTGGAAGAGCCGGATCTTCAAGAAGAGGAGCTGCAACCTGTTCTATAATTTCTTCAGGAAACAAAGGTTGATCGCCTTGAATGTTTACAATAACATCCTGTTCATCTATATTCATCAGTTCAACGGCCTCTGCAAGCCTATCCGTCCCGGTTACGTGATCATCTCTTGTCAGCACGTATTCCCCGCCAAAACCGGCCACAGTTTCAGCAATACGATGATCATCAGTGGCCACAACAACCCTGCTGAGGAGTCGTACTTTTCCGGCACGTTCGACAACATGCTGAATCATTGGTTTTCCGTCAATAAGTGCCAACGGCTTCCCTTTAAAACGGTTTGAACGATAACGTGCCGGTATAACAGCAATGACTTTTGGATTTTTCTCACTCATGAAGCAACCTATCCCTCCTGGACCTCTTTCTTTTATAATTATATGTTTTTATGTTACAGTGAGCATAATCAAAAGGCAATTAACAACTCCATTCGCCCTGAGCACCATCTAGAAATGGCTTACAAATTTCCCCTTGCCCTCTTTGCAGATCCCTCAGTTATCAGCGGCCATGCACAACAGTTGGCAGACTTACTCAACATTCCACTTATCAGTGACCCACGAGGGTATCAAGTCTTTTTCAATCTAACGCCCAATCATCTGGAATTAATAGCTCATGAAGAAAACAATAAAAAACCGTCTTCTCTTCGGGTCGATTTCACAACCCCCGGAAACCTTCGCAGAGTGAAAAATCCCCACAAGGAATTATTGATACAAGCGATAAAAATCAGAAAAAAGATACCGGCTACAGTGGTGGATGCGACAGGAGGACTGGGAAGGGATGCCTTTCTGCTCGCCGCAGCAGGATGCAAGGTGGATGTTTTTGAACAAAACCATTTTATTGGGGCATTGCTGGCAGACGGGCTGAAAAGAGCTGCTCTTGCCCCACAAACAGCCCGCGTCTGCAATCGAATCACGTTACACATACAAAATACGGTGGAGCATATTGGAGAGCTTTGCCCGCCTCCAGAGGTTGTATACCTTGACCCAATGTTTCCCGAGCGTGATAAGAGTGCAAAGGTAAAACAAAACCTTCGAATTCTGCGCTATATCGAAGGCGATCAAGGCGAGGACCGGGAGCTGTTTGCAGCTGTCTGGGCAATCAAGCCAAGAAAAATAGTCGTCAAACGTCCCTTGAAAAGTGCTCCATTATGTGAAATTCGACCTACATATACACTGAAAGGAAAAGCCGTTCGCTTTGATGTTTATATCCCGGCTTCTTTTACAAAAGACTCAACCCCCTGCTTAAACAGCAAGTGTTGAGTCACCCTCCTTTACTCCATCTTACACGTGGATATCCAACGTGGTTATATGTGTGATGCCTTTTCCAGTGCATTGAGCAGCCGCTCTTTATCAGCCTCCGCCATCTTCACCGGAATGGGATAACAAAGGGTCCTCGCCATCAATTCGGCAGAGGCTGGTAGTGCCTGAGGATCATGATAAAAACGACGTTTACCACCTGCCGTAAACGGCCAGCCGTTCTTACACAGACTTTTCCCCTCCAACAGGTTTTCCCATTGGGGATAAAAATGCCAACAATTTTCCCCCCAATTGATTGCGCCAGCCCCATTTTCTCTTAAACAGGCATTTACAGCTGCAGCATGCTCAGCGTTTTCTAGCATGAAGACAAAAAAGGTTGCTGTATCGCCCTCGTGGTCAAGTATTTCTCTAAAACTCACACCTGAAAGAGCCTTGGCACAATTTTTCAAAAGAGCCTTGTTCGCTTTCTGGCCGGCAATCATATCATCAAGCTTTGCTAACTGTGCCAGGCCGATAGCTCCCTGCAACTCCATCATACGAAAATTAAAGCCAACAAAGGACCGTCCTTCGCCACCTCTTCCACCAGGGTTGGGAATATGATCGTGTCCATGATCATGGTACTCGGACATGCAACGCCACGTCTGTTCGTCGTTGGTGATACACATCCCCCCCTCGCCAGTGGTCATGGTTTTGACGGAGTCAAAGGAGAATGTCCCACAGGCTCCAAAGGTGCCAAGATGCTTGCCGTGCAAAGTGCCGCCCGCAGACTGCGCAGTATCTTCTATGACCGGGATATTGTGGGCATCGGCAATGGCTTTAATTTGCTCAATCCGGGCCTGAGCACCAAGCATATGTACGACTATAATCGCTTTGGTATCTGCCGTTATCTTCTTTTCCAGATCAACCGGATCCATATTCAAGGTAGTGTCAATTTCAGTAAATACGGGTACCGCGCCAATATCAAGGATCGCCTCCCAAGTGGCCACAAAGGTAAATCCCTGTGTAATAACATGATCACCGGCTCCAACGCCCAAAGCTGTTAGGGCAACCTTCAAAGCTGCGGTCCCTGACGTCACAGCCTGCGCGTATTTCGCACCGGTATATGTGGTAAAAGCTTTTTCAAATTCCAGAACCTTATAGGTACCCTTGCGCTGGGCATCGAACTCATATCGAAACAGAACCCCGGTGTCTAACACATCCAGAACCTGTTTTTTTTCTTCCTCACCAAAAACTTCAAAGCCAGGCATATGCCCTCCTTATTTCTTTCACCATTAAAGCTGCCTCAAATCCACCTGTAAATAGACACGTTCTCAATGCTTTTTTATCAAAACGTATATTTCAGGCGACCAAGAAGCAGGTACACTTTCCGTACTAATGGGATTTTTTTTATCAGTTTGTTTGCAGCATTTTTAAACGAGACTCTATCACCTTTCGTGCCGGATCATCCTGTCCATTTAGCTGTGATACTTTCTGCTGCTCAATATATTGCTGGTACATGGACACAGCCTGGTCTTTATTACCAAGTGATTCTTGCACTCTGCCCATGGCTTTATATGCGTCCGCTTCAAATCCCTGCATTCCGGAAAGGACAGTATAAGCACCAAGCGCTTTTTCCATGGCTCCCTGTTCTTCATAAAGAGCTGCAAGTTTATATGTGACCAAAGGTTTTACCAATGAATCAAGGGAGGAGTCTGCCTCTATCTCAACCAGTAATGCAACGGCCTTGTCATATTGCTTTTGCTCCTGATACAGTTTTACCAGCGCAATTTTCGCCCAGGTTGCAGAAGGAGTGGAACTGAACTCTTCCACCACGTCTTTCAACATTTGCTCTGCATTCTCTGTATTTTGAAGCGCCGCATCAAGACTTGAAGCTGCCTTGTCTAATGTATGGGCTCTGTAGGTATCGTATAAAGAGGCAGCCACCACAACGACCGCCACACATGCAATAATGGTCCAAATTATCTTACTGTTATTGCGTAAAAATTTAATAAAAGCAGGCGGCAAATTAAATTGTTCCAGCAGACCTTCACTTTCGGTCATTGTGTTCATTTCAATTGTCTTTCTATCAAAGGCGTTTTGCTCTGCCATATTTTTTCTCTCAATTTGAACTTAGAACGTATTTGGGGATGAATTGACATTACCATAATGTAAGCCTAACTCATCGACATAAAAGACCATAAGAATATGATTATACTGTAGGACAAAAAAATTGCATCAACCAATCATGATGGATCCGTAAAAAGTCCACACCATTATGAAAGGCAATAAACCTGGATATATCAACCGTTCAGACGGTGCCATGCTCATTTTTTTAATTGTGAATGGGAAAACAAAGAATCCAGGTAACCGGAGACTCCAATAATAGATTATATCCATAGGCGAAATACTGCACAAAATGATGCCGGATGGAGCCACCTGTATAAAAAAGTATTAAGGGAATCTCGAATAAATGGTTTATTCCCCAGCGTCTTTAATTATGCGATAAATATGGAAATCAGGGTCAATTCAACATTTAAATTTTCGTGTTTTTGGGGTTGCAGCGAACAACTCAATCGCCC
>NZ_JAFFQD010000024.1 GCF_016918565.1 Desulfogranum marinum
AAAACCGGGTAACATTGGTGTTGGATTTACTTTATTCTTCATGGTTAAAAATAACATTTTTAACCAATAATATCAGTCCGGTTTGCACTAAAAAAACGCCTTAAACTAGCGCCATTCGGGACAGACCCCAATTTTTCCCTGGCATTATCGGTTTTGAGAAGCGACTATTTTTTTGTAATTCACTCGTTGTTCGATAGCAGGTAACCCACCATTACTCAACGATTTTTTTATTCTGTATCGTTCAGGTTGTATGTTGGGAAATAAGAATTATAAAAAAGCGGTTTGTGCTCAAGGGGTTCAAGAGCAGAGGGGTGTGATAGGGGAGGGAGATTGCAGCAATAAAAAAAGGAGAAAGCAAACTGCTTTCTCCTTTTATATATGGTGACCCCAAGGGGACTCGAACCCCTGTTGCCGGCGTGAGAGGCCGGAGTCCTAGGCCACTAGACGATGGGGCCGTCGTGGTCTGAGTTGCGGCTCTTTTATAGGACTTTCAGGTTTTTGTCAAGCTGATTTAAAGGAAAAGAAACTTTATTCTACGCAAAGTTGTCTGCCCAATTCTACCGCTTGCACCAGCTTTTCTTTTTGTTCGTTGATTGCACCTTCGTTGTCTGCACCTTTTACCAAGATGCCGCCGTTGTAGGTGAAGTCCATGGCATCATAGGCGTAGCGGATGGTGAGTTGGACGCCATCAAAGAGTTTGTAGCCGCCGGTCGCGCCCACGCTAACGAAATAGCCCTTTTTGTTGGTACGGTCATCGCTCGTTTGGCCGAGAAGGTATTTGCGGCTATAGAAGACCTGGCATCGATCTATAAAAGCCTTGGCCTGAGCGGTGATGGAATAAAAATAAATGGGCGAGCCGATAACTATTCGCTGGGCATTGGCAATTTTCAGGTAAAGCTCCTGCATGTCGTCGTCGAAGATGCATTCCCCAGTTTGTTCGCAATGACCGCACCCCGTACATGGGTGAATGTCGAGGAGGGGCAGGTCGATTCTCTCTGCTACCTGACCGCTTTGAACGATACCTTGGTGAACTGCATCGAGCAGAATGCTGGTATTGCCTTTTTCTCTAGGGCTGCCGTTTAGAAGAAGAATGTTCATGTTTGCTCCACTTTTTGTTCTGTAGCAACCATCCGGCCGAAAGTGATGGTATGTTCTTTTAACCAATCCGCAAGCTCCTGGGTGATAAACCTGGAAGCGCAGCGCCACTGCCAGTTGCCTTCGATGGTACCAGGAGTGTTTACCCGGCAGTCGTTACCAAATCCCAAAAGATCCTGCATGGGGACTATCGCAACATTGGCAACAGAAGAGTGGGCCATGTAAAGCAGGTCTTTATGGAATACGCCCGCCTCCATATCACTTTGGTTAGCATAGCGCTTGGCCCTTTGTTTGTCTTCAACAGGAACGGTTGGGTTCAGGTACCAGCCGACAGCCGTGTCATTATCGTGGGTCCCGGTGTAGACAACGGTGTTGTTGTCGTAGTTTTGTGGGAGGTAGGTGTTGTCGGTGTCACCGTCAAAGGCAAACATAAGTATGCGCATTCCGGGAAAACCGAGATCTGTTCGGAGTTTTTCCACGGCTGGGGTAATGATGCCAAGGTCTTCGGCGATGATGGGCAGTTTACCTATTTTTTTCTCCATATCTTTGAAAAAGGGGAGCCCTGGGCCTTTGATCCATTTTCCGTTGATGGCTGTTTCTTCTTCCGCAGGGATGGACCAGTACGATTCAAATCCTCGAAAGTGGTCAATTCGGAGCACATCCGTCAGTAAAAAATTGTGACGAAATCTGGCTGCCCACCAATCCCATAATGTGGATTTGGTTTTTTGGTTGGTTGTTTGCCATCGATATAATGGATTTCCCCAGTGCTGCCCTGTGTCGCTAAAATAATCCGGAGGTACTCCTGCTACGCTAGTCGGTTGAGAGGTGCGAGGGTCCAGCTGGAAGATGGTTTGGTTGGCCCATACGTCGGCACTGTCAGCAGCCACGTAAATAGGTAGGTCACCTATAAGACGAACGTCGCGTTGGCGTGCATATTTACGTAATTTTTCCCACTGACGAAAAAAAAGGTATTGTTCAAAGATATGGTAGGAGAGGGAAGAAGCGTATTCCCGGCGGATATTTCCCAGCGTTTCCGGGTCTCGTTTTTTTATGGTCTCCGGCCACTGGAACCATGGCGCATTGGCGTAGCGTTTTTTTAATACCTGGAAAAGGCTGTAATCTTTTACCCATGGATGACGGCTGGAAAAATCATCAAGTGTATCTTGCCGGTTATTAGTGATAAATCGTTGCCACGCCTTGTGCAGTAAAGATTGTTTGAGTTGTAATGCCTTGGGGTAGTCGACAATGTACTCCGAAGTGTCTATAGTCTCATTGTCGTGATTTTCCAGTAGTCCGTCGGCGAGCAGTGCATCAGTGCTGATAAAGAGCGGGTTGCCTGCAAAAGCTGAAGGGCTCATGTATGGTGAGTTGGCAAAGGCTGGTTCTGTAGGCCCGGAGGGGAGGATCTGCCAGTATCGCTGACCGGCCTGGTGGAGGAAATCGATAAAGTGCATTGCCGGCTTTCCAATATCGCCTATTGCGTGAGGGCCGGGAAGGGAAAAAATCGGCAGCAGAACGCCGCTTGATCGTTGTGTTAAAATATCAATGGTGTTTGTGTCGGCCATGTGTTTTTCCTGTGAAAGACTATTTGCTTAAAGTCCATACCATTAAAACCAATATAAGATAAAACTCTAGAAAATGAACAGAATGCTTATGAAAAATTAGATTGAGGTATGCAGAATAGTTTATCCTGTGGATTCTTCTTCTGCATCTATAAAAGTTGAAAAAATGCGGATCTGTGAACTCTGGACTTGAAATTTAAGCAGTAACGCATTAGATTGTCGTCTTCTTTGTGCTTTGTTTAAGCTAATCAATTTATATATATCCGTTGAGGGAGGAGAAGGCAGGTGCTTGCAGGTATCAAAAATGACCTTCTTGAAGCTGGTAAGGTTGAGGGCTGTATTACTTTTCAGCGGCTCAACAAATTACTTCCTGAAAAAATAAAAGATCCGGATGCCATTGAAGAGTTATTCGATTTTCTTGGGGAAAACAATATAGAAATTGTTACCCAGGAAGAATCCGGGAAAAGAAAAACCCTTTCCGGTGAAGAATGGACCGGTAAAAAAAATACAGATGAAGACTCATCCAGTGATTCTTTGCCGGACAGCGAAGAACATGAGTCTGAAGAAACAACCACAACTTACCTCCGGGAGATGGGACAGTTTGATTTACTGACCCCGGAAGAAGAAGCAAAATATTCCAAAACCATTCGCGAGGGGTTTGATGCAATTATTGCTGCTATTCGAGCCGATGAAACCGGCATCAAGGAGATTGAGATGCTGGTTGAGCGTATCGATCTCTGGCAGCGAAGGGATCCGACTTTAAAACCAAAAAAACAGCAGCTTAATTATATGCGGCACTGTGTAAACATGGCCAGTCGCAATAATCAGGATGTGCGCGATCTGTTTGACCTCAATACAAAACTTGAGGCATACAACCGGTCCATCGAAGTAGCCAAGGACTGCATGATTCGGGCAAACCTGCGGCTTGTTGTTTCCATTGCCAAACGGTATATGCACCAAGGACTCACCCTTGCTGATCTTATTCAGGAAGGGAACCTTGGCTTGATGCGGGCTGTGTTTCGCTTTGATTACAAGAAAGGGAACAAGTTTTCCACCTATGCCTCCTGGTGGATTCGGCAGGCGATTACCCGAGCAATATTGGACAAGACCCGTACTATTCGCCTCCCTGTTCACTTTCTTGAACTGCGAAGTCAGTTTTTTAAGGCGTTTTACTCGCTTTTAAAAGAGTTGGGACGAGAGCCTACTCCAGTTGAAATCTCCAAGATGACAGACTTGCCAATGGATAAAATCCTGGCAATTCTAGAGGCATCAAGGGAACCTATTTCGCTGGAGACACCTGTTGGAGACGATGATTCCACCTTAGGTGATTTTCTTGAAAATCAGGAGTCGGAATCACCTTATGATGCCGTTCAGAACAGAGAACTTGCGCATCGGGTTACCGAGGTGTTGTCAACCCTGACTGAGCGGGAAGAAAAAATTATAAGGCTTCGGTTCGGAATTGGTGAAAAAGCAGAATATACCCTGGAAGAGATTGGGAAACGTTTCAATGTCTCCAGGGAAAGAATTCGTCAGATTGAGAAAAAAGCGCTGAACAGGCTTCGACATTCCAGCCGGAGGGATAAGTTACGCTATTTCCTTGATTAAGCGAAAAAATATTATTTTTTTAATAGAGCCCCTTGCTATCAAGGGGCTTATTTTTTTGTGAACAATTTGGAGATGGTTTGCCATCGGGAAAAGCAAATGGACAACTATATTGAACAAGCGGGGTTTGGTAAAATTTTGGAGAAAGTCCGTAACCAGGAGCGTTTAACCCTGGAGGACGGGCAGCAACTTTATAACAGTTCGGATATCCTTGCTCTTGGCTACCTCGCAAATATTGTTCGAGAAAGAGTCAACAAAAACGACGCTTTTTTCATCTATAATCAGCATGTTAATTACTCAAATATCTGTACAAATCTGTGTAAGTTCTGCGCGTTTGGTCGAGAGAAAGGCCACGAGCTGGCCTATGAGATGACCGTTGCAGATGTGAAGGAAAAGGTCAGGGAACGGCTGGACGAGCCAATCACCGAAATTCATATGGTGGGTGGTATCCACCCTGAACTCCCTTTTTCTTATTATGTAGATAGTTTAAAGGCTATCAAGGAAGTCCGGCCGGACGTACATATTCAAGCCTTTACCTGTGTTGAAATCCATCATCTGGCAACCCTGGCTGGTAAATCAGTAGGTGATACGCTGGAGGTTTTGAAAGAAGCCGGACTTGGCTCCCTGCCCGGTGGTGGCGCTGAGGTTTTCAGCCCCAGAATTCGTAACTTGACCTGTGAGCGTAAACTGCCTGGAGATCAATGGTTGGAGGTTGCCCGTACTGCCCATCAACACGGCCTGCGTACTAATGCAACCATGCTTTACGGACATGTCGAGACCATAGAGGAACGTCTTGAACATCTCGATGCCTTACGCAAACTGCAGGATGAAACCGGCGGCTTTCTCGCATTTATCCCCCTTGCTTTTCATCCCAAAAATACCGCAATGTCAGATCTCAGTAATACCACGGGGATGAATGACCTGAAAAACATTGCTGTCAGCCGCCTGATGCTTGATAACTTTCCTCACATCAAGGCCTACTGGGTTATGATTGGACCCAAAACAGCCCAGGTTGCCCTTTCTTTTGGTGCCGATGATATGGACGGTACTGTCAAGGAAGAGGTGATTACACATATGGCAGGAGCTGAAACCGCACAGGCTCTTGGTCACAAGACCCTTATTCGTCTTATCAAAGAAGCTGGTCGCACTCCTATTGAACGGGATACGTTGTATAACGTATTGGCAACGTTTTAAGTGTGGTGTGCTATGTTACAAGAAATTATTTCAAAAGTAGAGCAGGGCGACCGAATCAGCGACGATGCGTATCGTTTTCTTGAACAAGAAGCTGATCTTCATCAGCTTGGCTTTCTGGCCAACAGTATCAGGAAAAGGCTGCATCCCGAACCGGTTGTCAGCTATGTAATTGATCGAAACATCAATTATACCGATATTTGTGTTTCCGCCTGCAAATTTTGCGCTTTTTTCAAAGCACCGGAAGAGGAGGGCGGCCAACTGCTCTCTTCTGATGAACTTATTGCCAAGATAAAGGAAACACAAGCTCTTGGGGGTACCCAGATTTTGCTCCAAGGGGGACTGCATCCCGACAAACCGCTTGAGTACTATGAGGACATGCTGCGCACCATGAAGCTGACCGGTATTCATATTCATGGTTTTTCGCCTCCGGAAATATATCATTTTGCCCAGCTTTCAGGGCTTTCCACCAAGCAGGTTCTCAGACGACTGATTGATGCCGGCCTTGATTCGATCCCTGGCGGCGGGGCGGAAATATTAACCAACAGGGTTCGTGAAGAACTTGCCCCTAAAAAGTGCAATGCAGATCAGTGGATCCAGGTGATGGAGGAGGCCCATTATCTTGGGCTGCGCACCACGGCGACCATGATGTTTGGTCATATTGAAACCGCTGATGAGCGCCTTGAGCACCTGCGGAGGCTTCGCACCCTGCAGGATAGCACTGGTGGATTTACAGCTTTTATTCCCTGGTCTTTTCAGCCTGATAACACCGCACTTGCCGCAGCCAGAAAAATTGAAAAGGTATCTTCCTTTACCTATCTGCGAATGCTTGCCTTGAGCCGCATTTACCTGGATAATTTTGCTAATGTGCAGGCATCATGGGTTACCCAGGGACCAAAAATAGCTCAACTGTCTCTCTTTTTTGGTGCCAACGACTTCGGTTCAACCATGATAGAGGAAAACGTGGTCGCGGCAGCAGGAGTGAAGTTCAGGCTGTCTGAGAAGGAGATCAGGCATCTGGTTACTGATGCCGGGTTTACGCCGCAACAGCGTTTGATGGATTATACTTTTGTCTGATTTTTCGTGAACGATTCCGTCCACATTCACGCAGCCCCCTGGGTGGTGCCGGTTGATCAGCCTCCAATTGCCGGAGGAGGCGTAGCTCTACACCACAACCGAATTGTCGCGGTTAATACCGTGGCTCACCTGGTGGCTGCCTATCCTGATGCTGTTCTTGTCGAACATCCCGATGCAGTTCTGACCCCGCCACTGGTTAATGCGCATATCCATCTTGAGTTGTCCCATCTTGAACAGCTTGGTAAAGGAGATCCGCCGGACCAGTTCACCGGTTGGATTCTGGCTCTGCTCGCACTAAGGGATGCGCTCGGTGCGACCGGCGATGAGGTTGCAGATGCCGCCCGCAAGATTGTGGAGCAGCAGTATGCAGAAGGCGTCAGTGTTATTGCCGACATCGGCAACACCTCTGTCGGCCAGGAGCTGATGCCGCATTTTGCCGGGAACCTGCTCGCCTTTAAAGAATACCTAGGTTTCAGCAACCACAGACTAGGTGACAACCTGGCACGTTTAGGTGCTGAATCCCCAGATATCCTGTGCGCAGCCCATGCGATCTACTCCACGCATAAGCAGTTATTGCAGCAATTAAAACGCAGGGCTAATCAAAACAGAGCCGTTCTCCCTATCCACGTTGCCGAAACAATGGCAGAGATCCAGATGATAAACCAGGGCAGTGGAGAAATGGTTGATTTTCTGGTGAAGCGTGGTTTCTGGGAAAAAGATTTTTTAAACGAAGTCAATGCCTGCAGCGGGGGAACCATTACGTATCTTTCCCAGATAGGTTTGCTTGATGAGCGTACTCTTTGCGTGCATGCCGTGCATGCAAGTGATGAGGAAGTGACAATGCTTGCTAAGAGCGGGGCAAAGGTGTGCCTCTGTCCTGGAAGTAATCGGTTTCTCAAGGTCGGCAAGGCGCCGGTAAAACGTTACCTGGAGGCAGGGATATTGCCTGCTTTGGGCACCGACAGCCTGGCAAGCAACCCTGAAGTTTCTATCTGGAGGGAGATGCAGTTGCTGCATCTGGATTACCCGGAACTCAACGATGCCGAAATTTTTGCCATGGCAACAAAGGGTGGCGCAGAGGCGCTTGCAATCAGTGACCAGGGTACCTTGACTGCAGGCATGAAGGCGGATGTACTGGCAGTCGCCCTACCAGAGAACATGGTCGATGCTGCAGATGTCCTTCGCTATCTGGTAAGCGCTGGAAGCAGGGTGAAACCTGCACGAATACAACATACTTGGAGTTTATAATGGCCCTTATTGGCATGGTTAACTACATCAATACTGCTCCTATCTATGAAATATGGAAGGAAACCCCATATCCTGAGTCGTGGCAGATTGTTGAAGGCCAGCCCAGTGAACTGAATGCCCTGCTGGAAGCCGGTCAGATAGATATGGGGTTTGTCTCGTCGTATGAATATGCGGCACGTCCTGAAAATTATCAAATACTGGCTGACCTCTCCATCAGTGCCACCGGTCCTGTTGGCAGTGTCTATCTTTTTTCCTTGGTGCCTCCTGGCCAGCTGGCTGGAAAAAAAATCGTTATGACCGGTCAATCAGGAACTTCCGTTCGTCTCGCCAAGATTGTTCTTGAAGAATTTTACGAAGTACATCCAATCTATACAACCGGCAATGCCATCACCGTAACCAACAGTGAAGATGATATCTCTGCAGTGCTTGCCATTGGTGACGATGCTCTGCGTTTGCGTTTTGAAAACAGGTACCCTGTGCAACTGGACTTGTCTGATGAGTGGTTTCGGAAAACAGGGCTCCCTTTTGTCTTTTCGGTCTGTGCCATTCGACAGGAGTACCTGGACCGGGAACCTGAGGAGGCTCGGGCAATCAGAGAAACTTTTGTAGATTGCCGGATAAGGGGAGTAGAGAAAATGGCTGAAATTTGTGATAGGGTAGCCAGACGTATTCCCATGGATTGCGAAATGTGCTCAAGTTATCTCAATGGAATACAACACGACCTTTCTGTAACCAAAAGGCAAGGCTTGGAGTTGTTCTTCACCTATTTGATGAAAAGAAATGAGGCTTCGCCTGCTGCGCTGCCTCTCAAAATATTTCGCTGATACAATAGTTTGGTTCGATAATTTTATGCAGAATATAGAAGCCCCTGAGGCGAAGAAAAAATTTGTAAGGGAAAAATTTTCCTCCATCAGCAAAAAGTACGACTTGCTTAATTCCCTGCTGTCTTTTCAGATAGACAGGTATTGGCGATGGAAGACGACCAGGCTGCTTCGTGAATTTCCCGATGGCGCTGTGCTTGATCTCTGCGCCGGCACCCTGCCCTTGTCATTGGAACTGGCTCGACAGGCCTCTGCCAGACAGGTCGTTTCCATAGATTTCTGTGAGGATATGCTGAGTGCCGGGAAAAAAGCACTGCCGCGAGATCAGCGCAAAGATCGCATCACCCCGGTTTGTGGCGATGGCGAAGAAATACCTGCGGCAACTAATTCTTTTTGGGGCTGCACCGTAGCTTTTGGGGTGCGCAATCTTGCCCAGACCCTGAAAGGACTGAAAGAAATGCACCGGGTTCTTAAGCCTTCTGGAAAACTCCTTATCCTTGAGTTTTCCAGGCCCACCAATCCCATTGTAAAACCGGTGTATACCTTTTATCTCAATAAAGTTTTGCCTGCCGTAGCCGGGCTTGTTTCCGGCGACAAAGAAGCGTACGAATATCTAGCTTCATCCATTGCTGCTTTTTACGAGCCAGAGGAGCTTTTATCCATGATGCGTGAAGCAGGATTTACCGAGGTACAGCGCAAGCCACTTACTTTTGGCATCGTATCAATATATATCGGAATAAAGAGCTGATATGACTGTCAAACGTGTACTTTTAGGGGTGACCGGTGCGACAGGGATGTTGTATGTGCCGAGTCTGCTCGAACAACTGCACAGGCAGAAAATAGAGGTCCACAGTGTTATTTCTACTTCCGGGGCACAGGTGCTGCGCTATGAACTGGGTATTGACAAGATTGACTTGCCCTATGTGAGTCAATGGTTTGCTGAAGATAACTTTGCAGCTAAACCGGCTTCCGGATCCGCCCGTTATGATGCAATGGTCGTTTTGCCTTGTACCATGGGGACCCTTGCGGCCATTGCCAGCGGTTATTCCGGTAATCTTATTCACCGTGCTGCTGATGTGACGCTTAAGGAAAGACGTCCGCTTATTCTGGCTGTTCGAGAAACGCCGCTCAACCGAACCCACCTGAAAAATATGCTCACCGTCCACGATGCAGGTGCAGCGCTTTGTCCGCCTATGCCTGCTTTCTACAATAAGCCCCGTGACTTTGATGCAATGGCAAGAAATTACACAGGTCGGATATGTGACTTGCTTGGTCTCACCGATAATGCAGGTGAGAGGTGGAAAGGAGAAGAGTGATGCTGAAAAAGTTGCACACGTTGCTTGAAATGATCAAGTTCAAGTACACTGTTTTTGCCATGCCTTTTGCTCTGATTGGAGCCTTTTTGGCAGGGCGAGGGGTTCCAGGAGTATGGACTTTTTTCTGGATTATCATAGCAATGGTGGGAGCGCGAACCTGCGCCATGGGGTTTAACCGGATCGCTGACCGTAAGTTTGATGCTGCAAATCCACGAACAGCCTCTCGGGCGATACCTGCCGGCGAGGTGTCACTTTTTGAATCTTGGTTACTGGTGATTGTTTCTGGAGGCGTTTTCTTTTTTTCTTGTGCCATGCTCAATACAACCGCGCTGTTGATATCACCGGTTGCACTGGGACTGACTCTCTTTTATTCGCTGACCAAGCGTTTCACATGGCTTTGTCATGTTGTCCTTGGTGTGGCTCAGGCCTTTGCCCCTCTAGGGGGGTGGGTAGCTGTCTCTGGAACGCTTAGCGGATATCCTTGGGTGCTTTCGCTCGGGGTGCTGTTTTGGGTGGCCGGTTTTGACTGTATCTATGCCTGTCTTGATGCTGAATTCGATAAATCTGCAGGACTTCACTCCATGCCTTCTATCTTAGGCCGCGAAAGAAGTTTTCGTATAGCCGTTCTGTTTCATGCGCTGGCCTTTGTCCTCTTTACCTTGACAGGAGTGCTCACAGACCTCAACTTGTTCTATTACATAGGCATCATTATTACTGGGGGAGCTTTGTTTTATCAGCACTTGATAGTGACTCCTACTGATTTATCCCGTATTAAGATGTCGTTTTTTTCAATGAACGGATTTATTTCACTGACTCTCTTTGTGGCTACATGGCTTTCTCTCGCTACATCTGGTTAACAGGTTTTTATATCCATTTCTTCCTTTTCATCGCCTGTTTTGCCGGTTGGGCTGGAAAAGATGCGGCTGCGGAGAACAATATTGTTGAAACGCAAATGGAACACCTGCGACCTGATGTACTGGCAAACATGTTTGATGGGGAAGAGCAGATGCACTTCAGTATCTCCTGGAGTGGTGGCCCCAAGATAGGTGATCTTTACCTGTCAGTGAAAAAACAAGCAGAGACGGATGAGTATGTTATTCGTGTCCGGGTGACTGATTATGGCTTGTTTAAGCTGTTTTACCCGGTGGACGATACCTTTACGACCTATGTAAAGGGTGATTTGAAACTGCCGGTACGCTATGAGGTCCTCCAGAAAGAGGGCAGGGGAAGCGAAACCAAACGCTTGACTCACTATGATCAGCAAGCACTGCAGGTCACCTATCGTAAGAATCAACAACCAACAGAAGTGTTTCCCATCCTCGGCACCGTGTACAATGAGTTTTCCGCTTTCTTCATCACCCGAGCCCTCAGACTGATGAAAGGTACCGACAGAATCATCCCTGCCTTTGTTGATAAAAAAAGGCATGAGGTTGCAGTTCAGCTGCTGAGCAGGGAGCCTCGTAAATCAATTTTTGGCGAAGTGCCGACCCTCAAGGTCAAGCCGGTAATGAGTTTTAAAGGGTTATACGATAAAGATGGCGACACTGTCTTCTGGTTGACAGACGACGAGTGCCGCATACCGGTAGAGATAGAATCTAAAATACTGATAGGGTTTCTCAGTGCTGAACTGGTAGAGTACAGCAGTACTTCTTGCCCCGTTGGCTCAGCAAAAGAAGCCGCTACTAAGTAGCGGTCCTCAGTATTGCTTATAGAAAAAGAATTATCCCATTTTTACTTCTATTTTTTTGGGTTGCACAGGAACCTGTTTGGGTAACATTACTTTCAGTACCCCGCCTGCAAGGGAAGCTTCAATCTTTTCCCTGTCAATGGTTTCGGCAACGGTAAATTTTCGCATGTAGTGTCCACTCTCATATTCTTCAAGTATCACTCTGCCTACCGGCTGCTGATCAGTCATCTTTCCGTGGATGGTTAATATATTGTCGTCCAAGGAGATCTCGACATTTTCCTGGGATACTCCTGGAACATCGGCAATGACGATTACCGCCTCCGGCGTCTCGAATATATCTACTAACGGCGAGAAATAGTTCTCAGCTTTTGTTGCTTCTTCAGTGCTGGCAGCATGAGGGGTTTTGGGTTGTGCCTTGAGATCCTGATTGCTCATCTTGACCTCCTTATTCTGATAGAATCTGTATTTTTCTAGGGGTTGCCTTGGCCGCTTTAGGCAGGGTGATTGTCAATATGCCGTCAATCAAACGGGCAGAGAGGTTGTCCAGGTCTATTTTGACCGGTAGTGCTACCGCTCTGCTAAAGGTTCCTGATTCAATCTCCCTGCGGTGGTAGGAGACTGGTGTGTCTTTGGCGACAGCGTTTTCCCTTTTGCCTTTAAGCGTTAGTGTTTCGCCTTCCACTGAAATGTCGAGGTCTTGATTGGAAACGCCTGGTATTTCAGCAGTGACTATGAGTCTGTCATCCTGCTCATAGATATTTAAAGCCGGAAAAACATTTGATCTCTCCTGCTGCCGGCCACGGTCTCCGTAATTTTTTGACAATTCATCCAAACCTTGTCGGATACGTTCAAATTCAGCCCAGGGATTTCTGAATGGTGCCCTTTCGGCAAAGCGTATAATCGGCATTTGTGCCTCCTTTTAGTGGCATTGGTTTTTCTTTTAATGATTAAAATAAGTTGCTATGTTTCCTTGTCAAGCAGACTCTAAAAAAGGTGTAACTATTCAGCAGCACCCCACGGAGTCTGCGCTTACCTCTCTCCACGATCTGCCCGCCCAGCATACTGATGTATCGAAGTCGGAGCTTATCTGCTAATCGGTCAGCTTGTGAACATTTGGAGCACTGCTGAACAGTTACAGTTCGGGGTAGAGTTACAGTTTTTAGCTCTTCGCTGAATAGTTACAAAAAGGTTTTTTATAAAAAACGTCATTAGCTCGATATCTTACATGGCACCAAGTGCATCATTTTGCTTGTGGTTCCATTAATACTATTTCTTTTTTTCAAATCAGTATTATTAATTTCATTTCTTTCAAATTAAATACTATTGTAGGAGTATTTCCATGAGTAACGCTGTCATAACCACCGACTGTCCTGAATTGAAATTGCTTTCCCGAGGCAAAGTCAGGGATATGTACGAAATCCCTGGCCATCCTGATAAGCTGTTGATGGTCGCTACCGACAGAATTTCCGCCTATGATGTGATTATGGATGATCCCATTGCAGGCAAAGGCAAGGTGTTGACCCAGATATCTCTGTTCTGGTTCAACCTGCTCGGCGATATCGTCCCCAATCATCTGATTTCTGCAGATGTGGATCAGTTCCCCGCTGTTTGTCACCAATATCGCGATCAGTTAGAAGGACGTTCCATGCTGGTGAAGCGAAGCAAGGTGCTTCCCATTGAATGCATCGTTCGGGGATATCTCTCCGGCTCTTTTTGGAAGGCCTATCAGAAAGATACTACGGTCTGTGGCTTTGCTTTACCTGAGGGAATGGTTGAATCGGGTAAATTCCCTCAGCCGCTGTTTACACCCTCTACAAAGGCGGAGCAGGGATTACATGATGAGAACATATCTTTGGAAAAAATGGAGGAAATTGTCGGTAAGGATATCGCTGATAAAATGGCTGCTATCAGTACCCAGCTCTATGAGAAGGCTGCCGATTATGCCAAGACCAAGGGTATTATCATTGCTGATACAAAATTTGAACTGGGGATGGTTGGGGACGAGCTTATCTTAATTGATGAGGTGTTGACTCCGGATTCCTCACGTTTCTGGCCGCTTGACGAATACCAGGAAGGCAAGGCACAGCCAAGTTTTGATAAACAGTTTTTACGGGATTACCTCTCCAGCCTGGATTGGGATAAACAACCGCCTGCTCCTAAACTGCCGGCTGAAATCCTGCAGAAAACCGAGGCACGCTATTTGGAAGCCCAACGGAAACTCACTGCTTAAACAGGAGTATTCTTACATCCTCTGCCTTTCTCCGGCAGAGGATGTTACTCTGTTACTTCTAACGTTACGCCATTGAATGTAACTTTGTCGCCGACAACGATTTTGTTTCTTTTCCTTGTCTCTGTCGTACCGTTTACCTGGACCATTCCTTCACTGATTACAAATTTTGCCTCACCGCCGCTTGCGGTAAGATTTTCCCGTTTAAGCAGTTTGTAGAGTTCAATAAACGGGGTGGATATGGAGGTTTGGTAATATTCGATGTTAGTCATGCTATCCTTTTGGGGAAAGGAAAAGAAAAAGAGGGCATTGCCAGGATGAATCGGTCTTTTTTCAATGCCGAATACATTACTTTTGGTCCTGAAAGTTCAGAAGGATGGAATTTCGCTCAGGAACAAAAGGCCGGTAATGAGTGTTGGATTTCTCAAGCATTATTTTAGATGCCCTGACCGATTCGGTATCTTTGTACTTATCCGACATATATATGATTTCACGAATACCCGCTTGAATGATGACTTTTGTGCATTCATTGCAGGGAAACAGGGCAACATATATACGGCAATCACGCAGGTCGAAGGTGATGGAGTTGAGGACTGCATTAAGTTCAGCATGACAGACATAAGGGTATTTGGTATCGAGCAAATCACCCTCTCTGGCCCAGGGAAGATCATCATCCGAGCAACCCCAGGGAAATCCGTTATACCCCACACCGACAATTTTATTTTGCGGGTTGGCTACGCAGGCCCCAACCTGAGTGCTGGGATCTTTGGAGCGCAAACCTGATAACAGGGCTACTGCCATGAAATATTCATCCCACGACAGGTAGTCTTTTCTTTTTTCAGTCATTTTGTTGTGCTGCCTGCTGTGCTTTAAACGCTTTTCTTCTTTCCCGCCAATCAGGCACGGCATCAGTGACTTTATCGATAAATTTTTTGATTGTCTGGAAGTAGATTACACCACCGACGGCGATCAGGGAGTTATGGTCTGCACCAGGGACAACCTGAAGTTCTTTAGTTTTGGCGCCGCACATGGAATGTAGTTTTTCTGCTTGCCACATCGGGAGCAGTTGGTCAATCTGACCATGGAGCATGAAGGTTGGTTTTGTAAACTGTTCTATCTTGCCCGCATTGTCAAAAGTCTGTCCTTCATGGAGGCCAAATGCTTCAAGGTCGATGCCCAGTACTTTTGCCAACGGCAGCGTGAGGGCAAAACCAGAATCTATGATCAGGCCGGTAAGGTCGTCGGCTCGGTTAACTGCAATATCTATGGCGCAAGCACTACCCAGCGAGCGGCCCATGACAAATATATCACCGGTATACCCGTTATCAATAAACCAGGAACGGAGTTGGTCAAAGCACTGGTTGCTGTCTTCCAGGAAAGTGCTGAGCAATGGGGTGCCTTCGCTCCACCCGTATCCTCTATAGTCGGCAATAGCAAAGTTGATACCCTGTTGTTGGTACATAGGACCTATTTCATCATAGTCCGGAACGACTTCACCATTGCCATGAAAGAAAATAATGATGGGAGCCTCTTTAGAGACGGTAAAAATGCGGCATCCGATTCGCAGACCATCACCAACGGTTGCATCCATATCCACCGCATCTTTGGGCGGCGTGTTTTGTGGGGTAGTGCGTGGATGGAAGAGTAATTGTAAAATTTGTGGGGTATCCATCAGGGTTGCTATATCGGTTGTGTCTGGCACAGTTTTCTCCATTGTTGTATTCTGATTTTTCCATCCGGCAAGTAAAAAACTTGCAATAAGCAGCAAGCAGAGCATCGTTTTTCTGCCGGCAAGCAACGGGCAAGAAATTTTTGCCTCTGTCTTGGTACAAGTGGCACCTAGCATAATTGATCAAACGAAAATGGTCAATTTCGACCGCTATGATTCTAGACGATTTCCAGGCAGAATTTAGTCTAATGCCTGTTTGCGCAGTTTAATCGGTTTAATTTGTTTTTTTCGCATTCGCATGTTGAGCATTTCCACCCCCACTGAAAAGGCCATGGCAAAATAGATATACCCCTTGGGCACGTGGACATCAAAACCTTCTACAATCAGGGTAACGCCTACCAAAAGGAGAAAGGAAAGAGCCAGAATCTTTATGGTAGGGTGGGCGTCGACAAAGTCGCCTATGCTTTTGGCGGAAAACAGCATAACCCCCACCGCAACCACGATAGCAATAGCCATGATTGAAATATGATCTGCCAGGCCGACTGCAGTGATCACCGAATCGAGAGAAAAGACGATATCAAGCAGGGCAATCTGCACCAGCATGCTGCCTAGAGTGGCCTTGGCTGATACATGGCTGTGTTCTTCGCCTCCCTCAAGACTGGTGTGAATCTCATGGGTTGCTTTAAAGAGAAGAAACAGGCCACCACCCACCAAGATGATATCCCGACCGGAGATGGTTTGTTCAAAAATAGTGAACCATGGTGTGGTAAGGCCCATAACCCAAGCGATTGACAAAAGAAGTATCAGTCTGGTCAACATGGCAAGCAGGAGCCCTGTCTGCCGGGCAAATTTTCGCTGGTGTTCGGGCAGTTTGTTTACCAGAATGGTAATAAATATGATGTTATCAATACCCAGGACTATTTCCAATAATGTCAGGGTCGCCAATGCGACCCATGCTTCGGGGCTGGTTAACCATATAAACATTTATTATTCCGTACGTTAAAGAGGGTTGAGAGGTGCCTGACTTGTAACTACTCACCGGGTTGATAGCTCGTTGATCTGTTATACATTGATGGTGTCGTAAAAAGTCCGATCTACGGTGTTGCAGGTTTTGCTCGAGGCTTTGACATACCATATGTATAGCCAAAGCCTCGAGCGAAAAACTGCGCCTTGTATATCGGACTTTTGTACTTAGCCAACTTTAGTGAGTGATGGACTTTTTACGAGTCCATCACACCTTAGCTTTTGCGTTTTTTGGTTGCTATCATGGAATAGGTTTTCACGACAAGCAGCACCAGTGGGGCACTATGGAAAAACAGGTCAAAAATATCAATTGGTCTTTTCAGGGTACCCTGAATAAGCATCCGTATTTTTTCAACCAAATGCGGCTCAGGCGAAAAGGGTGCCAGGCCAATCATTATGCACAACAGCAGCAATACGGGAAAAGGCACCTTTTGTATCCATTGCCTCATTTGTCATTTTATCCCAGTGGTTTGAGCCGGGATCCTCGTTGGTGATTTTTTTTCATGCCTACATGCTGCACTGCCTGTACTGCGAGCTCTTCTATTGAACGACCTTCGACATTGACAACCTTAATGCCATGTCGCGTAAATAATTGACGCGCTTGTTGCAGTTCTTTAGTGCAGTTTTGCAGACTGGCGTAGGATGATCCAGGATATCTTTTCTCTCTTATATCATGAAGATACCTGGGCGAAGATGTTAACCCGATAACCCGTTTTCGATTTCGGACCAGATCCTTTGGCAATTCATGATCGTTCAGGTGATCTGCGGTCAGAGGAAAGTTTGCCGCTTTTAATTCCATGTGGGTGGCAATATAAATGCTCACTGGAGTTTTCCCTGTTCGGGAAACACCGACAAGGATAATTTCTGCCTTGTCATATTCTTTGGTTTTGGTGCCGTCGTCATGGTCCAGGGAGAAATGGATGGCATCTACCCTCTTATTCATCCTGGAAATGGTAAAATGCCTTGAATATCCAGGTTCTCTTCTTGCTTTGGTTTGGAGGATGTCTTCTAGTCGCTCCAGGGTCTGTAAAAAGATATCAAAGTAAATGAGCCGGTTATCATTAAACACGTCTCTTGTTGCCTGGTCCATGATGGTGCAGAAAACAAGTGGTTTCTCCCCTTTGGACTGGTCCAGGATTCTTTGCAGAATTTGTTTGGCCTGCTCGACAGTCTGGATGAAAGGGATACGCTCTTCGCGGAAGCGAATATCTCTAAATTGTGCCAGCAGGGCCCTGCCCATGTCTTCGGCAAGAATTGCTGTGGAACCGGATATGTAGAAGACGTTTCTTGTTTCCATATAGTTTACATATACCCTATTGCTGGGTTCGTTTATGACAAAATAAGCAGCGATATTTTGGTGGGTGATCGTCCGGTAGCGGTGCGACACCATCACTTGAGTGACATTGGTCGCACTGTTTTTCTGCTGCCTTCTTTTTCATGTGCATGAATTGTTGGTGATCATCATCATGAGGCAGAGGTGAGGTGGTTTCAGGAGGCGCAATATAGAGGAAGGTGAAAATGACCCCGCAAACCACGAGAAAGAGGATATTGTAAAAAATGTTTTTCTTTTTGGTGTTCATTACTTAGTGGGAAACTCCTTGACCGAGAAGGTCGCTGAGTGCGCATCCATAAATGATATTTAGGCCTGATAGCGGCGTTATGCGAGAAAATTTATCCTCGGAGGCAAGCGTAGACTCCGATATCAATCATATGCCTGTGGTAAATTTTTTCGCATGCCTCGGAGTCTGCCGCTTACCTGCTATTAAACCAAAATCCTCATTTATTGATAGACACTCGTTAATAGATTGCACACATCAGTCTGCCATTTCAAGCATGCGAAAATCAAGTATTTTTACCCGTAACAACAAAACCAGCAGGTTCATGAGCAGGCTGCATAATGCCGGGGCGCGCTGTGCATAGTGAATTATTTTATGATGTCTTTGTTGTTTTTTGACCATCCTGGCAAGTTCATGGGCCGGATAGTTGGGGTCAAGAATTTTTTGCGCGACAACCTGGCCGGAAACGATGGCAGGGTATATACCTTCTCCGGTGAGCCCTGAAGCTAATCCGGCCGCCTCGCCGACAAGCCAGCTGTTGCCGAAAGCATAACCCTGGTAATCGAAATTGACGATTCCGGCCCGTATTTGATCTGCAGGGACGGTTATTCCTCGTGACCGGGCCCAAATAATAAGGTTCTGCTTCAGCTGTTTTGTTGAAATTGCTGTTTTAGGGGCATAAGCGCCAATCGATATGTTTTCTTTGTGAGGAAATATCCACGCGTAACCATAATGAAAAAGATGGGGTAGCAAGTGCCACTCCATATTGTCTCGCTGAATAGGCAGGATACAGTTTAGCCCCACACCTGATAGGGTGTTTTTCAGATTCAGGTAACGGCGAACGAGAGAGTTGGCACCATCTGCTCCAACCAGTTGCTTATATTCAATGTTTTTTATCTCGGTGCCTTGGCGAACAACGACTTGTCTATTTTTAATTTTTAGGGCGTGGGTGTCTGTAAATATTTTTACACCTGCTTCCTGTGCTTTAGCTGCCATCCATTGGCCTGTTTTTTCTCTGTTAACAGTAGCTACCACCGGCTGCTTTTCCGCAACCAGTACATGCTGTTGTCTGGTGTAGATGTGCTGTACGGGAAAAGACTTTTCAATCAATGTGTCCGGTACATGCTGCAGAAGACCACTCCAGGTTATGCCGCCGGCGCATACTTTGGGACCAATAGCAGGCTTTCGTTCGATTAAAAGCACCTGTTTTCCGTTTTCTGCGAGCATGCGAGCACAAGCGAGTCCGCCGGGTCCGCCGCCTATGATAAGGATATCTGTTTGTTCTTCCTGGGTCAGTGCCATAAAATTATTGTCGAAGAGGGTGTTGGATGTAGCGATAAGAGATGAAGGTGATAATTTAAGCGTGAGGAACATACGCTCCATAACCCAACGGCAGCAGTTTTATTATGCTCAATTGATGATATGGTATTGATACCAGATAGTTCCCTACTAATCATTGCCTTTTTATGAAAAAGTGATCATCATCTATCGATAATAATTTATAATTTTGGCCGAATAGTTACGATACTTTTTTTAATATACAGGATGTTTTTATGACAATCGCTCAAAAAGAAATTTTTCTCAAAGATTACACCGTACCACCGCATCTGCTTGACGAGGTGCATCTCCGGTTCGAACTTGATCCTCAGCAGACCAGGGTACACTCCACGTTGATCTGCCGACCTAATTCTGATGCAAACCAGCCGTTGCGACTCAACGGCGAGCACTTGACACTTGAAAAAGTAGTGCTGGAAGGGAGTGCATTAAAGGAAGGGGAATATACCTTTAGCGACGGGATATTGGAGATTTGTGAGGTGCCGGACAAGGTCTTCACTATTGAAATTACCACCCTTATCAATCCTTCTGCCAACACCGCTCTTGAAGGGTTGTATCTTTCTTCCGGGAATTACTGTACCCAGTGCGAGGCAGAAGGATTTCGACGGATTACCTGTTTTCCCGATCGTCCCGACGTGATGAGCGTGTTTACCACAACCATTGTTGCAGATAAAACGACCTGCCCTGTGTTGCTGTCTAACGGGAACCTGATTGAATCGGGCACCCTTGAGGACGGCCGACATTTTGCTACCTGGAACGACCCTTTTAAAAAACCATCGTATCTTTTTGCTCTGGTAGCCGGCAACCTGGTCAGCATTGATGATGAATTTACAACTGTGAGCGGACGTACAATAGAATTACGTATTTTTGTTGAAGAGAAAAATAAGGAAAAATGCGCTCATGCAATGGCGTCGCTGAAAAAGTCCATGCAGTGGGATGAGCAGGTCTTTGGTCGAGAATACGATCTTGATACCTTCATGATTGTTGCGGTGGATGATTTCAATATGGGAGCCATGGAAAATAAAGGCTTGAACGTCTTTAACTCCAAGTATGTTTTGGCTACTCCCGAAACAGCGACCGATAATGACTTTGATGGTATTGAAGGGGTTATCGGCCACGAATATTTTCATAACTGGACCGGCAACAGAATTACCTGCAGGGACTGGTTTCAATTAAGCCTTAAGGAAGGGCTGACGGTTTTCAGGGATCAGGAGTTTTCTTCAGACATGGGTTCACGGGCAGTCAAGCGGATTCAGGATGTTAATATCATCCGTTCTCTCCAGTTCAGGGAAGATGGCGGCCCCATGGCTCATCCGGTGAGACCGGCTTCTTTTGTGGAGATTAATAATTTTTATACCCTCACTGTGTATAACAAAGGCGCAGAAGTTATCCGCATGATGCATACTTTACTCGGTGCCCAGGGGTTTAGAAAGGGTATGGATCTCTATTTTGAACGCCACGATGGACAAGCCGTAACCTGTGATGATTTTGTGCAGGCCATGGAAGATGCCAATAGCTTTGATCTCGGTCAGTTTAAAAACTGGTATAGCCAGGCTGGTACTCCCAAGCTGGAGGTTACCACTTCCTTTGATGACGCGAAAAAACAATTTACAGTCCATGTGGAACAGTCCTGTCCTCCTACTCCGGAAGCTACAGAGAAAAAACCTTTTTTCATGCCGCTATGTATCGGACTGCTTGATAAGCAGGGGAAGGTACTCACTCCGCAGGCAGCGTCCGGTGAATTGGCCGATGAAGCTGGAACCGTTGTGCTGCCGCTGTCCAAGGAAAAACAGGATTTAGTTTTTACTGGCCTGGAGCAGGAACCTGTGCTCTCTTTTTTACGGAATTTTTCAGCTCCGGTACTGGTTGATTTTCAACGCTCGCCCAAGGAGCTGGCCTTTCTCATGGCCCATGATCCTGATCCTTTTAATCGTTGGGATGCTGCCCAGGAACTCAGTCTTGCTTGTATTTTGGAGCAGATTGACGAGTATAGTCCGGAAAAAAAGGTAAGCGTCGCTCCGATACTTATCGAAGGGATAAAGGCACTCTTGGAAGATACCGTAAGTGATCCAGCCTTGCTTGCTATGGCCTTGATTTTGCCGTCAGAAAATTGGATCAGCCAGCAACTGGAGGTCGTTGATCCGGTGATTGTCTTTAGTGTGCGTAACCAATTTCGGGAGCAGGTTGCCAGGGAACTCGCGCCGCTGTTTGAAAAACGATATAAATCCTTGCAAACAGATAACCCGTATCAATATGAGACCCGGCAGGTTGGCGAAAGAGCCTTGAAAAATTGTTGTCTCGGTTATCTCCTGGCAAACAAGACGGATGGCACCATCAATACTGGGCTGGAGCAGTATAACACAAGTGATAATATGACCGATACCATGGCAGCCCTGCAAAGCGTGGTTAATGCTGACCGGGAGCAGGGAGATACGCTGTTGGCCGATTTTTATAACAAATGGCATCAGGATCCCCTGGTCATGGATAAGTGGCTCATCCTGCAGGCGACCTGCATTTTACCGGGAACACTGGAGCGTGTTCGTAACCTGATGGAACATGAAGTATTCAGCCTCAAGAATCCTAACAAGGTGCGCTCATTGATAGGAGCCTTTTGTAGTGCCAACCACGCCCAATTTCACGCTGCAGACGGCAAAGGTTATGCTTTTCTTGGTGATATAATCCTTACTCTCGACCCATTAAACCCGCAGATTGCCGCCCGGTTGGCGACTCCTTTGACCCAGTGGCGTCGATATGATGTGGCCAGGCAGGAGTTGATCAAACAACAACTCAAGCGCCTGCAGGATACACCGACCTTGTCAGGAGATGTGGGAGAGATTGTCAATCGTTCTCTGCAGCAATAATTGGGACACTCGTTCATAATGGAGTATCGTTCTACCACCCTTACCAAACAGCAATTGGACAAAGCTCTGCAGGTGGCTGTCAGGCTTCCTCACAAGCATATTCATGCCGGCAGATTGATTTTCACGCCCGAGGTCTTTCAATCTCCGGAAAGAGAGACCAATGTGATGATCAGCCGTTTTGCTCTGTTGGATTGTACCGGCTCCATCCAGATGGGGGCATGGTCCAATATCGGGGCCAGAGTAAGGGTGTACACGCATGACCACATCCATCTGGGTAAAAGACCTTTATTGGAATTAGAAGAGGAGCATGGCGTCATCTGGCAGGACAAGAAAATAGGCAGTGACGTCTGGATTCATGATGGGTCTATAATTCTCTACCAAGTGACCCATATACCAGATGGGGTGGTAGTAGGGGCTGGATCTGTTTTAACAAAAAATCCTCAGCCTTGGGAGATCTGGGCAGGTAATCCAGCTCGAAAAGTGGGCGAGCGGCGAGATGCAGCCGATATGGAACTGCAGCGCTTGCTTAATCAACGAAAATATCGCTTGGAAGACGATGCATAATCATCCACGTGACACCTTTAGATATATATTCAAGGAGAATTACACCATGTCCCTCTTACCAGCCATAGAGCAAACTACCGATCCTAACCCTGATGCAGCAATTATATGGCTGCACGGTCTTGGTGCTGATGGTAATGATTTCGCGCCAATTGTCCCGGAATTGCGTCTTCCTCCGGAATTGAAAATTAAATTTATTTTTCCCCATGCGCCAAAGATTCCAGTAACCGTCAATGGCGGATATGTGATGCCTGCCTGGTTTGACATTTTTGAGATGGATATCAACAGGAAAGTCGATACGACGCAGTTGATGGCCTCTGCCGAAAAGGTAAGAGGTTTTGTTGACGCCGAAATTGAGCGGGGAATTGCCAGTGAGCGGATTTTGTTGGCTGGGTTTTCCCAGGGGGGAGCGGTTGCTTATCAGTTGGCCTTGACCTACCCGGAACCACTGGGCGGTCTGTTGGCAATGTCCACCTATTTTGCCACCAGTGAGACTATTGAGCGAAATCAGGCAAACGCAAATATTCCCATCGAGATTCAGCATGGTACCCTGGATCCAGTGGTCCCTGAGCCTTTGGGCATAAAGGCGGCGGAAGAACTCACTGCTCTAGGCTACAAGGTCCAGTATAGAACCTACCCGATGGAGCATAATGTTTGTCCGCAGCAGATCGGTCATATCTCAGCCTGGCTGCAGGGGCGGCTGGGGTAATAAAAGCACTGCTTATGTGGCTGGTCAACTTCACCCCGGCAGAGGCCCGGTCCTGGTTGTCTTCGCTGTATAGTTACGTTTTTTTCACGATTCCTGGTGACTGGAATCAGGTATTTTATGGACAACGTAGTACGTTATTCCAGTTGCAAGCAATACCGCTGCCGTGCCCAATACATACATAGGTGACAACTCGTCAAAATCTAAAATAATGACTTTTCTGGCAATAGCCATGAGTGCGGTAGCAAGGACAATTTTTACATGTATAACGTTATCCCTTAGGTAGAGAATGATATTTTGGAAAATTTCTATGGCGATTAAGACGACCATGAATGCTCCGAAAGTTGCTAAAATGTCACTTATACTTAACACAAAGGCAGGGGGAGCAATGATTTTTTGATAAATCATCCATGCCACATCAATCACGCCTAAAAAGATGATAATTGTCATTAAAAAGCTGAGTGCTTTCAGGCATAAATGAATGATCTTTTTTAATGCCCAAAGGACACGGTCATCTTTTCTGTGGAGATCTTTCATGTTTTCACTCCGTGACAGGTGAGATGAAGCCGTCAGGTTTGACTGCTAAAACACTACATTTTGTTTCCGTCAATATCTTTTCCGCACTGTTTCCTATTAAGAGGCCGGGTATACCTGAGCGGGCGATACTCCCCATAATAAGTACATCTATCTCCAGTGAATCCATTACGTACTGGATCACCTTGCTGACTTCCCCTTCTTCCAGGTGCACATGACCGGGGGGGCCGGCTACGCCGGCTTCGGCTAAAGTTTTTTGAAACGTTTCTTCAAGAGTAGTAGCAAGGTCTTGTTTCATTTGCACAAGCTCTTGCTCCGCTACATTAAAACGGGGGCTCCTGAGCATCACCTCGTGTGGGAGTTCCCAGGCATGAAGGTAGTGAGCTTCTCCACTTTCACGTTGCGCAAGAGAGCTTGTCAGTTCAATGATTTTTTTATTAAGCTGTTTTGTTTCATTTTCATTGGAGTTTACATCGATCGCCCCGAGCACCTTCTTAAAATCAGTCGATTGACTGCCATCAATTATCCATACCGGGCAAGGGCATTTCCGAAAAAGGCGCATAGCCAAGGCATCTTCATCTTCAGCTGTGGTGCGTTTTTTTATGACCAGGTCATGCTTATCTTGTAAAACTTTTTGGATAATTGAAACAAAATCTTTACCGTGTAAAAAACAACTCTCCACTTCAAGACCTTTCCATCTATCGGTTGAGAGGAGCTCTTGAATTGCACTCATCTTTTGAGAGGTTAACTGGTCTTCAAGTTTTTCAAATTTTGCGGACAAAAGTTTATTGAATTGTTCAAGCAATGGATGCTCATCAGATATTCCAGCTAAGGTGACCCGGGCATTATTGAGTTTGGCTAAGTTTGCCACTTTATCCGAAACATTCGCTTCCTCGGGTGATGGTTCAGTGTCTACGACATAAAGAATATTTTTAAAACGTTTCATGCTCTCGCCTCGTCATGGTTCGGATGTTTGTGCAACGTGTCAAATTAATAATATTTATAATCTTTCTTCGGTTAATTTGCACTAAAAGCAGCGGCAAAATAAAAAGATACAGTAGGAGGGTACGGCTCTGAGTGCAGTAGATCCTTGTCGTATCATAGTGATAGCATTAAGACGGCTGGGTAGCCGTATCCTCCTCTGTGGCTTGTTTGCAGGTGTTTATAATTGCTCCAATCAATAAATGATTTTTTAAAAGTGTCTTGTAAAATGCGTTTTTTCAATCAAAATCAGGCCTGCTCCGGCGCCGATCGATATTAAGGATATTTTGAAAAGATGCTCTTGATTGGAGATAAACTACTGATACTGTTGTTCTTGTACAAAGACAAATGACTGGGGCAGGCCGCAGTCCCCGTGTTATTTTATGGTTTGTAGAAAGTGAATGCGAATACCCTGTGGCAAGTCACCCAATCAAATAGTGATGCTCAGCGGGATTTTCGAAGGGAGCAGGGAGCTGTGCTGTATAGATCTTGTTCGATTTGAAATGTTGGTTTTCGTTTCGATATTGGCCAGATTCTTTTCAAATTTTGCCACACGCCGCCTTTCAGATTGTTTCGTCCGTCGGGCAAAGGAAGAGTGGTGAAAATGTCTTGATAGGCTTCAATTTTCAGCTCATAAATCTGCAGAGATAATTTAAGGGACTCAGCTGCTTTCCCTCGGTGGGAGATAAGTTATTCCGGCTTACCCTTGGATTTTAACCCAAACCATATAGCAGAAACTATTGCTAAAATAAATAAAAGTAAGGCTACCGGGTGGGATAGGAGAATAGTCAGATCGCCATCTATGATATTAAGGGACTGTGATAGAGATAGCTCAAACCGCTCACCAAGAAAAAAAGCTATCACAAACACTATCACTGAGTACCCGAAGGAACTCATCAGGTACCCCAGGAGGGCAAAAACAAACATCACCGCAACTCCAAACAGGCCACCCGTTGCGAGGTAGACCCCGGTCATGCAGAGTAAAAGGGCCGCTGGAAATATTATAGACTCAGGCGCTTGAATAACGCGGGCCCAGAGACGAAGCCCCAGTAAGCCTGAAACCAGGTTGAGGACATTTGCCATGAGAAGCGTGCCGAACAACCCATAAATTAGCTGCCCCTGTTCCTGAAAAAGAAGTGGTCCCGGTTGAATACCGTGGATCATCAATGCACTGATAATAAGGGCTGCAGCAAGATTACCAGGTATTCCTAAGGTGAGCAGTGGGATCAAATTCGCACCGGCGACAGCTGAGTTTGCAGATTCTGTTGCTGCTACACCATGTATGTTTCCTTTGCCAAAGCTCTTGGGATCTGCTGAAGCCTGCTTTGCTGTTGCATAGCTCAAAAAAGAAGCTGCAGATGAATCAAGGCCGGGAATAGCTCCAAGTATGGTTCCTATAACCGACCCTCTGAGTATTGTATATTTACATGCCCAGAACTCTACAAAACTGACTCCTCGATCCGCTTTTTTTTGAGCTTTAGGAATAACAATGGCAGATTTGATCGTGCCCCGGATACGTGCCATTCTTCTCAGAATTTCGGCAACGGCCAACATGCCCAAAGCCATTGAGACCAAAGGAATGCCATCATATAATTCGAAATAACCAAAGATAAACCGTGGAGTACTGTTTTCCGGGTCAAGCCCCACCGTTGCGCAGAGCAGACCAAGCCCGGCAGATACTATTCCTTTGGCCATGGAATCACCCACCAGCCCGGCGATAATAGAAAAAGCGAAAACCATTAGGGCAAAAATTTCGATCGGTCCCATTTTCAAGGCAACCACAGCAATGAAGGGTGCCACGGTTATGAGAATAATATCACTAAAGGCATCACCGGTTACCGAAGAGTAAAGAGCTATTTTGGTCGCTTTTTCAGGTTTTCCTTTTTTAGTCATGGGATAGCCGTCTAACGTTGTGGCGGCTGCATCCGGTGTGCCTGGAGTATTCATGAGGATTGCTGGAATAGCACCGCCAACAAGCCCACCTTTACTGACCCCCATCAGAAAGCCGATAGCTGGTAATGGGTTCAACGTAAATGTGAACGGAATAGCAATGGCCATCGCCATCACTGGGCCAATTCCTGGTATGGCCCCAACGAGTTGGCCGACAATAATCCCGAACCAGACAAAAAACAGGTTATGCAGGGTGAGTGCGTCTGCAAAGCCTGTCAGAATAGTATGTGTATCAATCATCGAGCGTGTTCTTTGTCTTGGGTTAACCTAGCTGGTCAAGTTTGGACTACAAAATATTGCTTCTCTATTGTTTTTAACTGGTAAGTAGCGTGGAGGTCAGGGAAGAGGTCTTTTGAGCAGAAAGTCTATGCAGAACCAGATACATGCGGGCAACAGGGCGATTCCAGTAAAAAGCCATTTCCATCGTCGTTCTCCGATAACCCACATTAGCACCAGCATTAGTATAGGGGCGGCCATCATGTAATTAATTGTCATCATACATAGGCCGAGAATGCCGATACAAAAAAAGAGGAGGGCCCTGAGAGCTGAACTGAGCCTAAACTCTATCCTACCCCGCGGGCAAACAGCATGGAGGATACCCGAGAGGGTAATGATAACAGCAGCAATTGAGGGGAGGGTGGCAGGCTTTAACCACCCATAATCAACAGCTTCTGTCTGGTAGGGAATTACAAAAAAGAGCAAAGCAATTCCAAAAAGCGCAACAAAAATACCTGATATGCGATTGTGCATAAATACTACACCCTCTTGTGTTGCTACTGCGTCTTTGCCGCCTTAACAAGCGCTTTGATATCAACAGCTCCCTGGCTCATCATTGTGTATGTTCCTTCAGGACCAAGATTATACGCATTGGCCTGCATCGAATTCAAAAGGCTGTTCTTGACTGTTTCTGAATTAATCGCTTCATCGAACGCTTTTGCCAGGGTAGCTTTAACATTTTCAGGTAAGCCCTTTGGAGCTGCGATGTAGAAATAGGGCTCCAGGTACAGTTCAAAACCGTTTTCAATCAATGTTTTCGAATCAGGAGAGCAGGCTTGTCTGTCCTTACTCATTGAAGCGATCATTTTTAAATCACCGCTCTCAATATATTTAACATGTTCCCCGGCTGTGCAGGCAATATCGACATGACCGCCGAGAAGACTTTGCACCTGTTCCGCACCACTCTTATGCTTAACGAATTTGAATTTGACTCCTGCGTTTTTGGCGACAGGTTCCAGTACCAATTGCTGGGGTTTGGCATCAAATGCAACGGCAATCCCACCTTTTTGTTTTTTGCCGTAAGCAATGAGTTCTTCAAGGGTGTTGTACGGTGCATCAGCTTTTGCGACCATACCAATCTCTCCGCGCATGATGGTGGCGAGATAATCAAAGGTATCGATATTGAAAGGGATTTTATCGCCTCGGGAAGCCAGGTTAAGAAAAATAGGCATACTCACGCCAAGACCTAAGGTCTGGCCATCCGCCTTTTCTCGCATAAGTGAAGAGAACATGGCAATTCCTCCACCGCCAGGTTTGTTTTCTACCACTACATTCCATCCGGTATTCTCTTCAATTTTAGCGGCAACCAGCCGGCCCATGATATCTGTCGAGCCACCTGCACCAAAGCCGATCTGAAGCGTAATAGAACCCTTTGGGGACCACTCTTGACTGTGGCCCAGAGAGGGTAAAACCATAATGCACGCCAGCACAACAATAGAAAGTAACTGTTTCATCTATTTTCTCCTGAATTGTTCATTATCTGCAATTTGCCATAAGTAAGGCACAATACTAGTTGCCATCATCGGTGTCAGAGAGAACGCAGAGAGCCGAAGACGTCTGGTAGGGAACAACGCCTTCTACCACGCTCTCTGATCTAGCTCCTCTCGGGCTTGCCCCTTCTACCCTGAAGTCAACCACATCAATGGGCTTGATGTCGACTTGGAGGGGCACCTCAACCTGGGGGATATATCCGTAGGGGTAGCGATAGGCTCTATACACCATATTCATGTTGAAGTGCTTTCCCCAGTAGGGTGAGATATATTCCCATACAAGCTCATGGGTTGCCGTTATCTCGACAATTCGACCACCACTTCCTTCAGTGATAAGGGTGTTGCCATTGGGTAATCTTTGCGCAGCGCTTATAAAAGGACTATACAAGCGGTTGGAGTCGGTAGGATGTACCAGCCCAGCCTCATGTGGTGTGTATTGCCAAACAATTTTCAATGAAATTGGATCAAATTCAAGAACCCTGGAGTAATCTCGAAGAACATTCTTGGTGCCGGTGGGGCTAGCTGGATGACAGCCGCCATATCCGGCCCAGCCACCATTGTCATATACCAGAATATTGCCTTCCCCTGGAAGTCCTCTGGGAATCATATGAGCGTGATGCTGGCCGATTATCCACTCAAGTTCTTTTTCGGGAGTGTCGTCATAGTAGGGGCCGACCTTCCAGACAACGTCCCCTGTCTCCTTGCTGACAATGAAAATAATATTGGTTTCCCGGCCATCCACTATGATGTTGTCTGGATGAAAACGGGTGTCGCCGGCATCAAACCATTTATTAGGCCCCAGTAGCGACATGGAGTTGAGGTGCATCCAATCGCCCATGCCTCCCCCACACGGTCGCATATTCGGGTCTCGTGAAAGGGCATTGCGTGCATCTTCGCGAAAATCAAACTCATCGAAGTGATCACTACAGACCCATTCCCACAGGATTTCACCATCCCAGGAAACCTCATAGACAGTGTCATCAAGGAGATTTTTATCGCTGATAGCCTGGCACCTGGTATTTTTATGACCGAGCAACATGGTGTTGCCCTGCTCAGTCTGCGGTTCCATTCCCGGCACATAGTAGCCGACAGGGTTACCGTCGCGTTGGTAGTCATGGTGAACCCTGGCCATCCATTGCGGCTCCTCGCCGGGGTCCTCAATGAACTCATACTTGTTAAATTTCCAGACCACATTGCCATCCCAATCAACCTGGATGAGATCACGATAGTCCTGCATACCATAAAGGGTCGAACGTTCTCCGGTATGCCCCAGAACCTGTCCTCCGGGAAGGAGCTTGTTCGGAAATCCATGGAGACCACGCCATAATTTTACCTCACCCCCATTCATATCAACGACCAGAGCACCCAGCTCTTTGGCCTGAAATACTGTGTACCCATTATAGCACTTTGAAGAATTGTAAACAGTTGTTCCTGTTGGATATATGCTTGGATATGTCATTTCTGCCTGTTTCCTATGCCAGCCTGCTGATCAAGAGATCGTTTCACCATTTTTCCTTCTCTGCCTGATTATTTGCTCGAGCGCATCAAAGTGTTTTTTCATAACCAACTCTGCTTTTTCTCCATCGCGGGCCTTGATGTGCTCGTAGAATAATTCGTTAAATCGGATATCCTTCCTGGCTGTTTCCATGTCTGGTTCTTTGTCAAGAACCTGTTGAAAGACGTGGACAAGAGCGGCCATTAAGCTACTGATAAAGCGATTGTGGCAGGCATCGGCTATTAACTTATGAAAGCCTATAGCCTTTGTCTGGTTCGGTTCACCCTTTTCTATGGAGTGATGAATTGCCGCAATATACTCTTCCATGGCGACGAGATCATTTTCAGTCCTCCGTGCTGCAGCAAGCCTGGCAAGTCCTGGTTCAAGAATCTGTCTGAATTCGGCGAGATCAGTTACAGTCACTCCACCAAACAAAAAAGCGTTGGTGACAACGTTCACCATCTTCTCCACGCCAGGTTCAGCAATGAAGCTGCCGCCAAAAATCCCTCTTTTTTTGACAATCAGCCCTTCACTCTCCAGCTCATGTAAAGCCTCCCGGACTGATACCTTGCTTACCCTGTACTGCCTGGCAATTTCAACTTCAGGAGAGAGCTTGTCACCCGATTTATACACCCCGTCTAATACGGCCTGCTTTAAGTCACTTTTGATCCGGTCTGCAATTTTTTTCTTAGGCGACAACTTGGCCCTGGATGAAGAGGACACAACAAACTCCACAAAAATTAAAGTTAGTTCTTTAAAAGTTAGTTCTTTTACGCGGGTATACTTACAGACATTGTGTGTTTTGTCAAGAAAGCTGAGAGTAGGTGACATGCAGGGGGTGGCGGGATTACATGGATATGTATGAATTAACAGGAAGAGGCTAGCGGGCTTAATTGGCAAAACGGTTTCGGTTGCCGATAGTCCACTATATCACAGTGGATCAATTGACAAGTGTTACCCTCTTTTATATCATAGAAAGTACAAATAATTACTGCCTATTAAAGCAAGAGGAACAACCATGCGCAGTCATGAAATAGATTATGAAATCATTGGTAATGATATCCAGATAATTGAGGTGGAGCTTGATCCGGGGGAAACAGTCATCGCGGAAGCAGGCGCCATGAACTACATGGAAGACGGTATCGGTTTTGCAGCAAAAATGGGCGATGGGTCGGAGTCGGAAAGCGGGATTATGGGGCTGCTTAAAGGCGTCGGCAAACGAGTTCTCACCGGCGAATCCATTTTCATGACCCACTTTACAAATAATGGTGGTGGGAAGAAGCGGGTTGCTTTTGCAGCGCCTTACCCGGGGAAAATTATTCCCATTGATCTAGGCACCATTGAGGGTGGGGAACTCTTATGCCAGAAAGATGCGTTTTTGTGCGCTGCCCTTGGCACTGAGATCAGTATTGCGTTCAACCAGAAACTGGGGGCGGGGTTCTTTGGTGGTGAAGGCTTCATCCTTCAGAAGTTGGTAGGCGACGGTATGGCATTTATCCATGCCGGTGGCACCGTCGTGAAAAAAGAACTCCGAGGCGATAAATTACTAGTGGATACCGGTTGCCTGGTCGGTTTTTCAACCGGTATTGATTACAGTATTGAGCGAGCCGGCAACCTGAAATCAATGTTTTTCGGCGGTGAAGGGTTATTCCTTGCCACCTTACAGGGCCATGGAGCCGTGTGGTTACAAGGCCTGCCGTTTTCCAGAATGGCGGATCGTATCATCGCCAACGCACCATCGGCTGGTGGTGAAAGCAAGGGAGAAGGTTCAATGCTGGGCAACCTCGGCACGTTCTTTGAGAAATAAAGTACTGCTCTTGTCCGCCTTTGCCTGTTTTTGTCCTGTAGCAAGAGTACTTGATTTGGAAACCTCAAGTATCAGGTTAAGTTATCATCTGACAACTGACAGGTCAAACCTCTTATACTATCAGCTTTAGCCCGAATTTTTTATGAACATTATGAGGATCTGTACAATTGTAAACAATTTCAAAATGTTGAACATCAATAAATGAAGTTGTAAATTTTTACAATATTCACCAAAGGTGCCGGTAAACGGTATCAAAAATTTAGCAAGGAGTATGAGGGGGCAACTCTACCACGTCGGTTGGTCTGAATTACCATCTTGTTGAAATTATATTAACAGTGTTTCCAAGGTATAGCGATATAGATTGAAACTAAAATGCAGCTATGGAGGACATATGATTTCGTTACATGTAAATGGAGAGGTCAGTAAGGTTGATGTGGACCCCGATACCCCGTTGCTGTGGGTACTGCGTGATAACTTGGGGATTACAAGCGTCAAGTATACATGTGGGATTGCTGAGTGCGGTATCTGTACGGTGCTTTTAGATGGTGAGGCTGTCCGGTCCTGTTCAATCACTGTAGAGGAAGTCGTTGGGAGCAAAATTCTTACAATTGAAGGCATCGCTGATGATCATCCTGTCAAGATTGCATGGATTGAAAAGCAAGTGCCCCAATGTGGGTATTGTCAACCAGGTGTCATGCTGCAGACTGTTGACTTTCTCTCCAGGGTGCCTGATCCGTCTGGTGAGCAGATCAATGAAGCTCTAGATGATGTAATTTGCCGATGCGGCTCCCATCCGCGGATGAAGCAGGCAATAAAGCTTGCTGCAGGAATGACCTCAACTGCGGGTGTGAAATCATGACTATCGATATAACAAGAAGGACCTTTTTGCAGCAAAGCAGCCTTGTTATTGGTGTAACGTTACTCTCAAATTCTTTCGAGCTCTGCAATGTGTCTTTTGTTAGAGCAGGTTCAGAACTGACATTTAAACCTCATGCTTTTCTCGAAATCGCAAAAGATGACTCGATAATAATCTGGATGGGGCAGACCAATCTTGGTCAGGGGACGCATACCGGTATCCCTATGATTATCGCCGATGAACTGGATGCTGCATGGAAAAATATTGGAGTGAAAATGGCGCTTGCTGCAGAGCCGTTTAAAGACCCTCTGTGGCATGTCCAGTTAACCGGAGGTAGTACGAGCATTCGTCACCGCTGGGATATGCTACGCCAAGTAGGTGCAACAGCCCGTCAGATGCTTGTTGAGGCTGCAGCAGAGAAGTGGGGCGTTTCTGCGGAGAAATGCACGGCAAAAGAATCCAAAGTCTTTCACCCTGACGGACGCAGCTTCTCCTATGGAGAACTCGTAGAAACGGCAGGAAAAAGGAAAATTCCTGAAAATTCTCAGCTGAAAGATGCTGGAAAGTACAAAATAATAGGTACATCCAAGCAGCGACTAGATATACCGGATAAGGTAAAGGGGAAAACCGTTTACGGTATCGATTTTACCTTGCCTGAAATGTGCATAGCAGTGGTAGCTCGTCCTATTGCTTACGGTGCAAGCCCCCAATCCTACAATGAACAGGCTGCCATGGCTGTCAAGGGGGTGGTTAAGGTCGTCCCCATTGATGATAAGATTGCGGTATGCGCAGAAACGACCTATGCGGCTATGCAGGGGCGAGATGCTCTCAATATTAAGTGGTCGGAAGGCTCCCATCCAGATTTGAATGATGAATACCTGGATGCCTTGTTTGTAAAACATCTTGAGCAACCTGGTGCGGTTGGCAAAGAAAGCGGAGATGCTGAAGAAGCTTTTGCTCAAGCTCACAAAACTGTAGAAGAATCCTATAAGCTACCGTATATCTCACACGCTCAGGTTGAACCAATAAACTGCACAGCTCATGTGGAAAAAGAGCGTTGTCGGCTATGGGTGCCAACGCAAGGGCAAACAGTTGCCCAGATGACAGCCTCCAAGATTACCGGGCTGCCACCTGAAAAAGTAGAGGTGATGACCACTTTTGCTGGTGGTGGTTTTGGTTTGCGTGGGGAACCTGATCCGGTTGTTGATTCGGTAATACTTTCTCAGGCTTTAGGCAGGCCTGTGAAAGTAATCTGGAGTCGTGAAGACGACTTTGCCAATGACTATTTTCGCCCAGGCAGTCAATGTCGAATAAAAGCTGGGCTCGATAAAGAGGGCAGGGTAGTCGCATGGATACATAAAGTTGCCGCCCCTTCAGTTATGTCCAGGGTGATGCCCCAATACGTAGAGGATGGAATAGATCCTGATGCCATTAGTGGCATCAGGGATATGCCATATTCTATCCCTAATCAGCTTGTAAACTATGTCATGTTGCAAGGGGTGCCTATACCTGTCGGTTGGTGGAGGTCTGTAGGGTATTCTGTCAATGTATTCACAGTAGAATCTTTTATAGATGAGCTGGCCCATAAATCTGGAAAAGATCCGCTCCAATTTCGCCTGGAGCACATGGAGAAAGGTTCTCGCCCTTATAAGTTGTTGTCACTTCTCGCTGAAAAAGGTGCATGGAACAGTCCGGTTACCCAAGGAAGGGCAAGAGGTGTGGCCCTGACATTCTGTTTTGAGTCTATTGTTGCCCATATAGCTGAAGTTTCTGTGGACAATCGAGGAAAAATAGCGGTCCATAAAGTGATATGTGCTGTGGACTGTGGAACAGCCGTTTATCCTGATGCAATTAAAGCTCAGGCTGAAGCCGGAGTAGTTATGGGGTTAAGCCTGGCCTTTCATGAAGAGGTTCATTTTGATAATGGCGGGGTCAAGACAGCAAATTATGATGAATACCCTGTGCTGACCATGTCCGAGGTACCTGAAATTGAGGTACATATAGCAAGCAACAACCTGAAGGCAGGAGGCATTGGTGAACCAGTGCTACCCTCGGTAGCCCCGGCAGTTTCCAATGCTGTGTTTAAAGCAACCGGTGTGCGACTAAGAGAATTGCCGTTTAAGACTGAATTGTTGGTTAGTGGCTGATCGAACCGAGAGTCATGGCTTCGACTTGATCATGGGTGACATACAAGGTTGTTTTGCCCAGTTTTCTTTGTAACAGGGAGATTTCAGCCATGATCTGCGCACGCTGTTTCGCGTCAAGGTTTGACAAGGGTTCGTTCAAAAGAAAAACCGTTGGATTCCTTACAAGGGCCCGTCCCATGGCGACACGTTGCCGTTGATCAGGATTTTTCCATCGGTCACATTTTCAAGTCCGACCAGTAAGCGGAGTGCTGTTGACTTGCCGTACCCTGATGGTGCAATCAGGACGACAAGTTCTCCATCGCTTATTTTCAGTTCGAAATCTTTGAGCGCCAGGGTGTCGTCGGGATACCTCTTTGTTACCTTTTGAAAATCTAGCGTAGCCACAGTCAGCCTTTTATTTTTTACCTCAAAATGTTTTTGCGTTGAATATGTACCCTGCAGGCAATAATGATATTTAAAGGTAGATTCTAGAAAGGAACGATATTCGGCGACTCACATTTTTGGGACTTTTCATCCAAAGGGAGGTCAGAATGCGGAATCTTTGTTCGAGCTGCCAAATCTGTTTTGCTTTACTTTTCTTATTCGCACCCACTGTTCATGGTGGTGAACTTTATTCAACCCAACAATACCTGACTGGTGACTGGGGCGGGAAACGGACTAAACTCAATGAGGCAGGGGTCCATATCGGTCTCAGTTACACGGCTGAGCCTGCCGCTTCTGTTTCCGGAGGCTTTGAGCAGGAGAGCACCTACCTGCATAACATCAATGCCGAGCTCAAGCTGGATCTCACCAAATTAATCAGTCTGCCCAAGACCCGATTCCTGGCAAAATACTCAAGCAGGAGTGGGGATAACCTGTCTGAAGATTATGTAGTTCCGGCTGCAACTGAAGATGGGCGGTACATCTACGGCGAATATTACAACAAAAGCCAGGAGGCTTTTGGCGGTCAGACCACTAAGCTTGTCAATTTTCAATTCACAACCCAGTTTACCGAGGACCTGTCTCTGGATTACGGGCGACTGGTGATGAATGATCTTTTCCTCCGTTCGGATCTGTACTGCAATTTCATGAACAACGCGATATGCGGTAGCCCCAAAGGGGTCTTCACCCCGTATTCTCTCAACGCCTACCCAGATGCCACCGCAGGTGTTCATGCCGGTTATAAGATTGGAGAAAAGGTGCAGATAAAGGCCGGTGTGTTTGACGGAGGCTGGACTGAGCAGGACAAGAACGGCTGGGACTGGACCCTGGGCGAAAATGGGATGGCCATAGCTGCTGAACTCCAGTTTTATTTTCATCGAGATGCTCAAGCAGGGGTCGACGATGTCGTCAAGATAGGGTTGAATCATCATACCGGTGATTTTCAGGCCTTTGATTCCGATGAAATTTTTGAAGGACAGACATCTTTCTGGGTACTTAGCGACTGGATGCTCTACCGCGAGGAAAGTGCTGATGACCAGGGCCTTGCGGCTTTCGGGTCAATAGTTTTGAACACGGATGATGAAATATCAGCGCTTCCGATGAGTATTAGTGCCGGCTGTATCTATAGGGGGTTGATTCCGACCAGGGACAGGGACAAGCTAGGGTTAATGCTCACCTACGCTGAACACTCGGATTTCAATACCTATACACATGATTTCGTTGGTGAAAAGGAAAGAGGCAACGAGACCCTTGTGGAACTTACCTATAATATGGTTCTCGGGTATGGCCTGGAACTGATGCCTTCTATCCAATATATTTTGAATCCCAATGGTTCCAAAGATTTTTCCAATGTGACTGTGCTGGGCCTTAAACTCAATGTCAACCTCTAGCCCGGATTTCTCATCAGTGAAGTTTTTCGCAGATCGAGGCGCAGGACATGCAGCAGGTAAGCGTAGACTCCGATAGTAAGCTACCGCAAATGGCCTGCAACAAAGAGTCTGCGGAAAAATCCGCTGACCCGGAGGGTGAGTTTTTTGATTATCGACGAAAAAAACAGTCTGTTTATTTAGCGCTACCGTATTTTCTATAAATATCAAAAAGTTAAGTCGAAGATCAGAAAACTCATGAGAAATCCGGGCTGATATCCTCAACCTTTAAAGGAAGAGAAACATGGATAAAGTCATTGTAAAATCACCATTATCTGGAGTGATATACCCGATCGAGCAGGTTCCCGACCCGGTATTTTCGCAGAAAATGGTTGGAGACGGAATATCGATTGACCCTGTCAACAACGTCCTGGTCGCCCCCTTTGACGGCACGGTCACTCAAGTGCACAGTGCCTGTCATGCGGTCACTATAACCCACCAGACCGGCCTGGAGGTAATGATGCATATCGGTATCGATACCGTTGCCTTGAAGGGTAAGGGCTTTACTGCTCATGTCAAAGAGGGACAAGAGGTAAAGCAGGGGGATGAGTTGATCTCGATAGACATGGATCTTGTGGCGACCAGCGCCAAAAGCCTTCTTACCCAGGTTATTCTCACAAACGGTGAGCTTGTGGCCGATGTCGTTAAGGCAAATGGTCTGGCTGAGCATGCTGTTACCGATCTGATGACGGTGACCCTGAAGAGAGATACAGGCGATGGAGAAAAAGAGTCCGGCCTGGAGGTGCTGTCAGAGGCATTGGTTGTACCAAACCCAACCGGTCTCCATGCCCGGCCAGCAGCGGTGCTTGCCGCTCTGGCCAAAAAGTTTGATGCCAGAATCGAGTTGATAAAAGGAGAGGAGCGTGTCAATGCCAAGTCCGTAGTTGGCATCATGAAACTGAACGTCGCCCATCTCGACAAAATCCAGCTAAGAGCTATTGGCCCAGACTCGGAGTCTGCCGTGGCAGAGATATTGCCACAGATCGCAGGTGGCCTTGGCGATGAGGGGACAACTCCCGTCTCCGTACCTGCATCCACGGAACTATCTGAAGACCAGACCATGGTAACAGGGCCCAAAAGCGGTGATCCGAATCTCTTGCTCGGTGTTGCAGCAGCACCTGGGATTGCTGTGGGTAAAGCTGTCAGGGTGCGTGAAGAGGTCTTTGATTTTGAGGAAGAGGCCGATGATGCCCATCACGAAAATGTCCGTCTTGACAACGCAATAGAAGAGGCGAAAAACTATCTTGAGGCGCTACAAATAAACCTGCATAAGCAATCAGATGGGGCCAAGGCAGCAATCTTTGCTGCCCATCGGGAGATACTTGATGATCCGGACCTGCTGGATATCGCGAGGAGCCTGACAGCAAAGGGAAAAAGCGCGGAGTATGCCTGGCAGAATGCGTATACCACTCTTGCTGACCAGCTGGCCGTATTGCAAAACGAGATCCTTGCCGGCAGGGCGAATGATCTTCGTGATGTGGGAAAAAGGGTGTTGCGGATACTAACCGGTAAAGAGCCTGAAGAGTTGCAGCTGCCTGATGTGGCCATACTGGTAGCCGAAGAACTGACCCCATCGTTTACCGCTACCATAGACACAACAAAGGTCAAGGGGTTCTGCACGACCACTGGAGGTGCAACTTCGCATGTCGCCATCCTGGCCCGGTCCCTTGATATAGCAGCCGTGGCCGGGATCGAGGCCGAGGCACTTGAGATACAAGACGGGACCCCGCTCATTCTCAATGGCGGTAAAGGAACGCTGAGGATCAACCCTTCAGATGAGTTGATCCGGCAAACCCTTGAAGAACAGGCGGCTATGCAGGAGCAGAAGGAAAAGGATCTTGCGGCGGCAGGTGAAGCGGCAGTCACCACCGATGGGAAGAGGATGGAGGTTGTCGCCAATATCGGTGGGGTTGAAGAGGCGAGGGAATCGATAACCCTTGGCGGGGAAGGGGTCGGACTTCTCCGCTCGGAGTTTTTATTTCTTAAGAGAACCACTGCACCGACCGAGGACGAGCAGTATGAGGTGTATCGGGATGTCCTGCTTGCTCTTGAAGGTCGCCCCCTTATTGTTCGGACCCTGGATGTGGGCGGCGACAAGCCACTTCCATACCTGCCCATGCCGGTTGAGGAAAACCCTTTTCTCGGGCAACGAGGTATCCGTATCGGACTGGAGCGGCCTGAAATTTTCCGGGTCCAGGCCCGGGCAATCCTGCGAGCCGGAGCGTATGGCAAGATACGGATCATGTTTCCGATGATTGCAACCATACAAGAGTTTCGCGAAGCCAGGCAGATGTTGGAGGTAGAGCGGGAAAAACTCGGAGTCGCGCCAATCGAGGTCGGCATCATGGTCGAAGTTCCGTCCACCGCTGTGATGGCTGAACAGTTTGCAAAAGAGGTTGATTTCTTTTCGGTCGGTACCAATGACCTGACCCAGTACTGTCTGGCCATGGATCGGGGACATCCTAAACTTGCATCCAAGGTGGATGGTATGGACCCATCTGTCCTTAGAATGATCCGGCAGGCGGCAGAAGGGGCTCATAGTCAGGGGAAGTGGATTGGAGTCTGCGGTGGCCTGGCCTCTGATCCCGATGCCGTACCAATACTTATCGGACTGGGGGTTGATGAACTTTCAGTATCCGTACCCGCCCTGCCTTCAATCAAGGCGGAAGTTCGAAACTGGTCGGAGAGCGATTGTCGTAAGTTGGCTGAGGATGGTATTCACTGTGTTTCCAGTTCAGAGGTGCGCGAACTGGTAGGAAATGCGAGGTGATGGCATGATAAAGAGTATGTGGAATCAGGCGTTCGCTTTTCTGCAGAAAATAGGAAAATCACTTATGCTGCCGGTTGCCATTTTACCGGCAGCCGGTATCCTTCTTGGCGTGGGGAGCGCTGAATTTTCAATCTTTCCTGAAATTGTCAACTCCATGATGGCAGCCGCCGGGGGTGCAATTTTCGGCAACCTGGCCCTTTTGTTTGCTATTGGCGTTGCCCTGGGATTGACAAAGAATGATGGTGTGTCCGCATTATCGGCTGCGGTTGGGTATGCGGTGATGGTTGCGACAATGGGGGTAGCCGCAGGTCTACTTGGGTTGGAGACGCGATCCGTACTCGGTATGGACTCCATTGATACCGGTGTATTTGGTGGGATATTGGTTGGTGGCCTGGCTGCTTTTCTGTTCAATAAATACTATCGTATATCCCTCCCTTCATATCTTGGCTTTTTTGCCGGCAAACGATTTGTGCCGATTGCCACCTCCTTTGCAGCCATATTGCTTGGCGTTGTGCTCAGCTTTATCTGGCCCCCTGTTCAACATGGCATTGATGCGTTTTCCGAGTTTGCCTCGACCGGTAATACCACCCTGGCAGTTGGGATCTACGGGTTCGTGGAGCGGCTGCTGATTCCCTTTGGGTTACATCATATCTGGAATGTTCCTTTTTTCTTTGAACTGGGGAGTTTCACCACTCCGGACGGAGAGGTCGTACGGGGAGTTCTGAATCGATTTTTTGCAGGGGATCGTCAGGCAGGAATCTTGGCTGGTGGTTTTGTGTTCAAGATGTTTGGTCTGCCTGCTGCAGCACTTGCCATATATCACACGGCAAAATCTGAAAACAAGGTAAAGACAGGGAGTATTATGCTGTCAGCCGCTCTTACCTCCTTTCTCACGGGTATCACCGAGCCCCTTGAGTTTGCTTTCATGTTTCTTGCACCGCTGCTTTATCTGTTTCATGCGGTACTGGTCTCAGTTGCTTTTGTCGTGACCTACCTGCTGGATGTGCGCATGGGATATTCATTTTCCCATGGTCTGATTGACTATCTTTTGTTTTATGCCATCAATATAAAGCCCTGGATGATCCTTATCCTGGGACCGATTTTCGGCGGTATCTATTATGTGGTATTTAGGCTGGCCATCACCATGTTGGATCTGAAAACACCGGGAAGGGAAGACGCCGAGGCCGATGCGGATGAGGCGCGAAATGTAGCCGCAGATACTATGGCAAAGCAGCTGGTCCTCGCCTTTGGCGGTAAATCGAATATTGTTAGTCTTGATGCCTGTATCACCAGACTGCGGGTGGAAGTAAACGATATCACCAAGTCCAACCCGGATAAGTTAAAAGCACTTGGAGCAGCAGGGGTTGTCACTGTAGGAACAGGCCTCCAGGCTATTTTTGGGACCAGGTCGGAAAACCTGATGACCGATATGCTACTGTATCTTGAGACAGCAGGTGATGATGCCGAGCTGACAGACCAAGAAATGCCCTCTGAAATCTCCTACAAGGAGGATGCGGTCCGACCTAAACTGCGAGATCAAAATGCGCCGCAGAAAGTTGCCGAGTGGCTGAGTGCCCTCGGCGGAGTGGAAAATGTAGGAATGGTTGAAGCCTGTGCGCAGACAAGGCTGAGAATACGTATCAAGGATTTCACCAAAGTCAATCAACAAGCCCTGTTGCAAAAAGGGGTCGAGGCGATTGTTCCCATTGATGATACTCTCGTTCATCTGCTGACTGGGTTGAATGCAGACCAGTATGCAGCGGAGATGGGCGCTCAGGTAGCTGGGTAATAGGAATTTGTCATCAGTAGAGTCTTGCACAGGCGGGAGGTGAGCATGGAGGTTACCCCAAACCTGCCTGTGACAGGACGTTTGTTAATTTAATAGCAGGAATTCTTTTTCTGGTAGTTCAAATTGACCAGCCAAAGGCTTGGGCTGTTTACAGTTCTACTTTGTCCTGAACAATGCTTATTCGTACTGGTGAGTACTTGCCCACAAGATCACCACCGGGCATAGTTACGGTCTGTTCGGTGAAGCTTGCTTCCGGCCAATCAATGTCTGGATGTTTATGATATGTCATGCAGCCAATCCGGTGATTTTCCCACATCCTATAGAAAAAAGCAGGGCTGTATCCTTCCCGATCAAAAACTAAAAAAAAGACAGAGAAACGGTTTGTTGTCTAATTATTCTGCGGTTGGCTGGTTGGGGATATCTTTTAACAGGCGAGGTACAATGTCTTTTTCCAGGGTTTTTGTCAGGCCTGGATCTATGGCTTTTTCTACCATGAAAAATGAGCGTCCAGTGGCATCGTTCACCCAATAGTCACTGGTGCCGCACAGGCACAACCGTTCACGTGAGACATATCAACTTGCCGACAACTCCCTGCCAATACAAGTTGTGCACTATTAAAGCGAAACATTCGCTGATCATTGGCTGGGTGAGTGTAGATATGTACACCACCATGTAATAGGTCCAGCTGTCATCTTCGCTCACGACACTGATCAGATGATTAATTGCAGTTGCGCCGGGAGATATAAATGGTCATGTTTGCTGAGCAATGGGGTGAAAAAGAGCTATAGCGTCAAATCAAGAGGTCTAAACTTTCAATTGGGCTAAATGTGTAGAAAGAGCAAGAAACACATCTTTGCCGGACCAATAGATGCCACAAAGACTATTGACCTGAAATATTTTCGACTATTTTTTGTCCCCTCTTGAGACATTTCTTGGCTGCTACTCGTAATATATTTTCCACTTAGCAGCTTGTTCAAATCCTCCAAGCCTCTTTCCTGCTCACACTTCGCTAATTCCCAAGTACAAATTATCCCTTGTTGAGGATTGGTGGTAATCAAATATTTATTTGAAATAACAACTAAAAGAAGATAGATTGTAAAGAGTTGATGATTGATTGGAAGAAGAATTTGTAAGAGTTAGGATTTGTTTACAAAATAATGCCCTATCGCTTATTATCAGTGACAAATGTCACAGTTAAGCCTCACTCTCAACAACCCAAAGCTAGGAGGATGTCACAAATGAAACAGATCGTTAAAATTTCAACCCTGCTTATCGTAACAACCCTCGTCTTCACTATGCCCGCAATGGCCAAGCTTTACGTCTTTGGTGGCGGCCCAGCCGGTGGTACCTTTCAGACCGTCGCCAACGCTGTTCAGGTTTACGGGCCGATTAAAGATCTGGCCAAAGATGGAGTCACCATCAAAACCCAGTCGTCAGGTGGCTCGATCGCCAATTTGCGTAACGTCGACAAAGGCAAAGTTGCCTTCGGCACTGTCTACTCCGGCCATGTTTACCTTGGCGCTAACGGCCTGCTGAAGAACGACACGAAAAAATACCAAAATGTTCAGGCTGTTGCTTTCCTTTATGGTGCTCCGGCACAACTGGTGGTCAAAAAAGGATCCGGTATCAAGTCAACCAAGGATCTGGTCGGCAAAAAGGTCGGCGTCGGTAACGCTGGTTCTGGAGCCTTCGCCAACTGCGAGCTCTTCTTCACCCACATGGGCGTATGGGACAAGGTTGAGCGCAACGCCATGGGCTACAACGATGCTGCTGCCGCTTTCGGCAATAACCAACTTGATGCTTTCTGGCTGTTCACCGCTTTTCCATCCGGCGCTATCATTATGGCTGCCCAGACCAACGACATCGAGTTGATTGATCTTGGTGCCGATGCCACTGCTTCCGGTTTCTATGACAAGTATCCCTACTTCGGCAAAATTAAAGTGCCGGCTGGCACCTACAAAGGTATTGAAGCCGACGTACCATCCTTCCAGGACTCGGCTCTTTGGGTTGCCAACAAAGACGTTCCAGAAGACGTCGTTTACAACATGCTCAAAGCAATCTTCACCGACGAAGGCCTGGCACACATGGTCGCTCAGAAGAAAACCTTCAAGGCCATGGCCGTTAAAAAAGGTGCTGACGGCATCGTTACTCCGATGCATCCAGGTGCTACCAAGTTCTGGAAAGAAAAAGGCGTGCTCTAATATCGCTGTCTGAGAACAATGTACTCGGGGCAGGGGATCCCCCTCTGCCCCGAAGTTTGCAAACAGTGTAAATTGAGAATATTGGGAACAGGCAGCAGCGAATAATTCGCCCCGATTTTATCCCCGGCTTCGTGTTCCCCATAGTATCGTCAACCTTTAATGATCCAGAGGTGTTCTGTGTATCAAAAGCTAAAACGATTTGAACAAATTATATTTGATATCTGCGCCATGGGGCTGCTGCTGTTCTATTCATACGCCGCCATCATCACACCGGCAGCTACCCAGTATCACCGCGGCATCTATGTCATCATTACTTATATCTTGGTTTTTTTGAGCTACCGCTCGAAAAACATCTTACTGCGGGTGCTCGATTACATTTTGATGGTTGCCTCGATCATCTCGATAAGCTACTGGATCGCCAATTTTGAGGTTATCAATTACCGGACAGGCGCCGAAACCCAACTCGACACCATCATGGCGGTCATCGGCGTGGTTATCAGCGTTGAACTGGCCCGGCGGGTGGTCGGCAACGTCTTTGTCGTTATCGGCTCTTTGATGCTTGCCTACGGCGTCTACGGCGCCCATGTGCCGGACCTGTTTGCCCATGCCGGGGCAACATTCCCGGAACTTTGCATCGAAATTTTCTACCGCAGCGACGGCATCTTCGGCATCATGGCCAACGTTCTCGCAACTTACATTCTGCTGTTTGTACTTTTCGGCGCATTTCTGGAGAAGTGTGGCGCACAGAGATTTTTTATTGATTTTCCTCTAGCAGCAGTCGGTCACAAAATCGGCGGCCCAGGCAAGGTAGCAGTCATAGCTTCCGGCCTGTTCGGTTCGATCTCCGGTAGCGCCATCGCCAATACTGTCTCAACCGGAGCCTTCACCATCCCGATGATGAAAAAAGCAGGTTTCAAACCGCATATTGCCGGAGGTATCGAACCGGCAGCATCGATCGGCGGGATGTTCATGCCACCGATCATGGGTGCGGGCGGTTTCATCATGGCCGAATTGACCGGGGAGCCCTATTCGCGGATCATGCTGGTCGCTCTATTTCCTGCCATCATGTACTTTTTCAGCGTCTTCGTCATGGTCCATTACGAGGCCAAAAAGGACAACATCGTCGGTGAAAAGTCCGAACATAGCGCCATGGGAATCCTCAAGGCAGAGTGGTATTACACGTTGCCACTGGTCGTTATCACCATCTTCATGCTCTACGGCTATTCGCCAGGCTACTCTGCTATTATCGGTCTGATCACCTGCATCATCGTCTCCTGGTTCCGCACTGAAACACGCATCGGCCCGAAGCAATTTCTCGAAGCAGCACGTGAGGGTGCCGAAAGTAGTCTTAAGATCGGTGCAACTGTGGGTGTTATAGGAATTATTATCGGCGTTCTGACCTATAGCGGTCTGGTGCTGACCTTCGCTGATATCGTTATCGAAATGGCTGGCGGTTCGCTGGTCCTGACCATCCTGCTGATTGCCTTGGCTTCGCTGGTTCTGGGAATGGGTGTGCCGGTCACCGCCGCCTACCTGATTACGGCTGTGGTCGCGGTTCCGGCCCTTACTCACCTGGGTGTAAACGAACTAGCCGCGCACATGATCGTTTACTGGTTGTCTCAGGATTCCAATATTACACCGCCAGTCTGTATCGCCGCCTTTGCTGGCGCAACCATTGCCAAGGCAAATATGTGGAAGACAGCTTTTTCTGCCTTCAAGTTTGCCAAATTCCTCTACCTTGGTCCCTTTCTGTTTGGCTATGTCCCAGGGTTTTCCCTCAACGGCACGACAATGGATATCGTCAAGGCCTTCATCTTGATTATCATCGGAACCTACTTCTATTCCTGGTTCCTCAGTGGCATCTGGATCCGCTGGTTTATACCGAACAAAAAGGCGGCATAAACCAGCAGTTGAAAACATCTACGCCCCATTTTCGGTTAGATATTTGCCACGTAGCTCAGAGACCGGTAATTTTATCGAATGTGGTGGTTGAAAAGGAGGAAGTATGCTGGCAGAGGCATTAACCTTCGACTCCTTAAATAGATTAAACTTAGAAAGCGATAAGTATCTGTAATTAATTAAATAATATTTAAAATTGTAGTGTCGTGCGCATGACTTTATAGGGTAACCCCGAAAAAGGCGTACACATGATTCGATACAGGAGCAGCAAGCAGCTCACGCTCGACGGATTTCACCGTGCCATTTGGCGGCAAGCTGAATCCTGACAACAGGTGGGTGAAGGGGGGCGAAATTATTCCCTGGGATGACCTTGCCGTCGGTTATTATAAGACCATGGATGATTGATGTGGTAGGAATTTGTAAAATTGTACGTTTGCCAAAACCTGTTTCCTCGAATGCTAAGTTATTGTTGGGTGCTTTCTCCTTCAATAAGCCTAAAACCAAGATCAATTATATTTGACTCTAACTTTTCCCCGTTAATTCTTTTCAATGCAGATTCTGCTGCAATTTTCCCGATTTTTCTTCTTGGCGAGTGAGTGGTCGTCAGCCTGGGAGACGTTAACCGACCGGTGACGAGGTTGTTAAAACCGGTTACTGCTTTATCTTCAGGCACTTGCACTCCCAATCGATTGAAAGTTAAGAGCATTGCCGATGCAAAAGTATCATTATGAATATACCGTCATTGTCTGTCTCTGAAATCCCAGAATCCTCCTAAAAACCATCTAGTAGTTGAAGAACTACGCTTGAGTGGAGGACTTATACTGTCACTGGTGGCAAACCTTGGGACCAGATAGTTGGCCATATTGCTTTTTCACCGATAAAAATCAACAATCAAGATTCTAAATGGGTTGGATTAGCACCGATTAGCGTTGACCCAAAACATCAAAATAATGGCATTGGAAATAAACTCATAAACGAGGGGTTAGACCGGGTACGTATGTTAAACTATGCCGGGGTTGTTGTCTTGAGTGACATGGATTGTTTCGAGCGATTCGGTTTCAATAATAAACCAAATTTAGAAATTCACGAAGAGCCACATAAAGACACTTATGCCGTTTCACTCAATGCGATGCCACCAGAAGGAAAGATCTCTGTTCATTCGGCATTTTCACGCCGTGCATGGGGGTACTCTTTATCATCAACCTATAATTAGTTGAAATAGCTACTATTCCCTTAGGCCTCACATTATAGTGTGCCTAAAGGAGTGTGCATTTTGTAAACGAATTAGTGCCTTGAGAAATAGAGAGTTAGGTGTTGAGCAAAATGAAAACTCTCTTTTAATGGTGCCTGTTCCCTCTTTGCTTTTTCTCTGGCGTTAGTACACAATACGCTTTACCTTACTTACTAACGGTTTGTTGTTTTTTGGTAATTACTAAAAAAATGACAGAGCCAACCGCCAGTCATTTTTTAAGAGTTTACACCACTATTAAAGCTACACGGAGGGTTAGATGGAATCTAAAAAGAGAGTGTATTCTTTTTTTGCAGTAACCGCAGCCGTCGTCCTAGCTGTTGGTGTTGCACAGGCAGAGGCGTCCCCAAAACCTAATATTCTGGTCATCTGGGGAGATGACATCGGAATATCTAATGTTAGTGCGTATACAAAAGGTGTTATGGGATACCGCACCCCAAACATTGATCGAATTGCAGATGAAGGCATGATCTTTACTGACTATTATGGTGAGCAAAGTTGTACTGCAGGTCGCTCCTCCTTCATTATGGGGCAATCAGTTTTCAGGACCGGGCTCTCTAAGGTTGGACTGCCGGGTGCTGAAGAAGGAATGCAGGCAGAAGACCCCACCATTGCTACGGTGTTGAAGGCTCAAGGATATGCTACTGGTCAGTTCGGAAAAAACCATTTGGGTGACAGGGATGAGCATTTGCCTACCATGCATGGTTTTGATGAATTTTTTGGCAATCTGTATCACCTGAACGCCGAAGAAGAACCGGAAAATGAAGATTATCCACGTGATCTAAAGCTAGCAAGTGGCAAAACCTTTCTTGAGACTTTCGGGCCACGCGGTGTGATCCACTCCTGGGCTCAGCCGGATGGTACTCAGAAAATAGAAGACACTGGCCCGCTTACTAAAAAGAGAATGGAAACGGTGGATGATGAGACCTCTGAACGCGCTCTTGAATTTATGGAAGAGCAAGTTAAGGCCGGCAAGCCGTTTTTTGTCTGGTGGAACGGAACACGGATGCATTTCCGTACTCATGTTAAAGAGGAATTGCGCGGTATTTCCGGTCAGGATGAATATTCCGACGGCATGGTCGAACATGACATGCATGTCGGCAAATTCCTTGAAAAACTTGATCAGCTTGGTATTGCAGAAAATACCATTGTTTTCTACTCAACTGACAATGGCGTACACATGAATACCTGGCCGGATGCCGGCATGACCCCATTTCGAGGAGAGAAAAACACAAACTGGGAAGGTGCTTGGCGTGTTCCAGCAATGGTTCGCTGGCCTGGTAAAATTGAACCACTCAGTGTGAATAACGAGATCGTCCATCATATGGACTGGTTGCCAACTTTTGCTGCCATTGCCGGTGATAAGACGGTAAAAGAAGATTTAATACAAGGTACAAAGCTCGGTGACAAAGATTATAAAGTGCACCTAGATGGATACAACCTGCTACCAATGCTGACTGGTAAAACTGATGAAAGTCCCCGCAAAGAGGTTTTTTATTTTTCTGATGACGGTGACCTGACTGCTCTTCGCTATGATGATTGGAAGCTCCTCTTCATGGAACAAAAGGCAGTTGGCACTTTCCGTGTTTGGATGGAGCCATTTGTTCCTTTGCGTGTGCCGTTGATTTTCAACCTCCGCCGCGATCCTTACGAACGGGCTAGTTTAACCTCCAACACCTATTATGACTGGCTATTAGACCGGGCTTACCTGCTTGTCCCTGCCCAGACCTATGTTGGCCAATTCTTGAGTACATTTCAAGAATTTCCACCTCGTCAAGAGGCGGCAAGCTTCAGTCTGGATAAAGTAATGGAAAAGCTCACTGCAAATGGTGGGGCGCAATAAGAGATTTTATTGCGATCAAAAATAGTGGAAAACGGTAACTGACAGTTGTTAGTTGCCGTTTTTTTTTCTGCCTGGAGGACTTATGAAACCATTGATTACTATAGTACTTTATGCACTTATCACTGCCAATCTGGCGTATGGGAATGAAGCGCTTCGCTCCTGGAATGATACTCATTCCAAACAACAAATTATTTCATTTGTTGAAGCTGTAACCATTAAAGAAAGCAAAGATTTTGTTCCGATTCCAGAACGAATCGCTGTTTTTGATAATGATGGAACTCTCTGGGTTGAGCAGCCGGCGTACACTCAGCTTATTTTTGCGATGGATCGTGTAAAGGAAATGGCTGGTGAACATCCTCACTGGAAAAATACGCATCCCTTCAAGGCTGTTTTAGAAGATGACCATCAGGCCCTTGTAGATTCAGGCGCGAAGGGAATTATGCAACTGGTCATGGCAACCCACAGCGGGATGAATACTGAAGAATTCAGCAGCGCGGTCGAGACATGGGTTAAAAAAACAAAAGATTCACGCTTTGGTCAAAAGTACCCCGACCTGGTCTACCAACCCATGTTAGAACTCCTGGAGTATTTACGAGATAACGGATTTAAAATCTATATTGTTTCAGGCGGTGGTGTGGAGTTTATGCGTACTTTTGCTGAAAAGGTGTATGGAATCCCACCGGAACAGGTGATTGGTTCATCCGTGAAAACGCAATTTGAAATAGTGAATGGAGTACCACAACTAAAGAGGCTCCCGGAAATTTTCCATTTTGATGATAAGGAAGGTAAACCCATCGCAATTCAGACCTTTATTGGCCGTAGACCCATACTCGCCTTTGGCAACTCAGATGGTGATCTCCAGATGCTCCAATGGACCGCTGCAGGCAAACACAAAAGTTTTTGTGGTTTGGTACACCATACCGACGCAGAGCGTGAATACGCTTATGACCGCGAGAGTCATGTTGGCAAGCTCGATAAGGCATGGAAAGAAGCGGATGAAAAAGGTTGGGTTCTGGTGGATATGAAAAAAGAGTGGAAGCACGTTTTCTCATTTGATAAACAGTAAGAATGGCTAAGTCTACTGAAAATAGATCTTTAACGTTCTCTTCTTTCGTTTTTCATCTCCATCCTCCGAAGGTTCACGCTGAGACTCTACGCTTTACGCTGAGCTTCGGCCTCGGTGGTATGGCAGCTACTCTGGTAGTACTGCTTTTGGTCACAGGGTTACTGCAGTTGCTGAGTTACTCTCCCCAGATTGATCAAGCCTACTTGTCCATACAGCAAATGTATCAGCCAGGTGGGCTTGGCGGATTTATCCGTAATTGCCATTATTGGGCAGGGAACTTGCTCGTTGTCATAACCTTTTTCCACTTTCTACGAGTGTTTCTGACCACGGCTTTTACCGGGCCGCGTCGGTATAACTGGATAGTGGGGCTCGCGCTGTTTCTCCTGGTCGTGTTTGCTAACTTCACCGGCTACCTGATGCCGTGGGACCAGTTAGCCTATTGGGCGGTAACTATTTTCACCAGCATGCTTTCGTATATACCTGTGATTGGCAGTGAACTGATGACTTTACTTCGTGGAGGGCAAGAGGTTGGCTCTGAGACGCTGGCAACTTTTTATGCCATTCACACAGGAATTATTCCAGTGCTAATGGTTGTGTTGCTGCTATACCATTTCTGGATGGTCAGAAAAGCAGGTGGCCTTATTAAGCAGGAAAATACCAGAGGAGTAGCGCCCGCACGCATTGCCACCCATCCTCATTTGGTTGCCAGGGAAGTAGCTGTAGTGTGCCTCATCCTTTCAATAATTCTATTGTTTTCAGCCGTTATAGATGCCCCGCTTGGAGCGGAGGCAAACCCGGGGCAAAGCCCCAATCCTGCCAAGGCTGCCTGGTATTTCATGGGGCTTCAGGAACTTTTGCTTCATTTGTATCCATCCTTTGCTATTTGCGTGGTTCCATTACTTGTTTTGTTTTTCTTTATTCGTCTCCCTTTTGGGGTAAAGGAAACTCCTGCCAAAGGAGTATGGTTTGGAGGAAGAAAAGGAGCCTTAAACGCTGCAATAAGTGGCATTGCTGGTACTGGTCTGACATTTTTCACTGTGCTTATTGATGATACATTTCTGATTCGGAAAGGTAGTTCGCAACTCTCCTGGCTGTGGCGTGGACTTGTTCCCACCATTGGCTGCTGCCTTATCCTGGTACTCCTCTATTTCATTTTAGTTCGGATAAGGAAATGTTCTGCTGGAGAAGCACAGATTGGAGTTGTGAGTTGTTTTCTCTGTGGAGCAGCCTCCCTCACCGTGATCGGCATTTGGCTGCGAGGAGCTGAAATGGCGCTTGTCTGGTAATCAATACTCTGGCAAAACATTATGAAACTATCAAAAAAAACTACAGGTAGAAGCAAGAGTACTGGTACTGGTCGCAGAAACTTAATGGTTCGCTTTTGGCATGTTCTTGTTGCTTTAGCGAGTTTTGAGTTGCTATGGGTTGCAGGTTCCTTGCTAAAATCAAGGAGAGTTAACAGGGATAAGGCGCAAGGCAGCAGTCACCTCATTGCGGCAGGAAACGTTAACCAGTTTAAGCCTGGAGAAGTGAAAGGTATACCACAGGGCGGTTTTTATTTAGTTTGCCAAGAAGATGGGAGCTTTCTAGCTCTTTCAAAAACATGTACTCATCTTGGCTGTACCGTTCCCTGGAATAAGGAAAAACAGCAATTTACCTGCCCTTGCCACGGCTCGACCTTTGATTCCACAGGCCTGGTTATGGCAGCTCCGGCAACTCGTCCGCTTGACTACTATCCACTCAAGATTGAGAACGGTGAAATATGGGTTGATATTGCTGTGCCCGTAAAACGAGATGCCTTTGCATCTTTCCAGATTGGGCGTTCTTAAAATGGTTGCAGACAACCCCTCTCAAGCACCAGGGCAGCGGGAATCTCAAACAAGGATATGGCAAATCGTTGGCATGGTGGCTGCTCTGCTCTGCCTTATTTCCCCTTTTATCTACCTGCAGCGAAGTGAGTATTCAGTTAAACCTGTCATCAAGGGTGCCCCTTCATTTGTTGGGAGTGGGCAATGCAGGCCGTGTCATCAAGAGGCCTACGCAAAGTGGAAGGGCTCACACCACGACCTGGCCATGGATATTGCAAGCGAAGAGACGGTTCTTGGTGATTTTAACAATGTTCAGTTTGTTGATCCTTACTCAGGGGCTGCAAGCCGTTTTTTTCGCAAAAATGGTGACTTTTATGTGGAAACAGAAGGGCCGGGTGGAGCGGTAGGCGTTTTTAAGATAACTCATACCTTCGGTGTGTATCCGAATCAGCAATATCTTATCCCTTTTCCTGGTGGTCGGCTTCAATGTTTGAATGTTGGTTGGAATGCAAAGCAAAGCACATGGTACAGGCTTCCACCATACGAGGTTGATGGTCCTGATGACTGGCTGCACTGGACCAAAGGCGGACAAACCTGGAATGGAATGTGCGCGGAGTGTCATTCGACCAAACTTGAAAAAAGGTATGATAAAACCACAGACACTTATGATACCCGCTGGTTTGAAATTCATGTCGGGTGTGAAGCGTGCCATGGACCTGGGAGCAATCATGTAAGCTGGGCCAACAGGCCTGTATTGGCTCGTCCTCAGGTTGAAAATTATGATCTGCCTGTCAACACGGCCACCATAGATAATCAAAAACAAATCGCCATCTGCGCGCCCTGCCACTCCCGCAGGTATCAACTTGGAGACAACCTCCATGACGAGGGAGAAATACTGGATAAAATTGTACCCTCTTTGCTGATGGAAGGGCTGTATTATCCAGATGGCCAGATAAGCGAAGAAGTATATGTCTACGGTTCATTTGTTCAATCAAAAATGTACCAGCATGGTGTTCGCTGCAGTGATTGCCACGACATGCACAGCTTAAAGCTCCATAAAGAGGGAAATGATCTCTGCCTGCAATGCCACCGTGCCGGCAGCTACGATACCCCGTCCCATCATTTTCATAAACAAATCCATGAAGGAAAACCAAGCAAGGGCTATCTCTGCGTGAAGTGCCACATGCCGGGACGTGTTTATATGGGGGTTGATTACAGACCGGACCATAGCTTGAGAGTCCCCAGGCCCGATCTGAGTGAAAAAATCGATGTGCCTAACAGCTGTTCAACCTCTGACTGCCATCAGGATAAAGGGCTCGCCTGGGTGAACGACCAGTATACAAAGTGGTATGGTAAATCCAGGAAGCAACATTATGGTGAAATATTAGCTGCCGGTCGAAAACAGAACCCGGAGGCAATAGATGAACTTATTGGTGTGGCGGAAGATTCATTATTACCAGCAATTGTCAGGGCTACGGCTTTGGCTCTTTTAAGTCGTTATCCCCAGGAAAGAACGATTCCTGTTTATACCAGCGCACTGGAAGACGGTGATGCGTTGCTCAGGCACACAGCTCTTCGTAACGCGATCCACATTGATCCTGAGACCAGACTGCACTTGTTACAGGCAAAATTGTACGACCCTGTAAAGGCTGTCCGAATTGAAGCCGCAGCAGGCCTATCTGGTTTCCCGCTGGACGCAATCAATCCTCAACATCAAGAAAGGTTTCAGCAGATCCTGGCAGAGTATCGCACGGCAATGGAGTATAATAGTGATTTTGCACCACAACGGTATAATCTTGGCAATCTCGCTGCGGCCATTGGTAAGGGGGAGGAAGCAATCCAACTATACAGGGAGGCCCTGGCAATAGATGACCAGTTCTACCAAGCAAAAGTCAACTTGGCCATGCAGCTTAATCAACAAGGGGAAAACCTCAAGGCTGCCGATCTTTTTAAGCAGGTTCTTGAAGCGCAGCCTGATCTACACGAGATAGCCTACTCTTTAGGTTTACTCTTTGCAGAGATGGAGGAGTATGAGCAAGCAGCATATTGGCTTGGTCAAGCTGCCGATAACATGCCAAATCATAGCCGGGCCAGGTATAATCAAGCACTTGCATACTTGAAACTGGAGCAATGGGAGAATGGGGAAATGGCCTTGCTCAAAGCCCTTGAAAATAAGCCGGGGAACCGTGAGTATTTTTCCACGCTTGCTAACCTGTACTATAATTTTCGTCTCACAGATAAGGCCAGGATTCTTGCCGAAAAAACTTTGTTAACCCAGCCTGATCATGAGCTAGCGAAACAGCTACTAGAGGCCCTCTCCAGACAATAAATATTGTAAGTCTTGCGACCTTGGTTGACATGAAATGATAAATTCTTGGTCCAGGATCGCAGTTGACCATCTCTGTACTACTCTTAAAATGGAAAACCCTATCTCAAGTTAAAATTGCCAAGAGCAGTGTCGGATTTAATCACACAACCTTTTAACAACAGGCTGGTCAAGTGTGAATTAGTCCACCTAAAGTAATCCGGCAAGGTGGTTGGCAGCATTGTTCGCTCCGTTGAGATTAATCTGAAAAGAGGGCGAGTGTTGGTCCTGGCTCCGTTGCAGTTGTTGAATAAGGAGGGAATAGAGCTTGTCAGTCTGTAAATCGTTTTCTGACACAGAAGTCAGGAAGTCGTGAGTGAAGCGGGAAAGCTTGTAGAGGTGCTGCTGCTGTTCATCATCCTGCATGCCTCTTTCCAGAACGACCGTAGGTACCTTTGCATGCAGCACATCGGTGATGGAGTTGTAACCACCGTATATGAGTGCTACACGTGAACAGGCCAAAGCCTCATGGTAAGATGGGCCAAAGGGGTGAATGTTGCAGTTTGTAAGTTTGTTTATGTTTGATATGTAATTGTTTGTTTTGTCATTTATATATTCTTTTGGCAAGTAAAGCAGCCACTGGCCGTAGCTACTGTCTATTTGAGACAGCACCTCTCCCACCACTTTGAGCAATTGTTTTGAGCTTTCACCGAACCAGGGGATGGCAAGTGTTCCTGCATAGACGTTTGCCTTGATACCTGGAGCCGGTGCGCAAGCCTCCAGCTCTGCCATGCGCGATACATAGCCTGTCTCAAAAGGTCTGGTATCGAATATTGCTGCTAGTTTTTGGCAATGCTGAGGGCCAAGGACTTGGCTGTCTCCATACCACACAAGTGAATGGTAGTAGCGATTATACACTTCTGTAGCAAGCGGAGCCTGCACCTGGCGTACATTGCCGACCACACCTCGTACTCCAAGCACCCATCTGATATCATTAAGGGAAGAAGCCTTCAGTGCAGGCAGCAGCTCCTTGTGCTTGCCCAGTGGGGAATGATCCGCAACTACCAAACGGGGTTGATACAACGACAGCACCTGCTTGAGCATGGTTGCCCGCAGTTCACCGAGCTGATGGTCGGAAAAATTTGATTTACCGTTTATGCCTTTGGATTTACCGTCCTTTACCACGGTTTCGTACCCTGGTAGCTTGATCCAGTCTAGAGGTGCGTTGCCGCGGAGTTCCTGGGTATGAGGAGTGCCGGACACAAAAAGTACTTTCAGGTTGGGGTGTAGCCTTCGTAGAGCCATGCCAATGGCTATGCTTCTGCTGGCATGACCAATCCCTCTGCCGTCATGGCAGTATAAGAGTATGTCAAGGCGCGAGGAAGTCATCTGGCATGTCCTCACCCAAAAGTTCCGCTACTTTTCTTCCGCACCGTTTTCCACCGCAACTACCGTCACCTATGTTGGTGATGGCGGCGACCTCTGCAAAACTCGTAGCGCCGTTTTCTATAGCTTCAATCAGTGCAATCAGTTTGACGCCTTTGCAGATACAGCCGGGCTTAAGTCGGGCCATCATTTTTTCATCAGGTTTCATTTTCAGTCGCGTGGAGTTGGGTGAAAATGGCATGGGCTAGATCCGGACCAATGCCTGATACTGTTTCAAGCTCATTTTGATCAGCAGCCATAACACGTTTGACGCTGCCAAAATGTTTGATTAGATTTTTTCTCCGCTTTTCCCCGACACCTTGCAGGTCGTCGAGACGCGAACGGAGCGTTTCTTTATTGCGAAGTTTTCTGTGAAAAGTAATGCCAAAGCGATGCGATTCGTCACGGATGCGCATAAGATAGAGCAGGGCAGGATTGTTAGGGGGCAGTAAAATCGGGTTTTTACGGCCAGGGCGAAATAATTTTTCTCCCTCTTCTCCTTTTTCTTTGGCAATGGCCACCAGATCCACGGAATCAAGGAGGCCTTCCTGTCCCAGTACATCGCAGGCTTTTGCGAGTTGGCCTTTGCCGCCGTCTAAAAGCAGCATGTCCGGGAGTTTTCTTCTTTTGTCACTCGGTTCGAATCTTCGCTGCAGGACTTCTTCCATCATTGCGTAATCATCTGGCGTGTCCAGGTTGCGTATACGGTAGTGCCGAAAATTTTTGGTATCTTTTTCGCCGTCGGCAAAACAGACCAGGGATCCGACTGCCTGTTTTCCCTGGAGATTGGATATATCAAGGCACTCTATGGTTTGCGGTACATTTTTAAGATGCAGTTTCTTTTGCAGGTTTGCTGCAAGCGTATTCCAGGACTTTTCTTTTTGTGCCTGTTCGGAAAACAATTTTTCCGCATTGCTGGCCGCCATCTGCATGAGTTGCATTCGTTTGCCCCGCTGGGGAACATGTAGAGTAACCGCAGAACCGCGCAAATCAACAAGATGATCCTGGACCAGGTCTTTGTCTTCTATCTCAAAAGGAAGCAGTATTTCGCGCGGAGGTATTCTTTGCCGGGAGTAAAACTGGAGCATTGCCTCAGTCAAAATGCCTCTATCGTCACCAATAGGATCAGGGATGAAAAAAGTCTGTACTCCGGTAATGATGCCGGCGCGCACAAAAAGCAGAGCGAGTCCAACAGCAGCATTTTGTCTGTAAAAACCGTATATATCCTGGTCGATGTGATGGTCGGCAACAACTGCCTGGTGTTCAATAGTTCGTTGCAGGCCAAGGAGCTGATCCCGGAAAAAAGCCGCCTTTTCAAACTGCAGTTCCTTGGATGCCTCCTTCATTTGTTTTTGCAAATCTGCTGCAACATCATCAGCCTTGCCTTCGAGAATCTGCAATACCGCGGCCACAGACTGCATATATTGATCATGGGACACTTTGCCTGCACAGGGAGCCAGGCAACGGCCCATTTGAAAATTGAGACAGGCCCGTTCCCTTTCTCTGAACTTTTTACAGCGTCGTAAAGGAAAAAGGGTGTAGAGCAACTTTAAGGTGGATCGCATGGCCGAAGTTGCGGCATATGGCCCGAAATAGCGATTTCCGTCACGTAGTCTTTTACGGGTGATGTTGATCCGTGGCCAACGCTCACTCGTTGAGACCATGATTAGCGGATAGTTTTTGTCGTCGCGGAGGATGACATTATAGCGCGGCCGGTGCTTCTTTATCAGAGAAGCTTCCAGGATAAGTGCTTCTTTTTCGGTAGTGGTAAGTATGGTCTCTGCTCTTCGCACATGGGAGAGCATAACACCGGTTTTGGAATGGGGTGGGCCTGAAAAATGAGCATATTGTGAGAGCCTTTTACGTAGGTTTATAGCTTTGCCTACGTACAAGACCTCACTTTTACCAAGCATCTGGTACACGCCGGGTCCAGTGCTGACGGTTGCAAGAAAATCACTGGAAAGTGGTGCCTCTTTTTCCAGTGATTTTGTGGAATCATCAGGGTTTGATATAGGCATATCCTTCGTTCTGTAACTCAATAAGGGTAACAATGCCGGCAGGAACTATCTCGCAATCAGGGACCAGTTCTTCCGTCTGGATTTCAAAATTGGTCAGGGCAAGATTGCAGACTTTAAAGGCAACAGCCTTTTTTTGCAGTTCGATGATTTTGGTTGCATGGTTGACACAGTTTTTTTCTATAAGTGCATTTACCGCAGGCCCGTTAAATAGCATCACCAGATCGTGAGGCTGCCTCTGTATTGTTTTGAGCAGGTTTGTAACATTAATCAGTCCAATCTCGAGTGCTTTTTCATCATCCATGTCAATATGGAAAACAGCCTTATAAATCATGTTGCCTCCTTTGTGATTGTCAGTGAAATGCTGCTTTAAAAAGGGCTTGTGTATACGCATGTTGTGGCTTGGCAAAAACTGTCGCCGCACAACCGGCTTCAACGATTTTTCCGTTTTGCATGACTGCAATGTTATCTGCTATGGCGCGGATAGTCCGTAGGTCATGCGTTATAAAGACATAGGTCATACCGTACCGTGTCTGTAATTTTTGTAATAAATCTAAAATTTGATGCTGGATGGTCATATCCAGGGCGCTGGTCGGTTCGTCCAAAATAAGCAGCTTGGGGCGTAAAATCAATGCCCTGGCTATGGCTATTCTCTGTCGTTGGCCACCTGAGAACTCATGCGGGAAACGATCTGCCGCATCCGGATCAAGTTCCACATCGGTGAGGGCATCGTAGATCATCCGGCGGCGTTCTGCCCTGTTCTCGCCGATTTTGTGCACTCCTAGTCCTTCGCCGATGATCTGTTCAATTGACATACGAGGCGAGAGAGAGGAAAAAGGATCTTGAAAGACAATTTGCAAATCCTTACGATAAGGGCGGAAGCGGCGGTTGGAAAATGTAGCCAGATCAAGGATCCCGTTGCCCGTGTGATAGAGAACCTGACCGGAAAATTTATAGAGCCCGAGCAGGCACATGGCAAGGGTTGATTTTCCTGAACCGGATTCGCCGACAATGCCCAGTGTTTTTTTCTTTTCCAGGGAGATGTCCACATGGTCTACTGCTTTGACCACTGTTACTTTCGGTTTCATAAACCCAGCCCATCCTGATTTCATGGTAAAGGTGCAGGCAATGTCTTTGAGTTCCAACAGCGGGGGAGTTGCCGGTCGTTCTTTTGCGGTGGCGCTGGGGATGGAATTAAGCAGGTGGACGGTGTAGGGTTGCTTGGGATCCTTGAATATAGAGAGCGTTGTTCCCTGCTCAATAATTTTGCCTTGATGCATAATGGAAACAGTCTCTGCTCGTTGCTTAACCATGGTCAGGTCATGGGTGATAAGCAATACAGACATGCCATATTCCTGCTGGATATCTTGGATTAAATCGAGAATCTGTTCCTGAATGGTGATATCAAGGGCGGTGGTCGGTTCGTCTGCAATAAGCAGTTTCGGTCTGCATGCCAGTGCCATGGCAATCATCACCCTCTGTCGTTGACCGCCGGAGAGTTGGTGCGGATAAGAGGAAAAACGACTTTCAGGGTTTTTAATGCCGGTGCGGTCCAGCAAACTGATTGCATTTGCATAAGCCTGGGCTTTGGATTGCTTTTGGTGGAGCATCAACGGTTCGAGCAGCTGATTACCGATTGTGTAGACCGGGTTGAGAGAGGTCATTGGCTCCTGGAAGATCATGGCTATTTGGTTTCCGCGCAGGGTCCTGACTTCTTTTTTACTCAGAGCATCTATTCGTTTTCCATTAAAGGCAATACGGCCGCTGCCGGAAACATTGCTAACATCCTCAAGGAGACGGAGTACGGAAAGAGCGGTAACAGACTTACCTGAACCCGATTCGCCAACAAGGGCATGGATTTCCCCTTGAGCAATGTCAAACGAGACATTGCTCAGTGAAAATTGTTTCCCATGCATACCCGATGAGGCATCAAACTGAAGGGAGAGGTTCTGGATGGATAGCAGTGCTGTCATATAATAAAGAATTCGATATTGCTAACCCGGATTTCTCATTAGTTCAGGCGGCGTCAGGATCAAAGTTTTTGGCTGTGGATAGGTAAGCGAAGACTCTGATAGTTGACTATATTCATTGCCAAAACACTGAAGAACATGGCGCTGGATGGACTGACCTTTGGTGAACATTAAAAAAACAACGCTATGTGGGTTTGCATAACATACAGAAATTGTTGGTAATTTGAAAAAATTAAATAATGTTTATGAGAAATTCGGGCCAAAAGAAAGTTAGGTACTCTACATTAGAGCTAAGCAGAGGGCAACAGGAAGATACAGCTTTAATTTAACTCTTTTTTTGTTCAACGTCTTGAAAAGAACAAGAAAATTATTAGTATGCACACCAATGTGTCATTATCGGGTAGTCTTTAAAAAATTTTTACCGTGGTCGTAACTTTTCTCTTATCCCTCGGCATTTTTTGTATATTTCCGAAAATACGAATATGTACTAAATACATAATTTTGTTAAAAATAATTTGCGTATCTCTAACACATCTCTATGAAGCCTTCACGATCAAGAAAACAAATTTATCGTGACGTAATCGGCTTTCTTGCTATTGCCTGTTTGAGTGTATGGCTCGTCATGCGAGGCAGCGATAATATTGCTTATAGCTGGCATTGGAAACAGGTGCCCCGTTATCTCTTTCAAATTTATGATGGGGAATTTATAGCCGGTCCTCTTCTTCTGGGCCTGGGAGTAACCTTACAAATTACGGTGGTCAGCCTTTTTTTAGCAGGATTTTTCGGCCTTGTCACTGCACTGCTAAGGATGTCTGCCTCCCCTGTAGGGCGGCTGATAGCCTGGATATATTTGGAAGTTATCCGTAACACACCCCTGCTGGTGCAGATATTTTTTCTTTACTTTGTGATGGCACCGATCCTTGATATTGGCAGGTTTGCAACCGCGGTCCTTGCGTTGAGTCTTTTTGAAGGCGCGTACGCCTCGGAGATTATACGGGCAGGTATCACTTCTATTTCAAAGGGGCAGTGGGAAGCAGCCCATAGTCTGGGGTTGAGCCATTATGATACCTATCGCAGGGTCATCCTTCCCCAGGCAATAAGGAGAATCCTGCCCCCCTTGACCAGTCAGGCTATTTCGTTGATTAAGGATTCAGCATTGGTGAGTACCATAGCCGTATACGATCTGACCATGGAAGGGCGAACCATTATTGCCGAAACGTTTATGACCTTTGAAATCTGGTTTACAGTGGCGGCTATTTATCTGTTTATAACCTTGACACTCTCTGGTTTTGTATCATTTTTAGAAAAATATTTTCCGCAGCGTGCATAGGAGAGGGAACATGACACCCATGGTACATCCGGAAAGTGAACAATATATTATAATTGCCGAACATCTTAACAAAATTTATCCAGGTTCTATCAAGGCCCTTGATGACTTCACTGTCAAGGTAAAGAAGGGCGAAGTGGTAGTTGTCATAGGGCCGTCAGGTTCCGGGAAGTCGACCTTTTTGCGGTGTTTGAACGGGCTTGAAGAAGTCGATTCCGGTCAAATCATTGTTGATAATATTCCCTTGGATGATAATGAAAAACATCGTCTGGAGATCAGGAGGGAAGTGGGAATGGTGTTTCAAGCCTTTAACCTGTTCCCGCACATGACTGTCCTGGAAAACATAAACCTGGCACAGCAGCTGGTGCGCAAGGCGAGCAGGAAAGAAGCCACGGCCGTTACCCGCTCTTTGCTCGAAAAAGTAGGAGTGGCGAACAAGGCGGACAGTTATCCGGAAGCCCTTTCTGGTGGTCAGCAGCAAAGGGTTGCCATTGCCAGGGCACTGGCCTTGATGCCAAAAGTGATGCTTTTTGATGAGGCGACAAGTGCGTTGGACCCGGAAATGATCGGAGAGGTCCTGGATGTAATGCGTGATCTTGCTGCTGAGGGAATGACTATGGTGGTGGTGACTCATGAAATGGGTTTTGCCAGGGAAGTGAGCGACCGTGTAGTCTTCATGGAAGATGGGCGTATTGTTGAAGCAGGTGATACAGAGGCTTTTTTTTCTGCACCGCAACAGGAAAGAACCAATGATTTTTTGCGGCAAATTCTGTAAGCTGTTTTTGGACCAAGAGTAACTTGTTGGTAATACCACATTTTTTACTGCAATCTAAGGAGGCATAATTATGCAAAGCAAGGCTCGACTCGTCGTAATGGTTTTGTCCTTTTTCGTTATTGCTGCACTTGTCCAGCCGTGTATGGCAGGAGAACTGCACAATAAACTCGCTGCTGAAAGTACCATAGAGCAGATTGTCAAGCGTGGCACGATCAAGGTCGGTATGGATATTTTTGTTCCCTGGGCTATGAAAAATAAGAAAGGCGAACTCGTCGGTTTTGAAATAGATGTGGCTAAGCAACTCGCCGAAGACATGGGGATTAAGGTGGAATTTGTGCCCACAAAATGGTCAGGGATTATTCCTGCGCTGGCTGCTGGAAAATTTGATGTAATTATTGGCGGTATGACCGTGACCCCCAAACGGAACATGAAAATTAATTTCACCAGGCCTTATTATTATACCAGTCAGGGATTGCTGGCCAATCGTAAAATGACAGAGGGCTTTACCATTGAAGATTTCAATAGTCCTGAAGTCACTATTGCTGCCCGTCTTGGTTCCACCGGTGCTGTGGCTGCAAAAGCCAATTTCCCTAAGGCTAGATTGCGGCTGTTTGATGATGAACCAGCCGCTGTACAAGAAGTAAAAAATGGACGTGTTCACGCAATGGTAGGAGGACAACCACTACCTGCACACATCGCTTCTGAATCTCCAGATACTCTGAAAGCATTCGGCGAGCAACTGATGAAGGAGCCAATGTGCTTTGGTATTCGCAAAGGCGATGTGGACACCTTGAATTTTTTTAATAACTGGATCGAGATTGTCAGGGCGAAAGGCTGGATTGATGAGAAATACTCCTACTGGTTTGAGAGCACGCAGTGGAAAGATCAGCTGCAATAGCAGCATGATCGATTCTTTATATATTTTTTAAAAATGCTATCATCCCGTCATAAACTGAGTCTACTCGACTTTCTGCTCATTACCCTGCTGCTTGGTGCAGCAGGGTTTATTATTTTTAGGATAACTTTACGCCTTGATTATGATTGGAACTGGTCGATAATCCCCCAGTATCTCTTCCGGTATGATCAGGAACAGGGCCGGTGGGTAACCAATTATCTTGTCGAAGGTCTGCTGACAACGCTGCGACTCAGTCTTTGGAGCAGTGTGCTTGCATTTGCTCTTGGCTTGCTTATGGCACTTGCCCGTACCAGTTCAAGTCTTTTTTTACAGTTAATATCTCGCTGTTATATCGAACTGATGCGCAATTTACCGCCATTGGTTATTATATTTATTTTTTATTTTTTTCTTGCCGATCAATTTTTGCCCCTTTTGGGACTTGATGCTTTGCTCGCCAAAAGTTCACCTGGTTTGCAAAAGCTGGTCGCATTTTGTTTTTCGCCGGTGTCATCGTTGATCCCTTTTTTGTCGGCCCTTATAACGCTGGCTGTTTTTGAAAGCGCCTATGTGGCAGAAATTCTCAGGTCAGGGATAGAATCCATATCAAGGCATCAGTGGGAGGCAGCGCATGCACTGGGCCTGAAACGATGGCAGACCTTATATTATATTATTCTTCCCCAGGCTTTTCGGAGGGTGCTCCCCCCTCTGGCCGGGCAGATAATTTCGTTGATAAAAGATTCTGCTATTGTCTCTGTTATCTCTATCCAAGAACTGACCTATCAAGGGACGCAGCTAATGGCCTCAACCTATTTAACCATTGAAGTGTGGATTACCATTGCCTGTATGTATCTTTTGCTTACCTTTCCCTGTTCAACAGCCGTGAGCTGGTTGGAGAGACGAATGAGTCGAAATCAAGGGTGAGAACGCTATTGTTGCACTCTTTGCAAGGCTCCGTTATCCTATGTGTGTTTACTGGTAATGATAAGTAGCTCAGCACTGCCGCACTGTCAGACAGTAAATCAGGCTTTGGATTCAGCGCAGATGCGCTGCGCTTATCCAGCCTGCGTACTGGACGGTCGCCGGCTAGAATGTGGTGCAGTGAAGGTTATTTTTTTATTTTAGCTAGTTGAACATATGACAAAACATTTTTTTGTTCAGAAAATCCTGTCTTGTTTTCTTTGTATTACCCTGCTTACGCTGCCAACCCATGTGTCTTCCATGACCATTGGTGAAGAGCGTCGCATAGGGGAAAAACTGCTTTACTCTGTGCGTGGTGAGTTTACGGTCTTGGATGATCCTGATATTCATCAGTATATCAATCGGCTTGGGCAGAATGTGCTCAACATTGTTGGCCCGCAATTTTTTGACTATCATTTTTTCGTGGTGAAAAGCTCCCAATTTAACGCCTTTGCCGCACCTGCGGGGCTGGTTTTTTTCTATACCGGACTGATAAAAACCATGAAGAGCGAGGACGAATTAATGAGTGTCCTTGCCCATGAGATCGGCCATGTGGTTAGCAGGCATATTTCTCAACGGATAGATCAGAGTACCAAGGTCAGCGCAGCAACCCTGGCCTTGGGGATTGCAGGGTTGGCCCTGGGAGTGCCGGCCCTGTCACAGGGGATACTGGCAGGGTCGCTTGCTGCAGGGCAGGCTATCCAGCTTCAATACAGTAGAAATGATGAGGAACAGGCTGACCGCCTTTCCTTTGAATGGATGCACGAAATGCATCGAAACCCCAAGGCCATGGTTGGTATGCTGCGTACCATGAGGCGAATTGCACGCTATAGCTCGGGACAATATCCCCAGTACCTCTTGACCCATCCCGATCCTGAGGCCCGACTCGATTATGTTCAGTCTCTGGTTGAACTCGATGAGAGTCAGCAACAGCCGGCGTACTATGTTCCCACAGATAATTTTTCTTTTCTCCGCTTCAAATATCGGATATTGCAGGAGACCATGGATCCAGAAAAATTACGGGTTTTTTGTTCCAACGCCGCAGCTTCAGACAGTGATAAGGAGCAGGCAATAATGGCTCGCTTCGGGTTGGCCTTGGTGGAAGCCGATGAGCATAATATTGACCGGGCGCTCGAACTGCTGAACGAGGTGAAAAATAGGTATAAGGATAAATATGTTCTTGATATAGATGAGGCCGTTATCTATGCTGAAAGTCAGCAGTTTGACCGGGCAAAGGCGATACTGGACAAAATAGTGTATCGGCATCCAGGAGATATGTATGGGGTGAATCAGTTGGCTTTGGTTGAGTATAAGCTGGGTAATCTTAAAAAAGCTGAACAACTGTTTGCCAGGGTAGCCAAAGATCTCCCGCAAAATGCAGAGATTTATTATGAATTGGGCCGGTTAAGCGCTGATAAGGGAGAGCAGGGTGTCAGTAGGTTTTATCTTGGTAAATACTATCTGTTCAAGGGCAGGGTCAAAACTGCAAGGCAGTACTTGGAAAGTGTTTCTAAAGAGAAGGAACTCCCGGAAAAATTGCAAAATGAAGCCCTTGAAATTCTCGATAAACTCAAAAAATTAGAAAAAGAAAAGTAGACTTTAAATTATGCTGAAACGCTTCTCCATATCACTTGAAGAAGAATTGCTGGCCCGGTTTGATACATATATTGAGAACAGGGGCTATTCCAATCGTTCTGAGGCTATTCGGGATCTAATCCGTAAGACCCAGGTGAGCGAGGAGTGGGAAAAAGACAGCGAGGTGGTGGGGGTGGTTACACTTGTTTTCAACCACCATAAATCACAGTTGCAGGAGAAAATTACCGAACTGCAACATAATTATCATAACCTGATCACTTCAACGACCCATGTTCACATGGATCATCATAATTGTCTGGAAGTGACCATTGTTAAAGGAAAGGCTTCTACTGTTCAGGAGCTTGCTGCCCAGCTTATGGCACTGAGGGGAGTCAAAGACGGTAATTTGACTATGTCCAGTACCGGTGGCCATCTCACCTGACAATCACTGGGTTTCTTTATTCCTCCGCCAGTTGGGATGGGTTATGCCAAATTTTTTAACCTTGTAGTTGAGCGCTCTTGGGCTTATGCCGAGCACTTTGGCTGCGTTTTTTTGGACCCAGAGGTTTTCCTCCAAGGCATTGATAATGAGCTCCTTCTCCTGGACGATTAGTGGCTCATTCGATCTGACACGGGGCTTGTATTGGGTGGTATTTATGTCAGGCAAGTGAATCGCCTCTATGTGAATGGTATCACTTTCTTCCAAGATGATCGCCCTTTCGATGGTGTTGGCCAGTTGACGAATATTGCCGGGCCAGTGGTAGTGTTGGAGCAAATCGACTGTTTCTGCTGAAAATCCTTTTATAGTTCTTTTCAACGAAGTCGCAGCTTTTTCCAGCAGCTTTTCAGCTAGTGGTATGATGCAGAGCGGACGCTCGGAAAGTGTAGGCAGCGGAACAGGGAGTACATTGATTCGGTAAAAAAGATCTTCCCGGAATTTATTGTCATTTACCTGTTGCTGGAGATCTCTGTTGGTTGCCGCAATGACTCGTACGTCCACTTCAATGGTTTTGTTGCCTCCAACACGTTCAAATGTCTTTTCCTCGATAACCCGCAGCAGTTTAGATTGGATCTCAAGAGGAATTTCCCCGATTTCATCGAGAAATATGGTACCCTCGTCAGCCTGTTCGAAACGTCCGATTCGCTGTTTGTCCGCACCGGTGAACGCTCCCTTTTCATGGCCGAATAACTCGCTTTCCAGCAGAGTTTCAGGAATGTTGGCACAATTTATTTTTATAAAAGGGTGATGGCGTCGTGGAGAATTGTAATGGACGGTCCCTGATAAAAAGCTTTTACCTGTCCCTGTCGCGCCGGTTATGAGGATGGTTGAGTCTGAAGAGGCGAATTTTTTAAGACTGGTGATGACGTTTTTGAAACTTGGCGATTTTGCTATAATTGCATCGAAATCATAGATTATGTCTTGTCTTCTGCGTAAATAAGCAATTTCGCTATCTTTTGAATGGTCATTAAGAGCCTTTTTGACTACCAACTGCACTCTGGTTTTCGAAAAGGGAGGGGCTATAAAATCGTAGGCGCCTTCATCAATGGCTTTAAAAATAAAGTTTGTTTCGTCTAAAGGTGAAGTGATGATAATCGGCGTGTGAGGTGTTTGCGCCTTAGTATTTTTGAGCAACTCAAAAGTGGTACCATTAGACGGTTTTGTATTGATAAAAATGACGTCATACTTGTTTTTATTTATCGCTTGTTGAAAAGATTTGTGATCATACCGGAAGGTAAGATTTGAAGTGGGGGCTAACGCTTCTGTAAGAATGTCTTTACTTCCGGAATCTTCTTCGTATGCTAGAACGGAAACTTTGTGTTTTACCATGGCTGCTGCTCAAGGTCTGTTTCGAATTTGTATTTCAAATACCTTTTTGGTAATTATAATGGCTTTTACCCTGGAAAGTAAAGAGATGATTTGCAGGACGTCGACTTTTTCTCACTATCTTTTATTATGAAAAATGTGAATGTTGCTTTGGATGCGGCATTAATGGAGGCGGCTCTTGCCTGTGCAAAGGAGTCTGCAGCCATGGAAGAAGTGCCGGTGGGGGCTGTGTTGGCAGACAGTAATGGTAATATTATTGCTGCTTGCGGTAATAACTGCATTGCTGCCAATGATCCGACCGGCCATGCAGAAATACGAACCCTGCGGGAGGCGGCACGCAAGACTGGTAATTATAGATTTCCGGACACAACAATGTATGTCACCCTCGAACCTTGTGCCATGTGTGCTGCCGCAATGGTCCATGCCCGGGTGAAAAGAGTCGTTTTCGGCGCTGATGATCCAAAAACAGGAGCTGTGCACTCTAAATACCAAATCGGCACAGATGGTAAGTTAAATCACGTTTTTTTAGTGACATCCGGAGTGCTGAAAGAGGAGTGCAGCGTTCTTTTAAAAAAATTTTTTAAAAGGCGACGTTAATTTCTATTGTAAATTTTTTACACACAGTATACATACATGCACCCATCAACTCAATTTGCCCAGAGCAATATCAATGGCTCTGAAAAAATATGGAGAGGTGACCGAGTGGCTTAAGGTGCACGCCTGGAACGCGTGTGTACGCAAGTACCGTGAGTTCGAATCTCACCCTCTCCGCCATTTTGCAAAAAAGCCCTTCAGTTTTAACTCTGAAGGGCTTTTTGTTGTGTTGAGGAGGGGCAGGTATTACTCGCAATAATATGAAACGCAAAAAAATAAATTTGCTTGACGTTATTTTGTGTGGATAGTATATAGCCCAGACTCGAAGGGAAAGCAGGACGCACAATCTACAGCGTACGGAGTTTATCGTGCAGGCGTCTCAATTGCTTACTCGCTTACTCTTCGCCAGCCATATGATCGCAGCTTTGATAGCCGGGTCCTGTGCAACAAAGAATCACGAACCCCGTCAGGTCCGGGAGGAAGCAGCGGCAGTGAATCTCTTTGTGTGTTACAGGGGTGCCTGGCTATCATTTTTTTTAGAGTACGGATGTTGATCATATAATCCAGGAAAGTCGATTTGTCCTATCTTGTCTTAGCCAGAAAATTTCGTCCCCGGTTCTTTAGTGAGGTTGTAGGCCAAAAGCCAATAGTTCGCACTTTGCAAAATGCATTGCTGCAGGAAAGGGTCGCTCATGCCTTAATATTCAGTGGCGTGCGCGGAACCGGCAAGACAACGCTTGCACGCATCATGGCCAAGGCCCTGAACTGTGAAAACAGAAATGGAGCCGAACCCTGCAATACCTGTGCTTCCTGCCTGCAGATAACCGAAGGAAACAGCGTTGACCTGCAAGAAGTTGATGGGGCATCGAACAGAGGCATCCAGGAAATTCGCGAACTCAAAGATAAGATACGTTTTATGCCTACCAGCAGCAGGTATAAAATTATTATCATTGATGAAGTCCATATGCTGACTACTGAGGCCTTCAATGCGTTGCTGAAAACTCTGGAAGAGCCCCCCGAACATGTGTTCTTCATGTTCGCTACCACAGAATTACATAAAGTCCCGGTTACCATTCTTTCCCGTTGTCAACGGTACGAACTTAAACGAATTAGCCGCAAGGATCTTGCCGGTCATTTTGCAAATCTTGCCCAGCAGGAACAGGTACAAATAGAACCTACGGCCCTGGAGATGGTGGTAAGGGAGGCTGAGGGAAGTGTTCGCGACGGACTCAGCCTGTTGGATCAGATATTTTCTTATTGCGGCCGGGAAGTAAAGGTAGAAGATGTTGTAGACGTGCTTGGTCTCGTTAATAACCAGACCGTTGCAGACCTTGCTGATGCACTTTTGCAAAGAGATCTGAGTGCAGTGTACGTGCTTCTGGAAGATATCTATAATCAGGGAATGGATTTTAAACGGTTGAGCAATGAGCTGCTCTCTTGGTTCCGTAATCTTGTCATTTGTAAAATCAACCCCGGTGAAGAGTTCTTCGATCTTCCTGAAGATGATTTGTTGCGACTCCAGCAGAGTGTTAGCGGACAGAGCCTGGAAACCCTGACCGCAATATTTAATCTCCTGCTCGAAGGGCTTGAAAAAGCACATTTCTCTGCCTATTCGCGCCTTTCGCTTGAACTTACCTTTATTAAAATATTTCAAATAGGCAATATTGTTCCGGTTGGAGAGCTTATCACTCGGTTCGACAACCTGTTGGCAGAGGTTCCGGAAACTGTTATTGAGCAGTTTTCTCAAGTAACAACGCGTACCGTTCCCGTGTCACCGGTCAAGCAGGCTCAGCCTGTTCCAAGTGCCCCTGCGCCTGCCGGGGAAAAGCCAGTCTCTTCGCCTGTAGCCACTGTTGAGTTACAAGAGGCATCGCCGGTAAGTACTGCAGCGCAAGGGGCCCCTGTTGAAGTGACGCCGCCTAAAGCTAAATCAGCGGTTGCTGTGCAGAACAATGCCCCCATAGATTCGCAGCAGGCCGAAACACAGGGTGCAGCATCTTCTACAGTGGAGCAGATAGAGAAAAAAAAAGATATCCGTCGTGACTGGGATGGATTTATTGCCTATGTCCGTGAGCGGCAGCCATGGATGTCTGCCTCTTTGCAGCGTGCTTCTTCGGTAAAACAGGTCGGGGCAGAGCTGGTTATTCAATTTGACGACAGTATAGAGTGTAGTTTGCTGAGGCAGAAAAAATATATTCAGCCGCTCACAGAATTTTTTCTTGATTTTTTCCAAAAAAACCTCACTATTCGTTTTGATGTGCCGGAAGGCCAGGATTGCGAAATAGCTGCAGAGAACGGACAAAAACCGCATTTGGAGCGCAGGGCTCTTGCAAATGATCCGTTGGTACTTACAGCTGTCGAAATTTTTAATGGCCAGGTCGGTGACATTCGAATTGGACCACGATTTAGAAAAAAGAATGAACAGGAAAAAACGCCGGAGGCAATCAGCCCGGCGGACACGCATACAGAAGAGTAACGAGGGTATAATATATTATGAACATGGGCGATCTGATGAAGCAGGCTCAGCAGTTTCAAGCTAAGCTGAGCGATATTCAACAGGAATTAGGAAAAAAGACTGTAACAGGTAGCGCCGGCGCAGGAATGGTAACAGCTACCGTCAATGGCAATAGCGAATTGCTGGATCTCCATATAGAACCGGGAATCGTCAATGCAGACGATGTACAGATGCTGGAAGACCTTGTTACTGCCGCAGTCAATGATGGCCTGCAGAAGGCTAAAGAGGTAGGTAAAACGGAAATGGGGAAGTTAACCGGCGGCGTCAATATTCCTGGATTATTTTAGGTCAATTAAGATGCATATCGTGCCTCCGGCGCTGGAACGTTTGATCAAAGAACTTGGTTATTTCCCAGGGATAGGCGAGAAAACGGCAACCCGACTCGCTTTACACATTCTTCGTAAACCAGCAACAGATGCGAAGCGACTTGCCGAGGCCCTGGCCGAATTACATAACTCCATCCAGCTGTGCAGCGTTTGTTATACTTTCTCAGAGACAGACACGTGCGATGTGTGCAGTGATGTACGACGTAAAAGTGATGTGGTCTGTGTGGTGGAAGAGCCTGGAGATTTGCTGGCTATAGAAAAGACAGCTGTTTTTAAAGGCGTGTACCATATCCTACATGGAGCATTATCGCCGATGGATGGTATTGGACCCGATGAGCTCAAAATAAAAGAATTAGTTAAAAGAATCCAAACGGGTGGAATTAAAGAGGTGGTTCTTGCTACGAGTTCCACTGTACCTGGAGAGGCAACAGCCGCTTATCTTGCGAACCTGCTGCAAAAGAGCCCGGTTGCTACCAGTCGCCTTGCGTGTGGCATACCAATGGGGATGGATATTAAATACGCAGATATTCACACACTTGGCAGAGCAATAGAATCACGGCAATCTTTGGATTAAAGATGTCCCGGTTGAGAAGAATGTCGGGCAGGGTGCCTCATAATTGAGAGCAAACTGGAAAGATAACTTTTTTTAAGAGAAAAAAACAACATCTTTGGATCAATTTGCCATTTTCTCTTGACACTCTGGGTGATTGCAGGTATTTAATTACAGTTTTTCACATAAGGCTTTCCACCAAAGCCGCAGGTAAACATAATATGATGTAGGCGCGTAGCTCAGCGGGAGAGCGCTACCTTGACGTGGTAGAAGTCGGCGGTTCGACACCGCCCGCGCCTACCAGAATAATAAAGGCTAGGATGCAGGGGATAGTTTTGTCCCTTGATCATTAGCCTTTCCTATTTACAGGCAATAATGACACAGATAGCAGTCTCGGTTCAGGACGGAGAACAAAAGCAGTTTGCTTCAGGCATCACCATTGCTGAAGCTCTCAAGGACTTGGTTTCAAATAAGCAACGAAAACAAATTGTTGCATCTGTTTGCAATGGTCTCCCGTCCGACTTAGGCACTACGCTTACCACCGATTCTGTGCTCGAGCCTATTTTACTCGCATCAGAGCAAGGGCTGGATATACTTCGCCACTCCACTGCCCATATCATGGCGCTGGCCGTGAAAAATATCTATGGTAATGATGTGAAAGTTGCCATCGGGCCTGCGATAAGCGACGGCTTTTATTACGATTTTGACAAGAAAAAAGCTTTCTCTCCAGAAGATTTCGAAGCCATAGAAAACAAAATGGCTGAGATTGTCGCAGGGCGGCTACCCTTTGAAAGGCAGGAAGTGACAAAGGCCGAAGCTATAAAGCTTTTTGATGAGTTGGGTGAAAGCTATAAGGTGGAACTGCTTAATGATATGGAAGCGGATCCTGTTTCCATATACAAACAGGATGGATTTATAGATCTTTGTCGTGGACCACATATCCCTGATTCCTCCTGGCTGAAAGTGTTTAAATTGCTTCGGGTTGCCGGATCGTACTGGCGTGGTGATGAAAAAAAACAGATGCTCACCCGTATTTACGGGACAGCTTTTACCGATAAAAAAGATCTGAAGCGCTACCTTAACCAGCTGGAAGAAGCGAAAAAACGTGACCACCGCAAACTTGGCAAAGAACTGGGCTTGTTCACCATTCAGGATCAAATTGGGCCTGGTCTCATTTTATGGCAGCCTAAAGGTGCATTGCTGCGTAAATTAATAGAAGACTACTGGAAGGAAGAACATTACAAAAGCGGTTACGAACTGCTTTATACACCACACATTGCCCGGCAGGACTTGTGGAAAACTTCCGGACATCTCGATTTTTATGGTGAGAATATGTATTCTGCCATGGAAATTGATGAGGTGATGTACCAGCTGAAACCGATGAACTGTCCGTTTCATATAGGTGTGTACAACGCAACTAAACATAGCTATCGTGAATTTCCTATTCGTTGGTGTGAGCTCGGTACAGTATATAGATATGAGCGTACCGGTGCTCTCCACGGTTTAATGCGTGTTCGCGGATTCACTCAGGACGATGCGCATATATTTTGTCGACCTGACCAGCTCGAAGACGAAATTTTTAATATTATCGATTTAAATCTGCATATTCTCAAGACATTTGGTTTCGATGAATATGACGTGTATCTGTCTACCCGTCCAGAAAAGTATGTTGGTTCTGACGAACACTGGGAATTGTCAACAGATGCGCTGAAGCAGGCACTGGAAAAGAAGGGGCTTAACTATTCCATTGATCCAGGTGAAGGTGTTTTTTACGGTCCCAAAATAGACATCAAGATCAAGGATCAACTTGGACGTTCCTGGCAGTGCTCAACCATCCAGGTTGATTTTAACCTGCCCGAACGTTTCCAGATGACCTACACCGGCGAAGACGGTGCAGAACATCAGCCGATTATGATCCATCGTGCGCTGATGGGATCTTTAGAACGGTTTATAGGTATTCTTATCGAGCATTATGCTGGTGCCTTTCCGTTATGGATGGCTCCGGAGCAAGCCAGGATCATGAATATTACTGATGATCAGGGCGAATACTGCGAACGCGTCTTTAATCAGTTGCGAAAAGCGGGGATCCGTATTAGCAAAGACCTGCGTAATGAAAAACTTAATTATAAAATTCGCGAAGCACAGCTGAAAAAAATCTCCTATATGCTTATAGTTGGTGAGCGCGAAAAGGAAGAAGGCACTGTAACGGTAAGGATGCGAAATGGCAAAAATTTGCCACCTATGCGACCGGAACAGTTTGTCGAATTTATTGAAAAAGAATGCGAAGAGGTAACATCCTGAATACCTTGAGCATAGCAGAGTAAAACAACTGGAGGAACGGACATTAAAAAACGAGGCAGAAAACTTCCACAGCAGCAGGAAATCAAGGTCAAAACCAACGAAGATATTAATTATTCTCAGGTTCGCCTGGTTGATGCTGATGGTACGCAGCGCGGTGTTGTAAGTGCAAAAGAAGCTCTTGATATTGCATATGACCAGGGACTAGACTTGGTTGAAGTATCCGATAAAGCAGATCCCCCTGTCTGTCGGGTCATGAATTATGACAAATATCGTTACGAGTTGAAGAAGAAGCAGCAAGAAGCTAAGAAAAAGCAAACAGTTATCGAAACAAAAGAGATTAAGTTCAGGCCAAAGACGGAAACGCATGACCTTAATTTCAAAATTAAGAAAATCAAGCAATTCCTTGACGCAAAAAACAAAGTAAAGGTGACTATGCGGTTTCGTGGTAGAGAAATCGTGTACGCCCAGTCAATAGGACTTGCCGCTCTTAACAAGATAGCTGATTCTCTGCGAGAAGACTGCGTAATTCTTCAGGAACCAAAAATGGAAGGGCGACAACTCGTGATGTTTGTTGGTCCAAAAGCTTAACTTGTAGTATTGAACGTTGAACGGATAAGAAATATTCCTGAACTCGATCCGGCCAGGGGAGAGCAGGGAAGAGCAATATAAGGAGATTGAGTAATGCCAAAGATGAAGACAAACAGAGGTGCGGCTAAGCGTTTTCGTGCCACAGGATCCGGTAAAATTCGCCGTAGCAAAGCTTTTACCTCGCACATTCTGACCAAAAAATCAACCAAGCGTAAAAGAGGTTTGCGTCAAAGCGGGTTGATCGCAGAATGCGATACGAAAGCAATTAAGCGTATGTTGCCTTACATGTAGGCAATTACAGCCACAGCTTTCTGAAAGTTTAGATTAATAGATTTTTTTATAAGAGAACGTATTGGAGTAAAGTATGGCTCGTGTAACTCGCGGATTTAAAGCACGCCGCAGAAGAAATAAAGTTTTAAAGATGGCAAAAGGTTTTCGTGGTGGAAAGAGTCGTCTCTTTCGAACAGCTACTGAAGCTGTTGATCGCGCACTTTGCTATGCCTATCGTGACCGCCGTACCAAGAAAAGAGAATTCCGTAAACTTTGGATCACTCGCATCAGTGCTGCGGCCAAAGCCAATGGCACTAATTATTCTAAATTTGTCGGCGGAATGCATAAAAACGATATTGAGCTGGACAGGAAAGTACTTTCCAATTTGGCAATAGTCGATCCCAATGCATTTTCCGTAGTAGTTAAGGCTGCAGGGCAGGGTGCTGCCTGAGTTCAATTTATGGATAACGAGCTACGGCATCTACAAGCTGCAGCTCACAATGAATTGCAGCAGATTATATAATCCCAGGATCTCGTACTTTTTAAAAGGGTATCTTTGCAGAAAAGTTACTTGTGACTGGGATTAATTTTAATTACGTTTCTTTCTTCTCAATAGATAGTACTCGTTTATTAAATTTCTAATCCATCGGAACAACCAAAAAGCTAAATCATTTTGGGTCTTAGGGCCAAAACCAATGGTTTCCGTGTAGTAAAAGTGTTAGCCAAGGTTCTACGCGTCATAATGGTTGAGATGATATTTTTTTAACCTGCATGTCCTAATGCAGGTGCTGTCTCAAATATTCGCTTTTCCAAGAGCGTAAAACTCACAGCAGTAAAATACTCTGATATCGAATCCAAAAAAAGTCAGTGATACTATACTGAAATTAAATGTGCTGTGTTGATGCAGGATGTCCGTTTTTGATGTCAGCATTCTATCTCCTACCTTTGTGTTGAGAAATTCAATCCGTTTGCCGAGGCCCAAAAAGCCGGAACTCAAGATTTCCTTAAGTAATACTAAAAAAGCCTCGAAAAATTAGACACAGTCTTGTGGTATGTAGCTCTCACATTTTTCAATGCAATAGCTACTTCCGCAAATTTTACCGTATAAACAAAAAAATATTGAATCTGCAGAGCTGTTTGATGTATATCGTGACAAGCTCGGTAAAGATGGATATACAAGTGTGGTTTGAACAGGTATACTGTTTGAATTCCATCTAACGATTTCAACTACTACCAGTTGACCATGCACATCAATAGATTGTAAGAGCACGCATGCGTCAATTTAATGCACGCTATAGAGAAGGATCTGAAGCATGAAGAAAAAGAATGTCACCCGTAAAGAGTTAGCAATTTCTGTAAACGAAAAACTGGGGGTTTCGCAGCGAAATGCTGCCGAGATTGTCGATACTGTTTTTTCCACTATGAAAGACACCATGGTTGGTGGTGAATCTATTAAGCTTGTCCAGTTTGGTACTTTATCCGTTCGGAATAAGGCTCCTCGTCGTGGTCGTAACCCACGTACAGGCGAATCCATGATTATTACCAAACGGCAGATGGTTTCTTTTCGTCCGAGTAAACGCTTGCGGGAGCGGTTGAATAAATAATTGTGCTATTGTATAGTTATCACGCTTTAAAAAAACGATTGAGGAAGGATAACATCTAATGAAAATGGTTGCGGATATGATCTAGAAACACTGGTTTCTTGAGCATGCCCTCCATCAAGTTTCTTTACTTTATAGACCTGTGACTACCAGTTCACCCGATATCGAACGATTGCCGGATAAAAAATATTTCCGAATAGGGGAGGTTAGTTCCCTGTTAGGTGTAGACGCGCACGTTTTACGATACTGGGAAAAAGAATTTAAGATGGTCAAACCCTATCGCGGTAAATCCAAACAACGGCTTTACAGACGACAGGATGTTCAAACCCTGCTGAATATCCGACAATTGCTTCATCAGGAAGGGTATACCATCTCCGGTGCTCGTAAATTACTGGCAAAAAAGTCTATCAAATCAAGTAAAGAAAAGAAAATAAAGGTGACGCCTTCTCCAGCAATTGCAGACAATAGGTTGCAGTTGATTAAATCTGAGCTAAACTTTATTTTGGCTCAGCTTAATCAGCCAAGAAAATAACAGATAGCCCAACTAGAAGTTGACACAAGATGGCTGGAATGCTATCTATGAGCAGCGAATTTCGGAACGTAGCGCAGCCTGGTAGCGCACCTGAATGGGGTTCAGGGGGCCGGAGGTTCAAATCCTCTCGTTCCGACCAGTAAAAACGGGCACTTAGCATATCTTGCTAAGTGCCCGTTTTCCTTTTTGTAGTAATCTTTGTTTTTTGTAAATTGATTCTCCATAAGAAGTACAATCAGGTGGCGCATCGTTTACAGTGCCCTTCATCAGTCGTTGAGTTCCACCGTGATGATCTGGTTGGCCGTGCTGGTTGCCCCGGCATCATCGGTAACATTGAGGATAACGTTGTAGATGCCGTGTATGTCGTATGTATGGTTAGTATTTACGCCGCTGTCTGCACTTGTACCATCGCCAAAGTCCCATTCATACGACACTATAGAACCATCCTGGTCCTCTGATCCGGAAGCATCATAACTCACTGCCAGCGGGGGCAGGCCCGAAATTGGATCAGCGGTAAAACTGGCCATCGGCAGATTGTTAGAGTCTGAGGGGAGCTCGTAGGGAAGCTGATCGATAGGAGTTTGATTTCCACCGATAAAGACGAGATCGGTAGCATTCCCACTCGTCGACTGAACATCAAAATAAACAGTGGCACCAGCTGGGAACTCGAAATCAAGCCCGTCGTACCAGGGCCCCGACATTTGCATATCAAATATAATTGATTGAGGATCAGAGGTGTCCACATTGTCATTTGACTCAAATGTGACAGGCGTTACACTGCTAAACTTAATATCTGACTCGATGCTGCCAGTATATCTTTGCCACCCACTGAGTCCTGCTACCCCCCTCAAATGCCAAACATTTCCTTCTTTCCATAAAAAAATACCATCCTCAGTTGCTGGATCATAATTTGGTTCTCCCAGAATCTGATAAGGAAGCTGATTTACAGGACATCGCTTTCCACCTATAAATACAAGGTCAGTATTATTCTCACTTTTTGTTTGTACATCAAAATAGACGGTGGCCCCAGTAGGAAACTCGAAATCAAGCCCGTCGAAATTAGGCCCCGACATTTCCATGTCAAATATAATCTCATGAGAATTTGAGATGTCCAGATAATCATTTGTATCAAAGCTGACAGGAGTTACATTACTAAATTCCGTATCTGAAGCTATGCTGCCAATATACCTTTGCCACCCACTAAATCCTGCCACAGCCCTCAAGTGCCAGATATTTCCCTCTTGCCATAGAAAAATGCCATCTTCTGTTGCTGAATCATAATTCGGCTCTCCATAAGGAATACAAGTATTGGACTCTTTCACAGTAATGGTCACAGTTGCGGTACCAGTGCCGTCGTTGTCATCATCAACTGTATAAGTAAAGGTGTCCGTACCTGAAAAACCTACTGGTGGTGTGTAGGTGATAAAGTCATCACTTGGATCATCCGGCGAGGCGTTATCGTTGATACTCGTTATTCCGCCTTGGTCGGTTGGGTTCTGTACGGCAAAAATACTCAACGTATCACCGTTTGGATCGTAGTCATTAGCCAGGACGTCCACAGTCGTCGCTGTATCAATATCCGTTCTGGCACTATCAACAACCGCCATTGAGGGCTGAGGGGTACCCGAAGATTCCACAACCCGGATAATTTTATCGGCTGAAAGATTTTCTATTACCTGAACAATCCCACTTGGCCATTGTACTTCTAGGCGCTCTATGGCTGCATTTTGCCTCAGACCGAAATGGATGCGCTTATGATTTTGTGAAAATTTGTGCATACCACCACTTTGCTCACGCAACTGAGTCACATTCCCTGCGGTCAAAAGCAAGCGCGCACCAATACCGTCTCTATTGGATGTGGTACCGACTAAGTCGATTTCGATCCAGTGGTTACTGTTTCCGTTATTTTTAAAAAGTTGAATCGGACCTAAATGATCAAAAGGTGATGGATACATCCCATTGGTGAGGAACAAGTCGAGAAAACCATCACGATTATAGTCTGCAGTGACTACATGATCCCCGGCTCCTAGAGTAGTGCCGGCCGCACCTCCAGCGTTAGTAACTTCTGTAAAGACACCTGTTCCATCATTCTCCAACAGAATGTTAGGTGTATTCATGACCTTTAAAGAGTTCACTACATAAAGATCTATATCCATATCATTGTCAAAATCACCAGCAACAACACTCCTTCCTGCTAAATGTTGATTAATTCCAGAATATTGCGCCAATTGCTTTTCTAGATTGGCTCCGTTGTGAATATAGAGGGTGTCTATAGGCGGTGCAAACATAGTAAGATTCAGGGGGGTAAATTCAGTAATGGGACTATCGGTTTCGACGATAAATTTACACGAAAATGTTTCGTCAAGAGATTGAGAAGATACAATCTGCCATTGATTCAATTCGGAATCAAAGCCGACATAAACACCAGCATCGATGCCAGGTTCATGGGGATAAATGCCATACACCCTGGAATCGTCAGACGAAAGCTCTAAATAGACCGGAATTCGAGGCGCGATGCCCCATATTCTAGGGTCATCGGGAGATATATAGGATGCAAAAGTTTCACGAGATAATCCGGAAGAACCGATATAGAAAGGATGATCTGCAGACGAAAGCTGTACAGAAAAAAGAATTGTCACCTTACCATCGGATTTAAATGTTACTCCTTTCTCACACTCACAGCTACTGCTTACAATATTCGCTGCAAGTTTAGTGGATGTTACCTGTGCGACCTGTTCGCCTCCTCCTCCTCGCACCCAATATAGATCTGGAAAAAGATCACCATTGAAATCTGCGAAAGCAGCGTCAGCTGCATATCCTGAGTCAGGTGGGAATATTTCATCTCGATGCTCAGTAAAAGGAAGTGTTGTCATGCTATACACATAACTGGGAAATCGTGGGCCACCATCATAGGTAATGATATCCAAAATTCCATCGCCAGTAAGATCGGACAACATGCTAAAAACAGCATCATGATCCTCAAAGCCTACCAGGAGACTTACATTTTCAAAAAAACTAGTTTCTGTATTCTGCTGAAATAGGGCCGCATACCCTGCCCCTCCACGTGAGAGACTATTTAGATACACATCTAAAATTCCATCATTATCAAAGTCCATCCACAATGGTATTCGCCCTCGACTTTCAGTGTATGCAATACCGTATTCGCGAGCGCTTTCATAAAGGATACCATTATCGTTTATATAAAAACGGTTGGCGACCCCCTGGGTACAGCTAACCACCACATCTTGATCTCCATCGTTGTCATAATCGGCCCACCCAGCTCCGTGTGTGTCGGCATATGGCCATGGCACTTGATCCCAAATACTACCAGAAAGCTGTTCAAATGTGCCATCCTGTTTATTAAGATAGAGGCTCGGTACTTTTGATTCATGATTGGTAACAAAAATATCTGGCCAACCATCCCCATCATAGTCCGCCCATTGTGCACCCCAAGTGGGGCCGGTATACGTTAGACCGGCTTCTTCTGTACTCTCTGTAAAGCTTATCTCAGTTCTTGCAAGAGTAGGTAGAGTTGCTGACAATAGTGTGATAATGGAAAACACCACGAGAAGTGGATGGCACTTATAAATAAAATTTTTCAGAAGTAAGAATAAAAAAGTCTCAACCTCTTCCTGAGGAAAATTTACCTTTAAAATCATTATGTCATCCCTCAAATGGCTACTAACTTTAGTCCGGATTTCGTTTGCCCCTTGCACAATGAAACCTGCTCTCACAAAAGCTACAGATTATAGAAATGTGGTACGCCGATGTCTGTACCATCACCGTCGCCACATGCACGTGAAGAATCAAATTATTATGGCCCTCTGATCAGGAAGTATCAAAATTCACTGCTGGCGGTCTCTCTTCAAAAACTTAATCAATTGCGAATCTACTCTCACTGGCGGTGTGTCAGGGAAGTAGATAAGGAAGCAGGTCGATGGGACATTGATTTCCACCTATAAATACAAGATCGTCAGCATTCCCACTCGTTACCTGGACATCAAAATAGACAGTGGCACCGGCTGGAACCTCGAAATCAATCCCGTCGTACCAGGGCTCCGACATTTGCATATCAAATATAATCTCTTGAGAGTCAGAGGTATCCAGATTGTCGTTGGGTTCCAAACTGACAGGCGTGACACTGTCAAAATCCATATCTGAAACTATGCTGCCAGTATATCTTTGCCACCCACTGAGTCCTGCTACAGCCCTCAAGTGCCAGACATTTCCTTCTTGCCACAGAAAAATGCCATCCTCTGCTGCTGGATCGTAACTCGGCTCTCCATACGGGTTGCACATGTTCGATGATCCAACCGTTATATTCTGGTTGGCTGTGTCGGTGAAACCGTCATCATCGGTAACAGTAAGGATAACGTTGTAGATGCCAGGTGAGTTGTATGTATGGCTGGTTGTTACGCCGCTGCCTGTACCATCGCCAAAGTCCCATGCATACGATACGATCAAACCATCGTCGGATGACCCGGAAGCATCAAAGTTCACGTCCAGCGGCTCCTCACCAGACGTGGGGTCGGCTGTGAAACTGGCCACTGGCAGGGTGTTAGAGGCTGAGGGGAGTTGATAGGGGAGCTGAGCGATGGGACATTGATTTCCACCTATAAATACAAGATTGTCAGCATTCCCACTCGTTACCTGGACATCAACATAGACAGTGGCACCGGCTGGGACCTCGAAATCAATCCCGTCATACCAGGGCTCCGACATTTGCATATCAAATATAATCTCTTGAGGGTCAGAGGTGTCCAGATTGTCGTTGGGTTCTAAATTGACAGGAGTGACACTGTCAAAATCCATATCTGAAACTATGCTGCCAGTATATCTTTGCCACCCACTGAGTCCTGCTACAGCCCGCAAGTGCCAGACATTTCCTTCTTGCCACAGAAAAATGCCATCCTCTGCTGCTGGATCGTAACTCGGCTCTCCATACGGGTTGCACATGTTCGATGATCCAACCGTTATATTCTGGTTGGCCGTGTCGGTGAAACCATCATCATCTGTAACAGTAAGGGTGACGTTGTAGATACCAGGTAAGTTGTATGTATGGCTCGGTGTTATACCGCTGCCTGTGCCATCGCCAAAGTCCCATGCATACGATACGATCGAACCATCGTCATATGACCAGGAAGCATCAAAGTTCACGTCCAGCGGCTCCTCACCAGACGTAGGATCGGCTGTAAAACTGGCCACTGGCGGTTGAGAGCCACTCGAAGATTCCACAACCCGGAGGATTTGATCAGCTGAGATATTTTCCAGGACCTGCACAATCCCGCTTGGCCAATAAACTTCTAAGCGCTGTATGGTAATATTTTGGCCAAGACCGAAGTGGATGCGCGTGTGATTTTGTGAATCCCTGTGCATACCAGCATTTTGCTCACGCAACTGAGTCAGCCCCCCAGCGGTTACCAACACACTTGCACCAATGCCGTCTCTATTGGAAAGTGTGCCTTCCAAGTCAATTTCAATCCAGTGATTATTGTTTCCGTTATTTTTAAAAAGTTGAATAGGCCCCAAGTGATCAAAAGGCGGTGGATACCTCCCATTAGTGACGAACAAATCCAGAAAACCATCACGGTTATAGTCAGCAGTGACTACATGATCCCCAATTCCTAACGAGGTCCCAGCAGCTCCTCCTGCATCAAGGACTTCAGTGAAATAACCCGCTCCGTTATTCTCATAGAGAATATTAGGTGTGTTTTCAACGAGTAAAGCATTTACCACATAAATATCCTGATCCATATCATTATCAAAATCAGCGATAACAACGCTTCTTCCGGCTAAATGCTTGTTGATTCCGCTTTGTGAGGTTCTATTCTCCAGCTGTACTCCATTGTGGATATAGAGTGCGTCTACAGCCGGATCAAAGGTATTGAGATTCAAATGCGTCACATTAGTTATTTGACTCCCATCAGTTTGTGCGATGAATCTACATTGAAAGCTTTCGTCTGTAGGCACTGAAGATACGATTGTCCATTCATTTGTATTTCTATTAAAGCCGATATAAACGCCATCATCAACGCCCGGATTATAAGAGGGCATGCCAACCACCCTGTCATCGTTAGGCGATAGTTCCAGATATACCGGGATTCGAGGTGCGAATCCCCATATTCGAGGGTCATCGGGATCGAGTGTTACTTCAAAATTTGCAGCAAGAAGTCCTGAAGAACCAATACGTATGGGATGGTCTGCATAGCTAAGCCTTAATGAAAATAAAAGGGTCAGATTGCCAGTGGTTTGGAATGTTATTCCTTTCTGACACCCACATCGCTCGGTCATAATAGCTGCGGCTACCCTGGTTGATGTTACTTGTTCGACTTGATCTCCTCCACCACTTTTTGGGGTATAGAGATCTGGAAGCAGGTCACCGTTGACATCTGCAAAGGCTGCGTCCATACCATATCCAGTGTCCAGTGAAAATATTTGATCCCGAACGTTCGTAAAAGGTAAGGTTGTTATGTCGAAGACATGGGTAGGAAATGGTGCGGAATCATCAGTACTTATTACATCCAAAATACCATCACCCGTAATATCTGACATCACGGAATAGGTAACATTTTGTTCCTCAAATCCTACGAGGGAATTTACGTTTTCAAACCCGGTCGCGTTTTGTTGAAAAAAGGCAGCATACCCTTCGCCTCCCATTGAGTACCCATTTACAAAAATATCCAAAAAACCATCATTATCGAAATCAAGCCAAAGTGGCATACGCCCTCGATTTAAAATATATGAGATGCCGTATGCATCAGCACTTTCGTAAAGGCCTCCATTATCGTTTATGTAAAAATGGTTGTAGTGGTTCCAGGTACCGGCACTGATATATACATCCTGGTCTCCATCGTTGTCAAAATCTGCCCACCCGGCGCCATGAGTGTCACAAGGATATGCCGGTTTATCCCAAATACTATCGGGAAGCTGTTCAAATGTTCCATCCTGCTTATTCAGGTAGAGGCTTGGCACTTTTGATTCATGATTGGTAACAAAAATATCAGGCCAACCATCCCCATCATAGTCCGCCCATTGTGCGCCCCAAGTGGGGCCGGTATACGTTAGACCGGCTTCTTCTGTACTCTCTGTAAAGCTTATCTCAGCCCGTGCAAGAGTTGTTAGGGTTGCCGATACAATGAATATAAAAAAAACGATGAGAAACTGATTGTGGTTATAAACAGTATTCTTAAGAAATAAGAGCAAGGATGTATCAAACCTTTGTTGGAAATAACTTATTTTCGATATCATTGTTTTCTCCCCACTTATGACTACTGCTTTTTGCCTTAATTGTTGATAGTTAGGTTTAAATATTCACCAGGGAAAAGCGTACCTCGTCTGGTAAAATGTCATTATTTTAATTAAAAAAATCGTAAATATTGAGCAGTATCATATGGAGTCTGGGCTTCCCTCTGCGCACGATCAGGTAGAAGAACTTGTCAGTACTCTGGCTATCCAGCCTGTACGCATCTGGAGCACTGCAGATCAGACACGGCTCGAGGTTAAGACAAGGTTATTTGCTATTCGCTAAATGGATACAAGAAGTCAATACCCGGCAGCATGCTCTCTTCGGTTATTTTTAAGAGTATTCTTTTGCAAAACAGAATTGCAAATGTTGTTCCATTTAACCTAAACGGTTTCTCCTTTGATTTATGTATGCGACAGGAAGGATTATGAGCGTAATTGGTGAGGGAGGAAAGGGATATATTGGCGTTGCTGGTGCATATGAACCATAAATGGTGGTTCATATGCACCAGCAACCAGAGATAGCCTTTTTATCTGGAACGAAACCTGAACGTCCAGACGATAAAAGATGGCTCATTGCAAAGCTGGGATGAGTTTGATGCTCTGGAAGTTAGCTACTTCCTGGACACAAATTCCAAGGCATTTAGTCAATTTTATATCTCATTGGCTATAACAATAATAACCTTCTAGGCGCGGGGTAATGATAGAAAATAAGCGAAATACATTACTTGGCCAGAATGAATAAATATTGATGTGAGTAATGGAAATTTAATTACATCCACTGTGATATGTAAAGAGTTCGGCTTATCTGCCAACAAGATAAATTTTATCCTGACTGAAATTGGGTGGATTTACAAAGATATTAAAGGATGGTTGACAAGCCCTTAGGGTGTTATGCAGGGAGAAGAACAAGATGAAAATAAAAAGTCCGGTGTTTCATATGTCTGGTGGCCATCTTCAATAATTGAATCGAAGGTACTGCTGAACTTAATTAACCAGATAAAGGGCAATGTTGAATCAGTAGATTCAAAAGGGCTAAATTTTGAACGGGAGAGCCAGGGGTTTAGGGAAAAGTACATTGCCAAATGAAGATCAACAGATGGTCACTATGTGCGATCGAAAGCTGAAATCTTAATCGATAATTGGCTACAATAATATGGCTGAAATTGTACACGCCTATGAACGGAAGTTGCCTATAGATGTATATTCATATTTTTCCCTGCCTACTGGAAAAATGTATAGAATATTGGGGGATTGAAAATGACAAACGATATTTGGAAAGAAAGGCTATTAAGAAAGAAATATACAAAAAATATAGATTCAATCATTTTGATGAGTGTTGCGAAGTAGGTCAATTTTGCCTACCTCGGTTAATTATGTGATGATAGATTTTGAGAAAGTGCAACCAAAGAACCTTGAAATCCTAAAGGAGCATCCAGTTAAGGGTTTCTCGAATAATTACTACAGCAAAACAAGCGCAAATAGTGTTTTAACTGTCTGAAATATTGATATTATGTTATGCTTTTCCATCATCTTCTAAGCCGTTTTTTACTTGATGGAGCCGATATGTTTCAGCCAGGATTCTTCGACCTTGATAATCGGATGCGTAAAATCGACAGCAACGGTGACCCTCTTACCAAAATTAATC
>NZ_JAFFQD010000025.1 GCF_016918565.1 Desulfogranum marinum
GATTAATTTTGGTAAGAGGGTCACCGTTGCTGTCGATTTTACGCATCCGATTATCAAGGTCGAAGAATCCTGGCTGAAACATATCGGCTCCATCAAGTAAAAAACGGCTTAGAAGATGATGGAAAAGTATAACATAATATCAATATTTCAGACAGTTAAAACACTATTTGCGCTTGTTTTGCTGTAGTAATTATTCGAGAAACCCTTAAGTAAATAGAGGCAAACGATTATCAGGTCTTATAACAAAACGTCACAGACTCCTGGATCATTGGATTTATGATTCTATCAATCATCTTTCAACAAACGAAACAAAATCTGCTTTATAGAGCTCTAAAAAAATGGTAGGGACGCCTTACCTTCTCAATTCAAGGTTAGCCCGAGACATCCAGGTTCGCCTGCCTACAGGAAATATCCCTTTGGCCTATTGGCAGGTAGAGAAAAACACGCCACATCAAGCAAAAAACAGCGCACTCTATTTTCTTACTATTTTCAAAATGTATTATGGACAGACCTTCACATATTTACACAGTCTCAGAACTTAACAAACAGATCCGCTCCCTCCTGGAAGGTCGTTTTCCATTTATAAGCGTCTCAGGAGAAGTTACGGACCTGCGTAAACCCTATTCCGGCCATATCTATTTTACTTTAAAGGACGGACAAGCGCAGGTAAAAGGCGTGCTTTTTAAAATGCAGCAAAGATACCTTGCAGAACCATTGCAAAATGGAAAACAGGTTATCTGTCGCGGCAGAATCTCTGTGTATGAGCCTCGTGGAGATTATCAACTTATAGTTGATGCCGTTGATTTTCATGGAGCAGGTAACCTGCAAGCTGCCTTTGAGCAACTTAAGAAAAAACTGGCAACAGAAGGACTGTTTGACGAAAAGGTAAAAAAAGAACTTCCTAAATTCCCAAACAACATCACTCTGATCACATCACCTGATGGAGCTGCTGTCCATGACTTCATCAAAATTGCAAAACGGCGATATCCGAATACCACTCTCACAATCGTTCCCGTGGCAGTACAAGGACACCAGGCCCCAGCTGAAATAATAGAAGCACTCAGCACTGTCAACAATCTTAAAGCAACGGATATTGTAGTTCTGTGCCGAGGTGGAGGTTCCATAGAAGATTTATGGTGCTTTAATGATGAGCAGCTTGCTCGAGCAATACGCCGGTCATGCATTCCGGTGGTCAGCGCAGTGGGGCATGAAATTGATTTCACCATTGCAGATTTTGCAGCTGACCTCCGTGCTCCTACTCCTAGTGGGGCAGCTGAAATGCTTTTACCGGATGCAATGGAGTTACAAAAAAATATAGCGGCCTTTAACAATGCATTGTTGCAGGCTTTACAGAGAACTATCAGGGAATCTGAACATCGTTTCCGTTACAGTCGCCAAAGGCTGAGCCATATGGCCCATCCTGTCGACACATTACTCCTCAAGGTAAGTCAGTTAGGCATGACCCTTGAAAACAATATTTTCACGGGGTTGGAAAGGAAAAGGCTGGCTCTGCAGGAACAAAAAACTCGCATAGAACGTCACAACCCTACGTCGGTATTATCTGCTCATAGCCAAAGAGTCGCTTTATTAGAGCAACGCATGACGCATGCTGTATTCATGTTGCTTCAGGCAAAAGATTTACAGTATAAAAATCTAGTGGGTGTTCTTGATGCAATCAGCCCTCTTGCTACCCTTGCCAGAGGCTACGCGATAGCCCGTAAAAAGGATAGAGCAAGAACTATTATTACCGATGCCGGTCAAGTAACTGGAGGGGAAAAAATAGAATTACAGGTTCAACATGGCCACATTCTTTGCCGTGTTGAACCTGCAATTGAAAACGAGGAGACTGTAACCAAATAAATGTATCAATATTGCGCCGAATTTTGTTTATTTTCAAGGCGCAAAAAGACTTGCGTGCATTGCCTAGGTTAGTTTTTCGCTACACAGAAAAAAGGCGCCAAGGCAAACGTGATGTGAGTAAAAATTTATTCGCTATTGATTGAGCGAATCCAGTTCATTACTGATTGCGACCAGAACAGTCTCAAGATGGTCAGGATTCTTCTTCGCTGTATTTTTCAGCTGTTTACCCCATATTTTAAGCATGTCGGTATCAATTTTACGAATATCGTTGTCTTTACACCATTCAGTCCCGATTTTATTACCTAATTCGGCTAGCAGTATTTTCTGTTTCGGTTGCTCGGCAACAGGGGTTTTTTCTAAAATGCTTATAGTGATATCCTGCCACCCATCAACAAAAAAATTCCCTTCCTGAAATTTAATAAACCACTGCCGTTCATTTTTTGTCAAACCAGCCGGGATAGTGTACTGCTTTTGGTCCATGGCTGAATCCAGCAAGGATGCTTGAGCATCCTGTGCATCAGCACCAGAGATTCCAAAAGCTGTCAGCGATAAAAGAAAGAAAAGGAATAAAAATATTTTTTCCACGTTGGCACCATTCAATGCGATTCAAATATAGTAATTTTTCTTATTAAAATAGCATTTTGATTTTAAGGTGTCAAGAGTGCCTTGTTTATAAGTACAATTTTTTGTACAAAATGACCCGGCTACTCTTTTTGACTCACTCCTGCTTCTGCAAAAGTGCTCACATCGGTAAGAATAGCTGTTGCTGCTTCTAATGCATGCATAGCGAATGCTGCACCTGTTCCTTCGCCTAATCTAAGATTAAGATCAAACAAGGGCCTCAAATGCATTTTCTGCTGCATAAAGCTATGACCAGGCTCTACGCTTTTATGGGCACAAATTATATAATCACGAACAAAAGGTTCTATCAAATAAGCGATTAACGCTCCTGCAGTTGAAATAAACCCATCCACCACCACTGGCTTTTTCAACGCAGCTGCACCAAGAATTAAACCAGCAATCCCACCGATTTCATACCCACCTAATTTTGTCAACACATCAATACCGTCTTTGGCATCCGGTTTATTGACAGCAATTGCCTGTTTGATAACACCTACCTTGTGCGTCAACTGTTCATCGTCAATACCAGTCCCTTTACCAGTAACCTCCTCAACAGTTTTCCCCGTAACGACCGCTGCAATAGCACTGCTCGGTGTTGTGTTGCCGATTCCCATTTCTCCTGTACCGAACACATCAACATCTACGGCAAGTGCAGAAGCTATTTCAATACCTGCTTCAACAGCCATAACTGCCTGGGTTTTGGTCATGGCTGGGCCTACCATTATATTCTGTGTACCTTGAGCAATCTTCTTGCTTAAAAAACCTGGAGCGTTTTTGATTCCTTCAAATGTATCCATAGCTCCCATGTCAACCACCAACACCTCAGCCCCAGCCTTGTTGGCCAACGCATTAATGCCTGCCCCTTTGTTCATAATGTTGTGCACCATCTGGGTAGTTACTTCTGCAGGGTAGCCTGACACTCCCTCCGCAGTCACACCATGATCCCCTGCCATAACCACCATTTTTTTCCTGGCAACAGGCGGCGTCATGCTCCTGGTCATTCCCGCAAGATCTACGGCCAGATCCATAAGATCTCCCAACGCCCAGTGCGGCATGGTCAGTTGATCTAAACGAGCCTTTGCTTTATCTCTATAAGATGAATCCTGGGGATATATATTGCGGCAAGTAGATTCCAAATACCCAATTTTCTCTTTTTCCTGCATTCTGCTGTCCTCCTGACAGTATGTATACAAATTTTATGCGTTACCCAGGCGATACACCTCGGGAATTTTTTTACAATTAAACACCTTCAACCAATGATCTATCATACAACTTGCCAACTCCATACTCACGGCGACGTTGAAATTTTTCAAGGGGTGGCCCAATGAGCTGCATTTCAGGATTTTGCTGGAGCATCTCTATGGCTATATCCATTTCCTTGGTACACCCGGTAGAGTAGGTAGCATCTTTACCGCTCCATTCCGGGGGTACCATTTTCTCCATGAGGGCAAAGGATTTTTCCACATCAGCAACACTTTGAAAACGCCAAATGTCTATGGTCCCTGATCGCTGAAAAATCTCCCACATATACATGATGTCATCAGCATCCATCCCTTCTTCAAAATGTTCTGCCGGGTTGATTATTATCACATTGTGGAGGGTCGCACGAAGATGCTTAACAAACACGCTCAAAATGTCTTTTGCTGTTTGCAGTTGACCGGGAATAGAGCCGACTATGGCTGAATAAAACATCACCTTCTTCCCCTGTTCTTTTTCTTTTTTCACCATACTGACCATCTCCTCTGCTTTCCTTCGCAGAGCAGACTGGGGAAAACGAATTGTCGCGGCATGGTGTGGCTTCAGCTGCATGTCAATATGTCCATCATCTCCAGGAATTATGGAAATAATATCGCGTGTAAACTGAAACCTGTTATTGATAGTTTCTCGGCAACCAGGACTGCGACTGATCAAAAGGTCAGCCTCTTTAAACGACCGCGCAAAGGTAACCGACATTAAAAGCGGATTAAATGGCTCACGAGTCCCATCGGAAACCACCAGTAACCTGTTATCGCTGTCAAGATGCTTAAGTAGCTGATTTTTTGAAATAGCCGAATCATAAATAAAAGTAGCGTCATCCAACAAACTTTCAAGGGTAGTGTCTTCCAGGAGATCGATGAACGAAACTCGGTGGTAATAAAAATCCTGCTTCACAGCCAAGATAATCCGTATCCCCAATTTCATGAGATTTCTGATAATCGCTAAATCAAAAACTATCTCCCCAGACCTGCCTGCGAGCCATAGTATACAGGGACGCCGTCTTCCGGAAAGTACATCCCGAAGCCAATGCTTTAGCCAATCCCATTGACTCCCCTGCAGAGCTTTATTCATGACCTTTTTCAACGTCTGTTCATCCGGCGGCGTATCATGTTTCCAGATAGTGCGCATAGATGACAATAATAGAAGACGTTTTAGGCGCAGCAGGTGAAGCTGCAAGTCGATATCAAAAAGCGTGGTTTCTTTCTCGATTTCAAGCCCTTCAAGGGATTCAAAAGCTGTCTTGAAAGCTGCTGATTCCATAAAAGCCAATACCCGCTTATTTTCAACCTCCTTTACTTCAGCTAATGGACGATCAATCTCACTGATGGTGGTGAAAATACCCAGCAACCGTTTTTCAAGCCTTCCTGGAAGGTGGACTTTGTTGGAAATTTCGTTGTTGTATTTTATAGAAAGAAGGCTCAACAGATATTGTTGTTTGTAAGAATCCGTTATAACCTCACGCACCAACCGCTCCAGCCTGCTCCAGATAGTGATGTATGCCGAGGTCAGCATTGTCTCGGCACGTTTTTCAATAATCGCGCTAAAAAGAGCATCTGAACAAGGGTAATAGAACTGTTCGCGCTCGAGGTGAACCATAAAATTCAACTGCTCGGGAGACGCGACCATGTCGGGAAAAGTTTCGTATGCCAGGTGGTTCTCCGTATAAAAATTTGTCACCCATGCGTCTCTGTCGGCATTCAAGCCCCTCTGATAAGGGATCATTTCCGTCATTACCCTCTCCTTTCCAGCTTGAGCAATCTTATAATTTCACTAGATATTTGCGCAACACTCTTGCCTTCAACATCGATAATGTGATCTGCCGACTTGCGATACTGCGGCAGCCTACTGTCAAATAGTTCTTTGGCCTTTTTTATATCGCTTAACAATGGCCGTTTTTTTATTTTTTTGGTTGCATTTGGATGCGCCATAATTTTCTCCACAATGTATTCAACGCGCCCATGAAGATAAATAACAATTCCAATATCACGTAAATTTTCAACTTGATGGAAGCCGCCACCAGTTGAAATAAGAGTGCCGGTAACGTGTTCATTCAGCCAATCAGCTACCTTCTGTTCAAGTCCCCGAAAAACGGGTTCCCCTTGATCGGCAAAAATTTTGCGTATTTTCTTTTTTGCCATGGATTCGATGAGATCATCTGTGTCAATGGCAACTAAACCTGTATCCTGGGCAAGTGCTCGCGCAGTTCTTCCCTTGCCGACTCCCATAAAACCAATGAGTATAATGTTGTCCATACACCTGTATCTCCATGCTTTCAGTATAAATTGTATATACAAAAACGGGGCCAAATCCGTCCTTAAATGGTATTTAACGCCACCCTGCGTTGCGCAGCTATCTCTTAGAATTTTTCATGAACTTTTTGTTTACAAACTCAATTAATTGATATTTTTGCTTAAAAATAAATTGCACGATTAACAGTCTTTTTTTGGTTTTCAAACAAAAAGCTCCCCCTTCGGGTTAAGGTTACTTTTATAGGGCGACAATTAACAGTAAACAATAATCCACAGCTGGCTTTCTATAAACTATCACCACAAAAAACCAAGAAAATCTTTATTAAATATGACTGGTTACCATTGCTCTTGAAGAAAAATAGATTATTGTTTTTCTGTAAGCTGATATGGTATCATTTTTTGCAACTACTCTTTATATTCGTTGCGGTTAATTACATCCAAGTACATTTTTTTTAAAAGGAGATCAGTAGCAACGGCTACCGCACAATCCCAGCATTCGCGCTTACCGGAAATAACAATCGCTCTTTCAACTTCAGCAGAGGCAGATTATGACCACATTTATTTATGGAATTCTAGAAAGCGTCGGCTTTACCCACCCTCTTCATCCTGCAGCAACTCACATTCCAATGGGTATGGTTATGGGCTGTTTTTTCTTTGGCCTTATCGCCTGGTATTTCAACAAGCAGGACCTGCGAAAAACGGCCTTACATTGCTCTGTTCTTGCCCTGATATTTATTTTTCCAACCATCATAGCCGGCATTCTTGATTGGCAATATTTTTACGGCGGCACCTATCAACCGCTCATCGTTATTAAAATGGTTTTAGCAGCAGTACTTGTCATACTGCTTGGTCTTTCTATCAAAATGAATAGGGGAGGTACTGATCCCAAAACACTGTTTATTGTTTATGTCTTTTGCCTTGTCTGCGCTACTGGTCTCGGTTTTTCAGGCGGCGAACTTGTATATGGCGGTTAACAACACCATAATAAAAAAAAGGAGATTTTTCATGACGTTATCCAAATATGCCTCTGTCTTGGTGTCACTGTTTGTCTGTACATTGCTCTTTACTGCCCAGTCTTCAGCAGCAGATTACCAGCATTCCGTCACTGCCGACAAGATGCGTTTCGATTGGTCGATCAATGGTGATGTGCTTGCAGTAAAACTGACGGCACCCACCAAGGGCTGGGTTGGAATTGGGTTTAATCCCAGTAAAAAAATGAAGGACGCAGATTTTATTGTCGGCTATGTCAAAGGCGGCAAAGTTTCCATTTTTGATGAATTTGGGACCCAGGCCACCCAACACGGTCAAGACACGAAAAGAGGCGGTAACAATGATGTGACAGTCGTCGGAGGCTCCGAACAGGGCAAACAGACAACACTGGAGTTTACCATCCCTGTCAAATCAGGGGATTCCCTTGATGCAACCCTTGACCTTCAGGGAGATACGGTGGTGCTTTTGGCCTACGGCCCTGACAGAGATTCAACCCGCATGAAACATACATATCACAAAGCGATGATAGTCAATCTTAGTAATGGCAGTGTAAAAGAGTAAGAGTGACAACTCCTGCGTATGCAATTTTTCCAGTGAAAAGAGTGCACCACCTCCTCATCGTGGTGTACTCTTTTGTCATCTCCAACATAAAACCAACAAACGGCATGCAGCTTATATTGAGATTGTGTTTTTTCCTAGTACTAATGCTTGCGCTTACCTCGCCCAATATGCCTCTGGCAGAGGAAGGGCAGATGCACAAGAACCATCAGCAACATGAGAGTCCAATTGAAATGGACCATAGTGAGCACGCTGCTCATGACCAACAAGGCCTCTCTCTTTCTGAGCAGCAATCAGTGGCTCCTGAAGAATGGGTGACGGAAAAAACAGGTCAGTTTGTTCCACTGGAAGCCACTTTTAAAGATGAGAAAGGCAAAGTCATAACCCTTGCCGAACTTGTAGATCGGCCGACGTTACTCCTCCCTGTCTATTATTTTTGTCCAAGGGCATGCTCATTTGACCAAGCTAATCTGGCAGAGGCAATAAAAAAAACAAGCCATCCGAAGGGTTCATTCCGAGTAATTTCAATGAGTTTTAACGAAGTGGAACCACCTGAAGCCGCTGCTATTGCAAAACCAAATTATACAGAGTTACTTGGCCCAGATTTCCCAGAGGATGGTTGGGTATTTCTCACCGGCGACAAAGAAAACATTCTTCGTGTTACCAATGCTATCGGCTATACCTTCAAAAAGCAGAGTGATCATCTATTTATCCATCCTTCTGCACTGGTGGCCCTGAGTAGCGAAGGACAAATTATCAAATACATTTACGGGTCTTTCCTGCATGGCGATGTTGACCTCGCCCTTGCAGAAGCTGAAAAAGGAACACCGGCTACTTCCATTCGCCGTTTTCTCTCTTTTTGTTTCAACTACAGCCCCAAACAAAACCAAACTATTTTCACTATTCTTAAACTCTCAACAGTAACCCTGCTAGTTGCAGGTTTTTTCTATTTTGTTTTCTTTTTCCTGCGCAAAAAAAAATAATCAGGATTGAAAGGTGTTTCCATGCCAGCTATACACTCTTTTTTTGATACCCCCTCCCCTGCTGGACTCACAGGAGTCAAGGCATGGTTACTAACCCATGATCATAAACGGTTGGGCATCATGTATTTATGGGCCGTGCTGTTCTGGTTCACAGTTGCTCTAACCGTAGGTTTTCTTCTCCGCATCGAATTAATGACTATCGGAAAAACCATCATGTCGGCAGAGATCTACAACTCTGCATTTACCCTGCATGGCGTTATCATGATATTTCTGTTTGTCATCCCTGCTATTCCCGCTATCTTCGGCAATTTTTTTCTTCCGATCCAGCTTGGCACCAATGATGTTTTTTTCCCGCGGTTAAACCTTCTTTCCTGGTATCTGTATATGTTTGGTGGTCTGCTGGCAATCATATCGCTTTTTACAGCTGGGGGTTTCCCGGATACCGGCTGGACCTTCTACGTGCCTTTCAGCGTCGGTACCAACAACAATGTTCCCCTTACGGTTTTTGCTGCCTTTATTCTGGGGATGTCGTCTATGCTTACCGGGCTTAATTTTATTACAACGGTCCACCGGATGCGTCATAAAGCCATGGGCTGGATGCAAATTCCTCTTTTCACATGGTCTTTATATGCAACGGCCTGGGTGCAGCTATTGGCCACACCTGTTATCTCCATCACTCTATTGCTGGTCATCTTTGAAAGAGCATTCAATATCGGCCTTTTTGACCCTGACAAAGGCGGAGATCCCTTGCTGTACCAACACCTCTTCTGGATGTACTCCCATCCAGCGGTTTATGTGATGATTCTCCCCGGCATGGGTGTCATCTCGGAAATTATTCCCACCTTTTCTCGAAAGGCCATCTTCGGTTATAAAGCCATTGTTATCTCTTCATTGGGGATAGCGGTTGCCGGCTCACTGGTATGGGCACACCATATGTATACCAGCGGCATGAGCGATACTGCTGTATTTGTCTTTTCATTGCTTACCTTCCTGGTGGCTATCCCAACGGCAGTCAAAGTATTTTCATGGGTGTCGACGATGTACAAAGCATCCATTGAGATGACGCCACCTCTCCTCTATGCGCTTGTATTTATATATCTTTTTTCAGTTGGAGGACTAACTGGACTGGTTTTGGGAGCAGCGGGTACGGATATCCATGTCCATGACACTCATTTCGTAGTTTCCCACTTTCACTTTACCATGTTCGGCGGTACCGGGTTTGCCTTCTTTGCGGCGCTTCACTTCTGGTGGCCCAAAATGTTCGGCATCATGTACAACTTCAAACGTGCTTACATAGCTGCGACCTTGGCTACAGTAGGTTTCATGTTCCATTATGTTCCAATGTTTATTCTTGGCATGCAGGGTATGCCGCGTCGGTACTATGACTATTTGCCGCAATTTGCACAAGGCAATGCCCTTGCCGCTGCTGGTGGATTGCTGCTCTTTGTCGGCATTATGTTGATGTTGATCAACCTTGTTTTAAGTTTCAGAAAAAGGGAGATTTCTTCCATCAACCCTTGGGGTGGGGTTACCCTTGAGTGGACAGTCCCTTCACCGCCACCATTACATAACTTTGTTGCTGAACCCAACGTAAAAGAATATCCCTATGATTTTTCAGAAATCCTGACCGCTGAAAATGCAGGCAAAAAAGGACAGGTTACCCCCTAAGCCACTTATCACTATTCAATTCGGTTAGGAGAGATTTTTATGGAAAACAAGAGTGACTTTACTGGCATAAGAATTGGCATGTGGCTTTTTCTTTACACAGAAATCATTCTTTTCGGAGGGTTGTTTGTTCTCTATGCCGTGTACCTGCACATGTACCCCGATGATTTCGTATCCGGGGGCAAACAGCTCGACAGGGTTATCGGCGCCCTGAACACGGTCATTTTACTCATCTCGAGTTTTACTGTGGCAGCCTCCATTACCGCGATCCGAAAAAACAGCAAAAAGCTATCCCTGGGGTTGCTGGCTTTTTCCTTTCTATGCGGTGTTGTCTTCCTGGTGAACAAGTATTTTGAATGGGGATATAAATTTCACCACGACATTTACCCTAACTCTGAAACCTTGACCAACGGCCCTCCTGGTGAAAATATCTTCTTCGGTCTCTATTATGTGATTACAGGCCTCCATGGCCTCCATGTTATTATCGGCATGACCCTACTTGCTGTCAGCTTTATATGGGTGGCTAAGGGCAAAATAGAGCATAATAACTTTGCCATGCTTGAAAATTCAGGCCTTTACTGGCACTTGGTCGACCTTATCTGGATATTTGTTTTTCCTCTATTTTACTTGGTGTTATAAGATTGTAAGGAGTGGTTATGCAAAATGATGCACCTCAGCATTTGATGGGATACAAAACCCTGGCAGCTGTTCTTGCAATCCTGCTTATGCTTACAGGGATAACCGTAGGCGTCAGCTATGTTGACCTCGGCATTATGAATGTTCCCTTAGCTCTTGGGATTGCTTCGACCAAAGTTACATTTGTCCTTTTATTTTTCATGCATCTAAAATACGAAGGCAAAGCCATTAAAGTTTCTTTTCTATGCACCATTTTTTTCCTGGCAATAATGATAAGCTTTACATTCTGGGATGTAGCATTCCGATAATATTGGAGAAAAGGTATAAAATATGGATCCTGTATTAGGGGTAGATCGCGCATTCTGGTATATATTCATTGTTTCTGCGATATTTCTGGCGGGCATAACCGTCGTCATGGTCTATTTTGTCTTTCGGTATCGCCGCGCTAAACACCCTCAACCTGCAGATATTAGAGACAACTGGAAACTCGAACTTCTATGGACAGTCATCCCCACTATCATTGCTCTTTCAATGTTCTGGGTCGGCTGGCAGTCATACACGGGCCTACGTAATGTTCCAGCCGGCGCAGTGCAGATAGAGGCTTTAGGGCAGATGTTTTCCTGGATTTTTATTTACGACAACGACAAAGAAACAGAAAATGAGTTGGTTGTCCCGGCCCATACACCTATCAAGCTCAATATTGAGTCTCTGGATGTGTTGCACAGTTTCTATATCCCTGCTTTCAGAGTCAAAGCAGATGCCGTTAAAAACTTTCCTACTTATGTCTGGTTTAGAACCAACGAGCCCGGACAATACGACATTTTATGTGCCGAATACTGTGGATTGGATCATTCTCAAATGGTTGCCAAGCTGACTGTCCTCCCTAAAAATCAGTACCAGGAATGGCTCGATCAAGAAGATGAGTAGCACGATCAAGGCAAGCTCCCCTTTTTTTGCCTTTATAGTGCCCTGGCTGCAGCTAATAAAAGGGGTACTTTGTATACCCATCGCTCTTTCAGCAGGCTTTGGTTATATCCTGTATACTCGCACGATAAACGGTACTCTAGTCCTGCTCACTCTGGCTATGTTTCTCCTGGCCTGCGGATCTGCGGCGCTCAACAGTCTGCAAGAAAGAAAGATCGACAGGCTCTACCAAAGAACGAGCCACCGCCCGCTTGTCACGGGTCAACTCTCGCCCGCTATGGTTATACCTTTTCTCGGCAGTCTGATAGCCGTCGCCTTTTTATTGCTATTAACAATCGATGCAACGGCTAGGACTTTATTACTGGGCATACTTGGAGTTATCATCTACAATGGCCTGTATACTCCGCTCAAGCATCGAACCAGCCTCTCTCTTCTGATTGGTGGCCTGGCAGGATCACTTCCACCTGTCATCGGCTGGTGTGCCGCTGGAGGCTCGATAGCTGATTACAGAATAGCAGCCATTGCCACTTTTTTTTATCTCTGGCAGGTTCCTCATTTTTTCCTCATATTATTAGTACACAAAAATGATTATATCCGTGTCGATCACCCTAATTTAGCAGTTGCCCTCTCTGAAAACAAACTACGGCGGATAACGTGGATTTGGATTTTTGCCTATGCATCAGTTGGCCTCATCATTTCAAGCTTACCCGGATTTCTCACCATTTTTTCAAGATGTTCCACCGGCACAATCGCCCTCCTCACTGTGGGGCTGCTTTCTTTTCACCTCGTGCTTCGTCCTTCTCCATCTCATTACAGCCGTCTCTTTCAAGTCCTTAACATTTCTTTTTTCTTCAATATTTCACTGATTGCAATTCTAGAAATCTTGTAACTGTTCTGCAATTCTCCAGATACGCGCAAGCAGGCTGGTCAACCATGGAGTAATGGACTATTTTGGGCCATACTATGTGCAGATTGACTGTTGCTGAAGGGTCACGATCTTTCTTCCTTCCTCAATGCACTTAGCCAATGAACATACTCTGCGCCCACAGTTTTCCATGAATGGGGTGTCGTGAGAGCCTGACTTTTTTCCTGGCTCATCTGCTCATTACGATCGATCAGATCACCCAATCTTTTTTTCAACTGATTCTTTTTGTAGCGAAACTCCACAGGAAAAAGTTCTTGATATGCCAAGCGATCAGGTACCAAAGGCACACAGCCTGCCCGTACGGCTTCGAGTACAGACATGCCGAAGAATTCATGAATGGCTGTTGAAACCACAATAGTTCCTCTTTGTAACATTTTATAATACCGGGTCCGATCAGGAACATAACCAAAATGGAGCAAATGCTTTGCAAGCCTGGTCTTTGCCTTGTCAAATATTTCCGGACTATCCTGGAACGTTTCCCCTAAAACCAAAAGCTGAAAATCAGCCCCTTGCTCGGAAAGCTCAAACAGCGTAGAGAAAAAAGAGTTCGGATTCTTATCATGCTCCCAGCGATGATTCCAAACCACGACAGGACTGGTTGGCCTTTCTGTTCCTTGCCCAAGGGCATCAATAGGCGAGAAGTCCATTCCAGGAGAAATCACAGTCGATTTTTCAAAAAGATCATTGACTAAATGATGCAAATTAATGTCAGCAGCTTTTTTAAGGTAACGCCTAATTCCAGATAAAAAAGTTGATCGATTATACTCACTATTAAAGGCCAGGCTATCTGCACACAGCGCTGAAGTAAAATTAATGGCCGTGAACTGAAAACGCGCCTGATCCTGGGGCCTGGAAGGATAGGCAAATTGATTCTCATGAAAATAGATGGCAACAGGAAGCAAGATGCCCCTGCCGGCCAATAAGGAGCGCAATACAGCAACATCTATAAAGGTAGACGTGAGTATTCCATCGAATCGATACCCGTTTTGAATAAACCCAATTATCTGTTCAGCCATCCAGGGAGCAGCAAGCTGCATTCTCATTTTCCACTTTCTCGCCGGGAGGGTTAACAAAGTGAAATCCTGATCACGTAATTCTTTTTGCAAGCCCTGGATAAATATTTTGTGGGAACCGCCGTAATAAGGCTCAATAATAAGGTAATGTTTTTTTAATGATTGCATGGTTTACACTCAAGACCTTTCTAAAAATGACAAAGCAGAATAACGCTTCAGGAGCACTCTACGGAGCCTACGCTTACTTTACGCACCACCATGCTGTAAAAAGGAGCATCCTTATCATTATCCAGCCTGATTGCATGTACCAGGAGCACTGCTTGATAAGTTGCAAAGCAAAATATACAACCCGGAAAATCAAGCTTTTCTTTTTCTTCACTTTTTCTATTTAGAACTGGCTGTTCTTGACTGACATCTCTCAAAAGCCTCTGCTCTCACGATATTTTTTATGCGCAGTTAAAATATTTTTGCAAAAATAGGCTTGGAAAAGTTCTTTTGCACCTGTACATCGTCATTTTTTTGCCGTATATTTGCTTGATACACAACTTATTATTTTCTGCTATCATCATGTATTCCAATCAGGCATCAACACATACAGCGCTTTTACCCTCTCTGGGTGGTGGCTATACATCAGGCCAACTCAAATCGCAACCAGCTCGAGAGATCAGTGTACCTGTGCCGGCGTCACAGGCTGATCTTACTAAAAATACAGGCACTAATGAAACGCTTGATCGTATAACACTGTCACCACAAAGCAGACACTTGGCTGCCGGCTTGGCGCAAAACAAAGATGATGCCCAAGGGGAGAAACAGGACACAGCTGAAAACCAACCTCGCCAAAACAACCAGCAGATAGCACAACTCAACGCTGAAGAACAACGTGCTGTTGAACAACTCAAACAGCGAGACATGGAAGTTCGCAGTCACGAACAGGCGCATCTGGCAAATGCAGGCCAGTATGCTGCAGGCAGTGCACAATATACCTACCAAAAAGGACCCGACGGCAAAAGGTATGCCGTAGGTGGCGAGGTGCCGATAGATATAAGTAAAGAAAGTACCCCGGAAGCCACTCTTCAAAAAATGCAGACTGTTCGAAAAGCAGCACTGGCCCCGGCAAACCCTTCTTCAGCAGATCGACAAATAGCTGCCACCGCCACTCAGAAAGAAGCCCAGGCAAGACAGGAAATGCAAAAAGCCAGTGCAGATGAATCAGCTGCCCGCCCTTCAAAGGAACTTGAAACGACTGTCGAGTCAACAGAGCCTGAAAACAGTGCAACTACGCCCTCATTATCCCGACAAGCTTTTACAGCTGTTGCGTGAACAGTCATCTTACAACTTTGCAACATAGTACTTAAAGCTCGTTTAACATTTATCCGCTACCCTTGGCTTCTTGTACAGGGTATTCTTTTTTGACCCCGGAAATATACAATGCAACCAACAGAATTTGTACAGGGACTCTTCCAATACATCCAGGACTCCCCCACCCCCTTTCATGCTGTGAAAAACAGTGAGGAAATCCTCTCCCTCAACGGATTTCAACGACTTGACGAGGCTGCCTCCTGGCAGGGACTTGAACCTGGTGCCTATTACGTAACCCGTAACCGCTCCAGCCTCATTGCTTTCAACCTGACCCAACCACCTCACCCACACCAAACTTTACGAATGGCAGGAGCCCACACAGACAGCCCCTGTTTAAAAGTAAAACCCCAACCACTTATTACAACTCAATCCTGCATTCAGATTGGGGTCGAGGTCTATGGGGGAGCGCTGCTCAATCCATGGTTTGACAGGGATCTCTCCTTGGCAGGCCGCCTGACCTGGAAGCCTCAACAGGGACCAATACAGTCTGGGCTCATTGATTTCAAAAGACCGGTCGCCATTATTCCCAGTCTGGCCATTCACCTTGATCGAGAAGCAAACGACAACCGTTCGATCAACAAGCAAAATGACATTGTTCCGCTGGCATTAATGGCTCACGACGACATAACGCCGGATTTCCACGCCCTGCTCAAAGAACAGCTTGATATGGATTGTCCTGCCAATCAAGCGACCTCCATACTTGACTTTGACCTGTTTTTTTATGATGCACAACCACCTGCTCAAGTCGGTTTTAATAAAGAATTTCTGACCAGTGCAAGGTTTGACAACCTTCTCTCCTGCTATGCACTGATAAAAGCTGCAACAATGACCGAAGCACCACAGGATTTTATGATTGTACTCAATGATAACGAAGAAACAGGTTCTGTATCCACCACCGGTGCCCAAGGCTCGTTTCTGCAATCCGTCCTTGAACGCCTCTACCCGGAGCCGGCTCATCGCACCCGGGTGACCAGCAGGTCGCTGTTTATCTCCGTGGACAACGCCCATGCCGTGCACCCTAATTTCCCAACCAAATATGAAGGGAACCATTTACCAAAACTCAACAGAGGACCAGTACTCAAAAAAAATGCCAATCAACGATATGCATCCAACAGTGTCACCAGTGGTCTGTTCAAATTGATATGCGAGAAAGCAGAAGTACCTGTGCAGGAATTCGTTATGCGAAATGACATGGCGTGTGGATCAACCATCGGCCCCTTAACCGCTGCAGCCATCGGGGTGCCTACAGTTGACATCGGGATCCCGTCCCTGGCCATGCATTCAATAAGGGAAACCGTAGGTAACCTGGATGGCTGGTATCTTTCCGAAGTACTGTCCGGATTTTTCCAGGAACAACAGGAACAGCTTCGCCGGCAGGATGTATAATGCAGAGATATCTTTCCCGCAGACTCTCCTATCTGCTCATATTCAGCTTGCTCTATCTCGTGTACACTGCAGATGCCAAAGCAGCGCTGTCACAATATGTTAGAAAACACAGGAACATATCCGTTACTAATCAACAGGCCGCCAATGTGGCCAGGTTTAATCATCTTATTGAATATTTCAGCTCTTTTTCTTATTTCAAGCCTCGTCACAAGGTAAATGCAAATTTCATCCGTGCGCTCATGCTGGCTGAATCCAATGGCGACCCAAGGGCAACTTCCAGTAAAGATGCGAAAGGACTCTGTCAAATAACATTTCCTACAGGCAAACAGGCGGCCAGTGAATTAGCCAAAAAAGATATAAATTTTCGGTATGTCAGCAAGCGTAGACTGCTCAATCTTCGCCCCCAGGATCTGTACAACCCATCCATAAATATCCTGCTTACCTGTTACCTGATATCCAAATACAATTACAATTTTCAAGGCAAGCTGGATTTGGTCGTAGCAGCGTGGAATGCAGGTGAATACTCGATCACCAACAATCGCCCTCCCCAGTATAAAGAAACCCTCAACCTCATTGGCAAGGTCAACGGCTATTTTATTTATTTCCTAAAAAATAAGCGCTGATTACCAGCTTTTTTTTAGACAGATCAGGATCTATCATCGTCAACGACATGCCAGTTTCACATACAAACAGTGTATAATTGAACAACCCGAATTTCTCATGAACCTTTTGATTTCAAACTCAATCAATTGATATTATTGTTTAAAGAGTAATTGTACAATTAACAACCTGTTTTCAGTTTTAAATCAAAAAGTTCCCCCTTCGGGCTAGACACAATGCTCTCATAAGCAATCTTAACGAAGTTAACAACTGGTCAGGATTTTACCCGCATACAGCCTTTCCTGCGACCCAGCCGGTACTGAAAGCTGCCTGCAAATTATATCCTCCGGTATCAGCTTGTATGTCCAGCAGTTCGCCGACAATATACAGGCGCTTACTCTTTTTCGACTCCATGGTACACGGATCTATCTCCGCTGTTTTAACCCCTCCTGCAGTAACGATGGCTTCTTCAAGGGAACCATAGCCGGTAATCTCAAATCTAAAATTTTTAAGCCAGTGTCGTATTTTTTTTCTAGCTTGAGCAGGCAGCATAACCGCAGTCATATTGTGATCGATCTGAGCATAATCAAGGCAAGGCTGGATTAACTCGCGAGGCATAAGTCCCCTAAGAAAGCTACTCATAGGATCATGGGGTCGTTTTTGCAGGTCTCTCTGCATCCGGGCTTCAAGCTTAGCATCGTCAAGCGCAGGTTTAAGATCTAAAATGACAGCCACCTGTGCTCTTGAACGTAGTGCATCTACAACAAGGGAACTTAGAGTGAGTATAATCGGACCGGAAAGGCCATTTTTGGTAAAACTGAGTTCACCAAATGCTTGGGTTTTTCTCTTTCCATTGATGAACAAACGGGCATTGATATTTTTTAATTGCAGTCCGGCTAAACCGTTACCAATCCTTTCCGCGGTACGGAGTGGGACCAGCGCTGGGCGAGTAGTAACGATGGTGTGACCAACAGATTGTGCTAAACGATACCCATCTCCAGTAGAACCGGTGCGCGGATAACTGGCTCCACCAGTTGCCAGAATAACGGCATCAGCATATATTTTTTGGTTATGGCCGCACACCACTCCTGCAACTTGTCCTTTTTTCACCAGAAGGTCTACAACCGAAATCTCTGTGCGTAAATCTACTCCCGCCTCTTTGACCCAATCGACCAATAGGCGAGCAACAAGGGGCGCATCACCATCTGCTGGAAAAACGCGTCCTCCTCGTTCAAAGCCGATTTTTAAGCCACGCTTTTCAAAAAATGCTATAAGTTCACCTGAAAAAAACCGGCCAAATGCTTGCCTGAGAAAACGGCCTGATTTACCAAAATGATCGATAAATTCGACAATGGGAGCCGTATTAGTAATATTGCAACGCCCCTTGCCGGTTATCCGAATTTTTCTTGCCGGAGTTTTCATCTTTTCCAGTAAAATGACATGCGCACCGTTAGTTGCGGCTACACCAGCAGCCATCAGTCCGGATGCACCTCCGCCTATGACAATTATTTTTTTTTGAGCCATTATAAAATGTGTTAAACGAATAAAAGGGAAAATAAAGAAATCTAAGGGAGCAACTTTTTTTGGGAACGACGCTCATGCGCTTGCATTGCAAAAAAAAACTTATCTGCAGGATAGAGCACTCTTTATCACATCTCCTTGTTTACTGTTACTCTTTTCTGGTTAGAGGGCGTCTTGAATAATTAAATTTTTCGTCCACAATTGAAACAGACGAAAAAAAAATAGCCACAGGCATATACATTGGTTACCACAGTGACCCTTACCGCAGAAGATAAAATTTTGGATGTTACAAGGAAGTTGGATGGATTAGCAATTTTTAAGATAGCTTTATTGTTTGTTACGAGTAAGTCATCCCTGTCTTGACTTCATCAAGTACAGACCTCACCGAACGACCTAAATCTTCCATAAGGACAGGTTTTGCAAGATACTCGTTAACGCCTAAAGCAGAGGATTTATCAATATCGAGCTGCTCACTGAACCCGGTCGTAACTATAACCGGAAGTTGATCATTAATCTGCCTCACCCGTGCAAGCAGTTGCAGTCCTGTAAAATGAGGCATGGTAAGATCAGTTATGACTAAATCTATCCGGTCATGAAGGTTACGAAATGCCTCCAATGCTTCAAGACTGCTCACTCGCATGGTTACCTTATAGCCCATTCTTTCAAGCATGTTTTTGGTGACTTCTGCAACAGATTTCTCATCATCAACCAAAAGAATATGCTCGTCACCTCTGGGAATTGGCCCATGCACATTCTTATTGGTGGAACTCTTTTTCTTCATTTCAATAACAGGAAGATACACAAAGAAAGTGGTTCCTTTGCCCACCTCACTTGTTACTCGGATACCTCCACCATAGCCTCGCAAAATACCATGTACTACGGACAACCCAAGGCCGGTTCCCTTGTTCCTTGCCTTGGTACTGAAGTAGGGATCAAAAATCTTATCAATGGTCGTTGTATCCATCCCATGTCCGGTATCTGCAACGGTAAGACAAAGATACCGCCCGGGTGAGAGTGTTTCATGGTCGCAATCATCAACCCCTAAAAAAACTTCGCTAAGTTCAAGCTGTAAAGTACCCTTTATATTTTCCATGGCGTGAAAACCATTGGTAATCAAATTCATGATCACTTGATGTAACTGGGTGGTGTCAGCCATAACCAAAGGCAAATTAGCCGGGATTTCCTGGGCAAGCGTAATAGTCGCAGGCAAAATAGGACGAATAAGCTGCATAACTTCTTCAATGACCTTCTCCATGGAAACCGGTCTTATTTCCTGTTTCACCTCTCTACTAAAGGTTAAAATTTGCCTGACAAGATCACGCGCTCTTTTGGATGCATCCAGTATCCGATGACAATGCTCCTGCATTACTTCATTATTGCCGGCTTCAAGTAACATTAACTCAGCTCTCCCCATAATGGGAGAAAGGATGTTATTGAAATCGTGAGCAATTCCACCGGCGAGACTTCCTATTGCTTCTAATTTCTGGGTTTGCTGTATTTGTTTTTCATACTCCTTTTTTTCCTGCTTGAGTTGGGTCTGCTCCGTAATATCAATAACTGAGGCGTATACTTTCTCCCAGTTTTGCTCGTAGCCAGCTGCAACAACAGCTCTTAATTCAATGGTCAGATTTCTACCAGACAACGTACGATCAGAAATTGTCACGTCAAAGGAGCCGCAATCGAGAAACCCCAATATTTCTTCTTTGATAATCCACTCTGACCCCTGAGGTAAAATATCCTTTATTCCTGACAAATCGTTTTTATCGTCAATCTCATATAAATCAAGCGTGCGCGCATTAACATCTGTAACCTTTATCTTATCAGCACACACTCGCAAGGCCTCTGGGTGCATTTCAAAATATAACCCAAAATCCTGTACACCCTCAGCCTGAAGGTCATCAATGTAGCTCTTTACCTCTGAAAGGTCCTCCTCCCATAACGAAATAGGCGATTGTTCAAAAATAAGATGATATCGCGCTTCAGCCTTTTTTAATTCTTCATTTTTTGTAAAAATAACTTTCTTGTTTCGATAGTTGAGAACAAACAATAGAATCAAAAGAATGATAACAATGGTGAGTCCGCCTGTGACGAATGCAGGTCTGTAAGACAAATCAATATATTCGGTGAAGTTCCTTAGTAAGGAAAGAAAAAAATCACCGACAGAATTATAACTCATTGTTTAGTTGTCTTGTTTCGTTGCTAAAAAAAAATAACCGATTCAACCTTTGTAACTCCCTCAAAGCAGCTATCGAACGCTGCATACCTCTTGTCTTGTTGGATTGGAAAAAGTTGATCCACAGAACCGGCACAAAGAGAACTTCCCAAAAAGCAAAAAAGGATGAGTATCAAACAAATCCTATGCAGATGGAGCACTGTTGAATTGAGAGAGATCGTGTTCACAATAGTACGAACCACAATATAAATTGAAAGAAATCAAGTAAAAGCATTCTCTTCTATCCTAGGACGGAAAGGCATTTTTTGTCAAAATTAAAAACAGGAAAAGTTGCTATTTAAACAGCAATTTTTACGTAATAAAAATGGAAATACAAAATGAGTGATGACAGAAAATACCACGTTACCCTCTTTGTCTTTGCATTTCGACAAGGCATAACCTTTCCCCACCAAAAATAACAACAAACACACCTCCACCTTTCCCTTTTCCCCTGTACAGCTAACGGCCCCGTGGATAATGAGAATTTTAGGGCACGATTGAGGTATGGAAAAAAATACATGCGATAATAATTGTTTTCGGATTATTCGCTTACATCCGTAGTAATTTCCTAAGCATAAAGGCGTCAGCACTAGGCTCCGAGATATTGGACAAAAAGGCTATCAGGTAAAATGACCTTATACCTGTGCTCTGCTTTTCAGTCAGATAGTGCGCAGGAAGGATGTTGCTGAATAGTTACCTATTTCTTTTTGTTTTTTTCCTGTTATATTGTAGACAAAGAGTTCATCTTTACGTTCTTTCATTTCAAGACCCCTTTGTCTATATATGGCCCTCATGTTGTAAGGAGAAAAAATTCATGGCAATTTTCAAATACCAGGCAAAAGACCTTTTTCAATGGCTTACCGAAAAACAGGATATCGTTGTCCTCGATGTTCGTAACGATAAAGATTTCAAACGATTTCAGGTTGAAAGTCCTTATTCTTTTGAAATGCTCAATGTCTCCTATTATGACTTTATGGAAATAGAAGAAGAGTCGGTCAATCGGGTACCAAAAAACAAAAAAATAAAGATAGTATGTGCTAAAGAAGGGTCAGCCAAATATGTCGCTGAAATTTTAGAAAAAAATGGATTTAAAGATGTTGGATACCTTGCAGGCGGCATCAAATCCTGGGGCAATCTTCTGGTCCCCAAAATAATCGAAAAAAATGACACCTACGAGCTCTACCAGTTTATTCGACCAGGTAAAGCATCGTGCAGTTACGGGCTCATAAGCGGCAAGGAAATCATGTTTTTTGATCCCTCACGAGCTATTGATTTTTACCTGGATTTTGCAAAACAAAAAGGATGCACAGTTGTCAGGACCTTTGAAACCCATCTGCAGGCAGATTATATTGCTGGAAGCCGTGATATAGCAAATACAACCGGCGCTATCTTTCATGCTAACGAAAAGGACTTTCAAGGATCTAAAAACCCCTATAAGCCTTTGGTGGACGGGGAAACATTCACCTTCAGCAATGGGGGAGCGCAGGTGAGAGTCTTGTTCACTCCAGGGCACACGCCGGGATCGACCTGTTTTATCATTGATGAAAAGTATATCATCTCCGGTGATATGATTTTTATCAATTCTGTCGGAAGACCCGACCTTGGCGGTAAAGCAGAAGAGTGGGCACACCTGCTTTATGATTCAATCCAGCTCATCAAGCAACTTGATCCGGAGCTCAACGTCCTTCCTGGTCATTATATTGACTGGGCTGAAGCCAATGATGATCTTGTATTTACCCTCCCTTTACAACAGGTGTTAGCTCGAAACAAAAACATATACGATATCAAAGAGTTAAACGAATTCATTCAATTCATCAAAGACAATATGCGTCCCCAGCCGGAGGAATATGCTAAAATCCGCCTGGTAAATGCCAACCTTGAACAGTTTGAAGACGATAAACAAGAAGAACTTGATCTCGGAAAAAATGAATGTGCGGCATCTGCCTATGCCAAAACGCAAGCGCAGTAACAAATGTGGCTATTTTTATTGAATAATTCACGAGCGATCAAAACGCGGTGCAGATACCGAGCGGCAACGCTGTTGATCAGACTTCAATACGTTGCCGACACAGCAGGTCGTGGCTTATGGCTAGCTTGTTTTTCCCTTGATTACAGGGATAAGAGTGAATTGCAGACAATAAACCATGTTCAGGCTCATGGCCGCCAAGGATGCTGGTTCGCCTGAAAACTCTTTTGAGATAAACACACGTTGAGTACGTGGTGCCGGCTTAAGACTAACTACGCTTGTTACCGATAAAGCTAGGCCGAGTTTCTTATGAACTTTTTGATTTTAAACAAAATGAATTGATATTATTGCTTAAAGAGTAATTGAATAATTAACAGTCTGTTTTTCGTTTTTAATCAAAAAGTTCCTCCCTCGGGCGAGACTCAGCCACTTGCAGAACAAGTTCCACAAGTGAGTTAATCGAAACAATGCCGAAAAAGATGCCGACGTGTAACCGCCTGAACTTTTTTTTTACCCTGCTTTTGTTGCTGGTAGCGTCGCCCATAGCGCCTTGCAACGCGACCGAGGGGAGCCCAACCGGTGGCAAGGCTGGACATTTTTTTTCAGCCATCCAAAACGAGGTAGGTCATAAACTCAGCGCCCGAGGACTTACCCTCGGTAATCAGGTGTTTATCCGCATCCTCAAGTTGCCGGGCATTCTTGAATTGTGGGTCAAAAAAGACACAACATTTGAGCTTTTTTCCTCCTACCCTATTTGTACCTATTCCGGATATCCTGGTCCCAAATTAAGAGAAGGCGATTTGCAAAGTCCGGAAGGTTTTTACCATGTCCGACGTAACCAACTCAACCCCACATCGAGTTACCATCTTGCGTTTGACATTGGCTATCCAAATTTATACGATCTCAATAATCATCGGGATGGAAGCAACATAATGATCCATGGAGGTTGCTCTTCCACAGGATGCTTCGCCATGGGTGATAAAAAGATGGAGGAAATTTACGTTACAGTGCAACAGGCATTACTCGCTGGGCAACAAAAAGTAGAAGTACATATATTTCCATTTGCACTTACAAAGCCCAATCTTGAACGTTTTTCCCAATCACCCTGGATCAACTTCTGGAAATCAATGGCGCCAATGTATATTTTTTTTGAAAAACGAAAACAATTACCGATAATAACCGTGGTCAAGAACAGCTACTCTCTAAACTGAGAGCCACAACTGAATATATCTGACTCTCCTTATCAATCAACAACTTGGCAGCTACACCAATGAATAACGAACGCCGACAAGCACAACGTATACATTTTACATCCACAGCACTGGTCCATTTTGACTCCGGGCAGACACTCTCGGCCGCAGTTAAAACCGAAAATATCAGCCTTAAAGGACTGTTTATTATAACAGAAACCAAAATACCCCTACAGACGGATTGCTCCGTTGACATTACGCTGGAAGGGAAAAGCAGCACCTTGCAATTCACAGTTGTCGGTACCGTCTGTCGCCATGAACCAGAGGGTTTTGCAATGGTTTTTTCTACACTTTCACCTGACAGTTATGCTCATATTACCAATTTGATGCACCTACGGGATCAATCTGACAAATAAACGCAACCTTACCTATCCAACATCACCCCATGTTAGAGACATGATCCAAGAGCAGACACCACTCTATCGCCCCAGCATTAAGCTCTTTTTTATCCTGTTTTTCACAACCGGTGCGATCCTCAGTGGTCTCCTCACTTTTTTTTATCAAAAAGAGACAAGAGACTTAACACACTTCATTAAAATCCAGGAATCATACGGTCTTGAATTACGGAAAAAGAGGATCAGCTCTATTTTTAAGGATATCAAGGCAGACATCTTTTTTCTCCGAGACCAAAACGAACTCCGCCAATATCTGCGGACCGAAAAAAAACAACAACTCACCCTGATGGGGCAGGAATATATTTCTTTGGCAAAAAGTACTCGTATGTATGACCAGATTAGGTACATCGATAAACAGGGGATGGAAATCTTACGGGTAAACTTCAATCAAGGTGAACCGCTCATTGTCCCGGACGACCAGCTACAGTCAAAAGCTGACAGATATTATTATAAAGAATGTGTTTCGCTGAAGAAAGACGAGGTCTTTGTCTCTCCTTTCGATCTGAATGTAGAACATGGAACGGTTGAGCAACCCTTTAAGCCCATGATCCGATTATGCACACCGGTTTTTGATAACCATGGTACAGAACGTGGGGTACTCGTTTTAAATTTTCTAGGCCAGGATATACTCACGAGCCTACTTTCCATCGAGCGGGTATCACTTGGTCAAACTATGCTGGTCAATAATCAAGGGTATTGGCTCAGGCACCCTGACCCTGCATACGAGTGGGGTTTTATGTTTCAGGATAAAGCAGATGTTTCATTGGCGATCCAATCGCCTGAAGTCTGGAAAGAAATACAATCATCCGCCAAGGAACAAATAGGTACCCCAGAAGGTCTTTATTCATTTAACACTGTGCTGCCTATGCTGGATGAGGCTGAACCAAGTCAATATGCATCGCCGGCAAAAGGAACCATCGGGCAATACAGATGGCATCTGATATCATTTCTTCCACAACAAAAAATTGACCAAAAGTCCCATGCCATTTTTATGCAATTTTTGATTCTGGGTGCTGTTCTTTTCATTTTGACAGCCATCGGATCGTGGAGCATGGCCTATGCTGTTACCAAAAGAAAAATTGCTCAAAATAGATTAAAAACAATGGCCTATTTTGACACTTTGACAAACCTGCCCAACAGGCGCCATTTTTTCGACCGCCTCGAAGAAGCGGTTTCGCATGGAAATCGATACAATAATACGTTGGCGCTGATGTATGTTGACCTCGATGGCTTTAAAAACATCAACGATAGTTTAGGCCATGACGCTGGAGACACGCTCCTGCAGCACGTAGCGTATTGCCTGCGAAAAACATGCAGAAAATCTGATACGGTTTCACGCCTTGGTGGTGATGAATTTGCCATCCTTATCCCGGAAGTTGCCTCCCAGGAAGACATTGCAACCATTGCTGCTAAAATTATAGCTATCCTTTCCCAGCCAATAACCATCAACAATGCACAAGCTCAAGTGGGAGCAAGTATAGGGATAACTCTTTTCCCTGCAGACGGTGATGAGGTGAGCCAACTACTCAGCAATGCTGACTCAGCAATGTATCTGGCTAAGAGTCAGGGAAAAAATCAGTACCTCTTCTTTAGCGATACCCAACCTCCAAAAAATTAATCAACAGTACCTGTTCATTGAAAAATTTTTTTTCATACATGCTATAGAAAGACCTCTCATCGCTCACGAAGGCGCTCCAAATCAAGCAGACGAATGGTCTTGCCTGCGACCTTGATCAGCCCTTCTTCGCTCATTTTTGCAAAAATTCGAGACAACGTTTCCGGAGTTGTTCCCAAAAGGCTTGCCAACTGCCCTTTGGGAACATCGAGCACCACCTCTTCTTCCCTGTTTTGCTCCTCTATAAGATAGAGAAGGTAAGAGGCAAGCCGTCCAGGCACTTCTTTCAGGGTCAAATTTTCAACCTGGGTTGTAAATCTTCGCAATCGCATGGACAAGACAGCTAACATGCTCAAAGCCAGTGATGGGTTGGCTTTGAGTAAATTAATAAATTCCAACCTTGGGAAAAAAAACAACTCCGAAGCTGCGAGGGTAGATGCCGAAGCAGGAAAAGGAGTACCATGAAAAACAGGCACCTCACCAAAAGGCTCGCCAACACCGAATATATGCAGGATCTGTTCCTTGCCGTCGGTTGATAATTTGAAAATTTTTACCTTTCCGCTAGCCACCATATAAAACCCATTGCCAGGCTCGCCGTCATGAAACACAGCCTGCCCACGCTGATATTTTTTCGAAACGGAAATACTACACAGAGCATCGAGTTGCTCGTCAGGCAAACCGTTAAAAAGCAGGCTTTTTTTGAGAATTTCTTTTTTTTTCACTTTTTTTAATAAAAATTTATTTTTTGACCTAGATCAATTGAAGAACCACTCTTAGGTGTATGATGTGTGCATTCAATATGACACACAACCTACAATAACTCACTTGAGGAAAAACTACTATGTTCTGTAATCAATGCGAACAAACTGCAAAAGGAACAGGCTGTAATGTAGCTGGAGTATGCGGCAAAAATGAAGAAGTGGCCGATCTTCAGGATCTCCTTATCCACGCATTGCAGGGGCTGGCTCTTTACGCTAATGAAGCTCGCCAACTTGGCATCGTTGATGAAGCCACGGACTTGTACACCTATGAGGCCATTTTCTCCACCCTCACTAATGTTGATTTTGATCCGGATCGTTTTTTTGCGCTGATTAACAAAACCATTGAGTATCGTGAAGCAATGAAGGCCAAGGTAGCGGCAGCCGGCGGGAAAACAGATTTTTCCGAAGCGCCTGCAACTTTTCTCCCTGCAGATACAATCGCTGGAATGGTTGATCAGGGCAAAGCATTGCACCTGATCGAAAATCTTGATACTGATGAAAACATTCGTTCGCTGAAACAAACCCTGCTTTACGGTTTAAAAGGTATCGCCGCCTATGCAGACCATGCCGCCATACTAGGACAAAAAGATCCTGCAGTTGCAGGATTCTGTTACGAGGCCTTGTGTGCATTGCTTGCAGAAGGGCTTACTGTGGAGCAGTGCGTGCCGGTTGCCATGAAGGCTGGAGAAATTAACCTTCGTGCAATGGAGCTTCTCGATGCTGCCAACACCGGTAATTACGGACACCCTGTTCCCACTCAGGTACCACTTGGCCATCGAAAAAATAAATGTATTCTTATTACCGGCCATGATCTCCATGACCTTGAGCTCCTGCTTAAGCAAACAGAGGGCAAAGGGATTGATGTTTACACGCATGGTGAGATGCTGCCCTGTCATGGCTACCCTGAGCTCAAAAAATACGACCATTTTTATGGCCATTTCGGGACTGCCTGGCAAAATCAGCACAAAGAATTTCCGAATTTTCCCGGACCGATTCTTTTTACCACCAACTGTATCCAAAAACCCAAGGATGACTACAAGGACCGCATCTTCACCAACGGTCTGGTCGGCTGGCCTGGAGTCAAGCATATTGAGGACAAAGATTACAGTGCAGTGATTGATATGGCCCTGAGTATGGAGGGCTTTACCGACGATGCCGATCAGGGTCATGTTATGGTTGGTTTTGCCCGTAATGCAGTTTTGGGCGTTGCCGATACAGTTATCGAAGCTGTTAAATCAAAGGCTATCAGACATTTCTTTCTTGTTGGCGGTTGTGACGGTGCAAAGCCAGGTCGTGATTATTTCACCAAATTTGTCGAACAAGTACCAGACGACTGCATGGTTCTTACACTTGCCTGCGGAAAGTTCCGTTTCTTTGATAAGGATCTTGGCGCTATAGGTGGAATTCCAAGGTTGCTGGATGTGGGCCAGTGCAATGACGCTTATTCTGCCATTCAAATTGCAGTTGCTCTGGCAAAAGCTTTTGAATGTGAAGTCAATGACCTTCCCCTGTCAATGATTATCTCCTGGTATGAACAAAAGGCAGTAGCGATTTTGCTCACCCTGCTCTACCTTGGGATCAAAGATATCCGTCTTGGACCATCCCTTCCTGCTTTTATTTCTCCAGCTGTATTGCAATTTTTGGTTGATACCTTCGATATCAAACCTGTTGCAGCAACACCGGAAGAAGATCTGCAGGCTATCCTAGGCTAGCAGGTACCTCTTTACCCAACAATAAAAACTCTTCCGGTCGGATCTCACCGACAGGAAGAGTATTTCAAACAACATGACCAGAGAAAATCACAAGACATATATTGTTATGCCGGATATGGACGCAGGCATGCTCTCGCCTGAAGATCTCGAAAAAATCACTGACGTGGTCAAAAGATATAATGTGCCCCGCACAAAAATTACAGGCGCCCAGCGTATAGCCTTCCTCGGTATGGAACCGCAACAGCTGGAGAGTCTTCAAAAAGAACTAAACACACCAGCAAAACCACCCCACAAAAACGGTCGTCTCCATTACATTCAGGCCTGTCCGGGAAATACCTGGTGCAAATATGGGGTTGGTGACACGCTGCACCTGCACGACAGGTTAAAAAAAATAGAGTTAAAAAATCCTCTGCCCAGCAAAGTAAAAGTTGGTATTTCAGGATGCAGGATGTGCTGCTGTGAATCCTGGATTCGCGATGTCGGTCTAGTTGCTGAGAAAAACGGCTGGCGATTCACCTTTGGCGGCAATGGAGGGGGAAGGCCAAGAATAGGCGACATTGTTGCTGACGGACTTACAGAGGACGAAGCGGTTGCTCTCATAGAGAGGACATTACTCTACTACAGTACTGCTGCTCAATTTAAAACACGCAGCGCCAGGTTCATGGAGCGGGTTGGGATAGAAGCTTTACATAAAGCTGTTCTTTCCTGATTTCACGAATATGCCCATATCCCGCAAATAAATCACCATATAGATATAAAAAATGAAAAACTTGCGAAAAATTATAGAAATTGATGAAGAATTGTGTGACGGCTGCGGACAATGTGTTCCTGATTGTGCCGAGGGTAGCTTACAGATCGTAGACGGTAAAGCCCGTCTGGTCGCCGACAAACTGTGCGATGGTCTTGGCGCCTGTCTCGGTTCCTGCCCCACCGGAGCTCTTCGAATTATAGAACGGGAGGCAGACGAGTTTGACGAAGAGGCTGTGGAGGAATACCTGGCCGGCATGAAAGCTGGCAACACCCAACAAGCCAAACAGGCTCCGAGTGGATGCCCATCCGCGCAACTGCAAACACTGCAACCAGCTTCGCCCTGCCAAAGTACCAACACACCAAGTGTGCAAACAGGATCAGCTCTCTCGCACTGGCCGGTACAAATTCGCTTGATCCCGGCAACGGCGCCTTTTTTGCAAAAAAGTGACCTGCTCGTTGCGGCAGACTGCACCGCAGTTTCTTATCCTCATATCCAGCAGGATTATATAGCGGGAAAAGTAGTGATGATGGGGTGCCCTAAATTCGACGATCAGCAGCTCTATATCCAGCGTTTTACCGAAATATTTGAGACTGCTCAGCTAAAGTCACTCACCATTTTAATCATGGAAGTACCCTGTTGCGGTTCGATGACGCACATTATTAAAAAGGCTTATGATGCCGTTAAACCGGATATCCCTGTAAAGCAGGTCGTCATATCTACCCGCGGAACAGTGTTGGAAGAGTGTGCCTGGTAAGATTCTTCACGCTCTAAAGGTCTCCTAGGAGCCGGTCTGATTGAGCAATTTTTTCTTCAAATAAAGGCATTAACGGAAAAATAGGCACAGCCATATACTTAATATCGGAGTCTACGCTTACCCGCGAGTATTATTTTTTCTGTAATAACGACGAGTTGAGGAGAAAGGGTTCAGTCCGACAGACTCCTAGCCTTTGGGGCATTTTTGATGCTGGGTCAATGGATTATATACTGTTATCTCATGCTTCTTTTACCCAAGGTTGAGACGACGGACTTGCTTGGCACCTACTTATCCGTTATTACTAATAGCGCTGTAACCACCTCATTATTGAACATTACCTTTTGGGTCAAAACACGCTTTCATGAAAACTAACCTAACCCTGATAGGCATGCCGGGAGCCGGTAAGAGTACAGTAGGCATCATCCTTGCCAAGACTCTATCCATGGGATTTATTGATACGGATGTCCTCATTCAAATCAACCAGCAAAAGTCCCTGCAGGAAATCATCGATGCCGGCGACTACATGCATCTACGACGCATAGAAGAAAATGAGATATGCAAGCTCAATATCACTAATCATGTCATTGCCACCGGAGGCAGTGCAGCCTACAGCGAACCGGCAATGCGTCATCTACAGACGATATCTACCCTTGTCTTTCTTAATGTAGACTTTGAAGAAATAACACGACGAATCAAAAATTTTGATACCCGCGGTATTGCCAAGGCGGACAACCAGAGCTTTCAGGAACTTTTCGCTGAACGCCAGATTCTATACCGCAAATATGCGGACACCATCATCACCTGCTCTGACCTTGACCAAGAGGAGGTCGCAGAAGAAATTGCCTCAACCTACCGAAATAAGATGTGAAAAAGACGAATCGACATAGGTGTCGCAGGTATCAATTAGTCAACAAGACACTTCCCACCCACGATCGCCTATCTATCCCCCCTAAATATAATTAAAGCGGCTGTAAACAAACATTATTATATTGTCTCCTTATTATTAATGCGCTGTTCTGCAGAGCAAAATGCTTTGCATGCACACTCTCCTTAATCCTCTCTTGCAGAAAAAACACACATGATCACAGAGCAGGTTCATACAGCACTGCAAAATGTAGTCGGTAAAAACAATGTCTACACCGAAACTGCAGATTTAATTACTCACAGTTACGATGCCACTCAAAAAGAATATCTTCCGGATGCGGTTATCTATGCAACGACCACCCGAGAGGTAAGCGACGTTGTCAAGCTCGCTAACCAGCACGGCGTCCCCATAATCCCGCGCGGTGCCGGTAGTGGCTTTACCGGCGGTACTCTTCCTATACAGGGGGGGATAGTTCTCGTCTTAACAAAAATGAACCGCATTCTGGCCATTGATGAGGACAATCTCACTGCGACAGTTGAACCTGGAGTGGTAACCGCCTCTCTGCAAAAAGAAGTTGAGAAACTCGGGCTTTTTTACCCACCTGATCCTGCGTCAAAAGAGTTCTGTACACTTGGCGGCAATGTGGCTGAATGCGCCGGTGGTCCAAGATGTGTAAAATACGGAGTGACCAAAGACTACATTTTAGGTTTGGAAGTAGTTACTCCGACCGGTGATATTATTCATACGGGTGGAGCAACGATAAAAAATGTGGTCGGTTATGACCTCACCAGGCTGTTTGTCGGCTCAGAGGGGACTCTTGGAATTATTACCAAAATTATCATCCGGCTCTTACCCAAGCCTGCTGCAAAAAAGACCATGCTGATCCAATTTGCATCCATAGAAGGTGCAGCGCAGGCAGTTTCTACGGTAATCCGTGGCAAAATTATCCCCACCACCCTGGAATTTCTCGACGCGACCACGCTTGCCTGCATCCGCCATAACTCGGCCTTAGATATACCTGAAGAATGTCGCGCCCTGCTCATCATTGAAGTGGATGGAGATGCCGACATCCTTGAACGACAGGCTGCAACTATTATTCAATTGGTGAGTGAGCTTGATGTACTACACACGGAAATTGCAGAGACAGAAGAACAGTCAGAGGCTATTTGGAGTGTACGTCGCAGTGTGAGTCCTAACATGCGAAAAATCAACCCTGACAAATTCAACGAGGATATAGTCGTGCCCAGGTCCAAAGTGCCGGACATGATACGTGCTCTTGAAAAACTTTCTGCTAAATATAATGTCCCGATTGTCAATTTCGGCCATGCAGGTGACGGCAATATCCATGTTAATGTTATGGTCGATCTCAAAGAACCCGGTATGCCGGAGACAGTTCAACGGGTGCTCCAGGAAATTTTCCAGACAACCGTTGATATGGAAGGTTCCATCAGCGGCGAACATGGCATCGGCACAGCCAAAGCGGCCTATTTGCCCATGGAAATAGATAGTGCTACCCGGAAGTACATGCAGACCATAAAAAAAGCGCTGGATCCGCTCAACATTCTTAACCCAGGCAAAATTTTCCTGGAATCAACCATTTAAAAAATCATCATACCACCAACCACTGCATGACTGATTATAACGAACTAACCCCTTATAAGGATGCCATCAATCAATGTGTTCGCTGCGGTGCGTGTCAGGCTCATTGTCCGGTTTATGACCAAGCGCGACAGGAAGGAGCCGTTGCCAGAGGTAAACTAGCCCTGGCAAAGGCCCTGCTCGAAGAATCCGTAACCATTGACTCGCGTCTGGAAGAGGATGTCAGCCTTTGCCTTATGTGCGGTTCATGTGTCGTTAAATGTCCGAACAAGGTCCCGACCGACAAAATAGTCGGTGCGATGCGACGTGAAATCAGTAACAGAAAAGGACTCTCACTCACCGGTAAAACAGTGGCAGCACTCACCGGACATCCCCCCCTGTTAAAAGCTTTGGTGAAAACGGCTGATGTTTTGTCTCCGGTACTCTTTAAAAAGGTGCCACAAACAAGCGGTCTTCGGCTCAGGTTTCCAGTTTCCGGTCACGCGCAGCGCACCCTTCCTGCAGTGGCTTCCAAAAATCTTTTTACAGAACTGCCGGAATTTATACAAGGCCGGCCCGACAAACCGGTTGTCGGCCTTTTTGCAGGATGTGCCATTACCTATATTTACCCCAAAATCGGGGTGGCAATGGCCTCCTTGCTCAATCATCTAGGGTATTCAGTGTTTACACCACGTACCCAGGGTTGCTGTGGCATTCCAGCCCGCTCTACCGGTGACACGAAGCTTATAGAGCAGTTAAACCGTACAAACCTGGAAGCCTTTAAAGCTCACGAGGTTGCTTATATTGTAACCGGGTGCGCTTCCTGCCATTCCGGTATTGGTGAGACTGATCCAAACAGTACTGAAGAGCAAGCCGACTTTGCAGGCAAGGTCAGAGAAATCCATCAATTTCTCTATCAGGAAGGACTGGCCGATATCTTGGCAGCATTGCCCACAACAAAAGAGCGTACTCGCATAACCTACCATGATCCTTGTCATCTTAAGACAAAGGGCATTATTAATGAGCCCAGGGCCCTGCTTCAATCACTGCCCAATACACATTATGAAGAGATGGAAAACAGCGATCTTTGCTGCGGCCTTGGTGGAAGTTTTTCAGCACATCATTATGCATACAGTAAAGCTATTGGTCAACGAAAGGTTGCCGGCATTAAGGCGAGCGAAGCAGAGCTCTTGGCAACAGCCTGTCCGGGTTGCATGCTGCAATTGCAGGATTCGATTAATCACGCCATGCTCAATGTACAGACAATCCATATCCTTGAGCTCATCAGCAAGGCACTGGCTCTGGATCAAAAGTGGAAGTGAAAGCAAGAAAGAACCAAAAAGATAGCGCCAACCGGTGAATCTATGACAAGGACTGCTTTACTACCAATATGGTCTTGGCTAGCGCTTACGTCCTCATCCCCGATACCCGTTGCGACCAAACAAGTAATTGCGATTTTTACCCGGATCAGCTAAAAAACATGCGCTGTTGTGCAAAATGATATATTTTTTAGCTCTTTTCCACCCGATCATGCACTACCATGTATGCCCATTTTGTATGCATGATATGCTTCCCTTGAAAATGGATAATGCATTCAATGACGAAATCTACTAAAAACCCGATCCTGGCTTTTTTCTCTTCGGTGCAATTAGCCCTGTTCCTGCTGTTTGTTTTAGCAGCAACATCCATCATTGGTACGATCATTCCTCAAAATTCTCCAGCCTCCTTTTATGCCAAGCAGTATGGTCCGCAAATGGCAAGGTTTTTTGAGTTGTTGAAGCTCACCGACATGTATAATTCATGGTGGTTTCTCCTGCTGTTACTACTGTTTGCCATCAACCTTATTGTCTGCAGCATAGACCGGATTCCCCAGGTCATCAGGATCATAAAAAAGGATAATTTGGCAATCAGTCCCGAGCGTTTGCAAAAAATGTCGCTCAGTTCTTCGTTCACCTGGCATACAACCATAGAAATGAGTGTAGACAGAGTCCACGCCATACTGACAAACGAAAGGTGGAAAACAACTCAACGAGACAATGAACAAGGCACCTTGTTTTTTGCAGAAAAAGGCCCATGGACACGGTTTGGAGTCTATGTTGTCCATATTTCTATCCTTATCATTCTCTTAGGCGCTGTTATCGGCTCCTCAATGATAGCCAAAAAGGTTCTCCACAAGCCGTCCTTCGCGTTTAAGGGGTCTGTTATGATTCCGGAAACCAGGGAGTCTGAAGTCATCTATAGTTTCAAAAGCGGCCAGCCTATTGATCTTGGGTTTACAGTCCGCTGCGACTTTTTCGACATAGAATATTACAGTAATGGGATGCCCAAGACCTATCTTTCCAAGGTCACAGTGCTGGAAAACGATCAGGAAATTTTATCAACAGATATTGAGGTCAACGCACCCTTGACCTATAAAGGGGTGACGTTCTATCAATCAAGCTATCAGCCTTATCAGGATTTTGTTGTTTCGCTGCAAAACAATCGGACCAACAAGCAGATCAAGAGGGTTGTTCCCCCCGCAAAACAGCTGGAATGGCAGGAAGGCGGAATATCTTTTGGTATTATTAACCAAGAAGCCAAAGGAAAGGTTACGCAGAGGGTAAAGGTCTGGTTGACTGACAACCAAGGGGATCCTTCCACATTTTGGGTCAACATGGGGCAGGAAGCTATGATAGAACGTCCTTCCGGCACCTATACATTTAACGCCAAGCAACTTTACGCTACAGGACTACAGGTAACCAAAGACCCAGGTGTATGGTTAGTCTACTGGGGCTGTATTTTAATGCTGGTCGGCCTTTATATTGCTTTTTTCATGTCCCATAGAAAACTTTTTGTTTTCATACAGCAAAAAGGAAAAAACACAGAAATCATTGTTGCCGGTAATACCAATAAGAACAAAATCGGTTTTGAAAAAACCTTCAACAGACTGGCCACCCGCTTTGAAGCAACAGATGAGTAATTTTCAATTCTGTGCATACTGCTCCGATAATGACAAACAAACCAGGTAAGCTGCAGAACTTTTCCTGACCATATAAGAGTGGTTTAAACGTAACTCTATCAGCCAACGGAATTTTCATGAACAGTTCACAACTTTTCGGCATCACAATGATAGCATACCTGCTATCAACAGCTTTTTATCTCGCGCTTTTCCTTTTTAAAAATAAGAAAATCGGTTTCATCGGTATGCTCCTTGCCGCCGGAGGTTTACTCATCCAAACTATCGGCATCGGCATGCGTTGGTATGAGTCCTACCAAATGGGAATTGGACATGCCCCCCTGACCAACATGTACGAATCACTTATTTTCTTTTCCTGGTGTACAGCGCTGTTCTACCTCTTTATGGAGATAAAATATAAAGCAAGAATCATCGGCGCTTTTGTGATGCCTTTTGCCTTTGTTTCCATTGCCTATGCCTCTTTTTCAGACCGAATAAACGATCAAATAAGTCCGCTTATTCCTGCATTGCAATCAAATTGGCTTATCGCCCATGTTGTTACCTGCTTCATTGGTTACGGTGCCTTTGCGGTCGCAGGCTCTCTTGGATTTATTTACTTGTTAAAAGCAGGCACTGAGCAGAAAAGAACGGCAGCACCCACATTATTTTCTTCTTTACCGGAATTAAAAATTATTGACGACCTGACCCACAAAACCATTGTATTTGGGTTTATGTGGTTATCAGCAGGTATTATTACCGGAGCCATTTGGGCCAATGAGGCCTGGGGAACGTACTGGAGTTGGGATCCCAAAGAAACCTGGTCGATTATCACCTGGTTTGTGTATGCCATTACCCTTCATGCCCGGTTCACTAGAGGATGGGGCGGCAAACGCATTGCCTGGTTGGCCATCATCGGCTTTGTTGCCGTATTTTTTACCTACTTCGGCGTTAACTTTTTTCTTTCCGGTCTTCATAGCTACGGCTCCAGTTAATGCTCCCACAGGCAACTTTCAGCAAGAATGTAATTCTATTTGGTACCTACTTACAGGTAAAGGTTTTAGGTATAATAAATCAAAGAGTTATCACCCCCGTGAAGAGGTACTCTATTTGAGGAGGTTACAGTCTCTCATTCCCCGGACATCTGTTGACAAGGCTAGGTTTAAGAGCTATACAATTAACGTTCAATAGCTGTTTTTGTTCATATACTAAAAATATCAAAGGAGGATTGATATGAAGAAAATTTTAGCATGCTGTACAGCTTTAGCACTCATGGGCATGGTCAGTTTCGGCGTCGCAACTGCCAGCGACAAAGGACCTGCAGACATGACACTGGAATCAACCATTGACAAGGCCAAAAAGCCAAAGCCAGCTATTTTTCCACATGCTGCCCACCAGGGTCGTCTGGAGTGTGGCGAATGCCATCACGCAAAAGATGATGCTGGTAAGCAGGTAGCCTATGTGGAAGGGCAAAAAATTGAAAAATGCGAGTCCTGCCATAATAAAGGCGAAACAATGCCGAAAGAACTGGCAACTTACAAAGGCGCTGCTCACGCTCAATGTAAGGGTTGCCACGCTAAGACATCAAAGGATCTTGCAAAATGCGGAGTATGTCATCCTAAACAGGGATGATATCTATTGCTCGTAATGCATAAAAAAAGGCTGCTCACGTTGAGCAGCCTTTTTTTATTCTATAGAAGAGTTATGCGTTACTCTACATGCATCTTTGAAATGTCTCCTACCTGCAGCACAAGCTCACCCAATGCGGTGAGTAAATTCAATCTATTTTGCCTGATCCGGGCATCTTCCGCCATAACCATGACATCATCAAAAAACCGATCCACTGGTGATTTCATTGCCAGCATCTCCAGCAATGCTTTGTCATATTGTTTTTCGTCCAGCAATGGTAAAGCTTTAGAACGAACGGTTTCCAGAGTCGCATAAAGATCCTTTTCTGCCGCATCACTCAACAGATTTGGCTCTACCTGAGTCTCAGTGTTGTCTTTGATAATATTCCTGATTCGTTTAAATGCACCGGCAAGCACGGCAAAGTCTTGTTGGTTCTGAATTGCATCCAATGCCTGAATCCGCCCCAGACAATCAAGAGGATTATCAAAGCCGGTTGCTGTTGCAGCATCAACAACCTCCTGTAAAACACCTGAGGCCACCTGCTCATTTTCGAAACGAAGGCGTATAAAATCTAGAATCTCATCTGCGGTGTGCTCTTGGACCTTGATCTGGTCTCCATAGGCAGCCAGAGCTGCCTCTATAACTGCAGACAATGACAGATTAATATTGAGCCCTTTTAAAATATTGAGCAACCCAATCGCCTGCCTGCGTAAACCAAAGGCATCTTTATTACCGGTGGGCCGTTCGCCTATGGCAAAGCAGCCGGCCAAAGTATCAAGGCGATCAGCTAACCCTACAAAAGCACCGGGCAGTGAGGCAGGCAGTTGCCCCCCCGCACGGACGGGCATGTAGTGCTCATGGATGGCCTGGGCAACCGTTTGATCTTCGCCGTCATGCAAGGCATATTCGCTACCGATAATCCCCTGTAAAGAAGGGAATTCGCCAACCATTTCTGTGAGCAAATCGGCTTTTGCAAGCCTAGCAGCTCTCATGGTTGCCTCTTTGAGTGCTGGTTGTATCTTATCCGCCAGCATGGCAGCAATCTTTTCCATTCTCCTGCTCTTCGCAAGCATGGTCCCGAGCTGATGCTGAAAAATAATCCCGTCTAGCTGATCGAGTCTGTCGCTGAGTTTTCTTTTTTTATCCTCATTAAAAAAGAATAAACCATCCTCAAGCCGAGCTCGTAATACTCTTTCATGTCCGCTTGCAGCAAGATCGATGTCCTTGATATCGGTGTTATTAACAGCCACGAAACGGGGAAGGAGCGTTCCGTCCTTATCGGCAACAGGAAAATATTTCTGGTGTTCGCGCATGGAGGTTATTAACGCTTCATCGGGCAATGTAAGAAATTTTTCATCAAAACTTCCACAGACACCGTAAGGTTTTTCAACAAGATTAGTAACCGTATCTATTAAACCTTCATGGAGAACAGGTTGTGCGTCTGCTATCCCTGAATGTTCTTGTACAGCACGCTTTACCTCACTGATCACGAGTTCACGCCTTATCTTGTTATCTGCAACCACATATTTTTCGGCCAAAGTGGAGAGATACTGCTCGGTACCAGTAACATCAAAGGTATCAGGAGACATAAAGCGATGCCCACGGGTGGTCGTACCGGCAACGATCCCTTCAAAAACAAGATCGACCTTTTGCCCACCATAAAGAGCAACCAACCACTGAATCGGGCGGACAAAAGCCGTTGCAGTATCTGCCCAGCGCATGGACTTTGGGAAAACCAACTCACGAATAAGAGATTCAAGCACACCGGGAAGTAAAGAAAGGGTATCTTTGCCCTGTACATCCTCAACAGCCATTAAATATTCTCCCTTGGCTGTCTTGATCACCTGAAGATCACTTGGATCCATGCCTTTGGAGCGGGCAAAACCGATGGCAGCCTTGGTTGGATTACCGTCACCATCATAGCCGGCAACGGTCGAAGGACCAATATGTTCTAAAGTTCTATCAGGTTGACGCTCTTCAATAAAATCAACCGAGAGGGTCAGTCTCCTTGGAGTGGCAAAAGTCTTAAAACCACTGGAGTTGAGGCCAAGTTCCTTCAGCTTCTTTTCTGCTTCTGCTTGTAAAAAATCAAGTGCCGACTGAATATATCCAGCAGGTATTTCCTCGGTCCCAATTTCAAATAGTAGCTCGCTCATTGCTGTCCGTAGATGTAATTAGCTAAAATGGTAAATAAAACGGTATTGCAACACATTTCAAAATAATATTGCGACACAATTTCTATAGCCTCTTTTCAAAGGCTTTTCAAGAAAACAAGACCTGAATCGGTCTGACGGGATACAACCTTACCCTAATGAGAAAATACCGGCAATAACAGTTACCTTTTGGCAAGAAAACAAGAACCTAAGAAATCAGCAATAATTGCAAGATTCTGAGGGCATCTTGAAAATGTCTTTTCCTGGAAATTTCGATATTATGTTTATGATTGGAGCCTTGAAGGTAGCCTATACTCCAAAAGTGTACATATGCGTGGGTACTATATTATCGGCATGCATTGGCCCAGAATAGGGACCGGAGGAGCGTAGTTGAACGATATCACTCTTCAAGACAGGTTACAATCAGGGGAAAGGGTCAAATTTTTTCGTCTACAGCCATTGGCCCTTCAACAGAAGCAGAGGTGGTATATCCGCATGTAACATTTTCTACCACTACCTTATACCATGAAAAAGCGGAATGGTTGGCAAGGGCTGTGCCAAGTTTGCGACAAATGGTTTCAGCGCTACTCTTGAGATCAGTCGATCGTGCAGCACTGCTTTCAATAAGCTCAATCAAATCCTCAAGCCACAAAAAATGGCTTAATCTAACAGAAACAATGGCTGTACCCCAGAAGCCTGCATAACCGTTAGCTGCAATTGTCGCATTTTCGTTGCCGTTGAGCAGTGGGACGGGTACCTCGACCTCTACCACCAAATCAAGTTCCTCTTCAAGCGAACCTATCATTTTGCAATCGTACCTTTGTGACTTAAACAGGGCTCTTAAGTTGGTAGAAGTAAAAAAATAAGGAAATGCGATTTCAATGTGGGAAGCCTCGGCTTGGAGGCGAGTTTTCATTTCTTGCAAAATGAGATGGAGTGTTTCAAGATTGAATCGCCCATGAAAGCGATTAAGGATCTCAATGAATCTACTCATATGAGTCCCTTTAAATTGATGGGGCAGGTTCACGTACATATTGACAATAGCAACTGTCTCCTGCGTTTTTCTCGACTTATCCAGGACGGTAACCGGATAAGAAATATTTTTTACGCCTACCTTACGTATATCTATTCGTCTGGTATCCTCCAGGCTCTGAATATCTTTCATTAGGAATCTGCAAAGCGGGGGTCAGGCTGTTGAGGCAAGTGGAAACATAAAATCAAGCAGAGTTCATGTATTCGAAATATTTCCAAAAACATCAGGAAAGATATTTTTTTACAGTGGCCTTCAACTCATCAATGTTGGCGGATTTGACAATATACGCCTCTGAAGCCCAGGTACCGAAGTCCTGTTTAAACTCAGGATAGGCAGAGCAAAGAATAACCGGCAACCGGGAATTGAGTTCTTTCATCTGCCGAAGTACCTCAATTCCGTTCATGCCCGGCATATTAATATCAAGAATCACTAAATCGGGTTTTTCTTCACTGAATTTTTGCAGCGCCTCTTCCCCATTATAGGCAGAGATCACCTCATATCCTTCATCTTCGAACTCTCCCCGATAAAGCAACTGGATGCCCTGTTCGTCATCAACAAGCAAAATACGTTTTGGTTCCATTTTCCCACCTACAGTTCGACTTCCTTGAGGTATTTACAGGTCTCTTCCGGCGGCATTGGATTAATATAAAATCCGGTTCCCCACTCAAAGCCTGCAATGGAGGTTAATTTGGGGACAATTTCAAAGTGCCAGTGATAGTGATCCAGCTGTGGAGAACGAAGTGGCTGGGTATGCAAAACAAAATTATACGGCGCGTTTGGTATACAGGCATCCAGCCGCCTCAGACTTTCTGAAAAAATATCTGTAAGCGCCTGAAGAGAGTTTTCATCTTGGGCCGCATAATTGGAATGATGATAACGTGGTATTATCCACATCTCAAAAGGCGAGCGAGGCGCATAAGGAGTGATGGTTACAAAATAATCATTTTCGCAGACCCTACGTATATCCTGCTGTCTTTCCTGTCGAATGATATCACAGAATATGCACCTGTCCTTGTATTTGTAATACGAAAGGCTTCCTTCAAGTTCCGAAGAAACCCTGCGTGGTACAATGGGAAGGGCTACCAGCTGGGAATGTGAATGTTCAAGGGAAGCTCCAGCCGCTTTACCAAAGTTTTTGAACACCATCACGTATCGAAATCTTTCATCTTGTGCAAGGTCTCGGATACGGTCCCGAAAAGCCCTGAAGGTGAAGATCATTTCTTCCGGGGACAAGGCTGCAAATGTTTTTTCATGAGAAGGATTTTCAATGATCACTTCATGGGCACCAATACCATTCATCCGATCATAAAGCCCTTCACCCTGTTTCTCCAATTCGCCTTCGATGACAAGGGCCGGGTACTTGTTGGGCACGACCCGTGTTTGCCATCCGGAAGAGTTTGCCGTCCCCTCATTGCGCCCATAAACAAGGACTTCGTCAGGCGTTGTTTTTTCATGACCGGGACAAAGAGGGCAAAATCCTCCCTTAACCTTGTATTCCTCAACCATAAAATCAGTCGGCCGCTTCCCCCTTTCCTGGGCAATAATGATCCATCGTCCCAAAATGGGATCTTTTCTTAATTCAGGCATAACTCTTCTAGCGCCCCTGTGCCTTTTCCCGTTGTTCTAATTTGGTTTTACAATCGATACAATAGGTAGCCACAGGCCTGGCCTTAAGCCTTTTTACAGAAATATCCTCGCCGCAACCTTCACAGATGCCATAGGTGCCTTCTTCGATACGATTAAGAGCTTCGTCAACTTTGTCCATAAGCTTCCGTTCTCTTCCACGAATACGGAGTTCAAACGTTCTGTCAGACTCCACACTTGCTCGATCATTGGGATCAGGAATATTACCTTCTTGATGCGCTATTTCTGTTAATGTCTGTTCAACATCAGAGGAAATATCGTTCTTAATCGCTTCAAGTTGCTCTTTTAATTGCGCCAAATCCTTTTCATCCATATCAGCAGACTCCGGCAAACTGGTTTAATAATATTTTCTGTAGTATATCATTCTGTTACTGATCTTTCAAATAACCCGCTTTTACCACCACTTTTTTTCAACAACCTAATATCAGAAATCTCCATACTTTTATCAACCGCCTTGCACATATCATAGATTGTCAAAGCGGCCACGGAAACGGCAGTAAGCGCCTCCATTTCAACCCCTGTTTTTCCGGTAATCGACACAGTAGCCTCTATATGGATTGCTTTCTGCTTATCATCAAGAGAAAATTCTATATCAACACCGGTAATCGCAAGAGGATGACAAAGGGGAATAAGCTGATCTACTTTTTTTACTGCCATTACCCCGGCAATCCTAGCTACCCCCAGCACATCTCCTTTTTTGACATTCCCTTGGCGCACTAATGAGTACGCCTGATCAGACATGGATATGGTTCCCTCAGCCGTAGCCTTTCGTCGCGTATCATTTTTTTTCCCCACATCCACCATCCGGGCATTGCCGGCCTCATCGAAGTGGGACAGAGGATTTTCATCAACCATTGGCAACCTTGTCTGTTTTATCTGCTTTCTTTTTCTGTTTGCTTATATGGGTATGGAAAAGACGGGCGAAAAAACCTTCCTCTTCCCGCTCTTTACTCATCTCATCGAAATCTTTAAGTAACTCTTTCTGCTGTTTTGTCAATTTGACGGGTGTCTTCACCTGGGCTTCGACGATCATGTCCCCTTTACCTCCACCACGGAGGCTAGGCACACCTTCCTTGCGCAGAGTAAAACGATCACCTGATTGGGTCCCGGCAGGAATCTTTAATTTTGTAGTACCATGGATCGTAGGCACGTCCACCTCACACCCTAAAGCAGCCTGTACCATCGGCACAGGAAGGCTCAGGTAGATAAGCTGACCATCACGCTGAAAATATTCATGCTCTTCAACATGAATAATGACATACAGATCGCCTGATTGACCTCCACGGCGGCCACCTTCTCCTTCTCCGGAGAGCCGCATTCTTGACCCGGTATCGACACCGGCTGGGATACGAATATTGACGGTCTTGCTCTTGTTGACCAATCCTGACCCGTGGCAATCATTACAAGGTTCCTTTATCACCTGACCGGCGCCATGACATTGCGGGCAGGTGGTGCTTACCTGAAAAAAGCCCTGAGACCGTACCACCTGTCCCCTTCCGTGACAACTGGGGCAGGTTTCCGGTCGGTACCCTGGCCTGGACCCGGTACCATCACAGGTAAGACAGGTTTCTTTTTTTGTTATTTCAACTTCACGGTTCACACCGTGTACAGCATCCATAAATGATATCTGGATATCATAGCGAAGATCATCACCTTGGACAGGTGCATTTGGATCACGTTGACGGCTACGCCCTCCAAATCCGAAGATATCACCAAACATATCGTTAATGTGAGAAAAAATATCATCGTTGTTTCCCGGGCCACTGTACCCGCTACTCCGCAGACCTTCTTTCCCGTAAGTGTCGTAAATTTGGCGTTTTTGAAGATCGCTGAGCACTTCATACGCCTCGGCAGCTTCTTTAAACTTTGCCTCGGCCTCTTTATCATCCGGATTGCGATCCGGATGATACTTCATTGCCAATTTACGATATGCCTTTTTTATGTTCTCAGCAGATGCGTCTCTTGATACACCGAGAAGTTCGTAATAGCTCTCACTCATAACTAAATGTTTCTATTCGTTATTGTCGCTGGTTTCGACTTCGGATTCAGTAATTTTGGATCTGCGCTGTCGTGGAAGATCGTGAATATTGTCAAAGGTTACCTTTCCCGCAGCGATCTCACGCAACGTCATTACCACTTCCTTATTTTTCCCAGCAGCAAGAAAAGGTTCTCCATTGCGGTGCTGGCGAATTCTCTCCACAGCGAGATGAATCAGGGAAAAACGATTATCGTCTCCCACTTTTTCAAGACAGTCTTCTACGGTGATTCGAGCCATCTTGTAGCCTCCATAATAAAAACTTCCGGAATGAAATATTCGGAATATTGAATTTAAGGTTGCGGATTCCAGATATAAGCTTGGAACGTAGGCTGGAATCCAGCAATGAATTTTGTAAGCATTCTGAAAAAAATGGCAAGGGGAGCGAGACACTCCCCGATCAGATCACCACTTATTTTTCAAACGGATTTCTCAACAGCAATGTTTCATCCCGATCAGGACCGACTGAAACAATCGCAGGTGCAGTTCCGGTAAACTCTTCCAGACGTTTGAGGTATTCCTTTGCTGCACGGGGCAGGTCATCATAGGAACGAACATCTGTAATTTCTTCGGCCCACCCTTCTACTTCCTCGTACACAGGTTGTACCGATTGAGCGATTCGCATATTATCAGGCATGAAATCATATTTTTTCTGCTCTACCTGATACTGCGTTGCTATCTTCAACTTTTGCAGGCCTGACAAAACATCAAGCTTGGTAATTGCAAAACCAGTCAGGCCATTGAGGCGAACGGCATCATTTGCAACCACTCCATCAAACCAACCGCAACGTCTTCTTCGCCCTGTTGTTGCACCGAACTCATGCCCTTTCGTCTGTAAAGTGTCGCCAACAATGTCACCTTCCGGCAATTCTGTTGGGAAAGGTCCCTCTCCGACTCTGGTCGTGTAGGCTTTAAGAATACCAATAACTTCATCAATATGGGCAGGACCAAAACCAGAGCCGATGCAAGCGTTGCCGGCGATGGTATTGGAAGAAGTTACAAAAGGATATGTTCCGTGATCAATATCAAGCTGGGTTCCCTGTGCACCTTCAAAAAGAATATTTTTCCCAGCTTTGCGAGCCTTATCAAGGACAATGGAAACATTATCAACAAAAGGCGCCAGTTTGTCCGCAAAAACTGCAAACTGCTCAATTACCAGTTCCGCATTTACAGGCTCTGCGTCATATTGTCGGGTAAGGATAAAGTTTTTTTCATCAATCACGGCCTCAAGTTTCGCCTTAAACAAAGCTGGATCAAGCAGATCACCGACCTTTAAGCCAACTCGACCAACCTTATCAATATAGCAGGGCCCTATACCGCGACCGGTTGTGCCTATTTTTTGCCCTTTAGAGAGAGACGCCTCTCTGGCAATATCCAGACTCTGATGATAAGGCATTATCAAATGCGCATTGCTGCTGATCAGAAGTCTCTCCGGAGTAATGGGCAATCCTCTGTTATTGAGTTCCGCAATTTCATGCAGCAAAACCTCTGGATTAATTATTACGCCATTACCTATAACACTGGTTTTTTCCTGATATAGAATTCCGGACGGGATAATATGAAAAATATACTGTTCTCCGTCGACCACCAATGTATGACCGGCATTATTTCCGCCCTGGAAACGGACAATATAGTCTGCATATTCAGTAAGCAGATCAACGATTTTCCCCTTTCCTTCATCACCCCATTGGGTGCCGACCACTACAACACTGGTCATGATATCTCCTGGAATTGAACTAAATAACAAAAGAAAAGGCCGACCACGATTAGGTGCCAGCCTCACTTGAACCGGATTAATATAGCAAAAAATAACACCTCTGTCAAATCGGGGTTAACCGCCCTCTACATAACAATCCATCTCTTACCTAATTTCAACAACCTGCATACATTACAAGAGTCTATTTCCGGGGGATGTCGCGTCGTAAAACCTATTACCAGCGGGTTAGAGATCTATCCAGTTTGATTTGATATATATCAAGGAAAAAAGAGAGGTTTCTAGTATAAAATCAGGGAAAAAGAGTAATACATCATGCCTTATCCAATACAAAATATGGAAGTGATAAATAACGATTATGAAATTCACCTCCAAAAGGATGCAGCGGGAAGCCGACTGCGTGGCCCTGATGATCAATCGTTACTGCAAAGATCACCATAAAGCACAATCGCCTCCCTGTGAACAGTGTGAAGAACTTTTGCACTACGCGCTGCAACGACTGCATCATTGCCCTTTCCAGGAACAAAAATCAACCTGCGGTAAATGCCCTGTGCACTGTTACAAACCTGATATGCAAAACAAAATTCGCAAGATCATGCGCTATGCGGGGCCACGCATGGTGTTCACGAACCCAATCATGTCCCTTCACCACCTCATCGATGGTCTCAAGAAAACACCCGAGCGGCAATAACCAGACCGCTTGACACGTCTTTTTAAATCCCGTAAGGTTGGACCGTTTTCGTAAGCCGGAAGTGTAACTGCTCAGCGAACAACAAATACCCTTGCTTTCAGCTCGATCTGTATTGGTTCGGCAGTACTCCAGATGGGTATAACCAGTCTGGATTGCTGGAATAACACTCTACCTTCCTGCCTGATCATGTGCAGAGGTAAACACAGATTCCGAGCGATACTGCTGAACAGTTACCCTGAAGTTATAAAAAATTCACCAGTTGAGCCTACTCTTATGTTTGGAATTGGTCTTCCTGAAATGATAGTCATCTTCGCTGTCGCTCTGATAGTGGTAGGACCGGACAAACTCCCGGACCTTGCCAAATCACTTGCGAAAGGGTTGATGGAGATGAAAAAAACCGTCAACCAGTTAAAAGAAAACTTGTCTGAAGAGGACGACACACTCAATGAAGTGCAGCGTGAATTGAAACAAACAGCCGCTGACCTCAAGGAACGGGTCCTTGATAACGAAACCCAGACCTGGTCGCAAAAAGCCATTGAAGCCCCTGTTGACGAAGGAGAGGCAGATAAGGATAAACCAATCGATCTCTCTCCGGAAAACCTACGCCCTTGGGAAGAAGACGCTGAAAGTACACCACAGGACAAGGACAACGATTCTCCTGTGGCGGATAGTTCGCCTGAAACAACACCTGCCGATGATACTGACAACGCGGAGAGAAAATCTGCCAAATGATAACCGCATTTGACCACTTTCGCCCCCATCACGAAGAACTGAGAAAGCGCCTCATCCGCATTATCAGTGCAGTATTTCTCTGTACCCTTGTTGCGTATCTCGGCAAGGATTATATTGCTGCATTTTGTATGCAGCCATTGTTTACCGCCGCACCAGAGCTTGAGAAACTTGTTTACACCAAACTTACCGAGGCATTTATAAGCTATATCAAACTATCACTGTTGGCAGGCATCCTGTTCAGCTTTCCCTACATACTCTTTCAGATGTGGATGTTTATCTCCCCAGGGCTTCTTGCAGGTGAAAAAAAAGCAGCCCGCCTGATTGTACTCTGGGCCACGTTCTTATTTCTTGGCGGAGCCTGTTTTTCTTTTTTTATTGCCCTACCAAAGATCCTTTCTTTTTTTATGAGCTACGCCGGGCCAAACCTCACCCCCATGCCCAAGTTTGGTTTATACCTGACCTTTGTCGGCCGAATGGTACTGGCCTTTGGCATTGCCTTTGAAATTCCGTTTCTTATGGTCATGGCGATCCGTACGGGAATCGTTGCCCCTCATTATTTCTTTAACAAACGCACCTGGTTTTATATAGCAATAATGGTGCTTTCTTTTTTACTGGCCACTGGAGAACTCACAGCTACCGTGCTCCTTTGTCTCCCTCTGTTTCTGCTTTATGAAGCAGGTATCCTTGCCGGGCGTGTTTTCAAAGGTAAGAGCAAACCAACAAGCAGCAAATAATACTTAAACGACCTTTCTCCTCATTCTCCAACCCAATTCCATTGGCTTTTGGGTAATTTATTATAACTCTACATTCGATTTCATACCGTACGAACCCCTTCTCCTGCTATTGCTTTTCTAATAGTATTCTATCATTTTCTTCATTTTCATCCTTGACTTGCTCATTTTAGGCCCCGATAATACAAGCAGCTTAAACTGCGTTTCAACTTTGCTATAATAACAATTATTAATAAGAGTTGGACACACAACGCTTAAAAAAGAGAGGAAAAATGAAAAATCTTAAACTTGGGGTAAAACTGGTGGGCGGTTTTATACTTACCGCAATGATTGTACTTGTTGTAGGCTTACTGGCCATGCAGCAACAGAATAAACTTCATGAGCAAGCCGAAGTGCTCACGGAAGACGCCCTGCCCGCAGTACAGAACATGTTGATTATCAAAAGTGAGGCCAACTACATTGCTTCCCTCATGCGAACTTTGCTCACCCCTTTTGCCAGCAAGGAACAAAGAAAAGCCGTTCACCAAGGCCTTATTGATACAAGAAAAGTGTACGGTGCTGCCAAGAGCAAATTCATGGAACTGGCTTTTTTTCAAACCGTTGAACCCGAATGGAAGGCATTCGGCGACCATATTGGCAAATGGGTAGTTGCCAACAATCAAGCAGTCAAATTTTCCAAAGAACTCGTTGCCAGTGATTTAACCAATCCAGTGCAGTTGAATAATCACATGCAACAATTCGAGATTGCTCACCTCGCCCTGCTGGCGAACACCGACAAACTCATCTCCAATGGCACGGACTTTACAGGCGGGACTGATGAGAATGCCTGTTCGCTCGGCAAATGGCTCAACAACATGGATACAACGAACCCGGAACTGGTTGCGCTTGCATCCAAGATCAAGCCCAGTCATGCCAGGCTTCACCAGGCAGTCGGCAGGGTTAAACAGTACGTGGCCAATGGGCAGATCTTGCAGGCCGAAGAAACAATGAAGGATGTTGTCTACCCTGCATCAGAAGAGGTTTTTGCAATTGTACATGAAATGAAAGCTATTATAACCACAGCGTATGACGCGTTTAGTAATATGAACACGCTGCTGCTCGTGGAAGCGGCCACTCACCAAAAAAATACCTTTGACGCCATCGATACCATTGTCAACAAAGCGGTGGAAGGCTCCCACGTAGTTGCAGAAGAAGCTCAAACTGTAGCCAAAACAGCACGGACCATAAATCTTATCGGTATAGTTGTCGGCATTACCCTCGCTCTGGCCCTTGGTTTCTACCTTACTGTTATCATTACCAAACCGCTGGCCAAAGGGGTCGACCTCTCCAAAGCCATGGCTGATGGCGACATGACCCAAACCATGGACGTAGACCAGAAAGACGAAATCGGTGTACTGGCCAAATCGTTGAACAACATGGCAGGTAATTTACGAACCATTATCACCGACGTCAATAAAGGCGTATCCAGTGTTGATGAATCCTCCTCACAACTTGCAGCCATTGCCAACCAGATGTCCAGCGGCGCAGAGGATACCGCCAACCGATCCAACCAGGTGGCAGCAGCTGCCGAAGAAATGAGCGCCAATCAAGACTCTGTGGCAGCAGCCATGGAACAGGCTTCAGTCAATATAAATATGGTTGCCTCAGCGGCCGAAGAGATGAACGCTACCATCACTGAAATTGCGCAAAATTCAGGTCGAGCCAAAGAGATTACCTCGCAGGCGGTTGATCAGTCTGAAAAGGCTTCCGACCGGGTCGACGAACTGGGCAAGGCTGCCAATGAAATTACCAAGGTTACCGAGGCGATCACCGAAATTTCCGAACAAACAAATTTACTGGCACTCAATGCCACTATTGAAGCCGCCAGAGCCGGCGAGGCAGGTAAAGGTTTTGCGGTTGTTGCCAACGAAATTAAAGACCTTGCCAAGCAGACCGCGGAAGCTACTCTGGATATCAAAACCAAGATAGAGGGTATTCAGCAGGCTACCGGTATTACGGTAAAAGAAATTAATGAAATCAGCACGGTCATTGCCGATGTGGACCAGATTGTGGCAACCATCGCCACTGCAGTGGAAGAACAAACCGCAACCACCAGAGAAATTGCGGAAAACGTTAGCCAGGCTTCAACCGGTATAAGTGAAGTTAACGAAAATGTTTCTCAAAGCTCGGCAGTAGCTTCAGAAATTGCGTCGGATATAGCCGAAGTTAATAATAGTGCCAACGAAATGAATAGGGCCAGTAGCCAGGTTACGGATAGTGCCCGGGAACTTTCCGCTGTCGCTGACAAGCTTAAGAATATGGTCGCTCAGTTTAAAGTCTGATAACAGCCGTTCAAATTTCTTCCCCTTAAAAAAGGCGTCTGCTTCGTGCAGGCGCCTTTTTTGGGTCTCTTCTTTTTCACAACAATCAACACGTAACAAATTACTCACGCTCCAAAGCAAGAGTACCTTGAATCATGAGCGAGTCAATAGAGCAAATTGTTATAGCGCCCTCAAAAAATAGACAAGCCCCTTAACCTCGCCGCCCTTTTCCTGCCTCAACGCTACCTGTTCAAAATGGCAAACCTGGAGGTCATTTTCTTTTGCCACAGCCAAAATATAGTCATGGGAATGTGAATACCTGCCATTTGCATGAAGCATCCAGTCCTCACCTTCTCCAGACTCTATTGAGAAACAAATATGTACCTCATCCCGACATCCCGCTGTTATAGCCTGAAAAACAGGTTTGAGATCGCCCAGATAGATAAAAACATCGGCAGCGAGAACTAAATCAAACGGAGCCGGGTCCTGATGATGTTGATGAAAATACGCGATCAGTTCAGCCTCTTCCAAGGTGTCATAGATTTGCTTTTGGCGCGCAATGTCTATCATCTTTGGCGAAAGGTCTATCCCGGTCAGCTTATCTGAACACTCTCGAAAAAGTTCTCCGCAAAGGCCGGTACCACATCCAAGATCTATACAGTGTTCATATTTTTTTTTGCGTGGCCCGTGATTAAACAGATTCCACAACCTTTCCGGTGCACGATAGTCAAGATCACCCACCAGATTTTCTTCAAAGGTCTCTGAATAGCTATCAAACAGGCTCCGCACATATTCTTCCGGGGGCTTAGCAGGAGACGTTTCTCCCTTGAGCGCAGCAATCATATGTTTTGCCCCGGCATGATCCGGATCAATTTCAAGCAACTGTTGGTAATTTTGCACCGCGTTCTCATGGTCGTCGTGCAAGTGAAGCAGGTATGCCAAATTATTCAGCGCCGGTGCATAGGAAGGATCGAGCTCGAGAACATGGGAATATACCTGTACCGCTTCTTCTGTCGCCCCGCACTCTTTACAGCAGCAACCAAGACTGTACAAAATTTCCACATCATCGGGTCTAAGCGCTAACGCCTGTTTGTAAGCGGCAACAGCCTCTGCAAACAAATGCAGTTTGTTGCAGGTAAGCGCCAGGTTAAACCAATAGTCGGTCTCGGATTTGTTGACGGCAGCAGCCTGCTGAAAACACTCTTTAGCCTTTTCATATTCCTCTTCATGGTAGAGGGCAAGGCCAAGGTTGTACTGCACCGTGTCGGCATCGGGTATCTCTCCAGTAACCTCCTCGTAGAGTGCTATTGCCTGGGAAAATTCTCCAAGGCTGTGGAGGTCCAGAGCCTTGGTATATAACTGTTGAAGTTGTTCTAGTCGTTTATCTACTACCATGGATCACTATTTCTTTGTTGGCCTCATTTCCTGCTTCAGTAAACAGCAGGAGATCCGGTGTTCTGGTTTACCATCATCTTGATAGCTGATGTTTTCCGGTTGCAGGAGTTTGTTCATCACACATCCTTCCGGGATGGAAAGAGGAAAAAAACGATCTTCATTCAGTCCTGAACGATGACAAAGCTTACCTGCTTTTATCTCATAACTGTGGATGGGGTGATCTTCACACAGTGGACACTGATATACCCTTCCGTTGGGAAACACAAAATAGTTTTCCGCAACCATACCTGCACACTCAAAGGTTTCTTCCGGTTCAAGATATACCTTGGGATACACGACATGGGTGCCCTTGGCTGCAGCATCGGCCGCAACCCCGGGAACAATATCCAGCCAACGTTGAGGATCGACCTGCCAGCTCCCCTCATCACCACTGCTCGGAGTAGCGGATTTTCCACGCAGGCCGATAACTTGAATGAAAAATCGATCAATACCAAGCTCCTCTACAAGTCCAGGCATCCGATAAAGGTGATCAATATTAAGACTGGAGACCGTATAGATGAGACTGGTGGCAAATTTACGGTTTACCGCCTTCTTGATATTCGCTGTACAGGTGGCAAAAACCCCTGCCCCACGAATAGGGTCATTCACAGCCGGTTCCGGACCGTCCAGGGAAAAACTCAAATAATCAAGCTCGTTGGGAGTCACCTTGTCCAGCAAATCGTGGAACAAAAAGCCATTGGTATCAACGGTAACGGCAAATCCCATTGCCTTGGCGGCCTTGATAATTTGCGACAAATCTGGATGCATGGTCGGCTCGCCACCAAGTAAAATAAGGTTTGATTGTTTTTGCTCGTCGTTAAAAAGCCGCAGCCACTGGAGGACTGTCTCAAGCTCCAGAGTTTGCACCCCATGTTGATCGGGGTTAATATAACAGTGGCGGCAGGAAAGGTTGCAAGCGGTTAAAAGGTGGAAAAAAACATTTCGTTCACCGGTCTTAAACCCGACGGTACGTGCAAGAGGTTGCGTATCCATGGACATCATTCCTCAATGACTTGCTCAAGAGTATATCGTGACAGCAGGCTATCCTGCCAATAAGAGTAGTTGCTAAAAAACTGTTGAAAAAGCTTCAAACTTGCTGTTCGCTGCACCTTTTCCACCAGGGTAATTTGCATCTGTGCATACAACGCATTCAAACTCTGCAAGGGAAGATTGGTGCCGCCACCCATGATATCTTCATAGGCCCATACAAAAGAACGAATACCGGAAAGAAGCATAGTGGAATAACACATCAGGCAGGGTTCCATGGTGGAGTACACAACCACTGAAGAAAAATCATAATCAGGATGCTCGGCCAGGAATGCCCGCAGGGTGACAATTTCAGCATGATCAATTTCATTGCAAAACTGTTCGCTGCTGTTTCGCCTCCTGCCCCTGGCCAGTATTCTATTCCTATCAACAAATACACAACCAACAGGAAACTCTCCCTCATCAAGGGCTACGCGCGCTTCTTTAAGCGCTTCCTGCATGAACTTTTCGTGATTATTTTGCAACACCATGGGTCTTTGTAATGCTAGAGTAAAAATGGGTCTATACCATGGAACGACTATGCTGTCAAAATTACATTCGGCGGCCAAAGCGCAGGATATTTTTACCTATTGTCACGCCGGTGTGCGGCTGCACCCAGTCATGACCCTGGTCGGTAAAAGGTAAATAGACAAGGCCCATTCCCTTCACAACAGCCTTTACTTTTGGTAGATGCGGGAAAATAGCTTTGGGGCTGGTTGCTGATGCTGCAAGTATAATTTTCATCGCTTGCTTTGCTTCTGTTGATGACAACGTCACAGGAAAAAAAGGATCTCTTTTTTTTCCTTTACCTTGTGGCAGCTTCCACTGTCCCAATGTAGCCTGGCGCCCTGCCTGGATAAATACTTTTGGTCTCACCTTAAAGGCAGGCACTAGAAACTGCATGGGTTTCTTTTCCCAATCAGCCTGGGGCAAAATTGGCTGATTGGTACGAGCTATAAAATCAGCAAAACTTGAAATATTAAGCTCCGTGACCGATGCTTGCAGCTTCCAGAAAGGGATATACAATGCCGTATGCTGGTCACCATCCACAACCTGAAAAACAACTTCTTGCATATCTTTTTCATCCATTCTCCAACAGCGATCACAAACAAAACAATGCACTATCAGGGAGTCGGGTGCTCCTTGCACCTCTGCCCCGCAATGGGGGCACAAAGAAGGCAAAAAGCTGGGCTGCCACTGGGGATGGTAGGAGGATGATTTGAGCGCTTTACTCCTGAGGCGGGTACCTGTTTCCGCAGTCAGGGGGTATTGATTAACGGCATCCAGCAAACCTTGATCAGTGTGTATCAATGGAAGATAAATCACACTCAGTGTTTCACCAATATAGGCGCGATGAAAAAGATTTTTCCCTGCCTTGGCAGTAAGGTGAGATATCTGTGCCGCTTTATGGAGAATGGTGTTGGGCTCAAGGGTTCGAACTAAAAATCGAGCGTTTGTGGCAGGATTAAGATGCTGCAACTGCATTGCCTGTGCCCTGACGCCAAGGGATGGCGGCAAGCCTGGAACATTCACGGCCAGCTGGGTGGTATCAACTACTTTGTGTGAGAGCCCTTTATCCGTTACAAGAAAAATTGTCCCCTTAAAGCGAATGTAGGGGACCAGCAGGTAAGCAGTTTCTTCTTCCTTTATCGTCGGCGGGAGCAGATAACGAAAAATACCGGCCGGCTGCAAAAAATTTTTAACGCCACAATAGGAGCAGGTCAGCAGTCGATCAGATTCATTCAGCGTTGCCGCGGCACCGCATTGCGGGCATTCCTGAGCAACCTTGATGTTCATTTTTTGTAATTACTCACAGGGTGCTATAACTCTTTGCTGTATCATACCTAGAACCTGCAATTGCTCCATCCATCACAGTTTCATCCCGCATTGATTACAGAAGTGCGCACCGGGTAAATTTTCATTGCCACATTCTCCGCACTGAACAGCTTTTGGCTTGTCCTCGGTTGAATGGCCGCAGCGGGAGCAAAATCGAGCACCAGGTGTTACATTCTTTCCACAGTGGGTACACTGAGCAATAATAAGTTGCTGGTGGCCGCAATAAGGGCAAAATCTGGCGTCGCCTTGAACGGCATTGCCGCACTCCTCACAAACAGTTGTAGCTCCACCTTTTGCTGCGTCTCCCCGCCCTTGCCCTGTCTGTTGCATACTCCCAAACAAAGCCGGCATCATCATCCCCATGCCTAATCCCATCCCTGCTGCGGCTTCCCCCGTGCCAAGCGCGGCCTTTTCCATGGCCATGCCCGCCTTCATCCGTACGAATTTATCCATATCCTGAATAACATTCATACGTCCACTATCATCAATGGCCTCCTGCACCTCTGGTGGCGGCGTAATCGAAGTGATATATAAATTATCCAGTGCCAAGCCAAATCGTTGAAAATCCTTTACCAGCCGCTGCTGAAGGCCTATAGCAAGCTCATCAAAGCTGCCTGGCAGGTCAAGAAGGGAGTCAAGCGTCTCGCCGAGATAATCATTGAATCTGGAAACAATCACCCGGCGTAAATAATCTTCAATCTGCCGGGTTGTATATTTTCCCATGGTACCGGCAAGTGTATTAATAAACAGTATCGGCTGCACCACCCGAATATTAAACACACCGTGAGCGCGCAACCTGACCAGACCAAGCTCTGAATCACGAAACGCCACCGGATCTTTGGTCCCCCACTTGAGATTGGTAAAAACCTTGAGGTTGACAAAGTATACTTCTGCCCTCAAGGGACTGGTCATCCCCCAGGGAAGAGAAAGGATCTTGGTTAGAATGGGAATATTTCCGGTCTTTAAGGTATGTCGTCCCGGAGGAAAGGCATCGCAGGCACGCCCCTTATAAAACATCACCGCTGCCTGATTTTCACGCACTGTTAGCTGGGCGCCAAACTTAATCTCCCCTGAGCCGTGCTCAGGTAAACGGTGCAACAGTGCCTCGCCGGACTCATCAAACCATTCCAGTGATTCTAAAAAAATAAGATTATTTGCTTCCATAGGTCCTTTCCCTCGTAAAGGGCATATTGAACTTGCCTCCGACTATAAACGGTTTTTTCAATCAATCTCAACATCATGCTTACAAAATTTCTGCAAAGGTAAGTAAAAAAAACCTTGATACACCATTGAAGGCGATGATATTTTTTGGTGCTTTTTTTGTTGTTGATCAACTCACATCTTTCATATGTGGAGACAAACTAGTGGTTGTGAGGATAACTCCTTTCAGTATAGTATAGGACCTGCAAGGTACCAAAATATTTTTAAGGAATAACGTTATGACACAGTTCAGGCAGGAATGGGATACAGAAACGGCAATGGAAATCCTCAACCATCCGACAGTGGACAGTAAGGTATGGGCTGAAGCGGTGGAATGGCTCCTTGTTTATGGCCCTCCGGAAATACAGGAACTGCTCAAACAGGCATCCGGCCATGCCACCATGGAAAGTTTTCCAGAGTTAGAACCTCTCGGCTATGGCAAAGACGGAACCCCCTGCTATTCATTGTCACAATTAGCCGACTCACTGGATATAAGTGAAGAGGAAGCCGAGGCAATCATCAGCGAAAAAGAGAAAAAACACGGTATCAGCCACCGGGTTGACAACAGCGACACAACCTCACTCCAGTAACCCTATACAAACAGAGGGCCTCATCCACAGCTTGAAAATTTACCCGCCCAAACATTTCTCTGCTTTCAAACAGATGCGGTATGGTAGGGTATGAGCTCAAAAATCCGCTTATGCGGGTTGATCTGAATGTGATAATAACGGTTTTGCGGCATATAAATGTAGGGTATTTCTTTTTCCTGGCGAGAAAGAAATTTGGACAGAATCATCCTGTTCACGGCCTTATGGCCGACAATCATAATATTTTCATCGTAATTGTTGAGATAAAATACTTTTTTCAGACCACGATGCACCCGCTCTTCCATGGTCTTATACCCCTCGCCTTCAGGATAAATGTAATTATATTTATTTAATCTTCTTGCCCTGGCGACATGCGGCATTTGCTCGCTGATCTGCTTATAGGTCATCCCTTCGCAAACACCGCCATGAATTTCATTAAATTCAGGTAAAGCAATAATTGAGCAAAAATCCTGACGTTCCCTTATAGTTTCTGCTGTTTGCAGGGTTCGCTTATAATTGGAAGTAAATATGATAGGAATGCGCTGGGTGGCAAAATGCTCGGCCAAAGATTTGGCCTGCTCAAACCCTTTGTCAGTGAGCTCACTGTTGCCGCCGATGCGGTCTTCCACATTAAAAAAAGTCTCTCCATGACGAACCAGGAAAAGATTCCGCACCACCCTGGTGGTTAAAATATCACGAATACGGTCATAATAAGGCACCTCATAGCTGGCTTGTTCCTGCAAAATACAACTTTCAAACGAATCCACCAGAATGCGGTTGGGTTCCACATCCAAAGGCTCATAGATGGATTCGTAGTATTTGATCCTTTTTAAAAAACTTGCTATCGCCTCTTCTTTGGTGCGATCGCTGAATTCACTGAGACCTGCCTTACGTTCAAGATTGGCTTCCAAAGCTTCATCATCCGCATTCATACATTCAATGAACAGTAAAGGTGTTTCAGAAAACGTATCTTGAATTTTCCGGCGCCGTTTACGAGTCACGTTACTGGCATCTAAAATGGCAACACAGCCCCCTCCGCGAAGAAATTTATGGGCATTCTCAATATTTACCGAAGATATTTTCTCTCGAAAAGCAACACCTTCAGGATTCCCCGGCGAAAAAAATATTGATGAAGAAGTATTCTCTTCACTCATCCGCCGGCGAAGGTCACCATTATTAAAAATCGCGCTTTTTACTCCATCAAGTTCCAACGTACGGCTTAACTTTCGCGCCATGGTCGATTTACCGCGGGCGGGCAGCCCCATCATCACTATTACGAGCTTTCTATTCATTGTTTCCTGCCTCTCTCCGTAAGCGCCTTTATCCCGGGTTGCTCATGCCTGCAGTATCAATTTGTTCAATTACATACATGTGCTTTACGCTGGGTAAATTCCTTTGCAATTCCCACTTTCAACAGTGGTAATGAAAAATCCAAGCTGTTGATTCAATAGATATATTGTACGCACAACCAGCAAACAAGCAAACAATAAAGTAGAACTGGCTGTTCTAAGCAGTTGTTTACGAGAGAACTAATCCTTGGAGATGCAACGCAAAAGATGACGATCACTGGGGATGTACCGGGAAGAAGAATGCCGATGGCAGGAACACTGGTAGTGAAATAACATATTACCTAAATACTGCAATTGCCAAGTTTGCCGAAAGTGCGAGGCTGCGTACACGCAGACGTACTGTAGTACTTCAAGTGTGCGCAAACAATGCAGATTCGGTAAAATCGGCAATCCCGAAGGGTGGCAAGCATGAGAAAAATGCTCTTAAATGTAACTCACATAAAAGGGAACTGATTTCTTGTTGATAAAACCGATAACAGTCTGGAAAAACGTAACTAAAAGCATTTTTGTCATGTTTGCCATGCAAGATTTAGGTATTACAGTTCCATGAGCGTAACGGAGGGATAAATCAAAGAATTCTCAGCCCGGTGAGTTACCTTTAGATAATCCTTAGAGTTCATACAATTTATCGTCATACACTGGTGGTTTAGGTCCTTTCTTCACTTTCTTTTTCATTGCTTCAAGGCTGAATGCATCATCCGAATCCATTAAGTCCCCTATTTCCTGCTCTATTTGTTCAGGGTCCTCGCCTGCTTCCATACGAGCGATGGCTTCCTCCATCTGCTCGCCAAGAGAAAGCCCGGTTTTCTCTGAAAAACGGCGCATTAAATTTGCCATCTGCCGCGGATCGTCTTCGTTCATTCCCTCGGCATCACGCATAAGTCCTTCAAAGGCCTGTTCCATTTTTGACTCATCCATGCCGGCCAAAGGATCGCTCCCGTCATCCTCTTTTGCTTTGCCGATAGTGGCAAAGGTCGACATCATTTTCTCTAGCTCTACTTTACCGCATTTGGGACAATCTGGGCGTTTTTCGGTGTTGACCCTTTGTGAAAAAAAATTAAAGACTGTGTTGCACTGGTCGCAGTAAAATTCGTAAATGGGCATAATGATTTTAGTGTAATTATGAGATTGAAAGAGGAGTTAGCCTATAAAAAGTGAATTTTAACTATTACCAAGCACAAGGTCAATATCCTCGGGTCTCACCTGATCAGTAATAATGACCTTGCCTATCTCTTCCGGTAGGACGAAAAAAATCTGGCCACCAACAGTTTTTTTATCTGTCTGTAAATAGGCTCTTATCTTTTTTCGATCGAGCTCAGCAGGAATTTCCAAAGGTAGGTTGTAGGCACGTAGTAAGTTATCCAGGGTTTGCAACACCGGATCCGTGGTGTATCCACCCTGGATTGCCAGTTGCGTTACCGCATGCATACCGATGGACACTGCCAGGCCATGGATAATTTTAAATCCGGAAGCGGCTTCAACCGCGTGCCCGATGGTATGCCCGAAATTTAAAATTCTCCTTAATCCGCCTTCTCGTTCATCCTGCTCAACAACGTTGGCCTTGATTTGGCAGCAAGTATAAATCATGGAAACAAGTGTTTCAGGTTCCATGTCCCTTATTGCCTTTTGGTTTTCTTCTAAAAAGGCAAAGAAATCCTTATCAATAATGACACCGTACTTAATCACTTCGGCCAAACCTCCACGAAATTCTTCCGGAGGTAATGTTTTCAATACGTCTATATCAATATACACGGCCCTGGGTTGATAAAAGGTACCTATCAGATTTTTCCCCTCAGGGATATCAACGCCTGTCTTGCCGCCGACAGAACTATCAACTTGAGCAAGTAAAGAGGTTGGAACTTGCACAAAAGGAATACCCCGCATGTAGATAGAGGCAAGAAAACCGGTGATATCACCAACAACACCACCACCAAGGGCAACAAGAGCATCACCGCGATCAAATCCTCGCCCGGCAAGCTCACTGACTAAATCGGTGACTGTCAGTGTGTGTTTTTGTTCTTCACCGGCTGGGAAGACGATCAACTCGCAAGCAAGGCCTGCGTCGGTTAACGAAGCGATTATTTGCTGACCGTATAGTTCTGCAACGTTATCGTCACTGATGATCCCGTATCGCTTTCCTACCGGATCAGCGGCTAGAGTAGGACCAATTTGATTGAGCACGCCACTACCTATGTGAATAGGGTAGCTACGCTCATCCAGACCGACTATGAGAGTTTGTTCCTTCATGACACAGTAACCTTTGTAATCTTTTATGATACGAATCTTCTGGCGGTGCTACTTCTGTGTAGGGTGGATAAGCGCAGCGCATCCACCAATTCCAGGCATCTGATGCCGCGTGGATGCGCTGCGCTTATCCACCCTGAATGGGATGAACAGCATGAAAAACCGAGGGTCTCGGTAACCTATCACATTTTTTATGATAGGAATCGTTTACCCGTATATTAAAACAATGAAAAGAAAAAAAAGAGGGGATACCGTAACCCGGTACCCCCTCAAACAACAAACGCTAAAAAAAGAAGCGTTAATTACATGGATTCACCAGAAGCGGCACCCTGCATCTTAACTTCAACTTTTTCGGTAAGTCCTGCGTAGTAAGCTTTGAGGTGATCAAGAACTTCATCACGACCAAAGTGATCAACGATCTCAGCACCTTCAGAAAGTGCTTTACGCAGCTTGGTACCGGAAAGGATAACACGGTCATCTTTGGTATGCGGACATGTACGCAGAGAAGCCATACCATCACATTTGTGACAATAGAATGTCCAGTCAATCTTCATTGGCTTACACTGGAGATCTTTAGCAGCATCACCAGTTTCAGGAATGCGATCAAAGATTTCCTGAGCTTCAAACAGGCCATAGAAGTCACCAACGCCAGCGTGGTCACGACCGATCAGCATGTTATTTACACCGTAGTTCTGACGGAAGGTAGCATGGAGCAGACCTTCACGAGGACCAGCATAGCGCATATCAAGTGGGTAACCGGCATTGATAACGTTCTCTTTAACAAAGTAGTTTTCAATGAGGATTTCAATGGCTTTAACGCGAGTTTCCGCAGGAATATCGCCAGGCTTAAGGTTACCGATCAGAGAGTGAATCAAAACGCCGTCACATACTTCTACAGCAATCTTGGCAAGGAACTCATGAGAACGATGCATTGGGTTACGAAGCTGCAGTGCTGCAACGTTTGCCCATCCACGCTCATCAAACATAGCACGGGTTTCTGCAGGCTTCAGGTATACGCCTGGGTATTCTTTTTTGTACTCGCCTTCAGAAAGTACTTTTACAGGTCCGGCAAGGTTGAACTCTTTCTGGTTCATAACCATGATTACGCCAGGATGATCGTCAGGAGCGATTTCCCAGAATTTGCCGTCTACAGACTCTTCACCTTCGCCCATGAATACTTTTTCGCATTCCCACTTCTTGTCGGCTTCGGTCATTTCGTATTTTTCGGTAACTTTCATGGTGGCATATACTTCGCCATCATTTACCAGAGCAATTTCGTCACCTTCATTAATTTCACCGGCATCAGCAGCAGATACATCGAGGGTAATAGGTACAGGCCAGAATGTACCATCTGCCATCTGGAAATTTTCACAAACGCCTTTCCAGTCAGCTTTTGCCATAAATCCTTCAAGAGGGGAAAATCCACCGATACCCATCATGATCAAATCGCCTTTAGCGCGATCTGTAACTTCTACCTGCTTGAGACCTTTTGCTTTTGCCAATTCAGCTTCAAGCTCGGCACCTTCAAGTAAAGCACAAACAAGACCTTTACCGCCGTGAGGCGCAACTAACTTACTCATAATGTTTCCTCTCTGTTTAGTTATCAATAGGGATTAAAGCCTATAATAAATATCCGTTCTGACATCATCAAATGTGAATGTAGCAGCAGAACGATAAACTGAACCGCTATTCAGTAAATGATACTATTTAAATGGGAGTGGAGGAGAAGTCAAGAGAAAAAATTATGGGTTTAATCAAAATATTTGATTAAACCCATAAAAGTGACAGAGGAAGAATCTTCACGATTTCGCAGATGTCAACTCAGCTCAAAAGAAATCGCTAAACCACAATATATGGATGTAGATATAGCTACCCAGAAGAATAAAATTATTGCCGCCTATCACTCCAGGCAGAGCGCCCGCTTCTGGTATTACTAATGGGTAAATTTTCCTGTTCAACTTCAATAATTTCACCGGTACTCGTCTGAATAAATGCCTTGGAGTCATTTTCTCCTGTCCCGGCATGCATACTTGGGGTGGTGGCCACGCCCCGTCCAAGACCAAGCCGATCCATCACAAAACTTTCACCACTATCATTAGAAAATGTTCCAAAAACATTTTCCTTCCAGGCTGTCCCTGTCTGATAATGTATCCCATACAGAAAACTCTCCCCTTCCGGCTCACATATATCATCATCCGGCCGATAACCGGTATAAACGAGGAGGCCACCAAGAAGAGATGCCTGACCAATATTTCTTTCCCGCTCATCATGAAATTCACGATACCAACCATCAATGCCGGTAGACGTGTCTTCACCAATACACCCTGTACCTGCGATATAATTCTGCAGGTTGTCAAAGGTAGCCATTTCGTCGTTATCAGCAGGATTAGCGGGATCGAGATAAATGACAGTCCGTGCCATATCATCTGGCCAATACACTTGCTTATAATCACTTACTCCAGCTAAACTTGCTATCTCACTCGTATTGTATTCACAATAATCGGCGGTAGAGGAATCCTCATCATCATCATAGCAGTAACCAAACCTGAGATAAGAGACAGGTGTTGACAGGAGACCGCTAAAAATTGACGATTGGTCTTCTTCAGCAACAAGAAAAGCATCAGTGCGCATCAACCCTCTACTGCCAGGTATACTGTTTCTTACCAATGTTTGATTATTATCTGTATTATCATTGTCTACATCCCATTCAATCTCATTCCAGGTAAAAATACCATCTGCACAGGCAAATCCACCTACTGACGGGGTGGACACTGGTTCACGTATGCCAAAAAACCGTTGCGATTTCCTATCGGTTTTATCATCCTTATCAAAAAATCGACCGGTTCCACCATACACCCAGAAATTGTACCCATCATAACCAACAGAAGGAGCAGCAGTGATAGGCGCCTTTGCATCTATTAATAATCTGATGGGATCATTATCATCGGAACTCCACTGATCAGGCCATTCTGAAGGAGTCGAAAACTGTTCCACACCATCTCCATCTATTTTTTTGGTTACTAACCGAAACAGCCGACCTCCTCCGTTCCAGTATTTCGTATCATCGTTATCATATGTGCTAAACGTTACACCATCAGTTGTCCCGAAATACACAGCATCTGATTTATATAACGCGCCGGTGTCAATACTTCCAGTAAGGTTTTCCACATCAAAATCAACGGTAATCAAATCAGAAATAAAACTTGCATTTTCACTCGGCAATGGAACTAAAAACCTTCCCCCCTCACTTGCTGCATCTGGCCTTCGATTTGGAATTCGAAATGCAGTTCTCGCACTCAGCGAGTTATCTATCATGGCAGGTATCCCACTCGTCCAGCTTGTTATATCTCCTACCAGCCATTTTAATGGAATAACAGCAATTCGTCCCTGCTCGCCAGCTTCATTGGAACCATCGATATCAGTGGGGCCGTTACCTAAAACCAAATACCAGTCAGATGTTACCTCGCCATCATCATCTTTCATCACCACCATGGTCGGCGTAGAGGTAGTATAGTTAAGGTCAACGTACTTGTCTTCTCCATCTTCCTGTTCAGAAGTCATGGTCATTTCACCAAGTAACCGCGGAGAATCAGGATCGGTAATATCCAGAACAAAATATGCAGAGGTAAAGATTCGATTATCAGTAGCTAAACCGTGCTGATCTTGTGCAGTTACCGGGGCGCCGCCAAAACGCATAGCCCCGACCAATATGGTCCCCCACCCGCCAGGGTGGACGCAATCATCACCAATGAGGTCAGTCGAGCAAGTTCCTTCTTCTTCAAAAATCTGAACATCGAAAATGCGTGGTTTTTGATCGACATAATATTTGTGGGTATAGTTCGGATTCGCCAAGCAGCTTAAATGGGGTGCCAAATTATAGGGGATATAGGCCCATAATTCCTCACCCAAGTCAGGACCATTTGCGCAAACCCCATTTACCGGTTGGTCATTAGTCTCACACTCTCCGTCCTCATTAACCGGGTTACAGCAAAAACCTAGCAGATGCTCATAATAGTAGCCACCATTGATGGCATGGAGCATACCGTCATTGGCTCCCAAATAAACAGTCTGTCGTCTTTCATTCCAGGCTGCAGCATAGAGCGCGTATGTGGGATCTCGATAGACATATTGGTATGCTTCAGCCGGTCTGCCCACAACCACAGGAGTGGAATGAATGATATCCCCCAGGCGCCACTCCTCGGTAACCCCGTCAAAGTTAAACTGTCTGCTCCGTAACGCCTTATCCAGACGTCCGTTCACATTGAGGTCATCGTTATCTTCAGAGAGAAGCATATCCTCGCCTCGTATCCAACTCACCAGGGCATTCATCGCGTCAAGTTCCATATCTGAACCGTCGTTGTCGACAAAGCTAGCCCATTTATCCGTGTCACTGGACAAAAAATCGCCGGTTACAGAGCCACGGCCACTGGCCAGGGCAGCAGTATTCAATCCAGCCCAATCAGCAGATGTATTGAAATTAATTATTTCATCGTCAGGGAAATCATCAGGGTCATTATTGGAATCATCTACAATTCCGTTATTGTTCAGGTCGTTCCAGGTAAAAATGGTACGAGAAACTGGATCTTTTTCCCTTAATCGCTGGTTAGCTGCCCAGAGGAATTTAACATCATCAAGTTCTGCGCAATGAGTAAACCCATTCTCCCCACAGTCACCTTCAAGAAAATTACCTGGATCAGGGTCATCAGGACACGTTCCTGTATCAAAATCATAATTGGTGATATCGTAGCAAGCTCTGGTTCTTTGAGCAGTATCACTATAAAAGAACACAATACGTTTATCAGTCCCTATATCATTTCCAGATCCATCATCAATATCACCTGCATCATCAACATCACCATCATTATTTAAATCACCGGATGGGGAGAGAATGCCGTCTCCATTCGTATCTTCATACAACAATCCGTCGGAGCTTAAAAAGAGTGCATGCAGATCTCCAACCCACTGGACGCTATTGCCGTCACTGTCTGATATTTCCGGCCAAAAAATGGCTTGATAAACAGCCCCGGCACCACTTCGCGAACTGGATATTACCGATGCTGCTGAACCCGCAGAGGCCCTGCTGAGAATATCGGCAAGGGCGGCTTCAAGATTATTCTCCAGATCATCAGGGTCTTCCCCTGAATATAATGCCACACCGCTGTTTTGCGCAGCTTGCTCCATCAGTGTAGTTGGATTACATTCCCCAGTGCCACTGTCTTCCAAATCGCCGGTTGTCACAACATGGGTATAAATAGGTTGTTTGTCGTTCCCTTCAAGCTGCCTGACAGTATACAATGGCAAAGCATGTTTAGCCCACCACGTCATATCATCGAAAAATGTACTTCCAAACAGAGAAGAGCAGCTATTGACCGTATCATCAGCATCATCGTCACCGGTAGTATCATCATCAGCGACAGCACCTTCTCCATAATAAAGGCTGGGATCATCAACAAACGAGGCAACCGTCGCGTTAATATCTGCGGTCGACTCACCTTCAGTGATCAAGATAATGTGATTATCCTGACAGGAGTATTGAATAGGATCACTCTCATCCCCTATGGGGAAATCTATACACGTTCCCGATTCGTCACGATTCAGGCATAATTGATTATTTTGAGTGAAGTAGCCTATCGCTGTAAACATCGCTTCGCCCAGAGGAGTCCAGGACGTAGCTCGCATATCGTTAATACTGGCAGCTACATCATCCACATGTCGCCTGACCCCGGATGAATAGGTGGCATCATCGTTGTCAGCAATATATTCACCTGATCTTATGGGGGTAATTACCAATGCACCATCAAGATTTCCTTGTGGGCAGTAGCGTTCAATCCCCTCTGTAACATACGCAGCATCACATTCTGTCTGGGCACCGACGAAATTGAGGGCCATGGCACCGATACGAAGTCCTTTGCTTGCCTGGTTCTGGATAATATTTTCTGGTCTTTCATCGTGAGCAATATACCCCTTCATCACCATGAGGGGATAATCTATGCCCAACTGATTCATGACTCCGGCATCAATAAGATTGGCGGGTATATTGCCGTATTCTGTTGTCGTATTTGCCTCTTCTGAGGGATCAATGACCTCGGGCCTGGTCATATCATCGCAGTAATCTTCCATTGCCTGCCAGATACAGAGGTATTGCGCATCACTATTTAGGCCGGTGGAAGTTGGAATATCTGCCGCTTCAGCCTCAGCCGTGGTCACGCTGTCAGGCGCTTTGGTGTAAGGATCACCGTCAATTTCACCGCTCCATCCGGCAATTATCTCTTGGTCAGAATCATCTCCGCCGACGTCACTCGACAAACAGGAACCGGAGCCATCATCCCACTCATAGAGAAGGGTGTACGAATTATCGTTTTGACATTCTCCACTATTTTGTTGGTGACTGGTACACTCGTAATTATATCCACCATCATTTTTATACCTATAATAAGGGTCTCCATACTCACAGTCACCGTCACATCCGCCATCATCTGCAGGAACAGCAGCCTTGGGAACACAGGCTGCTGGTGTTCCGCTTCCGGAATCATCGTTGTCAACAATAGCAGTCCCCTGGTTCCAACATCGACCGACATACCCTACACGTTCGTCATGCGGTGTTTGTGGATCAAAAATGCCATAACAGTGATAGGCATTGTACCATGGCTGGATATTGGACGGTGCAAAGGCATCGTAGACAACATCGCAGGTTCCACTACCTGTTCCTGTTTCTTTATATATCTTGCTTAACTGGGGGTTGCTCTGCCAGCAATATTGCAGGGCGTGATTCAGGGCGGCCCGTTGGTCTCCGTTGGTGACACCTGCTGGTGCTTCAAGACAAGTATCAATTTCATTCTGTGCGCCATTGAGACCATGGTTTAGGATTTTTGTAACAGCGCCCTCGCATTTCGAATAATCGAAACCAAAGGACGTAACCCCCAATATCTCTATACGAGTTGTGTCATCTGTAGAATCTACCTGGTCCCAGAGCAAGAGGTTACCATCAGTTGTCTTCCCTCTGACCCTCAGGGTCAATATATTCGTACTCTGGAGACTCACTTGTTTGGCGAAACCAAGCCCAGAGCACCCCCTGCTTTCCGAAACAAGACGCTTGTTTGCATAGTCATATTTGCCGCCGGTGAGAATCTGCTTCTGCACGTCAAATTTTGAAGCTGATGCCCAGTTGAGGAAATTACCACTAGCTACAAATTGCGTAACCGTATCCGGGGTGGTGGTCGTATCTATTGATATACACAGATTATCATTGTATTCCGCCGTACCATCTGCAGCATCGCAATGGGTCGAAATATCGGTGACTGTAGTGGCAACAAATTTTCCCTCATCGAGCATCAACCAGTCACTGCCATCTGTATCCTCTTCAGGTGACTCATCCGGTGTGCCAATTGCCTCGTAAAACGTCCCCTTATAGCTAACTATATCTCCGTTTGTGTGGCCGCCCTGGTAGGTTGAGTCCACGGGTTCCCATTCACAAACAGTATCGTTCTCCAAATTGGTTCCAGAACTCTCACAATCCGCTACATTGCTATACAACTGATTATTGCGGAACAAAATTGTCCCAGCCGTATAGGTAACACCATTACCCCAGAACTCAAACTCGGAGATCTTTTCCCACTCACAGCCGGTATCATCGAGCAAATTTTCCCCGGAAGAAGTACATGCCCCATCAACTTGATAAATAATACCGTTTACATATACCCGCTGAGGCTGCCCACTACCACCATATGCCGTGTTGTGTGACCAAGGATCATACAGCCCAAAGCTCCACTCGTACCATGTATCCCGCTCAAAATTACCGGCATATTGCATGGTAGTATCGGAGTTACCATCTGCATCGACCAAAAAAGTGTCGTCAAAACACTGCGCAGCTGAATCGGTATAAGCCAAGTCGAGCATAGAGCCTGAATTATCGATCATCAACAAAAGGTTCGGATCTGCTCCTCCTTGAAGAAAAGGTGGCACCCCTGTCCCCTCAGAGCATACACTTGCTGCAGCAGTAACTGGCGAGGAAGCGAATAACAACAACACCAACATCCAAAGAGACCCTGGTGCAACTTGTATGCTCTTCATCCTATATCTCCTTTCCTGACTATCACTCATGGTAAATGCGGACCCTTTGATTTACGAAAAAAAAACCTAGTAATAACAATCCCCTTCCTGGCCAAGAATATGATAATATTCGACGTAGATAAGAGATTCACTGTTGTTTTTACCAATTCGATTAGAGAAAATATCATAGACGAGCGAGGCACCACCGGTACCAATCCCTTTACCGCGCCCTTCATACCCGGCAGCCATTTGAATGGCAGCACCTGTATTAAGTTTTGTATTGCCGCCCAGCTTGAAATTGGTATGCGGCTCATTCCCGCTGTACTCTGGAAAATAAAATGTTCTATCGCTGTCAGTCGGTGGAGAAACAGGAGCAAAAGCACGCCAAAAACCAAGGGAGTCATTGTCCACGGTTATTTTATAGGTATCATCTGCATTGAACCCGTTCACGTTGACAGAGGAAAAGCTCAAACAGGCAATATTCTGTTCCAATAATTCCTGGGCAAGCTCTGTGCCCCCATCAGCATCATAAAAGGTCTCTTTTTGCGTCCGGTCATTGCCGGCTATCTGCAATTCGATAGTGGTATTACGATTGGCAGCAATACCAATGATGGTCAACACCAGCATTATGAGCAATGTGACGACGAGGATATACCCCTCTTCCTCACTTGTTTTCACAAAATAATATTTCAAGGCAACCCCTTACATACTGTTTTGTTTAATATAGTTAAACACCACCTGTTTATCGACTCCTCGTATAGACCTGTTCACGATAACCCGAATATGCTTTGGTCGCTGCGCCAAAGGTACAGCAGTAAGCGTACAATCAGTAGCCACATTCCAGTAAACGCTATAAATACCATTTGTCACAGGTCCGAAATCGGCGTCGGGCCAATCATCCAGACCGACACAGCCGTCGTTATCACCGGCACCATCATCCAGTTCTGGATCATCATAAGGGAGAGCCTGTAGTTGCTCAACCTTGTCCACCCCCCAGTTTGCTGCAGTTGTCAGGCTGTTCGCCACTGAATTGCCTTTAATGGCAACGACATGCATGGTGTACAGGGTGATGATCCCAACTGATAATACGGCCATAGCCGTAAGGGCCTCTATGAGAGTGAAACCAGCGCTTTCCTGCAGCCATTTCTTATTCATCATTTAACCCCATATTTCTCAATTTGACGGTCACGGACTGCATTCTTCTCCGGAAATTGTCATTATGTGGTCCCCAGGTTGTAGCTGAAGGAGATGTGTACGTCATTACACTGGTGAATTTTCTATCCGGATTATCTGCACGGGCAAGCATGGTAATGGTTACAGTTCGAATGTCTTGAGGAATAGTTGTTACATCATTGTCCTCATTCAAGTACCGAAACTCTAACTCCTCTATGTTATCAGCAACAGCTGATCCACCGCTGGTAATCCTGACGGAATTTGTATCGTCCGCATCGGCATCTCCGGGCGCATACAAAGCCAAATCACGGCTATCCATTCCACCATCATCGTTATCCATGGTAAAGCGAAACTCATTTGCACCTAATCCCGTAATGCCATACCCTTTATCGTCGGGGTCATAGCCGGCATATCTAGCCTCACGTACCAACGCATTCAAGCCCACTCTCAAATTCTGCTGCATCTCAGTCACCTGCTCCTGGGCAAGGCCATGGTCCTGCTGGACCTTATATGCCCCGTACACTGCAGCCAAAATCATGGTTGAGATAACCATGGCAATCATGAGTTCAATCAGTGTGAACCCTCTGCTGTTCTGCCTAAAAAAACTATGTGAGCATATTATCATTGCCATGCTCCTCCACCCCATCTCTTTATTTTGATAACGCCACTTGTTTGCGAACCTACAGCATAGGTTGTGTCACTCTCTTTGTTTTCCAGATAGATGTATCCGGCACTGCCTGTCCCAAGCGGATTAAAAACGACCGTATTGCCTGTATAAGTAATGTCGTCATGGAAGTCTGTTGTACCAACAACTGAAGAGTCGGCTGCGCCATGGCCATACTTGATGTCGTATTTGTACATCCCTAAGTTAACAGTACCCTCATTGTCATTATCAACGCCCCAACTGGAAAAAAGGGAATAGGAGTTGTCTCCCTTATCAAAGACTACTGCCCAGGTATCATTTGTTTTCACCGCTCCCAGTCTTGCCTTTTGCATGTGCCCGTACATATCCTGGGCTGCATCTTTGAGCCGCATGTCAGGCAGCCACTTATGCACTTGCGAATACCCAATTGTACTCAGTATTCCAATGATGCATATAACCATTATCAGTTCGATGAGCGTGAATCCACCCCGGGAAACAGATTGATCATTTCTTTGTATTAATTCCATGGTGTTATTTCCTAAAAAACGAATTGAGCAACCGCTTACCATTCAAGACTATCTCCATATATCATGATAGAAAAAAATCACCAACGACTAATACCATGCAATTTTTACCCCATAGCATTTTCCTTAAACAAATAAAAGCCATTTACAACCTAATATCGGGGTAATAACATGGCACTTTCAACCAATGTCCTTATCGCCAAAAATAAAAAAATGACAAAAAATTTTACAACATGACGAAAAAAATAGTAATAAATTTTACAAAAGCCTATTTCTCTCCGTGATACTTTTCTCCGTTCACCTTCCAAAGAGAATAAAAAGGCATATGCTTATCAACAGGGGTGAAATACTTTGACTTGGCAGTTTCAAAAAACAGCTTAGGGAGCAATGCATTTGCCACCTTTTGGCTACCCAGCATGCCGACTGCTCCTCCAAGATTGGCATATACAACCATTCCTTTAGAATGCTTGTACCTTTTTCTCAACATTTTATCCCCTGCCCGAACAGAAAGGGAACGCAAAGCAATAGTATCTCCAGCAATATCCACCCTCCCTTTCCTGATATCAATCATTACTTTATTATTCAGGTTTCTTGCTCGAAGAAAACCATTTTTCCCCAACTGAACCCGATCCATGCTTATAAAATGTTGTCGAGTAGGTTGCTTTCTCAGCTTCACGTTCCATTGTCCAGTGGGATACCAGGCCTGGTTCAGCATCAGATAATCGAGTAAAAGAAACATTGGCCGCTGTTGAGTCGGAAAAATAAACTGCAAGATACTCTCCCCCTCTGTGCCGTTTACCCCATACTCTTTATCCAGTATCTTTCGCCCCTCTACTGGACCTGCTGCAAGGATTTTCTGCAATCCTGCCAGTCCCTCTCCCCAGTCTTCGCTGTTCTCCCCTAGTTGTTCATTTATCTTTCGCAACCCCGAAGGCCCCCGTGCGACATAGAAAGATATCCAATTTGCCGCCAACCGGTCACTGGCAACAGACAACGGATAATTAAGTACATACTGCAACTGTGCAGAATGATACATCCCATCAGCAATCACACCTCGATCACTGTAATAGACAAGCGGGTGACCATGCCCCCAAGACGCCCATATGACGCTCTCTTCAGACGAATGCGCTTTTATCGTACGCATAGCGTCAAAAATAACCGGCAATCGACGGGGCACCCGCCATTGGAGACTTTTAACAGGTTCAACAAGTCCAAACCCACCAATCCCGATAATAGCTGCCAAGATGCTCAAACTTATCCACCGCTGACGAACCAAGCAGAACACAAAATATACAGCAAACCCCATACCCAAGCCGAAAACAGGGGCGAGAAAAATAATAAACCGTAATCCATCAAAGGATAACAAACCGACCAAAACAATACCGGCCAAAAATAAAATATACCCCTGGGTAAGCAGTGCCAGAAGAAGGAAAAAACTACCCGCAATTACAAATGCAGGGAGCCCCCCGAATCCTTTTGCGACGATAACAGCAAAATTTGCACCAGCCTGCTCAGAAACAGTCCTACCCGAAGGCTGAAAAACAGACACACCTCCATCTGTCTGAATATAATTATAGATATTGACAATATGCTGAAAATGCCCTTTTGGATTAAGAGTGCTCCACCCCTTCCACCAACCAATAAACACGCAGCAAAGAGCTAGACAAGTAAAGAGGAGCAAACATCTTTTGCGGTCCCGGAAAAGCAAGAAAAGAAGGGCTACAGCCAAAGGAACTCCTGCTAAAGCGAGTACCACTGTCAATGACTGATCCCACCACCAAGCAAAAACACATGCAACTGCACCAAATATCACCAATGCAACCACACCTTCCGAGTCAGATTTACTGTCGGCAATCTTTATCCCGAGAAAGCATAATAATAACGACAAAGTGATGTTGAGTATATCGGTATCAAGCCATCCAAGAGCACTGCGCTCAAGATACATTGGAGAAAAAATGGTAAAGCAAGCTGCAACGAGCGCAGCCCAGGGAGCAGCGGCCAAGCACCGGTTTTTTCTCCACACAGGCTGTCGAACTTTTTCCAGAAGAACTGTACAGATTAGCCAGGATGGTATCGCCAAGAATGCGCCAATAACTCCAGGGAGCAAAATGGCTAACCATTCAAGAGAAACCCCTGTCAACGTGTTTAAACCTGCAAGCAGGACTGAAAGAAGCGGAGGAACAGAGGATCGTTCATGCCCAACAGGAACGTGACGCCTGGGATCAACTGCATTATAGGTATTTTGCTGTACGGCTTGAGCAGCTTCGAGATAAAAATAGCCATCAACAGTAACCAGCAAGGGAACTTCTTTATTATTAAAGAAAAATCTATCCTTATGCTCCAACCAATTGCCAATGGGATAAAGCCGGGCAAGCATCCCAGAGACGATAATGATCGTCAACAGACAAAAAACAAGCCATTTGTGGACACGGTTACTCATAGACGGGCAGAGGCAGCAGGCAAAATTTAACGATATTTTCGTTCATGGAGGTTATAACGCTTTAATTTGGACAATAAGGAAGGGTAACTTATTTCCAGCATTTTTGCGGCTTTACTTTTATTTCCTCCAGAAGCTTCCATGGACCTGGCTATCAACTTCTCTTCCATGATCATTTTAGCTTTCTTCAGTGAATAAGTACCCAGAAAATCATTTATACGACGGTTTCTGGATATGGCGCCAAATCTTTCCGGAAGATTTTCCGGAAGGATCGCCGTTTTTTCAGCCAGAATTACAGCTCGCTCAATCACATTCTCTAACTCTCGCACATTCCCTGGCCAGTCATGCCTCATGACCAGCTCCATTGCTTTGGGAACAATATCTGTCACCTGCTTCCCCATCCGATGATTCATTTTGCGAATAAAATGATCGCAGAGCAAGGGCAAATCGTCGCGCCGCTCCCTGAGTGGCGGCAAACAGACATTAACAACATTGAGTCGGTAAAAGAGATCTTCGCGAAAACGTTTCTCTGTTACCATGTGCTCCAAATTGCGTGCAGTTGCCGCAATGACTCGAACATCGACATCTCTGCTTCGCGACGAACCGATCCTCCTTATTTCATGCTCCTGGAGTACGCGGAGAAGTTTTACCTGCATGGCAAGGGGCAGTTCTCCAATTTCATCAAGAAAGAGAGTTCCTGCGGCGGCCTCTTCAAACAAACCGGGTTTATCGCTTACAGCCCCGGTAAAAGCACCTTTCACATAACCGTAGAGTTCGCTTTCCAATAGATTTTCAGGGATAGCCCCACAATTTACGGCAATAAATGGTCCGTCTTTTCGATGACTCAACTGATGAATACCACGAGCTACGAGTTCTTTACCAGTACCGGATTCACCTGTAATGAGAACGGTGGTATTATAGGGGGCCACCTTGGTAGCCAGTTCAAAGACACCCTGCATAGCCGGCGACTTACCTACCATTGAAGCAAAACCTTTCGACGCTTCTACTAGCGCAATCTTCTTCTTTAAGTTCTTATTTTCCTCAATCAGCCTGGAGCGCTCGCCCGCCTTTTCGAGGACCAACAGAATTTCATCCTCTTTAAAGGGTTTGGCAATGTAATCATAGGCACCAAGTTTCATGGCCTGTACAGCATCTTCCACGCTACCGTAAGCCGACATCATGATAATGGTCGCAGAGAGAGAAACCTCTCTCGCTTCCTGGAGAAAAGTGAGCCCATCCATTTCCGGCATGCGCACATCACAGAGAACGAAATCAAAAGGGTGCTCCTGTAACAACTGTATCCCCTGCCTACCATCACCTGCTTCACAAATAGCGTAACCATGGCGTTTCAACAAGGCGGCGAGCATATGACGCATGTTTGCTTCATCGTCAATGATAAGTAATTTGTGTAATGGATTCTTCATGATGTCGTAACGCTCGATCGCTGGCAGCCGGACAAAACATTTTCATTTATACCGGCCAACGGCAGGAGAACTTCCATGGTGGTGCCTTGGGAAGAAGTTTTGTTCAATATAAGTTTTCCCCCGACAACTTCAACTATTGAACGGGAAACGGTTAACCCAAGCCCGGTACCTCTTCCAGGAGCTTTGGTGGTGTAAAAAGGGTCAAAAATGGAATCCTGCTGTGCAGCAGGAATGCCACACCCATTGTCATCGATCTGGAGTACCCAAAAATCTTTTTCGCCCAATGTTCTATTTCTGGTTCGTATGGCAATATGACCTCCGTCATTGCCATATCTTTCCTGCACGGCATCGACAGCATTCAGTACACAGTTAAGCAACACCTGTTTTAAACCATCGACTTCTGCTTCAACTTTGTCATTTGCAGCCTTGTAGGAAACGGTAAAATTAATCTCCCGCACCGCTTTTCCGTAACGAAGAGTATTAACAACATCGGTAACAATCGGATGGGCATGAAAAAGTTCTTTACAAATTACTGAGGGGCGGCCGCAATCAACCAACTTTTGCACAAGCCCATGTAAACGGGACAACTCTTCTTCGGATCTGCATAGATACTCAAGCCGCTCTTCACATTGAATATCATTCTTTTTCATCAGTTCCATATATCCCCCAATAATCCCGAGGGGGTTCCCAATTTCATGGGCCAGACCCGCCGCCAGCCTGCCGGTAACAGCAAGCTTCTCAGCCTGAACCATTTCGCGTCGCCCTTCTTTCAACTCTCTATTAACTTGCTCCAACTCCTTGAGCGATTGACGCAAAGCCTGCCTGTCTGTTTCAATTTTAGCCAACATGGAATGCATAGAGCGCGAAAGTTGACCGAATTCTCCTTGGGAGGTTGCACCCAAAAAAGCGAAATCATTATCAGCTTTATAGGTATCTGCAAGCTCGACCAGTCTGTCCATAGGACGCAAATACCACTTTGAAAATCTATAAAAAAACAACATGGCAAAAATAAGGGCATTCACTACCAGGCAACTCAATACGATCTTCTCCTTTTGCCATAGATCATCGAAAATTCTCCTGAGCGGCATTGACAGGGCAATGAATAAAGGAGTGTCATCCTCTGCTGTTACGTTGAATGCTAAATAGAGACGGGACCAGAAGGGATTAAGCATAGAACCAACATGACGGACTGTAGTCCCACTTGCCCCTGATTGCTGAATAACAGTTTCAAGCCTTGCTGTACATTTATCACTGGATATTAGCCATTTTGCCTGAGCATCTCTATTGATATATAGACATTCAGCTCCACTCTGTTCGCCTATAGTGTCAATCAAAGATTCAAACCCTCTAGCGCCATCATAATAGGAGGAGGCATGGGTGATTTTCTGCTCCAAACATTGCATCTCGCGCGTAATAGCATCATTATACCAAAACAAAACAACCAGTCCGTTGGCGATTAGCATGGCTATAAAAGTGAGCATAAAGCTCATAAAAACAAAGGAAACTTTTAGACTCTTCAAGGTGACTATAAAAATAGTTTACACATGCATTATCATTTTTAACATTTTATTTAACTATTATTACGTTAAAATTAATAATGGATCAAGGACGAATCCATTTTGACAAAAATGAGCCAGAGAAAAGCAAAGACCGAAATGACAAAAAAGGTCACCTTGGCAAAACAAGTGCCCTTTTTCGTCACTAATCGGAAAAATAACTATCTCTCCGCCCCAGGTTAACAGCAAACTTAAGGGAACAAAATCGCCTCAAGCAACTGTCATCAAATGAAAAGCAGCCATTTTATTTTTTCTGGCACACCAAATGCTAGACAGGGGAAAACTATCAAACTATGCTCAAACCTGAACAGAATAAATCCAAGGAGGATCACATGATTCGAGCGTTTAACAGACAATTGAAAAGAAAAGATGGTCAAAAGGGTTTTACCCTGATTGAATTAATGATCGTTGTTGCTATCATCGGTATTTTGGCAGCGATTGCTATCCCCCAGTTCACCAAGTACCGCTCCCGTGCCAATAACTCTGCATCTCTAGCCGACGGCCGTAATGCACGAACTGATATGGAAGGTTTTTTTGCTGAGTGGCAACACTATCCTAACTAAACTCTTTCCACACTAACACAGGCAAATAATTTAAAAATAATCATGGGAGTCTAACTATGAATAAAAAAAATATGATATCTACTTTGGCTATCGCCTCTCTCATAGCAATACCTTTCTTTTCCTCAAATGCACTAGCCCTTTCTGATCAGAATATAAGCAACACTGTTTCAATAAGTGATAGTGCCACAACTGGTACCCTATCTATTGACTTGTCTCCTGGTGTAATGATGAGCTACGACACCAACCCCAATGCATTTGCACTTGCAACGACAAACGTAAACGCCCAGTCGGACTTCCGCATGGTTTACGGCATCGAATCTACCGAATCCGGTTATTACCAGACTGCCAACCCGGATGCCGATGACGCAGGTACTGTAAATACAGGCGACTTCCAACCTGGTGCTGCCGGGACTGATGACTACGACGGGACTAACCCATTCGGTGACTGGACCTATATGGGGAACGCTAGCAGTTAATCTTTTTTTCACATATATTTGTCAAAAACCCTTGTATTTTTCATGCAAGGGTTTTTTTATGTACCCATGATAAAAATCAAACACCTTGTTTTTGATAACGTCAAAAAAACATACACTGCAGACCTGGGTAAAAAGAAAACAGCGCTCACAGGATTAACTCTGTCGGTTCTTGAAGGAGAGGTCTTTGGAATTGTCGGTCCCAATGGAGCCGGTAAATCCACCGCCCTGAAAATTCTCACTGGATTCATTCGTCCTTCGCAAGGCAAGGTTACTATCTGCGGCCATTCCCCGCAGATTTCTTCATCACTCAAAAAGGTTGGCTACCTCCCAGAAAATCCCTGCCTCTATGAACACCTCACTCTTCAGGATCACCTCTCTTTTGCAGGACAGCTTGCTGGGTATTCAAAGGAAAAGACAAGGGAAAGGAGTAACAACCTCCTGGAATTGGTACAGTTGGACAAATCGGGGAATCAATCAATCCGTCGGTTTTCCAAGGGCATGACACAACGGGCTGCCCTTGCCTATGCCCTCTTCCACGAACCGGAAATCCTTATCCTCGACGAACCCATGTCCGGCCTTGACCCTGTGGGGCGTAAGCTGGTAATCGACATTATAAACAACTATAATCAACAGGGTAACACTGTTCTTTTCTGTTCCCATATACTTACAGATGTTGAAAGAATCTGCGACCGCATCGGTATCATGCACCAGGGCCAACTTGCATGTGTCCTCAAAGGAGAGGAGCTTGGCGGTGCCAATGAACTTGAATCAATTTTTCTCAAAACTGTTTCTATGGGAGTGCAATGAACAAGCTCTGGTCCGTCGCTTTTCTCACCTTTAAAGAAGGTCTCAAACATCGCATCCTGTACTGTGTATTCATTGTCGCCCTGCTGGCAATGACGCTCTCCGTCCTTATCAGTGGTTTCTTCATGCGGGACATATCAAAAATCATCCTCGATTTCTGCCTGGCCACCATCAGCATCGGCGGCTTACTCGTTCCGTTTTTTCTTGGCATAACCCTACTGGCAGGTGATATAGACAAACGTACAGTTGTCACCATTCTGTCAAGAGACATCTCACGCCCCCAATACATACTTGGCAAATATATCGGCATATCGCTACTTACCGGAATGATCATGGCCTTTTTTTTTGCAGCAACCATCATAGCCATCCAAGGTGGTATCCTGCTCTACGGTGAACACTATTTCAAAAGCTACTCCCTGTTAGCTGTTTTTTCCTCCACGCTGCTCAACTATTTCGGTATCAGTATCCTCAATGCAGTGGTTGTACTTTGGTGCAGCATAACCACCACCTCCTTCCTGGCGACGCTCCTCACCCTTGCCACCTATCTTGTCGGGCACCTGATGGACGATGTTGTCCGATTCATCGAATCACCGCCACCGGGTATTCTTATTTCCATGCCCCTGCAAAAGACTGTACAAGCGACACAATACATCTTCCCCAATCTTGCAGCCTTTGACCACAAGCTATCAGCAGCGCACGGCATACCCATCCCGTTTATCCAATTCTCGGTCCTTACCTCCTATGCAGGAGTCTATATTGTCGCCGTATTATCTCTTTCCATTGTTCTTTTTACCCGTAGAGACCTGTGCTGAAAAAATTTTCATTTCTCTTTCTTTTTTGTACCGCTTTTGCCCTCAACGCGGTACTGGTCCAACCCGTCAAAGAGATAAGAGGCATTTATTTACAGGAAACTTACACCCGCATCGGCACCCTGCCTTCTAACCTGCTCCAGGCATTCTCTCTTGAATTTCAAGGGGCTACAGCAGATCTCCTCTTTCTGCAAACAATGACTTTTATGGGGTACAATATCGGGGAAAACGTATTGCCGGAACAAGATGAGTGGCAACTCATAGGCAACACTCTGGACAGGATAACCGACCTTGATCCCAGGTTCTGGGACCCGTACGTCTTTGCTGAAATGTTTATAGGATGGCAAATCAGAGATTTCGAGTTAGTGAACAACTTACTGCTCAAGGCAAGCAAAGCTCGAATCGAGGATTATCGTCCTTTTTATTATCTCGGGTTCAATCACTTCTATTTTCAAAAAAATGCAACTCAAGCAGCATTTTTCCTTCGTGAAGCCGCAAAAAGACCAAGAGCGCCCTCCTTTATCAAGGCCCTCGCTTCAAGGATGAGTCTCTATGGCAGCCAGACGATCGCCGGTATTGTTTTTCTGGAAGAAATGATCAGTGAAACCTACGACCTCATACTTAAACAACAACTTAAAACCAGATTAACGGCATTACAACGAATCCATGAGTTGGAAAAAACCGTGCTACACTATCGCAAAAAACATCAACGATTACCTGAAAAGCTTGAAGATCTTATACGTGAAGGGATGATTAAAAACATCCCTTCTGACCCATATGGCGGCAAATTCATCCTCCTTAAGAACGGTAAGGTCTATACAACCAGTGACCTACGAGTTTCTTCTGAAAAAAAATAAAGACATTACTACTGCCCCATCATGTCCCCTTTTACCTGCCATATCTGATAAGGTTTGGTATCAACCTGGATCGGAAAAAAATATTTATCAGGCCTGTGTCGATCAATATACAGCCTTGCAAACACCGATTTCTTAAATAACGTTTCTGATTCTTTTCGAGTCAGATCACGACGCTGTAATAAAACAGGGATTCTTTGCTCTCTTGCTTCTTCCATCGCAGGCACTTCACTCTCAATAGCATTCCGTAAAATTCCCTGCTGCCGTCCAATATCCCAAGTGCCCATCCAATACCATCCTGTTGAAGAGCGTAAATGGTCATTAATAAAGAGGTACACCGGTTTTTCAGGTACAGGAAAAAAGAAGGAACACCATTTATCAGCATCACCAGTCAAAAGGGCACGATCTTGCGAATCCAAAAACGCACCGCATTGCTCCGGACCATTTCCCAAAATGGTGAGTGCCAACGCATACCCTTTTGCCCACTCACCGCCAACAGCTTTATACCATTTATGCAACCCTCTTTTCCCCTGCACGGTATAAAATTGGATGAAATTTGCGGCCTGGCGAAAATTTGTCACAGCCAGCGGGAGTCCATTATATACCGTCCTCTCACCACTATGCACCTGCCCATCATTTATAGTCGGTCTTCTAGCATGATAATTAAGAGCGTACCCATAACTCCACCATGCCCAAACAACAGCATCCTTAGGTGTACTAATCTCCAGTTCACGCATTCCGGCTATTAACTCAGGTCGCATCTGCGGCAGAAATCCATCACTATATTCCCTGTGGACCCACCCAGCAGTTATAATTAAAAGCAACACAAGGGTAGCGCCTCTTACCATCGTCCGCATGGTGCTAATAGACCACACCCGGAAAACAAAAACACCGAACCCTATGGCAAATACAGGAGTAAGAAACAGGAGAAAGCGCCGGGCAAAAAACAAAGAAAAAAGAGCTAAGAGAATATAAGGTATCAAAAAAAGAGCTTTTCTTGGCTGCTGCCAAACCAGAACAAAAATACCAATCACGGCAAAGATAAAAACAACAAAGCTGTCGGCGGTTAAATCAACAGCTTCCATAAAACCCACGGGACCTTGTTCTGCCACCGTTACGCCAATATTAGGAAAGAGCCCAGACTCACCTTTTGATACATACCGATATAAGGAAAAAATTCTGGCGAGAACCTGCCCCAATGTTCCCCAGCCAAAAAAAGAAAAACACAGCACTATAACCGCTGTTAGTATGGCAACAAAAACAATGCCCTCACGCAATGACGGACGGTAATAAAACACCAAAGCAAGAACGGCTGGGATCACACTCAAAACAGTAACTACTTGTGTGGCCTGATCCCACCAAAGAATGAAGAGACAGTAGCCTAAGCCCCCTAAAAAAAAATAGAAATATCTCTTCCAATCGCGGCATAAGGCAAACCCCATAAAACTCAAGGTTATGGCTAATGGGAAAAAAACATTTAAACAATCAGTATCAAGCCATCCAAGCTGCGTCCGAAAAACATGATAATGCGACAGAACTCCAGATAAAGCTGCGGTGTATGCACATACACGCCCACCATATATCCACCCTAAACCAAAAAGAGGAAGAGCCAGTAACGCTCCGAAAACTGCAGGAAGGGTTACTCCAATCCAGTCTAAAGAAAAGAGGGTAACCTGAGCCAACTTAGCGATAACGTACGAAAGAAGTGGCGGCGGGAACGGACGAGGCCAGTAATCCGGAACAGCGCGCAATGTGTCGGTGGCCGTATAGGAATGTTCCACCAAATCTCTAGCTAACCTAAGATAATAATACCCATCGAAATTAGTCAACAGTGGCTGTCCGTCAATGAAGGCGGCATCTGGAAAATCGTACCAGGTAATCAAATTATCCAATCTAACCCAAAGCCCAACACCAACTATAAGTAAAAGCATGAGGATATCTTTTACGGCAAACTGATTTGATTTCTCCATAACATCCATAATGCTTTCTTCAACGGTAACTATCCACCGAGTAAACCAGTGGTTTTAATCTATGAACCTCTCAAGCGGAGATCCCCAAAATGGTCAAACTATCATCCCATTACCTTCTTTACCGCTTCCCTGTTTAGCTTGGCCAAAAACGTATAGAGAGATTGATACGATATAAAAAAAGCAGCCATAACACTCCCCCTTTGCACAATGCATGCAACGGACTGTGTTATCAATGGATGAACCAACCAAAGCAAAGCGCTTAATTCAGCTATCCATTTACAATGAACATGGGATGAACAAATTACAGCACGATTAAAAGTCCTTCGAAGGAGTAAATAGAGAAAGAATCCTGCTAAGATATGGAAGGCAATATTAACCGCATGGTACCCAGGAAGTTCATAACCATGAAAAAAATAGTTTAAGGGTTTCTCGAATAATTACTACAGCAAAACAAGCGCAAATAGTGTTTTAACTGTCTGAAATATTGATATTATGTTATACTTTTCCATCATCTTCTAAGCCGTTTTTTACTTGATGGAGCCGATATGTTTCAGCCAGGATTCTTCGACCTTGATAATCGGATGCGTAAAATCGACAGCAACGGTGACCCTCTTACCAAAATTAATC
>NZ_JAFFQD010000026.1 GCF_016918565.1 Desulfogranum marinum
TCAAAAAGGGTATTATTAGGCGCATCAACACACTGGATAATATGATCAATTTTTTGATCAAGACTTGTATCGTACATGTCTTTATAGCTCTCTTTCCCAACCTGTGTTTTTTGCGCTCTCGCCATGGCATAACCCCCTGATTTTGCAGAGTATTATACCATGAAAACGTTTACTTTTGAACTGAAAAGTTAACTTAACTGTCTAAAATTACTAACTAAATCGTTCCTCAGTGTGCTCAGCTTACGCATTCCATAAACGTCGGATGCACCCGTGGCAATGCTTCTGATGTTCAGATCGTGGGCTACCGTTAAGAAGGAGTTCTTTTAACCTTTAGGCTTGAGTATTTAGATGCCGACCACGTGATTTTTAGCGACCCTAATTCTGCCATGACCACTCCTGAAAAGGTTGTAACCGTGATGGGTGAATATACCAATAATTTCGAACAATTCGACGGACAGTTGAAGATTATGCATTCTGCACGGCGGGTTGATTAGACAGCGGGCAACCTGGACCTTTTCGAGCAAGCGCAATATAGGATGCAAATCGCAGCATCTTAGTAGTAAAGTGGGCTCACTTTGACCTTTTCGCTATTCACCAAAAGTTAAAATGAGATCTGACTCTATTCTTTGCTAAATAACGGAAAAAATCCAGTAAGTGTCACTTGGGATCACTCTACAGCGTTATTGTACTGCCTTGACAGGATTTTTTCGGTACGCACTGCTTGGCCTGCCATTAACATAGATGTCCTCCAGGTAACCAAGCTTTCTCGGTAGTTGACCGGCTGTCCCCCTAGTCACGAGAAAGGTAGCTTTCTGGCCAACCGAGATACTTCCCAGCCTTTTCAGGGCAAAAAAAACAGCTCCATTTATAGAACCACACTGGATGCTTTCTTCCAAAGAATATCCTGCCTTGATAAACAGTTTCATTTCTTCCACCACTGATTCACCATGAAGGATACCGATGTTTCCTGCCCCGCTTCCTATAGCTGTTTTCACTCCCCGTTTTTTGGCCAGGCCAAGCAAAAGACTTTGGTCGGCAAAGGTTTTTTTCCAAAATGCTTCTGCACCGGGAATTGCCTTTCCTGGTGCTACATAGCGGGTGGAAAAACGACACCCTATTTCTCCATTGGCTCCGGAACTGTCCAACCCATTTTTCGCCCGCAGGATGCTGGGAATCCACAATACGTTTTTTTCCGCCATCAGCGTGAGGTTGGCTTCCCCCATCCCGTATCCCTGTTCTATGGCCTCACACCCGGCTGCTACTGCTTCTCCTACCTGTTGTTCTCCATTCGCGATTACAACCGCCTTTTTCTCGCCTTTGTGTTGCAGGATGGTATACAGGTCTTCATACTGCATACTCTGGGCCGAAGGATATTGATCTTCAATGTTCTTTGTATACCGAATTTTGAGAAAATCACTCTCATGCCAATTACCGGCTGCATACTCATCCAGACTACCTATGGCCTTGCCCGCTGATTGAACTTCCAATATGTTTTCTGCTGACAATGTGCTTTGATTCAGCTTCACCAGACCTTCTGTATCATCGCAATCTGCCACTCCAAGTACCCCATGGCTGTGGCAGTAGTGAACATGCTGCTCTAGCAAAGCCGCTTTTTTTGCAGTACTCCCTTGCCGGGAAGTTCTTCTGACACTTTGATCGATAGAAGGAGAAAGGCACAGGGAAACGGAACAATCGATCAGCGGTGGGACAACTGTGCAGTGGGTGAGATCGTCTAAGGCAATGATGCCGGAAGGAAGGTTTTCAAGAGAATCAATAGCGGTGATGGTACCGTTTTGTGTCTTTAAGTAAACATTTCTACGGGCAGGTGCACCACTACCATCGATTAAGGTTCCTATGGTTATAAATAGCACATCACTCATCGCAGACAGGCTCCTAAAAAAAAATATATAACGAATAAGTTAACATTACAGCAATTTATGGATTCTATTTTTGGCTATATTGTTTTATTCCATAAGCATAACGCTAAGTTCGCCGGCGGGCGTCCGCAAGTCCAGTGAGCAAAGCGAACGTGGTGAAACATTTCGATGTGAGGCGAGGCCCTTTTCTTCTCAAAGGTCTGGTGCCGCTATTATGTGATATATTTGAACTTTCAAACAAAGAGTATGTTCTGTTCCACAGCACAATTAAAAAGACTGGGGTCAGGTCAGCATGACCGTACTTATTCTTGCTGACCCTCATCTTTTTTCACAGCATAGGTAGATTGCACAAAACCGAAGTCAAATGCACTCAAGGAGAGGGAAAAATATTTGAGGCTCTTGATACCTCTGCATTGGCAATAGTACCGTCTAATATGCCATTATTACATGGTTTATAAAGATAAATGAAAAACATAACGGAAAATCATTATTTTTTCAGTTTTTGTTGCCGATAAGAGAGTACACAATTGTTTCTTATGCAGATTCATGGAGGAATGAGCATGAACAATATGGCAATCCAGTCCCCCCTCGCAGAATTATTTTCCCAGTATAATAACCCTTTGGCTGACTTCCGCTCTTCAACATATGTCAGAGAGCAGTCTTTTCGATCCCGTGAGAGCTTTGCAACAGACTTGGTGCTGCAGACAAAGGAGGGCGATCAGGTCACCTTACGTTCAAACAGCTTCTCGCAGCTGGACGCCTTTACGTATGATAGTAGAGCAATTTTACAGACTGAGTCGGAAATAACTGTTGCTAGCCAATCGCAACGAGAAATTACCTTGGCATCGGGTGAGAGTTTTTCCTTCACCGTACAAGGTGAGTTGAATGAGGCTGAGCTTGAGGACATCGAAGCGATTGTAAAAGGACTTGATGGCGTCATGTCCGAAATGAGTCAGGGCGATACTGCTGGAGCATTGGATAAGGTAATGGAAATGGAAAGCTTTCGCTCCGTCTCCGCGTTTGCAGCAGATATAACCTACCTTAGATCTTATGAAATAAGAACCGAAGTTGCTAGCACAGTAACTTCAACTGCTCCGGTTCAAGAAGGTGTTCCGGCAAAAAAGAACGGACAGTTATTCGATTTTAATACGATTTTCAAAAAGCTGGAAAATCAACTGCTAATCCATGGCAATAAATTATTGAGTAATGCTCAAGGGCCCATTAACAAACTTTTCAAGCACCATCTCCATGCGCTTGGCAAGGAAAATGAGGGGAACAGTCCAATATACAGTGCTCTTGAATCAGTGATGGAAGATATTACTTCCATGATAGAAGAGATCGCAGGTAATTTTTTTAACGAGCAGCTCTCTGCTGTACAGGATGAAGTGCAGTAGCCCCATCTGTTCGGCACACCACCAACGACAGTGGTGTGCCGCCAAAGGCTTGTTTTTATGCTTCACTTTCACGCATGGCCTTTTGTAAGGCTCCTTTTAAGTCCGTTTTTGTCGCTTCCAAGTAAGGGCTCCAGTCGGTATAGAACCTGTAAAATGCAGTGGATGCCAACTTTTTGGTGAGGATTGCGTTGCGATATGGCTGCAGGTCAGGAACAGAAAGAGTGGCCATTATTTTTTTTCTTCCTAGTGTCTGCGTGAGAATAACCGGTGTGTATGCTTCGATAACAGACCAAACCAGTGCATCGTCTTCTAAAATGGTTGGTAAGTGTTGCTCTAAAACATTCTGAAAAGCAAATATCGACTCACTGGTACTTTCTGAGAGTTCAAAAAGGTTTAGTTGTGGATCCTGCTGATGGATACGCAGCAACATGGTTGTCTCGATGCGGGCGTATTCTTCCACCTGAAGGAGAACGTCCTTGATCAACGCCAGTCTAATCTCATTTTTCTCCAGGAGCTGGTGTTCATATTCGTCTTGGAAAAGAAATGCAGTGAGAATTTCGGCGATGGAGCTGCTGTAAACGCCCCCTTTATTAGCTGTGGAATCCTTGATGTGTTTAATGGCGCTTGTGGTGGCGATATAACGCCTTGAGGCGTCGTCGAAAAAGACATTTGCTCCTTCAACAATATATTCAAGTTCGGTAAACAGAGAAAGGAACTGTTTGATATTGTTTTGATTAATCGTATCTTTCAGCCCGCCGCAGGGGGTGAACGCCCTGATGTTGGCCTGGGCGATAAATCGGCGGTTATCGGGGGTGGAGAGAAAATGACGATGAAAATAGGCTCCATCTTCGATTACTGTGCCATCAGGCAGGCGGATGTTTTTGCCCCTTATCGGGACCATAAATCCGTTTTCACTGAGTTTTTCTACAGGAAAGGCAAGCGTGTTGTGCCGAGGCGAAGTGTGGCGCATAAAGGCAATTTTTGTCAACTCCTCCTTATCCAGTCCATTCGGGTCAAAGAGTACTGAACCGCCATCAATGACCAGACAGATTTTCCCCCGGTACGATTGGATCTGATTTGCCCCGAGGTCACCGTCGGGGCCGCCGGTCAACATCAGGTTCAGATCTTCTTCTTTGGTGCCGAATTCGGAGACGAGGGTCCTGAAGGTCGACATCACACTGGTGGTGGTCATGCCGCTGGTCGCGATTTTCCCGCCGATGTGGTTGTATATTTGCTCCATATCATCGGTGAGGATGACGGACTGGCCGTTAATATGAAGATCTACTCCCTGGTTTCCCTTGCCGTAGAGCGCAAAAAGGTCGCCGGTTTCCAGCAGGCCGTAGGTATCGTGGGGGATTCCGAAACTTTTCCCTGTGGTCAAGGTTCTCCAGTAAGGATATCCTCTCTCTCTGCCACGGTAGGCGACTTTGTCCATGAGTAGCGCTGTTCCTTCGTCAGGGCCGAAAAAAATCATTTCAGGTTTTCCATAGTAATCCACCACAGAATTGTCGAGAAGCATCAGGTCCATGATTCCTTCCGTATAATCCTGCAGAGATTCAAGGGGGTAGGCCGCATAGAGAGGGCGGGGAACGACAACACCCTTAGAGCCGCTTTCACAAATGTCTTTGTGCTTAAGGCGCTGAGCCTTGGGGCCAAGGGCGTAGTTGAGTAGCACTGCATTGTCCAGTTCAGACTCGTAGTTGGTCGGGGAGACTCTGATGAGGCGGAGACCGCCGCGGGCGATATCGGCCGCACGCAGGTGCGTTCCGCAGGCATAGTGACCGTTTATATAAAATACTCCATAGACGAATTGGCTGAATACAAGAGGGTCCAGGATCGAGTTATCAAAACGGAAAGCAAATGAACGCTTTAGAGGGCTGTAAAAGTTGGTCTTTAGAGTGGAGGCAACCAGCTTAAACATGAATTTGAAAATGTCATAGCCGAGATGGAAATCAATGAATCTGGAGGCTATAGTCCGTTCAAACTCTTCATAGCTACTGCTGAGTTCCTCAGCAGAGATATGGCTTTTTATATCAGGGTTGAAGCGCTGGTCAAAGAGCTCGAACAGAGACTGGATAAGATCAGGATGTCTGCAGACGATGTCTTCAATCAGGGCATCACCGTAGGTGGATTTATTGGCACCCTGGATTCTCTTGGCAAAAGCATCCTGGTAATCTTGTCCGGAAAGGCTGTTGAGTATTTCTCGGTCTGTGGCATTTTCACTTTCTTGGAAGATGAACATGTGTGCGAAATCAATTGCATTCCCGGCAAAGAGCATAGCCGGAAAAGACAGCTTTTCGTCCAGGTAAAGCTGTTTCGCTCCATTGACCGCAAATGCAAGAAATGCAACCAGATCAGCGGCAACGGCTTGTTCCTGTGTCCGTGACAGTTCGCCTAGAATGTAGAGGGTGCAGATAGAGGTGGGAACGTCGGTACCCGAATAATAAGGCTCCCAATAGGCTCGGACCAGAGTGAGGCCGTGCTCTTCAAGCAGTTTCCTGAACACAGGAAGCTGTGGGGTGGCAAAATCGGTTTTGAACATCAAGCGAGTCTCACCGGTCTGGGGAAGGTTGAAAAATTCAATCAGCGGCATTACCGAATTTTCGGTCTGCATAAGGAATTTTTCATAGCGCCTGCGTGTTGGTTCGGGCGTGCTTGAGTAGTCTTGGGAAATGTTGAACAGAAAGCGGGACTCAGTGAATGCTTCTTTGGGGAGTTCGTTAACGATTTCAGGACGAATGATATAGGTATAGTAGTTGCTTTGCGGGCTGTAATAGTATTCACGACGATGCCCTGAGATGAATCCTTCCAGCATATCCTCCATGCTGTTTCTGGTCTCTTCGGTGGCAATCCGTACCTGTTGAATATTGCTCCCTATTTCCACATCAAAGTCAACATGCGCTACTCGACCGTAAAGAACCACTTTGTTGTCGATACGCTTAACAGTGGTGGCAATAGATTGCAGGAGATGCGCCAGTGCGGGTGGCTGAATATGTTCAAAGAAATAATTTGGTAACCCAAGGTCATGGAGCAGGATACCTGCAGCCATATTAATGCAATTGGCAGTTATTAATCCCTGAGAAGAGAGGTCAATGACCGCCTGGTACAGTATCCGTGGAGCGAGGCCGACGCTGACAGCCCTGTTTATAATATCGGCACCACTGCCGGGTGTGGTTTGATTTTCCTGGGCTGAATCGAGTACAGTTTGAGTGGATTGCTGGATCATGACTTTCAGGGTCCTTGTTCGATGACCATTGAAGTTTTGATTGAGGGAACGGTGGTAACTTCAGCAGTACAACCGGTGTCCCGGCCTCTATTGAAAAAGTAATGTCACTTCAGCAGCCCCCAGCTCTCAATGATCTGTTCGTACAGCATGCCGATGTATCGAAGTCGGGCTTATCTGCTAATTGGTCAGCTAGTGAGCATTGGGAGCACTGCTGAACAGTTACAGCTCGCGGTAGATTGTCAGTTTTTGGATATTTGCTGAATGTTTACGAACGGGGCTGCCTTAATCTGGAGATTAAGCAGGTCTGAGACATAACAGCAAGTGTTTTCGAAACGTTAACGTGAAATCAGGCCAGGATAAATAAATAACCGGTGACTTGTATCGACCCTGTTCAGTGGCGCTGGAGTTTGAGAAATATAAAAAATGAAGGAGAAGAGCATCATTGCTGCCCTCCCCATACGGTGGCAATTTTTGACAAACAGTATGGAGAGGTAGTCGGGGAGATATTAGGCAAAGATATTTTTGTTTTTCAATTCTTTGGCCACGCGGGTAACATGCATGGCATGTTTTTGGGTAAGGGCGAGAACTTCTTCGCTGACACCCTGGTGGTTCATCTCTTCATCTGCTGAACGCCCGTAGGGGCCCCATTGCAGGCCTCCCTTTTTGTAATTTTCTGTGATTTTGGGGAGAGGAACAAAGACCATCCCCAGTTCACTGAAGTTGTTCAGCATAGAAATAAAGGCCAGCTCGACCCCGCCTCCAGCGCCACCGAATCCGCCGCCAGAGGCAAAAAGACCTATTGTTTTCCCATTCATTTTATCCTGCATCCAGAGGCCTGAGCAGACAGTATCTATCATTTTTTTTATTCGCCAGTCCATGTTGCCCATATGCACCGGGCTACCAAGGAGGACACCATCACTGGAAGTAAAGTCATCAGCTGTTACATCTTCTGCCTTTTTCAAAACAGCCTCGGCTTCAGGTAAAGAAGTGATCCCTTTCGCTGCTGCATTGGCCATTTTTTCGGTGGTGCCATAGTCACTTGCATAAATAACCAGCATTTTTGTCATGTCTATTCTCCGTAACGTTGTTTTGATTGGTTCGCTCGAAAGTGAGTTTCCAAGGTATGGGCTTTTTGATAAGGAGTATGCGGTTAAACTATAGCGCAAGCACATGTTGTCAAGTTTGAAGGAACAATAATGCAGGCTCTGGGTAAAGCATGCTGCAACGCTAACCAGGATGGGAAGGGGGGAGATGATATTATTGAATCGTGGACATGCACTCTTGGTTGGGATTATAGTATGGGGACATAGACCCTGTAATGTGATTTATGTAGGGCGTTTGATAATAATGGTAACAATAACCGCGAGTTTACTTCGCAGAAAATGGTATAGCGTATCATATGAAAGGAGGAGGATATGGGAATAAAAGTAACGTGGCTCAGCCATTCAGCGTTTTTGATGGAAACCGGAGAAACAAAAATACTCATAGATCCATTTATATCGGGAAATCCTCTCTGCCCTGTAAAGGAAGAAGAAGTGATGGCTGATTATATCCTGGTGTCTCACGGTCATGGCGACCATATTGGTGATACCATTGCCATTGCCAAGCGAACCGGAGCTACTGTTGTAGCCAATTTTGAGATATGTAACTGGTTAAACAGCCAAGGCATTGATAAGGTACATCCCCAGCATATAGGAGGTGGCTTTGACTATCCGTGGGGACGGGTTAAGCTGACCATTGCTCATCATGGTTCACAATTACCGGATGGCTCCTATGGTGGTTCACCATGTGGCTTTCTGCTGAGTGTGGAAGGGAAAAACATTTACCATGCATGTGATACGGGCCTGTTTTATGATATGAAACTTATCGGTGAAGAAGGTGTTGACCTCGCTATCCTCCCCATTGGCGACAATTTCACCATGGGACCGGATGATGCCCTGCGCGCGGTCAAACTGCTTGCACCGCAACAAGTGGTGCCGATTCATTACAATACCTTTGATGTGATTGAGCAGGATGCGGATGGATGGGCTGCCAGGGTGAAGGCGGAAACAGGCGTGACAGTGACTGTCCTTAACCCTGGAGAGGAATTGGAATTGTAGATTTTTTGGTAGGCAAAGAGACAAGAATAACAATTAGCCGGTGGAGCCGCAAGGATTCCACCGGCTAATTATATTTCATCGAATTAAGGCGAAACAAACTGATTACTTTTTATTGAGAAGCGGGTGCCCCATTTCTTCTCGCTGCAGAACATATTTCTGGGCAACCTGACGGGCTATGTTACGTATTCTCCCTATATAACGAGTTCTTTCCGCTACGCTGATTGCCTTGCGGGCATCAAGGAGATTAAATGTATGTGAACATTTAAGACAGAAATCGTATGCCGGCAGGATGAGATTTTTCTCAGCAAGTTTTAAGGCTTCCCTTTCATAGTTGTCAAAGGCGGTAATCATGTCGCCTACATTGGCCTCTTCAAAATTGAAAGCAGAAAATTCTTTTTCAGCCTGATGAAAAATCTGGCCATAGGTTACGTGTTCATTCCACTTGATATCGTAGACCGAATCAACTTTCTGCAGATACATGGCAATACGCTCCAGCCCATAGGTGATTTCAACCGTGATCGGTTTGAGATCGATGGAGCCGGCTTGCTGAAAGTAGGTGAACTGGGTGATTTCCATGCCATCCAACCATACTTCCCAACCCAGTCCCCAAGCACCAAGGGTCGGAGATTCCCAGTCGTCTTCAACAAAACGGATATCATGCTCCAGCAGATCGAGTCCGAATTGGCGTAAACTTTCAAGATACATTTCCTGAGAGTCCGGCGGCGAGGGTTTGATCACTACCTGATATTGGTAGTAGTGTTGCAGACGGTTTGGATTTTCACCGTAGCGGCCATCTGTCGGGCGTCGAGACGGCTGAACATAAGCTGCTTTCCAAGGTTCAGGGCCCAGGGAACGAAGAAGAGTGGCTGGGTGGAACGTTCCTGCTCCCACCTCCATGTCGTAAGGCTGGAGAACGACACAGCCCATAGATGCCCAGTAACTGTTCAGAGTCCCAATGATATCTTGAAAATACATGGCAAAGAAATGGTTCCTGTATTGATTGTTGTAAAATGATGGCTACTGTTAGGTAACCGACCATGGGGGCGTGATGCTCTGTGCTTGGCACGTATCCTACATTGCTTTGTTACCGGCGGATCTTGCAATGATCGAAACGCCGGTTGTGGACTTCATGTGTAAGCATATTAGTCTACCACAGTAACGGCATGTGGCAAATGAAATTGTATATAGCTTACCTCTTGTCAGTCCACAAATGATATTTAGGACCGATAGTGGCGTTATGCGAAAAAAATGATCCTCGGAGGTAAACGCTAGGCTCCGATATTAATTATATGCCTGTGGTAAATTTTTTCGCGTGCTTGGGAGTCCGGCGCTTACCTGCTCTCAAACCAAAATTTTCATTTTGGGGCAGAGCCTGCTCTGGGTTGGTTATTTGTTCATCGTCAGTCATTGCTTTTCCCTTTTTTTGTTGATGAGTTACTTATGGAACCACAGTTTTTGCGTATTCGTGGTGCGCGAATGCACAATCTGAAAAATATTTCAGTCGATCTTCCTCGAAATAAACTGGTCGTCTTTACCGGTCTTTCGGGGTCGGGGAAATCTACCCTGGCCTTTGATACCCTGTATGCGGAAGGCCAGCGACGGTATGTTGAATCCCTTTCCACCTATGCCAGGCAGTTTCTGGGGCAAATGGAAAAGCCTGATGTGGATTTGCTGGAAGGGCTTTCCCCGGCAGTGTCTATTGAACAGAAAACGACGAGTAAAAATCCCCGTTCTACCGTAGGTACTGTGACCGAGATTTATGATCACCTTCGTCTGCTCTATGCCAGGGCCGGACAAGCCCATTGTCCGGAGTGCGGTGATCCCATACGGTCACAATCGATTGAAGACATGGTAGAAAATTTGCTCCACCGGGATGAAGGTGAGAAGGTTGTTTTACTGGCTCCGCTTGTTAAGCAGAAAAAAGGGATGCACGAGCAGATTTTTTTACGCCTGCGCAAGGAAGGCTATGTCAGGGTTCGCGTAAACGGAGAGATTCGCCAGTTAAGTGAAGATATTATTCTGGAGAAAAATAAGCGTCATTTTGTAGAAGCGGTTATTGACCGGCTGGTACTGAAACCTTCCATTCGCAGAAGGTTGGATGAATCTGTAAGCACAGCCGTCCAGCTTGGTGAAGGGACAATGATAGCCGCTTTTCCTGACAGTGGGGAAGAAGTCCTGTTCAGTGAATCTGCAGCCTGCCACCGGTGCAGTATATCCGTGCCGGAACTGTCAACCCAGTTGTTTTCCTTTAACAATCCCCAAGGGGCGTGCCCTGAATGTAGCGGGCTGGGAGTCAACCAGTTCCTTGATGAAAACCTCATTATTCCTGATCCACAACTCACCCTGCTTGATGGGGCCATCGGACCTTGGCGTCGACGCAAACTTTCCAGCTATGCAACTCAATGGGTCGAAGCCTTTATTCGTCATTTTCAAATAAAGCCTGACACCCCTTTTGCTGATTTACCTGCTCAAGTCAAAAAGGCAATTTTACATGGTACCGGCAGGGAGAAACTGGAATTTCATCACCAGCGCGGCAACAAGGTGCTTGTTTCTCAGGTGAGTTTTGAGGGCATTATTCCCAGGTTAAATCGATTGTTTAGAGATACCTCCTCACCCAGGGTTCGAGAGGAGATTGCAAAGTTCATGAATGAGCAGGCTTGCCCAGCTTGCAATGGTCGGCGGCTGAAACCTGCAGCTCTTGCAGTGCGGGTAGGGGAATGGTCCATTATGGATCTGACTGGGTTTTCCATAGATCATTTGATTGACCAGCTGCAAACCCTGGCGTTTTCCGAACGACAGGCTTTTATTGCAAAGCCCATACTCAAGGAGGTCAATGAACGGCTTTCTTTTTTGCAGGGGGTTGGCTTGGGGTATCTTTCCCTTGATAGAAAAGCGGGGACACTTTCCGGTGGAGAGGCGCAACGTATCCGACTTGCTTCGCAAATCGGGTCAGGTTTAGCGGGCGTGCTCTATATTCTTGATGAACCAAGTATTGGTTTGCACCAGCGTGATAACAACAAGCTGATTAAAACCCTGCTTAATTTGCGTGATCTGGGAAACAGTGTAATTGTGGTCGAGCATGATACTGATACTATTGCCTCTGCAGATCACGTGCTTGATATCGGGCCAGGTGCCGGCGTCCATGGCGGAGAGATACTTTATTCCGGGGAAGTGAAAGGATTACTTGATTGTGAGGCATCACAAACCGGAGGATTTCTTTCAGGTCGATTGGAAATTCCGGTACCGGAAAAAAGAAGAAAAATCCGTAAAGGGAAAAAATTCCAGTTGCGGATCAATGGTGCCACTGTCAATAATCTTAAGAATCTGTCCACCGCCATTCCCCTTGGCGTGATGACGTGTGTTACCGGTGTGTCCGGATCCGGCAAAAGTTCACTGATTATCGAGACGTTATACAATGAGGCCCAAGGCGCTTTTCATGATAAGCAGACTGTTGCCGCCAAAAAGCCGGTATTAAGCGGTCTGGAGAATATCGATAAGGTGATTGATATTGACCAAAGTCCCATTGGAAGAACCCCTCGCTCAAATCCGGCAACCTATACCGGTATCTTTACCCCAATAAGAGAACTGCTTGCGCGATTACCTGAATCACGTGCTAGAGGATATAAGCCGGGACGCTTCAGTTTTAATCTCAAGGGTGGGCGTTGTGAGACATGTGAAGGTGATGGGGTTATCCGGATTGCCATGCATTTTTTACCGGATATATATGTGACCTGTGAGCGTTGTCACGGAAAAAGGTATAACCAGGAGACATTGGATATTCGTTATCGAGGAAAGAATATTGCCGATATCCTTGATATGACAGTGGAAGAGAGTCTTGAGTTTTTTAAAAATATTCCACCAATACAAAATCGACTGCAGACTGTTTTGGATGTGGGGCTTGGTTATATTAAACTGGGGCAATCATCGGTAACACTTTCCGGCGGTGAGGCACAGCGGGTAAAACTCGCCAAGGAACTCAGCAGACGTTCTACAGGCAAGACATTATATATCCTGGATGAGCCGACAACCGGCCTCCATCCTGCTGATATCCAGCATCTGCTTCGTGTGCTGGGGCGTTTGGTAGACGGTGGTAACAGTGTGGTGGTTATAGAGCATAATCTCGATGTGATTAAGACCGCAGACTATATACTAGATATTGGCCCTGAAGGTGGAGATGGAGGAGGGACCATTGTAGCTTGCGGCACGCCGGAAGAGGTCGCCTGCGAGCCCCTGTCGTATACCGGCAAATTTCTTAAGCAGACACTTAATAACGATTAATTATTTGTCACTATTTAGACAAAATAACAACATTGTCTCATTTTTGACAACTAGAGCTGTTGAGCGGTGCTCCATCTGAGCATAAGCGGATCGATTAGGCTCTATATCGGTATGCAAAGTGATCTGATCGTGCGCAGGTTGGATGCTGCTGAAGAGTTACTATTTTTTCAATTTGCCAGATTGCCTTTCCTTGTTAAGGTGTATCGATGTTGTGTACCCGCAGGCATAAGAGCAAATGTATTTCTCTTGCGATGGTGGTGTGCCAGTGGCTGGAAAAGAGATTAAGAAGCGAGTAAAGATTTAACCATAAAATAGAAAAAGGATAGAACATGACAGAAGAAGCGAACAATCAACAGGAAGCACCGGTTTTCCGGATGCAGAAGATGTACATCAAAGACCTTTCTTTTGAGAGCCCCAATGCGCCTACAATTTTCTTAGAAAAAAACCAAGAGCCCAAGGTCGATTTTAATCTGCAGATCAAGAATACAAAAATTGACAACGACCATTATGAAGTCTCCCTGGCCATTACCGCCAAGGTACTCGACAAAAAAGCCGAAGATAAAGTGATGTTCATTGTAGAGATTGAACATGCAGGCGTCTTTTTACTGAAGAATATTCCTGAAGAACACCTGGCCAGGGTTATGGCCGTTGATTGTCCGCTGATGTTGTTTCCGTTTACCCGGCAGGTGGTCAGCCAGGTTTCTGTTGATGGTGGTTTTATGCCGTTTTTGATGGAACCAATCAATTTCGTGGCTCTGTATGACAATGCCCAGCAACAGAAGAAAGATTCTTAAAGTGTGAACTTTAAGCGCTCGCTGTTGCAAAAAAGACTTTGCACATGAAAAAAGGGGCTTGCCGATAATAATCGGTAAGCCCCTTTTTTTGAGGAGGAATGGTTTTTACTTCACAATCAGAGTGTAGCTGTGAAGTTATCAATTAGGGTTGAAACTGCTTTTTCAGTGGCCCCTTCAAACAGAGCGTCATATTGGTAATCGGCAAGGACCGACTCTGGTGACACTTTCACGTCAACTCTATTGGTCCAGACAACATCGCCATTATACGCATCCTGCACCCAGACGCGAAGCTGAACAACAGCCTGTGGAATTTTTCCTGTATTGTGCGCCATATGGCCAAGGCCTGCACCTACCGCTCCCCAAATGAGGGTATTACCCATTTGGCCACCGGAGACACCGAAGATGGTTTGATCTGCATCGCCGGTGTAAGGCCAGTGAACGTTATCACCAATGAGAGCGCCATAAGTGGCACCGGCAGCCATGTTGCCCCAGTTATCATACTGATCTGAACGGGCCTGACCAAATGCGATTTTGTTGGTTACACCGGTAATAAAACCGATCACACCTTTTTTCCAAGGAGCCCAGGAAGGATCCTCTCGTTCCTTGTATTGAATGATTCGTCCGCGAACAATATAGTCAGCGGAAAAATGGCGGCCGATTTTGACCACTTCCTGCTGGGTCAGGCCATGGGTACCGGGGCTTTCAAGTACCGGCACATTATTGTTCCTGCTTTTGGTCAGGTCAATGTAGCGTTGGATCTGCCCCTTCATAGCATCAGACCATTCGTCGTTTAACTCGTCCTCAAGCATGCCGGTTTTTTTCTTTTCATAGGCAACCACATTAATAATATTGTGATTTACCAAGTAAAGAAAAACATCTTCCTGAACCGGCAGGTGGAAGCTGTTGGAGACGAGGTTGTCTGTCAAGTTTTCAGTAATATACAAATTTCGGTGGTATGCGGTGTCTAGGTTGTCTGCATAGGAATAGTCCGCAAATGGAAGGATGACTATGGTTTTGTCGGCGCCTTTATCACTTTTGGCAGCCGGTTGAACTTTCAGCGATTCCTTAACGGTTGTGCCGCATCCTCCGAGAAGCAGCGCAAGTAAACCAATCAGCAGATAGCGACTGTACTTCATTCCATTTCTCCTGTTTTTCTGAATATGGTTAAAAGATAATCCTGGTTCATATTATTTTGGGGGTCAGCAGGATAACCAGTTCTCGTTTGGTTTTGATTTTTTCTTCGTAGCCAAACAGATATTTTACAATTGGTATTTCGCCGACCACAGGTGCAAATTTACCCTCTTTGGCGTCAAATTCATCTATGAGGCCGCCAATGACAAGCATTTCACCGTTATCAACTTCCACCATGGTGGACATCTCACGGACACCGACCCTGGGGAGCCCGACCTCAAGGCCGTCGCCAAACACTTTGTATTCGATAGGGTCATCGATGAGATTTGTTGTTACTGGAGTGAGGTGGAGTACTACTTTTTGGTCATTGACGATTGATGCCACTACGCCAAGAGCGACACCCTCTACCACATTATCCACTTCAGCTGTATAGGTAACAGTGGTCAAGGCGCTGCCGCTGCCTGAGTCAACATTACGGGAAACAGTTTTAATATAGGCGATATCTTTTCCTACGGAGATAAGTGCAGGTTGACCGTTTAAGACTGTCAGCTTCGGGTTGGACAGGACATTAGCATCACCTTGTTCATTAAGGGCATTGAGCATGACCGAAAAGTTTGCTGGGTTCAGTGTAACCTTGCTGATAAAGGTCGTGATTGAGTCTGCGTCACCTTCAGCAGGAATCCAAGGATAAACCTGGCCGTCTCCACCGGTGCCTGCTGTACCGAAAAAGGTAGTCCCGGTTATATCGAAGTCTTTCAAGACAAGACTCCAGTCCAGACCGATCTTGGAATTATCTTCAAGGTATACTTCGATGATTTTTGCCTCAATAACCACCTGACGGTAAATTTCTTCCTTCAAGGTCGTCAAATAAAGCTCCACTTTATCCAGTAACGGCCTTGGGGCAGTAACCGTGATAAGACCAACAGATGAGTCAACAGTATAGTAGGAACCACCTGTTGCCATGCGCCTGGTCGCTCTGGTTTCAGATGTCGTATTGGCAGGACCAGCACCTTCAGTGTCCTCTGCAGCTTCATCAGTAGGTTCTGAAGTCACTGTCGTCCACTGCTGCATGATTAAATCAAGGTTCGCGCGAATGTTGGCCCAGACGTCAAAGCCATTTTCATCACTGGTTATCTTGATGGTGCCTTCCGTGCCGGTTGCTGCATCCCGGTCTGTAAGGTAATTACCACCTGTAGTAGTGGTGTAGGTACCTTTCATGTTAGGGATGGCAATGAAAAACTTTTTTGTCTCCCTGTATTTGACAATGATAGTGTTGCCTTCGACTTCATTGTAGTAGTCAACTTGGCGCAGTAAGTTGTCAATGGCGGTAAAAAAGTCATCCTCGGCAGCAATATTAACATCCACCAAGACACTTTGATCCACATCACTTGCCCAGCTCACACTCATTCCTTTGAGGGCGCCTAATCTGTTCAGGATATCCCATAAGGGTTGTGGACCGGCGGTTGAGCGTATGGTAGCACCGACTTTCAGTTGATATTCACCTGATTGCTCTTCCAACTCTTCTTCCGCCTCAAGATCCGCGGTAACGAAACCGGGCTGCTGGAATCGGACAGGTAATTGAGCTGGCTCAGGAGGCGGTGCAGGAGTCGTCGCCTCCTGGGCAACGGAAGGCGACTCCTGTGCAGGCGGTGCTTCATCGGCGGTGTCCTTGTTGGCACAAGCCGATAATGCAAGGATCATGAGCGAGAGAACCAGTGGCAATGAACAGTTAACTAACTTCATATGGCTTTTCCTCAAATTCAGTATAGAGCGCATTTACATTGTCTGTTTAAGAGCGATTCGGCCCTTTATATACTTGGCAAGATCTGGTGGTATGCGAAATCCGGCCAAAAGGATTGCCTGATATTTTTCTGTAGCAACAGCGTGGTTGCCGAGCTTGTCATTGACGCGGGCCACCGCAACCATGGAGTTCAAGCTTTGACCATAGATTTTATCGTATCGTGAGAGCAGTTTCAGGGCGCTTTCGTATTCTTTCTTGCCCTCGCTAAACACGGCATAACTCAACAATGCCTCTGCACTTGGTTTTTCAACGCTGATACTTTGGTCAAAAAAATCTACTGCCTGTTGAAGCTCTTGCATGTTAGCTAAACCAATGGCTGCATTAAGAGCAGCAGCAGTATTTTCTGGATCTACAGCAAGTGCTTTTTTTGCATAAAAGACTGCCTTGGCATTTTGACGCAGCCGGACCAGATAAATAGAGGCTATTCTATTTGCCAGTTTGTCATTATCAGTCCACTTGACAAATGCCTGTTCATATAGGCTGATTGCCAATTCAAAATTTTCTTTATTTTCTGCTTTTTTTGCCTGAGCTATAAGCTGCTTTGCTTCGATTACTTCTTTCGGCAGGTTCTGCTGCTGCTTAATAATGAGTGCTTCTTGCTCGGCGACTTCAATATCTGCTTCAAAGCTAATATTATTTTCAGCCTGCTTGGCCCAGTTAAAAGATTTGTCTTTTGGCAGGATGACCAAGGTGTTGAAACGTTCCTCTTTGGCGAGATTTTTTAGATTGAGGATAATATCAAGCGCAAAATCCCATGGAACATCGTCAAGAGCGAGCGTTAAAGATCCTGATACTGACTCGTCAACAACTATGTTGATACCACTTACTTCACGAAAGAGACGAAAGACATTGTGTAAGTCGATTTTATAAAAATCGACGGTTATACGTTCTTTATTATAGCCGGAAAAGTTAAAGGCATCCTGAAGCTGTTTTTCCGTTGCCTGGGGAGAAAGCCTGCTTTCAAGAGGATCTACTTCGGGAAGCTGGCTTTCAATGGTGGTCTTTTCTTTAATAAGTGTAGAAATTTGATCAACCTGCTGCGGTTCATCAATAACGACTTCAATCCCATTGGGGACTGACTGAACTGAAAACGGAAACAGATCTTTGGTAGAGGAGTCAAACACGATCCGTAGCCCTGAACCGCGCTTTGCTACACGAATCCGTGCCAGAGAGGTGCCAACCATCTGTTCCTGCAAAAGGGTATCTCCAGTGATGTTGTTGAGATCAATGTACATCCTTGCAGGTGTATTTGCTTTGCTGTCAAGAACATCGTATGTGTAATCGGTAAGTTCACCGTTTGCCAGTAGCTTGACACGGGTTTGATCCGGTGATGTTTTTACCTGAATATCTGTTACTTCAAGCATGCCGGCGGGCGTCTGGGCCGTACCGGCAGATTTAACTTTGTCAACAGTCAAAATAATATCATTCCCATCCAGTGAAGCCTCAAAGGGCATTGACTGTGACAAAGTAAATTCAAGACGAAACAACGATGGAGAAACATCAGTGAGTTGTTTGGTTGAAAGCTTAATACCTGTATCCGGCGGAAGCTGTGGGGCAAAATCCGGAGCCGGCACTGTTTCGGCAATATCGAGCACTATCCTTGACGGGTTGAATAGCTCGTATATTGTGTATGTTGGAGTTGTGGAACTACTGACTCTTATTTCAAGGGAGGTGCCCTGGTCGGTTGCAGTTAAGGAGCCAACCTTGTTCGCTCCGTTGTCATTTTCTGCCGCAAAAGCAGCACCAGTCATCAGAGCAAGTAGACCCATGCTCACGACGCATAGAAATGCCAGCTGCGCGGTTGAAAGCCTACGCGTTGTCCAGCTGGTTGGGGAAGAAAAGTGAAACATGTTTATTCGTCTCCCTCTTTTTTTAATTTCATTGTAATCGTAGTTAAAATCTCTTTGCCCGCACGGGTCTTGGCGGTCTCAATGATCTTCACTTCCGATGCAAAAATTTCATCGACCACTCCACGGCGGCCAATGGGAATACCTTCACGCAACATGTAGCCCTTACCAGTTACATCTTCGACCAGTGCCATTGGTTCACCCTTTGCAACCATGACTGCAACCAGTTTCAACTGTCCTGGTTCAAAGAGCTGCATGCCGGTTAAAATAGTTTCTTCGTCAATAATTTCGTCCGGATCCAGAGGCGTGGCAGAAGTCGCCTTTGGAGTGAGAAATGGAACGAAAGGGTCAGACCGCCCCTCTAACTCATAGAAAAAGGTCTTACTATTGCTGGAGTCTCCTTGTTCCAGAGTGAGAGGGAGTGCAGGTTGTACCACCTCTTCAGTCGCATATGATGGGGGGGCTTGCAGCATGATGAGGCTCAAAGTAGCCAACGTCAATGCGCATAGCTCGAAATAATAAGGATTGCTGTTTTTTTTACGTAGCATGATATAAGTCCTGCCAGGGCCTTATGTTATCGTTTTCTTTTTTTACCTTTTCCCTCGTTTTCTGAAGGGAGTTTGGTGTTGGTGAAACGGTAGGTTACAAGCCTGCAGGTCGAATTTAAAAGCATTTCCGACCCCTCTTTTTTGGGCGACCCCATTTTGATATTGTTAACTGTTACCAGTCGTTCCAGTTTGCTTACCTGATCCAGAAAAAAACCCATGTTATGGTACGGGCCTTTGGTCGAGATATCGACTGGAATTTCAGCATAAAAATCCCTAGGTATCTCTGCGCCAGGCTTAAAGGAGAGAAAATCAAGGCCGGCACTCTTACCGTGGTCTGATATACTTCTGAGCAAGTTTGGTATTTCCTGGCTTTTGGGCAGGATAACCGCTGTTGCTTCAAACTCCTTTTTAATTTCTGCCAGTTCCTGTTCATGTTTGGGCAGGTTCTGCGCTGCTTTTCGCGCTTTGTTCAAATCTTTTTGTGCTCGGACTATTTGGTTGTCAAGGTTGGCGATTGTTTCCTGGTTAGGCTCAAACAAGAGAAAGTAGCAGAGCGCAACAGGTATGAGCAGTGTTAAAACCGCAATCGCAATTTTTACCTTTACATCAAGGGGGATGTATTTTTCGTCAATAAAGGTATCGAACTTGTTGGTGATAGTGCCAGCAGCCATATCGTGTGCCTGTGATCAATTCGTTTGTGGTTCTTTTTTATCTTCAGGGACGGCAATGGAACAGGAAATAGAAAATGCTTTCAGGTTCCTCCCGGCAAATCCTTTAAGCGATGAGCTTGCAAGGTGAACGCTTTGGATGTAGGGAGAGGATTTCAAGTCATCCATGTATTTGGCTATAGTTCTGTTGTCCAGCGCCATTCCAGATACTTTCATGTTTCCACCACTCTGCGTTAGTGTGGTCAACCACATTCTTTTAGAAGGTGTAATATTGGCCACCTCATCAAGTGCATGTACCGTAAGTGATGACGATTTTTTGAGCTTTTTGATAACAGCGATTCGGTTTTGTAAGACCTGCTTGTCTTGTTCAAGCTGCTTAATCTTGTTGAGGATTGCGGTATAACGCTGCCTTTCCTTTTTCAGGTCTGCAAGGGTTTCGTTTCTCGCGGTGATCGTATTGGCTTGAAGCATAGCGAAGATGGAGAGCAGGGCAACGACCAATACGAATGCGCCGGCCAAGCTGAATATTTGTTTTTTCGCTTTGTTTCTGCGCCTGATTTCCTTAACAGGTAAAAGGTTTATATATATCATAGTTTCTTAGAAGGCTGCTTCCCGGATGGCCAGCCCAGCAGCAATGGCCATTTCCGGCGCGATTGAGTCAAGATATTGACGATCAATTTTTTTCTCATCAATTATCATCGTTTCAAACGGATTGAATAAGACAACGTCCAGTCCGGTTTCTTGTTTGATATACTCCAGAAGACCTTTCACTTTCGCTCCCCCCCCACTGAGCACCAGCAACTTGAGGGGATTGTCAGGATTATTTGCCATATAAAGATCGATGGCTTTTTTTATTTCCAGTATCCATTGAGTACAGGTTTGTAAGAAAATTTCTTCTACTGTGCTCTGGTTTTCCTCTGCAGAAACCATACCTAATTTGATGTTTTCCGCTTCTTCTTCTTCCACGTTTAATGTATTGGCCAACTGGTCTGTAAGTTGACTGCTACCTACCACTACGTCTCTTGCCAGGACACTTACTCCATCAGCAATGACATTTATATTCATTTTCGATGCGCCAATATCAACCAATGCGATGTTTTCAGCGTTGCCTGACATTTTCTCCCAGATGTTTTCCAGGGCAAAACCGTCAACATCTACCAGGACAGGCTTGAGCTTTTGTTCATGGAGCATCAACAGGTAATCGTCAATGACATCTTTTTTTGCAGCTACCAGCATTATATCACTTCTGTCATTTTCTTGACTGCTGGTAGGGAGCTTTTGGAAATCGATATATACGTCATTGATATCAAAAGGAATGTATTGTTCTGCTTCAGCTACAATATACTCGGATAATTCCTCGTCAGTCATGTATTCAAGGTTAATTTTCTTTACGATGACGGAGTAGCCGGAGATGGATATGCCTACTTTTGAGTTTTTTATTTTCAGGTTTTTAAATAAGGCGGCAATGGCATTGCCAACAACATCCGGCTCCTGCAAAACACCATCCTCTACTACACCTGGAGGCAGAGTAGTGCTGCCTATGGCAAGGAGCTTGTAGCCCTTGCCTGTCTGCTGTAGCTGGCAGACTTTGATGGCGTGGGAGCCAATATCGACACCCGTAATTAGCTGGTCTTTCTTAGCCATGGTTTTCTCTTTAAAAAGGTTGAGGCATGAGCTTGAATTAACGTCAAAAAGAAGTTTCGTCTTTTATCCCCTAATTATTAGCACACAAACAAATCGCTTTGTCAAGGCAAGCTCTGTTTTTTTTTGTATTTTATCTAATAAAAACAGAGGAGATAGCTAATGGTGAATGAATATATCTTCAGTTGGTATTTTTTGTAACTCTCTGAAATGCTGTGCATAACATGATCCATTTTCAGCCGCTGGAAATCCTGCTTGTATTTTAGACCCTGTTGGGTTAATTTTGCCCAGGCTTTTACCTACGCTTCCTTTACCGAAAGGCACCATTTGTGGCAAATTTAAAAAAGAAAAAAAATAAATCCGGATTACGTGAAAATATTGAAGCTGTAATAATAGCCATTGTTTTGGCGTTTTTTATTAGAACCTTTATTGTTCAGGCTTTTAAAATTCCATCCGGTTCAATGTTGCCTACTTTGCAAATTGGCGACCATATTCTTGTAAATAAGTTTATTTATGGAGTTAAGGTCCCTTTTAGCGGATCTGTACTGATCCCTGTTAAGGATCCGCAACCAAATGATATTATAGTGTTTAAATACCCTAAAGACCCAAAGCTCGATTATATTAAACGGGTCATAGGAGTGGCAGGAGACACGGTCGTAATTCGCAATAAAAAGGTATTTATCAATGGTCAGCCATTTGAGGATAAGTATGGAGTGTATCGCGATGTCAATGTTTTGTCAGCGGCGATAGGGCCCCGGGATAATTTCGGACCAGTAACCGTGCCGCCGGGCAAACTGCTGGTTATGGGGGATAATCGTGATAACTCCTATGATGGACGTTTTTGGGGATTTGTTGACTTGAAGGCTGTGCGAGGCAAGGCTTTTTTCATCTACTGGTCGTGGGATGTGCAGAAACCTTTATTATCTCTTGACCGGCTCAGTTCCATCCGTTGGAGCAGGCTGGGGGATGTTCTACATTAAACGCCGGAGGGTGGCATGGCTACCGGATATTTTTTTTCACACCGCCATATACTTGGCATCGACGAACTCTCCAAGGATGATATCCTCCATATTCTGGATACTGCAGATTCTTTCAAAGAGATATCAGCCAGGCCTATTAAAAAGGTTCCCACCCTACGTGGACACACCGTTATAAATCTTTTTTATGAGCCATCGACTCGTACCCGTCTTTCTTTTGAGATAGCGGCAAAAAGGATGAGTGCGGACACCTTTAATATTTCTCCTTCTACAAGTAGTGCTACTAAAGGAGAAACCCTGATTGATACTGCGCGTAATATCTCTGCAATGCATCCGGATATTATTATTGTCCGTCATTCTTTTTCAGGTGCACCGCACATGCTGTCCCGTTATGTCAATGCGGCAGTGATCAATGCTGGAGACGGAGCACACGAGCATCCGTCGCAAGGATTATTGGACATGATGACCGTCAAGGAGCATAAAGGCCGTCTGAACGATCTGAAAATAGCGATTATAGGCGACATCTCCCATAGCCGGGTTGCGCATTCTGCTATTGAGGGCTTTACAACAATGGGATCCGAGGTTCACGTTTTCGGGCCTGCTACTCTTCTCCCTAAAGGGCTCGAACAGTTGGGGGCAAAAGTATGCACCTCCATGGAAGAGGTGGTGCGCGATGCCGATGTGGTGATGACCCTGCGAATACAACTGGAGCGGCAAAATGATCCACTCTTGCCGTCGTTGAGAGAGTATTCGCGCCGGTTTGGTGTTTCCCAAAAAATGATGTCCCTGGCTAAACCGGATGCACTGGTTATGCATCCTGGGCCTGTTAATCGTGGTGTAGAACTTATGCCGGAGGTGGCTGACTCTACCCAGTCGGTAATTTTAAACCAGGTGACCAATGGGGTGGCTGTGCGGATGGCACTGCTTTATCTGGTCATGGGCAACTCCTGATGCAGACATGCTCAAATCAAATGTCCAATGCGACAGTGTGAAGGTGTAATGGAAAGATCGTGGGTTATAAAAAACGGGCGAGTTGTTGACCCGGCGAACAAAGTCGATCAGCAGTGCGATATTATTGTACAGGACGGGGTCATTAGCACAGGTGATGAAATTGGAGTCGATGATTTACCTGTTATAGATGCTGCCGGTTGCCTGGTCGTTCCCGGACTTATAGATATGCATACTCACCTGCGTGAGCCGGGCCAGGAGTATAAGGAAGATATTACTTCCGGTACTCTTGCTGCCGCAAGCGGTGGTTTTACAGCTGTTGCCTGTATGCCCAACACTTGCCCGGTGAATGACAATAGCGCTGTTTGTGCGATGATTCTTGAGAAAGCACGTAGCGCTGCCGCTCGAGTGTACCCCGTAGGAGCAATCAGTAAGGGGAGTGAAGGGAAGCAACTTGCGGAATATGGAGAATTGCGTGCAGCCGGAGCAGTGGCTGTTTCCGACGACGGGCTGCCGGTAACCGACAGCCAGCTTATGCGTCGGGCCCTTGAGTATGCCAGTGATTTTGACTTGGCCGTTATAGCCCACTGCGAAGATCCAGCCTTGAGTACCGGGGTCATGAATGAAGGAGAGATGTCCACTCAGCTTGGCTTGAAAGGTATACCCAATGCTGCCGAATCGGTAATGGTCTATCGTGAGATAGCTCTAGCTGAGTTCACCGGTAAAAAAGTTCATATCGCCCATGTCAGTACTGCAATGTCCGTGGATTTGATCCGTCAAGCCAAAGCCAGGGGGGTACGGGTTACGGCAGAGACAGCTCCGCACTATTTCACCTTAACCGATGAGGCTGTGTCAGGGTATATAACTAACGCTAAAATGAATCCTCCGCTCCGCACCGGTGAAGACCGGGCGGCTGTCATTCATGGATTGCAGGACGGTACCCTTGACGCAATCGCAACGGATCATGCACCCCACTCCATATTGGAAAAAGAGATGGAGTTCGATGTCGCCGCCTTTGGCATCATCGGCCTTGAAACTGCGGTTCCACTTACCTTGACCTTGCTCCATCAAGGAGTGATTGATGCTTCTCGGATGGTGGAATTACTGGCCGTGAACCCTGCTCGTATTCTCGGCGTTGAAGGTGGTAGCCTTGCTCCTGGTGCAGCCGCTGATATAACTATTATCGACCCGAAATTAGAGTTCTCCTATTCCGTGGATCAGGTTGTTTCCAAAAGCCGCAATTCTCCGTTTCTTGACTGGACATTGACCGGACGATCGATGTTGACCATGGTCGATGGTGCTGTACAGTTCTCACGTTTTATTTAGATAGCCGCAAGTGTTACCGGAGTTCCCGCCGGGTTCGATAAGCAGCTTTTAAGCCTACGCATGGTCGAGATGGACAGGCACTTGCCGGGTTACTGTGACCGCCTCGGGTGTTACTTCTGCAAGATACGCTAACACCTGAACACCCTCTTTTGCCACCTGCTGTAATGTTTGAGCATACACTGGATCGATCTCCGTAGCAGGAGCAAAGCTGTCAACATCGCCCCTTTGTATACAGAATAGTACAGCTGCTGCAGACCCCTGGTTTGCCAGGTGCATCAGTTCGACAAGATGCTTGGTCCCCCGCGCTGTTACTGCGTCTGGAAAAATGGCAAGTTGGTTGTGGGCCAGTGAGCAGTTTTTTACCTCCAGGTATGTCAATCCTCGTGCTGATTCCAGCAAAAAATCAAGCCTGCTCTTTTCTGAAACCTTTTTTTCAGGGGAGATTTTTGTAATGCTTCCAAAGTTGTCGATGGTCCCATTAAGAAGGGCTTCATGGACCAACTTGTTGGTCATGGAGGTGTTAACACCTATCCAAACGCCTTTCGATTGTACCATCTCAAGGGTCCACGGGTATTTTCTTCCGGGGTTATCTGATCGGGAGATAATCACAGGACTGCCGGGGGTTGAACAGCCGAGCATGGAACCACTATTTGGACAGTGGACGGTCATCGGCTCTTGATTCGGAAGCTGGACGTCTGCCAGGAAACGCTTGTATCGTTTAACTAGGATAGCGTTGGTGCGAACCGGGGGCAATTGCATGGTCACCTGTGGTTAAGTTAATTGTTGACGAAAAGAACAGTCGTGCAGTGCTTACAGCGCAATCTTGTACGGTGCAACCAAATTTTCCCCTGGTCTTATTAAGATAACCATCCTTGATATGGTATTGAAAGGCTGAATTTTTTGTCATATTACCACTTTCGGTGGCACTGTTTTTCGACTATACTCTTTCAGGATAAATGTATTGTTACTAACAAAAGCGGTATCACCCTGTCCTGGGTACCGTTTTATAAACGACTTAATCGCAACCGTATAGGAGAGCATACCTATGAAGCTCGGACTCAATGGCCTTGGCAGAATCGGAAAACTATCATTATGGCACCATGTCTCACGCCGGCATTTTTCTGAAATTGTTGTCAATCTCGGCCGAAACGTTGGTTCAGGGCTGGAAGATATTGCCTCAGCCATTGAAAAAGATTCAAGTTACGGTCGCTTGAGCATGTATCTCCACGGTCATAAAGGCGGACGAGTTATTGAGAACCTTGACGATGCAACAGGAACAATGACCGTAAACGGTGTACCGGTCACGATCCTTCGTGAGGCGCGCAATCCGAAAGATATTGACTGGAAGGGTAATCAGGTTCGGCTAGTAGTTGATACAACCGGTGTCTTTAAAGATCCTACAGCCGACGCGAATGAGGGTAGGGGCGCAATACGCGGCCACCTGCAGGCTGGTGCTGAAAAAGTCATGCTTTCCGCACCTTTCAAAATTCAGGCAAAAGGGTTGGATATGCCTGAGGATGCCATCACAACGGTCATGGGAATTAATGATGACGACTATGATCCTGCAAAACATAACGTGGTGTCTGCCGCTTCATGTACCACAACCTGCCTTTCCTATATGATGAAACCTTTGCTGGACCATTTCGGAGCAGACAGAATGTTGTCTGCTTCTATGGTAACAGTGCATGCTGCTACAGGAAGCCAACAGGTGCTGGATCGTATGCCGGCCGCCGGAGCGACCGACCTGCGTAAGGACAGGTCAATATTCAATAATATTATTTTGACCACCACCGGGGCAGCAAAAGCACTGGGGCTGGTTATTCCTGAAATGAAAAACATTGGCTTTATTGCCGAATCCGTCAGGATCCCAACCTCCACAGGGTCACTGATCGTGCTGGTACTCAATTTTCAAGACGAGCTGGAAAATCCGATTAAGCGCGGTTTGATTAATTCCATTTACAGCGAATACGCAGCTAATACCCCATATCTTGTTCACTCCACCGAACAAAATGTATCTTCGGATATCGTCGGCATTCCAAAGGCAGCTGCAGTGATTGAGTCAACCGAGATCCACACCCGAACAGCCTCTATCAATGTTAACTTGAAGCATGTGAAAGGAGTCAGCTTTGATCAAGAGGACGTGCCTCCTGTACTGCAGGTGCCGGTCACTCAGTCAGTCATTTATGGATGGTATGATAATGAGCTGGGAAGTTATACCAATATGCTGGGCGATTTGACAGTATCGGTTGCAGAAAAAATGGTGTGATCGTCCGCAAGATGCAGCCGAAAGACCTTGCAGCTGTACATTTGATTGAACAGGAGGTTATGGAAACCTTCTGGAGTGAAAAGCAGATTCGTTCAGAATGTGAATATGCTGAGGGTGTGCAGTTGGTCGCAGAAGCAGAAGGCAAGGTCTGCGGCTATGTCTTTTTTCGATGGTGTGGTCCCGAATCTGAACTGCTGCGCATTGGGGTCGCACCCGGAAAACGGAAAATCGGTATTGGCGGCGCACTGGTTGATAAAGGCCTGATGCTTCTTGCAAAAGAGAACGTTGAACAATGCTGGCTGGAAGTTCGTGCTTCCAATGAGTCTGCGCAGCAATTCTATCAGGGCAAGGGATTCCTTCGCCGGGGGGTGCGGCCAAAGTATTATAGAAATCCTGCGGAAGCTGCTGTGCTGATGATAACAAAAGTAATCAAGGAGCCGGGAGGGGGACTGTGAAAACACTTCGCGAAATTGATGTTACAGGGAAAAGGGTGTTGGTACGGGTAGATTTTAATGTACCAATGAGCGATGCCGGTGAAGTAACCGATGATCTTCGTATTCAAATGGCGCTCCCGACCATCACCTATCTGTTGGAGAAAAAGGCTAAAATCATTCTCTGTACGCATCTGGGGCGGCCCAAGGGACAAAAAGTTGCAACGTACTCCCTCGCTCCGGTAGCGGAGTATCTGGCAGGCTTACTTGCTGAGCAGGTAAAGCTGGCTCCGGATTGTATCGGGCCGGAAGTGGAAGCGCTTGTATCGGCAATGGAACCGGGCGATATTATAATGCTTGAAAATGTTCGGTTCCATCAGCAGGAAGTGGAAAATGATCCACAGTTCTCCGAGCAATTATCCCGATTGGCAGATGTGTACGTCAACGATGCCTTTGCCGTATCGCATCGTGCCCACGCTTCAGTGGTCGGTGTTGCAGGGTGTGTCGCCATTAAGGCACCAGGGTTGCTTTTGCAAAAGGAGCTTGATTATTTCCGCCGTTCCTGTGCAGAACCACAACGTCCGTTCGTTGCCATTGTCGGTGGTGCAAAAGTATCTGGTAAATTAGAAGCCCTGGAAAATATGCTGGATCGGGTAGATCGGTTGATACTCGGGGGGGCCATGGCCAATACATTTCTCAAAGGCCAGGGGTACGATGTTGGTGCTTCAAAGGTGGAAGACGACTTGCTGGAAACAGCCAACACCCTATTAGCAAAGGCAAAGGCTAAAGGGGTAAAGGTCTATTTGCCTGTGGATGTGGTGGCGGCAGAAACCTTTGCTCCGGATGCGGTGAGCAAGCATGTAACCATACAGGATATTCCAGAGGCATGGATGGCCTTGGACATAGGGCCGGCATCAGTTCTTTGTTTTGAAGAGGCGCTTGCAGATGCCAAAACCATAGTGTGGAATGGACCGATGGGCGCATTTGAAATGGATGCCTTCTCCCGTGGAACCATGGCAATTGCCCATTGCGTGGCTACTTCCCATGCATTGAGTGTAACAGGAGGAGGAGATTCGAATGCTGCCATTAAAAAGTCCGGAGAAGCGGCCAACATATCGTATATGTCAACCGGTGGAGGTGCTTTTCTCATGTTAATGGAAGGCAAGCAGCTTCCCGGTGTTGTTGGGCTGTCTGATTAACCCTTGAGACTGATTGCTTAACTTTCCTGTCGTAAAAGGAGACTATTATGCCGAGAAGACCTTTAATTGCTGGAAATTGGAAAATGCATCTGTCTGTCGCTCAGGCTGTTGAGCTCGCAGAGAAAGTTGCAGAAGTTGCTGCTGGGTGCAATGATCGGGATGTCGTGATTGCTCCGCCATTTACAGCTCTTGATGCTGTGAGTAAGGCAGTGGGGAAAACATCTACGTTTATTGCCTCTCAGAATGTGGCTTGGGAAAAAGAAGGGGCGTTCACAGGGGAAATATCGCCAACAATGCTTGTCGATCTTGGGGTACCGATGGCGATCATTGGCCATTCGGAAAGAAGGCAGATTTTCCAAGAGTCGGATAAAATGGTGAATCTTCGAGTCAAAGGTGCCCTTGCAAATGGTATTGTTCCGATCCTCTGCATTGGTGAAACCCTGGGACAACGCGAAGCAGATATGACCTTCAAGGTGCTTGAGTCACAGCTTGCAGAAGGCCTGGAGGGTTGTACCTCGGAAATGGTTGGCGATATTGTGGTTGCCTACGAACCCGTTTGGGCGATTGGCACCGGAAAAACTGCGAGCAAAGAGCAGGCCCAGGAGGTACATGCCTACCTGCGCCAATTTTTAGAAGAAAAATACAGAAAAGATATTGCCCAGAAAATAAGAATACTGTATGGTGGCTCAGTCAAGCCCGATAATGTTGATTCCCTGATGGCGCAGCCCGATATTGATGGGGCGTTGGTTGGGGGGGCAGCGCTTAAATTCGAGTCTTTTGCTCGAATTATTAATTTTATATGACAACGATATTAATTATAGTACATGTTGTAGTTTGTTTCTTTCTGATCGCAATCGTGTTGTTGCAACACGGTAAGGGTGCAGATATTGGGGCAACTTTCGGTGGTTCAAGCCAGTCTCTTTTTGGAACGGAGGGACCTGTGCCGATGTTGAATAAAATTACCACGCTTGCTGCTATTATTTTTATGGCAACTTCGGTTTCTTTAGCGTATATATCTGTGGACAAAAGTACCAGCTCAGTCATGAAAAATATTGCAGCGCCGGTACAGGAAAAAGCTGAGCCGCTTTCAACAGAGCAGGTGACTATCCCAATGCCTAAGGCTGAAACCGGTGAGACAGCAGCTCCGGCAGAATAACGGATGCAGCAGGAAAAAAATAGAATAAAAATTTGTGTGCCGAAGTGGTGGAACTGGTAGACACGCTATCTTGAGGGGGTAGTGGCCCACGGTCGTGCGAGTTCGATTCTCGCCTTCGGCACCATTTATAAAAAGCCTTGTGATCTTAATTGATTACAAGGCTTTTTCTTTTGGGATCTGCGGTAATATGCGTTTTTCGCCTTGCTCCTGCTCAACCTGTAGAGAGTCTCCAATCTGCACACCAAAACCTCTCCTGCCAGAGATCAAGGGCCTGGAAGACATATTTCGTAACTTGTACTTCTGCCGCCAGCAGCAGTTTTTTGTAAAATCTTTTTATCCAGAAGATCAGAGAGGTCGCGACTTGCAGTAACCTTGCTGCAATTGGTCATTCCTGCATATTTCCTGGTTGTCATGGCTCCTTCCAATGTATCTCCAGCATCGAGTAGCCGGTTAATAACCTTTGTCTGCCTCCTGTTCAAAGGCGTGTCTTGATGCAACTGCCAAAATTTTGTTTTTGTAATAACCCCATCAACTATCCATTGAGCTTCCCGCAAGGCCGCAATTGTGGTTTGTAAAAACCACTTGAGCCAGGCCGTAATATTGCAATCTTGTTTGCCGGCTTTTTCCAAGACCGCGAAATATCCTTTTCTATCCAAGCTGAAGTGCTTTGAAAATGAGATAACTTGCATAAGCGTTGGATAATTCTTAGACATTATGTAGTCTGTAATGGCTCTTCCCACTCGACCGTTCCCATCATCAAAGGGATGGATCAAGATGAACCACAAGTGAGCAATTCCTGCTTTGAGTAATGGATTGTGATCATCGTTGGTATTCACCCAGTTGAGGAACACATCCATTTCAGCTTGAATTTGACTTTGCGGTGGGGCGATATAATGAATCGTTTCTCTGCCAATTGGTCCAGAAACGATTTGCATTTCTTCAGCGCCTCTGTATTTGGCTACACGGATTTTTTTAAGGCCTGAATAACCTGTGGGAAAAAGCGCTGCATGCCAACCAAACAATCTCTCGGTTGTAAGTGGTTTAGGATCTTGATCCCTTGCATCAAACAACATGGCAACCAGCCCATCTGCCAGATCATCCCAGTCTTTCTGTTCAACGGGTAACCCAATTCGTTTGCGAATTGAACTTCGCACAGAGCTTCGACGCAGGATTTCCCCTTCTATGGCTGCTGTTTCAATGGCATCATCAGACAAAACTCGCTCCAGAACACCCATCCTCTCTTGATCACTTATTGATCGACTGATTGCTGCAAGTTCACCAATCAGTTGGGAAGCTGTTGCAATATATGTAAGAAGCGGGGCTGCATTGAACGAAAAGTCGGGCCAGTCCCGATGTTGCCATATCCATTGATGTATTTCCATAAGCTAATCGTATCATAAATGACACGATTCTTAAAGATAATCATTTCTTTCATCGAATGTGGCATACAGCTCGATGCCTTAATATATTAAGAAGCGGAAATAAGGCTAATTCCATACCACACAAAGAGAGTAATTTATGTCATATATGAATCTGTTGATTTACCAACCCCTTCTGTTAGCATGTCGCAACTAACTGTAATAGTGTTAATTTTACAGCAAGACGTCTTGGCTTGGCACTAGGGTTCATGTTAAGCATGTACTTGATATATTGAGATTAAATGCCGATCGAATAAAAATAGCATGTATAGAGCCACAAGTAGCCAATAACCTCTCACAGAACCCACTTTCCTGATAGCCAATATCTTGCCGGAAGCTGATTGGTCATTTGTCTGCAAAGATAAAATATGGCCTCTCATTGACGAGGAACAATTTAAACATCTTTATACAGAAGAAGGAGGGGCTCCAAATGTTTCAATTAAACTTAAAATATCTCTGCTGGTATTTATGGCTCTGGAGCAACTCAATTGGCGTCAGGTAGAGTTTATGTTCATGCGCCGACTCGATTGGATCAATGCCACATTTACTGAGTTTGGCAAAGCATTTGTAGATCATACCACCCTATTTAAATTCTATCGGAAATTAAAAAATGATTTCGCATATCAAATATTTGCCGGCTTGACCAAAAGCTTCATCGAAGAATGTAATGTTTCTAAGAAAAGTCAGCGTGTGGATTCTTTTTTTATGCTTGGCTGGCTTTCCATCTTGTCCCGCTACGGCTTGTTTAAAGAGACTATTAGAGTTTTTCTCCGGGCATTACGGAAGCATAAGCCTGGACTGAGAATGTTCAGGCTGAACTCTCTTATGATTACCTCCAGGACAGTTTTGATCTAACCGAAAAGGATAAAGATAAGATTCGGGGCGGATCAAAGAAATGGCCAGAGATCTTTACTTGCTAAAAGCAGCTTTTGAGCAAAACCATCTCTGATTCAGGAATTGTGTCACAAATATACTGCCCATAGGTTATCTGACGATCTTGTTTATTTTTTCCCAAAGACAGGTATGATGTATTGAAATCCATAATCTGATCATTTCTTCCTTCAGCCTTGCAGCGATAGCTCGACCACCTATCGTATCGCAGGTCTGGGACCATACCGACACGTAGAGGATTCAATTCAATATAACGGCAACACGCCGGCAGGTATTCTGCTGTTAAGATGATGCTGGATTTAAAACGGCCTTCCCAGAGGCTGCCGGATCACCATTCAAGTTTATTCGCGTACCGCGTCTGCCTCCCGTCGATCCGTTCATGGACCTTAAAAGCGACTTAGGATCAATAACAAGGTGCATGTGATTGGTCATCAGGCAGTAGGCGTAAATCCTGCACAAAATTCTTTGCTGAAATGGATGAGATTGTCCCGATAATAGTTGTCGTCGTCGTTTCAAACAAAAACGCTCTGTTGATTGTGACCGCGTTGGACGATATGATGAGGTTTGTTTGGGAGAAGTATTCGTAATAGTCGATGTCTATTATATATGCTTCCATGCGTGCCGCAAATGTTCGATAAATAATTCTGACCCTTTTATTCCGTTCTCTCTCCAGCTGCTCAAAGAGGACAATACCAGCCACCTGTTTTTTCCATTGCCATGACGAAATCTTTGAACCAAATTATTCTCTTTGTCTGCAGCATCGCTCTCTTTGCGGCCTGCAATGGAGCGGTTGCCCAGACTCAGTCGAATATGCCGGAATGTTTAGTCGGTGCATTTGAGGGCCCCACTGGAGAGGTGCAGGCCCATGCCTTCAAAATTAATTTCAACGGAAGACCGGCAATAGGTGATCTTGATAATGATGGCTGGCCAGATTATGTGATCTCTTCGAGAAATAGGATTGCAGCCTACGATGTCTGCGGAAATACCTTCTGGGATATCAAGGCAGATACCAACTGGGATTATCCCAAACACTCTTTTTGGAACTATACCACCTATGGTTATATTGGGGATGCCGACGGTGACGGTAAGGCTGAGTTTTTGCATATCGGCTCTGACTGGAGAACACTCTTTATCCGCGACGGGAGGACAGGGGGGCTTAAATATAGGGTTGATTTACCTGGGGATGAGCAGTGGATGTACGTAGTATTAGCACGCAGGGCTGATGACCGGAATGGGGCAGCGACCCGCATCGTTGCTGCCAGCGCCTCCTGTGACCCGACTGTTTCGGTCATCTCCATTGATATGCGAGCCGACAGTCCCACAGTAGAATGGTACCAGAGAAAAGCGGTGCACGGCCAAGGTATGTTTATGTATCCACCTCCGCAGACAGCAAATCTCGACGGTGTGGGAGGCGATGAAATTTTCCATGGTACTCTTGCCTTAGACCAGGGGGGTGGCTTTATCTGGTTGGCCGATGCCAACAGTAGGACGGGGAATCGAGGTATTCACGCCTTTACGGTCCGGGATATCGACCCGACAACCACAGGACTTGAGGCAGTGTACAGTCTCTACGGTCCGCCCAGTGGCCACCCTTCGATTATCGCCTATGGGTACGATTCTGCTCAAAATGAAATCTGGGCCGCCCATTCCCCTCATGCCAACCGCCATCCTCACCAGCATGCGGTAGGTGACTTTTTTCCCCAGGCAAGGGGGCTTGAAACCGTAGTGAGAAATAGTGATGGCTATAATCACTGGATCATCAATTCCCAAGGAAAGCTTTTGAGGCAGGGCTGGAGAGTCCATCCGGGCTGGGACGGAGATGGTGAATATGTTCAAGCAATTGAGTGGGACGATACCACAGGTACTGAAATACTCTATGTTGAACGACATATGAGCGTTGTTAGCTCTCAGGCAGTGAGGCCACGGCTTAGGGTGGTTTCTCCCCTTAATGACAGGCCGCTCACTCCAATATTTGGTGGTGGAATGATGGAAGATCCTCAAGCATGGGTTGGACAAAGCAACCAAGCGAATTTCAACCCATACGAAGCTGCTGTGTTGGTTGTTGACCTATTTAATGATGGCAGAGAAGAGCTCTTCACCTGGGGTGGAAACCGGATCACTATTTTCTATAATTCAGGCAAAACCCCAGCTCCACGGAAGTGGCAAGATCAAGACTACAGAATGTTGAAAAAGCTCTCCTGTCCGCTGTACAGTCCTCGGTAGAGTTATTTTCCAAAGATAAGCCGGACAGCTAGGATAGACCTAAGGTTGCGAAAAGGAGTCAGAACTCTTTGTTAGCTTTTCGGTGTCGCCCAAGCTCCTTATTTGATATACGGATTCTCCGTCTCTGAGATACTTCCTGATGATATAATTCGCTGCTGGTCAAATACCCTTTGGATAACATCTCAGGTCAACTTGATCTCTGCTGTAGGGATTATGTCACAAACATACTGTCCATAGTTTGTCTGAGGATTCCGTTTATTATTTCTCAAAGACAGGTGTGGTGTATCGAAATCCACAATCGGGTCATAGCTTTCTTTCGTCTTGCAGCGATAGGTCGACCACCTGTAGCCGGGAGGAGGCCAAAAATAGCTGTAGGTAACATCCAAACTGAAGTTCCCATGCGAAAGCGAATAAATATTGAATAATTTTATATTTTTAGGCAATGTACTCGTTGATGCCATGCGGAAAGTGATTACTTTGGTAGCGACGCTCTGCACTCTGTAGAGACTCTGCGGATGGCGGCAAAGTAACCATAACATAAAAGCTATTAAACGACTGTTTCGTACCGCGCAACAGCTTAAACGTTCTACGTCCAAAGACCAGGCTAAGAAAGAAAAACGGGAAGAACTCATCAAAGCGGCGCACCAGAAATATATTGATGCGGCGAATATTTTGCTTGATAGAGCACGTTTGTCAATCAAACAGGAAAACAGTGGTAAACCGGTTGCTATTGCCCTTGTTTTTGCGATTGAAAACTTTATCGCACATGCAGAGAAAGTGTTCTCGATTTTTGAAGAACATACCGAGTGGATCAGTAAAGGGAAAGCTGGTGTCCCTGTTGAGCTTGGCCTGAAAGTGTGTGTAATTCAGGATCAGTACGGCTTTATCCTCCATTATCGTGTGATGGAACATGAGACTGATGATCAGGTTGCCATCCCCATGGTTGAAGAGAGTCGAAAGAAATTTTCAAGTCTCACCGCCTGCAGTTTTGACAAAGGGTTCCATTCGTCTGCAAATCAACAAGATTTACAAAAACACCTCGACCATGTGATCCTGCCCAAGAAAAGCAAGCTTTCATTAATGGATAAAGAAAGGGAACATTCACCAAGCTTTATTAGGGCTAGATATCGGCATTACGCTGTTGAGTCAGCTATCAACGCTTTGGAAGTCCATGGTTTTGATCGGTGTCCTGATCACGGCATTTACGGTTTCAAACGCTATGTCGCTCTTGCTGTACTGGCACGTAACATCCAGCAGCTTGGAGTAAAGCTCCGCCAGAAAGAACTCGCATTGTTGGAGCGGAAGGAAAAAGTATTAAAAAAAGCAGCGTAACATTTTACGCTACCCCTCGCAGCAATGCAAGCGTGGTGAAATCCGTCTAAAATCGACAAAAACATGTGGTTAGCGCACGGTGGTGTACTCTTTAGAGGTTAAGAGTAATCAAGACCAGCCAGATGAATAACAAATGAACTTAAAATGCTCTGATCGTAGGATGAAAAGGGCTTTTCGGTCAGGCATTAGTTAAGGCTGCACCGCAGGCTTTAATGATAGCTGCTGTGTTAATGTTTGTTGCTCGCCCGCTGGCTGCAATGGTCAGTTTGGCTCCGTTGAAATTTTCCTTGAGGGAACAACTTTTTTTGGCTGGGTTGGTCTGCGCGGGGCTGTGCCCCTTTTTCTAGCCATTATTCCGGTTATCAGCCCCGGCCCGGTTACGGTGGAGTTTTTCAACGAAGTGTTTGTCGTGGTGATAGCATCACTCGTCATCCAAGGCTGGTTCATCTCTTTTGCGGCCAAGGTTTTGAAAGTTAAAGAGTAAGATGCAACCTTAGAATTTGTCCTGAAATACCTTGAAGAGCCCGCTTCGTATCCTCAGGTTATCTTTAGCTGATCTTCAATCATAAATTCCTCAACGTAGCACAGTTACGCCTGCGGCTGTGTTCAATGAGAAGATCCAGGTCTAACCTGAATATGAACTCGATATTTTCCAATGTATTTGCCGGCAGCCCATTACAGTAAGTAGATGCCATTATTGCTGCGCATAAAATTTTACTTCCCCACCACGTCCAGGCAGGACACTGATTTCTGTTGGTTCCCCTTGCTCATTTAACCGAACTCTGCCTACACTGCTTTCGTTCACCAGTTGGCGGGCGTCATGGTTGTCTGGCCTTCGCGCTTTAATGCGCATCTTACGCCGCCTGGTAAACCAGTTAAGGGGCGATCGGCTGGCATACAGCCAGCGATTGGCTCTATCAAACCATCGTAGCAGGCGATGGGGGAATTCATTTTTAAAGCCGCTACAGGTAATTTGCCAAATGTTGGGGCTGTTACGGCGATATCTCAGTTTGACGTCGTAGGCAAAGGAGTAATGAACATCACCAGATAAGATGACGAAGTTTTTGGGGGTGTGGCGGTGCCTGAAAATATTGAGGATAACGTTGGCTGATCCAGGGTGGGCCATCCAGTTTTCTGCATCAACCACCAGGGGATGTCCACAATAGGTAATGATTCGCTGTACCACCTCAATCAATTTGACTCCGAAAATAGGGGCTGGTGAAATCAGCAGCACGGAAGGTTGGTGCATTAATTCCTGCTGTAGTTCAGACAGGTCTTCCCATTCCATCAAACCAGAAGGTTTTGTCAGACTGGATTCGGACCACCACCGATTGGTACGGGTGTCGAGAACAACCATTTTCGGCTTGGTCGGCAGACTGTAATTCCAAGCTTCAAATTTGAGCAGGTAATTAATCAGTGCATCCTGTTTTTCACCGCCTGGCTCATGAAAACAATCATGAACATGCTCAAGGAAAACTCCTTCAAATTGTTGAGGATTGTTTCCCCACCCCTGGAAGAGAAAATAGGCAATAAGGGCGTTACCTATAATACGCCTTGAAAAAGGGTGCTCATAGGCAACCTCTTCCCACCCGCGGCTCAAATTCCAGTCGTCGGTGACATCATGATCATCAAAGATCATATACGTGGGCATGTGCGCCAGGAGTCGTTGAACATTGCCAAGACCCTCTGCAAAGGCACCAACATCCTTGCTTTCTGTCTTATATTGTTCCCGGTTTCCCTCAGGTATGTCTCCGGAATCCAAGTCTACATATTTCCAGAGAGCAGGCGACCATATAAGCAGGTACATTGCTGCTAGCTCAGCCAAGGTGACCAGGTGGTTGTGTGCCGATGCGGTGGTAAAGATCGGTTTTCGAACTCCTCCGAAAAAACGATCCCGTAAATTTTTGGTTTCTTTGTTGTGGGGCAGGAGTTCCTCCCGCTTGTAGTAGCAGAACTTGCTGGCTAATAATTGGTCACTGTCTGCGACAACTGCACCGGTCAAGTGTTCCTTGAACAAACCCAATTTGGCGGCAGCCTGGTGAATGGCAACCAGCATTGGACCACCGACGTCATCGGCATAGATCTGGTCCCCGGTCATCATCAGGAGTGCCGGGCGCTTTTCCGGCTTGGTAACGGTTGTTGCCAGTTCGTTGTCAATACGGAGCAAAGCGTCCTTTGAAGGGTCGTGCGGCTTGCGGCATGATCCATGGAGTATATGGTCCAGCACCGGCTTCACCACAAAGAGTGGCCTTGATTGTCCCTCGTAGACAATATGTGACATGCAGTCCACCAAGCTGGACTCTTCCTGTCCATTGTGGAAAAGCAGGTCATACTGCAGAAGCTCTTCAGCTGGGAAAGGGTCTTGGGGCTTGAAATCAATCAGATAAATATAGGCATGTTCACCAATCCGAACTGGAGGTGGTGAAAAATCTCCAATATCGCCCTTGAAAAAGCAGTGCTGATCTGTATGGCGATAGAGACATAACGACATGGACAACTCGCTGCTGGTTGCAACCCACAGGACAAGTTGATCACGGGTTACTCGACGAAGAATAGGGCCTGCAATAATGGGCGGTAAGTCTGCATGTTGCTGCATGGGATAAAGAGGCTGATTGTGATGTCGTTTAGAAGGGTAGTGTACTCTGCGCATACCCTAGCCAAACCATTTGTTGGTGTCAATTTACTTCGGGCTCTTTTCAGGCATCCTTAAGAGCGTTAGTTTCCCCTTCCATGTAGAAAGCAATTGCTGCTGGTTGCAAGATACAAGAGCTGTAGTAAAGTGGCCGCAGCCTGTTTCCACAAGTGATCAATAAACCAGCCAAAGACAAAAATGATTCGATATTTGTTACCCATACTTTTAAGCCTGTCGCTCTGTGCATGCGAGGATACCAACCTGTTTATGGTGACCGGAGCAGTGACAGATGCAGTGACTGCAATCACTTTATCCGATAAGCAGGTAAACAGCCTTGCTCGTCAGGCCGCATATACGGCAGACAGTAAACACCAGATTGCCCCGCAACAGAGTGACTATGATCAACGCATAAGGCGGTTACTCAAGGGAATCTCTGCGACTGATCAAACAGACTTCAATGTTAAAGTCTATCTGGCCAAGGATATCAATGCCTTTGCCATGGCAGACGGAAGTATAAGAATATACAGCGGCTTAATGGAGCTGATGAATGATCAGGAACTTTTGTTTGTGATCGGCCATGAGATGGGGCATGTAATCAAAAAGCACTCCAGGGAAAAAATGGTGCTTGCCTATGCGGCAAGTGCCCTGAGAAAGGGACTGGCGTCCCAACAGAATGAGATCGGTCAGCTTGCCGGGTCAATGGTAGGTGGTTTGGTTGAACAGCTCACCTCAGCCCAATATTCCCAGCACGAGGAACGTGAGGCCGACCGGTACGGCGTGAAGCTGCTTACTGATAAGGGGTATGATACGGGCGCAGCTGTTTCGGCCCTTCAAAAGTTGGCAGCATTACCCGGCCGGCATACCTTTTTTTCCAGTCATCCCGCACCGGAAGCTAGGATTGACGCCTTGCTCAAATATGGGAAAGAAGACAAAGAACATGATTCTGTGACGCGTACCGTGTTTGGCTATGCAAAGCGTGTGGTTATCCTGCTGCTTCGTTCTGTTGGGCTTGTCATTAAGTGGCTCCTCTCTTTGCTTTGATTCACCCTCCAAAAAAGATTCGAGGCAAATGAACGTACAGAATAGGTCGGTGAAAGGAAATGTCAGCAAGTTGTATTGTTTTTCTTTTCTCAAGATGACCCTTTTTCCCATGGCGATTATTACACTATTCTGGAAGGATCAGATTGGTCTTTCTCTGGCTGACATTTTATTGTTGCAGGCAATATTTTCCGGGACCAGTGTCCTGTTTGAGTATCCTTCCGGGTATATCAGTGATCGTTTAGGGTACCGGGTCGCATTGATACTGGCTTCGATGCTGGCCATCATTGGGTGGACGTACTATCTTTTTGCCGATACCTTTGTGCAAGTCCTGTTGGCCGAAATTATTTTGGGATGTGCCTGGGCATTCATCAGCGGATCAGACAGTGCCTTACTGTTTGAGACCCTGCGTAGTCAGCAACAGGAAGACGGCTATGCCCGGTTTGATGGACGTATGACTGGCTTTGCTCAGACCGGTGAGGCTGCGGGAGCGCTCTTTGCCGGAGTGATGTATGCAGCCTGGCCGCTTTTCCCTTTTGTCGGCCAAATAGCTGTGTGGTTTGTTGCACTCCTGCTGTGCTTGAGCATGAAAGAGCCTGCTGTGGAAGGAGAAACGCACATCCATTCCCATCTTGCAGAGGCGCTCAAAACCTGTCGATACGCGCTGCGGGAAAACCGCCATGTGCGGGCAACCATCATTTTCGGTGCTGTGCTGGGGCTTGCTTCTTTTTATACAGTTTGGCTTATCCAACCCTATATGCAGGAGAGCGGGGTACCTGTAGCTTGGTTCGGACCTGCATGGGCTGGTGCCAACATGACAGTGGCCTGCTGTTCCCTTATCAGTCATCGCTTGCGCTTTGTGCTGGGGGACAGGTGGCTGATCGCTCTTTTTGTGTTGCTGGTTTTAGTCGGGTATGGCGGACTCAGTATGCTGACAGGGGTGTGGAGTTTTCTTTTTTACTACGTGCTGACAGCCATGCGCGGATTGCAGGGCCCAATAATGCGTAATCATCTGCAACATGCCGGCAGTCGCCGAAACCGTGCCAGTATCCTTTCTCTGCATAGTCTGGTTTTCCGTTTTTTGTTTGTGCTCACGGGGCCACTGGTCGGTCTGGCTGCAGACAATTACGGGTTGCGTCCTACTTTTGCTTTGTTAGCGTTTATGTTTGTTGTTTTTCTTGTCCCATTATCCAGGCTTTTTCTGGCAACTCTTCCGGCTGGACCGGGAAGGACCAGCAGGGCATAAGGGTGAGTCATCGTTATTCGCTCATATCAACGCCAAGATAACTCTGAGGTGACTGTACAGGTGAGAAGTAGCAATATCAAGGTGCTGGATTTTTATAGAATACTTGGTTATCAATGTGATGATGTGGTGAGTTTAGGAAAGCGTTTATAGTCCAATTATCTGGAGCAACATATGAAATTGAGCAAGGAAAAGACGACCATAGGTTTTGTTGGCATCGGAGTGATGGGTAAGAGTATGGCCGGGCACCTACTTGGTACCGGGTATCCGCTCCACATCTATACCCGCACTAAAAAAAGTGCAGATGATTTGGTCGCAGCTGGAGCTGTTTGGGCAGAGTCTGTAAAGGCATTGGCTGAAAAATGCGATGTTGTTTTTACCATGCTTGGTTTTCCACCGGATGTAGAAGCCGTGTATTTCGGGGAACAGGGGCTACTGATGAATATGAAGCCTGGGACATATGTGGTCGATATGTCCACCTCACGCCCTGATCTGGCCATGAAAATATTTGAAGCAGCAACTTCCAGGAAGGTGCATGCGCTTGATGCTCCTGTTTCAGGGGGAGACATTGGGGCACGTGATGCGCGCCTTTCGATCATGGTGGGCGGTGACCAGGAAACGTTTGATACCGTTTTGCCGCTCTTTCAGCTGATGGGAACCAATATTGTACTCCAAGGAAGCGCTGGAAGTGGACAACACACGAAAATGTGCAACCAGATAGCCATTGCCGCTGGTATGATGGGTGTGTGTGAAGCCTTTGCTTACGCAGAGAAAGCCGGTCTTGACCCAAAAAATGTCCTCAAGAGTATAGAAAGCGGTGCTGCTGGGAGCTGGTCCCTATCCAATCTTGTACCGCGGATCATAGCCGGGGATTTTGCCCCCGGTTTTTACGTGAAGCATTTTATAAAGGACATGGCTATCGCCATAGAGGCTGCCGACAGCATGGGCCTCGATGTTCCCGGTTTGAAGCTTGCCAAAAGCCTCTACGTCAAACTGGCCGAGGCTGGTGGTGAGGACTACGGTACCCAGGCTCTTTATAAACTGTACTCCTCCAAATAAGGTGTGGTAGACGGTCGTTTGTGCAGATTTTGAGCACAAACGACCATTGTAAATCATTTAGCTGTTACTAGCGCCTGACATCTATTGAGCCTCCTCCTCCCTGGTCTCAGGTATAGGTGCAGTGATAGGCGTTAGTCCCGGTTTTGTTGCAGGTGCCTGTCAGGCCACCACAGGTCGATCCGGGAGGAGTGTCAGCACGTACGCTAAAGGAATCACCACTGTTATCATTGAGCAGGGTGACACGCCCATTGGCGCTGAGGATAAAACCTTGTATTTCCGAGCTGCAGCCATCACTGATGATGAAGTTGTTAATTGTTCCGCTCGCATGGTTCCTTGTACAGGAGGTATCGCTATATGTCAGCTGTAGGTACCTGAAATAATATCGCAATTTTGAATGATGTCTTCGGTGGTAACATTACTGTCACTGCATCCATTGAGTAATAACAAGGCTATGGCTGAAACTGTGAGTGCAAGATTTTTCATTCTTCTCCCTTTTTTTTAGTGAATGGAAAAATGCCCTTTATTGAGCAAGGTACCGTTGAGGTGGACACGATAGGTCCAGGTACCGAAGAGCTCGTCGCCATAGCGTGAGCCGGTGAGCATCCTGGAAACGCGCCCTTTTTTCGGTAACTTTACTGCATAGATTTTGTCAATTTGTGTAGTATTTTCAGAAACGATGATTTGGTCAGTTGTTTGTCCGCGGAGGGTACCTGTAGGATCAATCCAGTCAATGACCAGGCCGTATTCCTTTTTTTGCATGTTATGGCAGGAGAAAGCATAAAAGATATCTTCCTCCGGGATAAATGTTGTCATTTGTTTACCCCGAAAAGGCGTTCCATGGGTGGTGCCGGTACACTGCGCCGCATGGAGAGCGGAGAGGGGTATGAAAAAAGAAGGCTTGCAGCCAAAAAAAGGGCAAGTGTATTGATCGGGGCAGGATGGTGCCAATATGTGGTCGGGCAGAGCAGATAATATGCTTTGAAGAATCCCTGTCCTTTACTCTAAATATTGTTGCCTGAAGTATTCTTCTTGGCAGTTCCTGTAACGAGTTGAACTGCCAATTGTAATCGATCCTGGGCAGGATTGAAGAAAATAATGAGAAAAAGCAGGGAAAACGGTATTATCCGAGGAAGGCTGGCAAAGCTATTGACGCCCATCAGGCTGTTTTGTACTCTTTTTTAAGATCTCCTTTTTTTCGATTTTCCAGCAGTGCTCATTGCAGCCTCTTTTTCATAAACACAGCGTGTGAGGAGAATATGACGACAGGTGCACCCCGCGAACTTATTGTCCCCCATCGTAGAATCCCGTTGGATATCCCAAAAGATGTTGCGCCAACGGAATTTTTTAACAGTCCTTGTAATCTGCGTCACTTAGCAAGGGAAAATGGACTGCTGCGCAATCCAGAGGGTTTTCTCCTCTATCGTAAGGCCATCGGGCATTCCAATCTTTTTGATACTTCCATTATTTTCGATACTTCCCAAAAAGTTCTCGACCCCATGGGTAGACCGGTCCGACGCGATCAGCTTACACGGGAGGAAAATATTGTTTTCAGCCGAATGACCAAGGTGGTTTTCCAATATATGTTGGAAAAGTATCCTGACCCAACAGAGCACCTCGTGTTTTGCGGTGAGGCCAGTTTGGATGCAACCTGGCCGTTGAATAAACCAGGAGTGCCTAGTGTGCGGATGATTCATAACCATTTTATGGTGTTTGAAAATGCCATGCTGGCCAACGCACCCCATGCCGCACCTGATAACCCGAATTTGACCGACAGCGGCCAAAATGGATTGTTTTTGCAATATCTTAGTGAGGTGTATCTTCGCTTTTTTGCAGAGCTGGACTTGGAAGTATTGCGGCCCATCCCCCCGGAAGAGGGGAAGTTGCGCATAACCGGCTACCCACAGGGATTACCAAGCTGGGAGGTTGTCGGCGGCGCTGCATCACTTGGCAGGGGCAAATTTTGGCACGAATACGATATGGTGCTCAAGGGATTCCTTGATTTTTATCGAGTTTTTTTTGCGCTGGTCGCTGCAGAAGATACAAGAATACCTGCCACTGCCACTTTTCCGAAACAAATCGACAACATTTTGCTTTTCAGTGATCAGTTTCATCAGGCTGCCAGGATGCTGCGTTTACAGGTTTTGGAAGATCCGGCCTTTGCCAATGAGATTCGTTGGCAGCCTGCGTATAAGCAGCTTATCTATCGGGATGATAAAGGACGGTTGCTTGTCACCATCAGTCAAAATTCGGTGGGCAATGCAATCACTGAATTACTTGGTATTGTGGTGAAGCGCATAGCTGACGAGGCCGCCTATGCGCAAGTTGAAGCAGCGTTGGTGAATCAATTGCTTGAGTTGCGTAACAGGCTGATTAAGTATAATCTTGGCGCTGCCGTTGCGACACCGACATGGCCCCATGGGCGTTTTGTACCTCCCGCCCCATCATAGCCGGCGCCGAGTAATATGGGTACAATCTCCGGAGTATGGTTTCTCCGGAGATCGGCTTCATCGTTACTAAAAGGTAACGATTTCCGTATTACCCAATAGGGTCTGCAGCTCTTTTTGCCAGGAGCTGCCGCCAATTGTCTTTGCCAGCTTTTCTGCGAAATGTATGGGCTGCAGATTGAGTGATGCGGTATTTCTGCTTAACCCGGAGATACACGAGGGGCAGTTGGTCAGGATTTCAGTGGGTTGTTCCTTCTCCAGGGCATGTTCGATAGCCTGCCGTTTACGGAGCAGCATCGCATTGGAAATGTCAGGCCTGGAAAGAGCCATGGTACCGGCTTCGGAACAACAATTTGGTACTGCTGTTACCTGGCTGCCAAGTGCAGTCTGGATAGCTACCACTCCTCTTCCTTCCATGGAGTCATGACACGGAGTATGGTAAAAGAAACTGCCTGCACCATTGGTTGGGATTTCTGCATTTCCCTTTTCGAGCACAAATCGGGAAATGTCGTTAATTTTACAGTCAAAAATATCCTCAACCCCCATCTCGTTTAAGGCTTCCCTACAGGTTCCGCAACTGACCACAAACGCATCAAAAACGATGTAACCCAGCATGTCTCTAATCTGGCTGAGAATAATAGTGTCACGCAGGCTGATTTCACCATGCATCTTTTTCTTTGCGTTTACTTTTGCCGGGAATCCGCAGCAGAGGAAAGGCGGAGGAAGTACGATCCTGATATTATTTTTGAGCAGAATATAGACCGAGGCCATGGAAATTTCCGCATAGAGGCGTTCAGAACCACAGCCTGGGAAATAAAACACAGTTTTATCGCTTTTCGCCGCAGGCGGATGGATAAGGAGCGTCTCACTGTTAGTGCAGGTCGGCAGGATATCGTGCAGGGTCTTTTTTGAAGCGGGTGCCATCTGCGACTGCAACAGCTGCAGCGGTTTCCAGTTTTTGGTTGTAATGGATTCAGGGGCTTTTTTCATGAGTGTTACAGCCTGGCGCTGAACCGCAGCACCCCATTGAACAACCGTTTTGCGGAAGGCAGCATTAAACAGTTTATTTCTATTTTTCAGGTAATACAGTGACATCCTGGTTTGCGGTGGAGAGTGTTTATAGCCAAGGCTTCCCAAAATTTCCCTTTCTAAAATAGAAACCTCAGCCGTGTCGATGTCAACTGGGCAGGGTGCAAGACATTTCCTGCACATGGTGCAGTGGTCTGCAATCTCTTCCAGGTATTTGAGTTGATTAAAGCGAGGAAAACGCGAGCGCTGCATGTCATAGAGCAGGGCTTCAATCAGGGCACCAATGACCAGGTTTTTATTGCGCGGGTGGAAATAAAGGTTGGTACCGGGAAAAAAGACACAGCAATCTGCCTTACATTTACCGCAGCGGATACAGCGGGAAATTTTGGATGCCAGTGTTTCCAGAGACCCATGCTGCAGAATTCGCGCCTCAAGTTCGAGCAGGTTAAACGATGGAGTAAAGACCTTTTCAATGATTTGCCGATCATTGAGCTTACCAGGATTCATCACTCCTTTGGGATCAACTTCCTGCCTGTATTGGTTCAGGGCTTCTACTCGTTGATCATCGAGAAATTTCATTTTCGTAATACCGATACCATGTTCACCGCTTACGACTCCGTCGAGCTCCATGGCTTTGGCCATGATATCTTCAGCGGTTTTTTCTGCGCGTTTCATCATGAAGCGGTCATTGGAAAAAACCGGTATATTGACGTGAACGTTGCCGTCACCGGCATGCATATGGGTGGCGATGACTATTCGTTTTGTCCGAACATTTTTATAAATTTTTTCAATGTTGGAGCTAACCCTGCTGTATCCACGGAACAGTTCAAGCAAGTCTGCCTTGAGCTGGTTGATGTAAGCGTGGTTGCGGATTGATTCTTCAGTACGCTGCTCAAGTTTTGCCAGGGTCTGATGACACAGCTCCTCGGCCTTAGGCATCTTGGCCACAAGCCAGTCAGGATCCTCTATAGGGTCTGCTGTTTCAAGGTAGGCAAGGGTTTCATGAATAAAGTGCTGTTTGTTGTAAATGTCTTCCTCTATGTTGTACGCATCAACATAGCGGGCAAATTCAGCCAGGGCCGGCAGTGGAAGGACTATATCTTCATTGAGCTTAAAGGCGTTGGTACGGGCGGCGATTGCGCCGAGCTGTTTGCGATCTCGCCAGAATCGGGCGGCCTCATCGGCATTTTTGGCAATAAATATTTCTGTGTTGACGAAAGGCTCTAGCAGTTTAACCAGACGTGAACGACCGTTTTCAAGCTGTTCATCGGTGTGGGCAACCATATCAATGAGCAGTACAGCTTTCGGGCTTTCACTTCGAGCAGCTTTGAACTTGTAATTAATAGCCTTGATATACTCGTCGTCAAAATGCTCCAGAGCCATGAGCGCTTCCTGTCCCTGGTTGGTCAGTTCCTCAGAAATTTCAACAATAACCCGGCTTGCCTCGTCCATATCCTTGCCAAAGAATTCCAGGCAAAAGGTCATTTTCTTTTCGTAGGCCTTGTAGAGGATAAATTCTGCTGACGTAATCACCCCGTCGGTACCCTCTTTTTGTACTCCTGGTAAGCCTTTGAGCGCCTTGTTGGTAATATCCTTCCATAATCCTTTTTTACGAATATCGTCACCACCGAGCTCAATGCGTTTAACCTGCTGGCCCCTGCTGTTGTGGATGTCGAACACGACTGTGTCATCAGGCAGGATTTTACGCAGAGGATGATTGATCCGCCGTACTGTAAACAACTCTCCCCCCGGCATGGCGATATTATAGGAGAGGATGTTATCAATGGCGGTTCCCCATAGAACCGCTGTCTTTCCCCCTGCATTTTCAGAGATATTGCCGCCAATGGTTGAAGCCCATGCACTGGTAGGATCAGTAGCAAAAACGAGCCCTTCTTTGTCTGCAAAGGCCATGGCATCCTGGGTGATCACACCTGCCTCAAGATGCATAACAGGTACCTTTTCATGACTGTCGTCTGCAATGCTGCGGTAGGTTATGGTAGATATATGGTTGAGTTTTTCCGTATTGATGATCACGCAGTTGTCGCCCACCGGTACACTGCCGCCGGTCAGCCCTGTACCGCCACCTCTGGGGATAACGTGCAGTCCCATGTCTTCGATGGTTTTTAAAAGGGGTGCTACCTGCTCTTCGGCATCAGGGCGAAGAACCGCAAGCGGCAGATACAGACGCCAATCCGTCGCATCTGTGGCATGGCTCATCAGGGAAAAGGGGTCAAAACAGACATTGTCCCGGCCAATGATCGCACCTAGTTTTTTTTGGATTTTTTCACGGCTGGCTTTTGCACCGCTGATCTCTTTGTTGAGCTTTTTCAGCCTTTCAAGACATTGATTAACCAGATTGACGACCTTGTTGCTTCGGCTATAGTCAACTCCGACTCGCTGTGCAGTGTTTTTGATGATGGAAAGGTCTTTTTCAGCGGTTTTGAAAAAATGAAGTCGTCGGCTGCGGGAATCGATCAGTTCCTGGTAGAGAAAGGGGTTACGACGTAAAATGAACAGATCTCCCATGAATCGCATGACCAGACGCGCTGAGCGGCCTGTTACCCGTTGGCTGCGAAGCTCCTCCAGGTCTGACCAGACGTTTTGGCCAAAGAGGTGTTTGATAATCAGCCTGTCATCTGCTGAGGTGAAATTATAAGGAATCTCGCGATAGGTGTTTGTGTTCATTGTACTCGTTCAGTTATCGAATTTATATATCATCGGGCAACCAGAGATGCAGTTGCTAACATATTGTTTGTGCGATCAAAAGATACTACGGGAACTCGTTGGTAGGATTACTTCGTGAAGAGGTGTTCTATACAACAGACCTGCAATAGTATTGTGTCTTCGATGCAATTGTTTCAGATAAATCCATATGTAGAGGCCAGAGTTCTAAAACGAATGCACCTAAGTGTACGCTTGGTGGCCTAAAATTGCTATTATAATTTGTGAATGCTTGAAAAAAGAAGAAACGTTACATGAATGGAGGGTGTATGGAGACCATAAATATTGTTACCGGCGATATCACCGCCATGGAAGTGGATGCAATTGTCAATGCTGCAAATAATTCCCTGCTCGGTGGAGGGGGGGTGGACGGTGCCATTCATCGCGCAGCTGGATCGGAGTTACTTGATGCGTGCATTCCGCTTGGAGGTTGCGCTACGGGAGAGGCCAAGATAACTCCTGGATTCAATCTGCCGGCGCGTTATGTTATCCACACTGTCGGACCGATCTGGCGAGGAGGAAGCAGCAATGAACCAGCACTGCTTGCTTCATGTTATCGTAATGCATTGCTTCTTGCCGAGCAGTACCAGCTGCGCTCAATAGCTTTTCCCGCTGTCAGTTGCGGGGTGTATGGTTTTCCCGTAGAAAAGGCCTGTGCCATTGCCTATGATGTGGTCTATGGGCATCTTCAACAGGAAACCACGATCTCTGCAGTCTATTTTGTCTGTTTTAATGAAGAGATTAAAAAGGCTTATGAGCAGGCTGCAGCCCGTTATTAGGTGTTTGGTTTTAACGATTTTCTTGTTTCAAGCCATTTTGATACAGGGGCCGCAAACCATCCGATGGGACGGAAGTAGTGGTATTGTCATTTTGCCTGTGTTGGTTTTTCCACGCCTGCCAGAGCAGAGTTCCATCCCACTGGTTTCCATTCCCTGCGCCTCCATAAAGGTAGGCATTGAGTTGCGCAACGGCATCCTGTAAAGCCCCTCTGGTTTCCTGGCTGGTAGTCAATTGGTTGAGAAGCTTACGGGCCGCTTCGGCTTCGCCTGCCGCACATGCCTTGTGGAGCTGTTTTTCAAGGGTACGTATGGCAGCTGTGTTGTTTGTGTCAGTGGCTTGATCGAAGTCCCTGCTGTGCTCGGCTGTGCCTTTTTTCCACCAGGCAATAAGGGTAAGCAGCCAGCAACAAGCAAGTACTATACTGGTCCAGAACCAGCCTCCTCCTTTCGTCCAGAATGGTTGCGGAGCGGCTGCAGGGACTTTTTCCGGAGAAATCGGTGTCGCTATCTGTGCCGGCGAATCAATCGGTGCCCGTACCGGTGCAATCGGCGGCAGGACCTGGAGAGTAAGAGGCTCAAAGCTGAGCTGTTGCAGCGTATTTGTTGTCGTGTTCCACCAGGAAATTGGCTGAGGAGCGAGAGTTACTTCGCCTGCCTGAGACGGAATCAATGTGATTTTCTGAGTCAGGACCCCTGTCAGACCTTTGTCAGTGAGAGTATTTTCAAAATTTGCCTGGTCAGGATAAAGGCGAACCGTCTTGTCTAGCGGCAATTTGGGTTCAGGCAATCTGGCTGCCGGTAATCCTGCCGCGTTGATGGCAAAGTTGATGGTGATTGGCTCTCCAGCCCGAATTTCACCGGTGGTCTGGTTAAGTTCCATTTTTCCTGTGAGTTGTTGGCTCGGTAGCCAGGGCAGAGTTGCTTGAGCAGGCTTTTGCTTAACCTCCAGCCGTAATTCCTTGGATCGTATTCTTTTGGTCGCTCCGGCCTGGGGAAAGGGATCGAAAAAAGAGGTGGAACGTGTCCCTACCTGGCCATGGAAAAGGAGTGGTGGAATAACCAGCTGCCCAGGTTGTTGGGGAAATAATGCATAGCGACGTTCATTGACCCGGTAATTGCGTCCATTACGGGTGGTGGTGTACTCGCGAGCATCACCAAGTTTGTGCACGGTGGTATTTTCAGGTTCTGGTTCCGAAAGACTGCCGCTTGCCAGGGAGGCCCCTACATAGAGGCGAACTGTGAGCAGGACCTGGGACCGGACAAAGGGTTTTTCCGGTGTAGCGCGAACTTCTAGAAAGAAATCCTGATTACCTGCCGTAGTACCGGAGGGTTGAGCCGTGGTGACAATCAGTTCCACTGCATTGCTTTGTTCCTTGCCCACTGCGATGGGGGGGATGGTCAGCTTGCCTATTCTCTTGGCCATCAGGCTGAGTTGGTACTGCTTGGAACGACTGCTTGTGCCGTTGATGATCTGCATGTTGGTGCTGCTGCCCTGGGCAAGGATTTCAAAATCCTTGTTCAGGGGAGAAAAATCCGGTTCTTTTCCAGATGGATCATTGATGATGAGCTGGTACGTTACTGACTCATCAATGACGATCGGATTTCTGTCCACACGGGCAGTGATTAGCCCGCCAAATGCATTGTCAAAAACGCACAGTGACAGAAAAAGGAGGAAGAGGGAAAGAGATAACCTGTTCACCATAACTGTTGTTCTTGTTGTTTCGGATGTTGTTGTTGATACTGGTAGCGAAATTTTCGACGCCAGAGTCCTCCAGGATCATCAGGTATAGTGCGAAGCCACTGTTCCTGTTGCCTTTGCTGCTCGTCTTTGTTGTGATCTGTATCAGGCTGCGCGTGGAGTTGGTCTTGTTCAGCTTCTTTTTTTGCAGGATTTTTTTCTTTTGGTGCGGTAGGTGGTTGTTCCTGCTTTTGTTCAGCTGGTTTGTCCTGTTGCTGGTGGTTGTTTTTCTGTTGATTTGAGGCGCTGCCGGTTTCTTCTTTATTTTCCTGCTCTGCTCTATTTTTGGGCTTGTCTTTTTCGGCCCCTTGGCTTTCGCTTTGTTGCTGCTGTTGCTGCTGTTGCTGCTGTTGCTGCTGTTGCTGCTGTTGCTGCTGTTGCTGCTGTTGCTGCTGTTGCTGCTGTTGCTGCTGTTGCTGGGCTTTTTCTAACAACTCTTTGTTGTACTTAGCGTCAGCATTGTTCGGATTCATTTCCAGCGCTTTTTGGTAGGCTGCCAAGGCTTCTTCATAGCGCCCCATTTTGGCAAGAATATTACCTTGATTATAGTGGGCATCGCTGGTCTTCGGTTCCGGCAGTTTCTGCAAAGCTTTTTCATATTCTTCAGCCTGGTAATGAGCAGCAGCCTGCCATTTCGGATCAGTAAACATTTTGGCCGCCTCTGCCGGTGATTTCTCGTTGAGTCGTTCAGTCGCCAGCTGGTTTTTATTGCGCCACAAATCATGCCACTCAATAGCGCTTCCTTGCTGGGGGTGTCCAATAACGAGAATAAATGGAAGAATGAGGATGCCTTTGCGGAAAAGCAGCAGGGCAAGGGGGAGCAACAAGGGAATAAGCCAGTAGCCTTCATCCTGATAAAGGACAGTACGTTGCCTGGTTGTATCGGCAGCTGCAATGCGATGGTCAGCCTGCAGTGGGTCGACCAGGTCAATGAGATCGCTGTCATCATTGCTGAGGCGGTGATAACGACCACCTGTAATTTTTGCCAGCTGCTGTAAAGGGGAGGGCTCGAGCCTGGTCAGTACCATATTGCCTTCCCGGTCATAAAGGAACCCCTTTTGCGCTTGCGGGATCGGTGCTCCTTTGATGGTACCCATACCCAGGATGGACATACGGTAATTTCCAGCTTTTTCGGCAATACTTTCCGGGGAAACAGATCCCAGACCGTCGGTTATGAGCAGAATGTCTCCTTTTTTGTCCCCAGTCTGTTTGATCAGGTTCGCGGCTTTGGCCACTGCCAGATCGGGACGGGACCCCTGCGCCGGTATGAGGCTGGAATCCATGGCCTTGACCTGCATGGCAATGGTTGCCATGTCGGGTGTGAGAGGACATACTGTAAACGGGGTGCCTGCGTAGACAACGAGACCTGTCTGCCTATCCTGTCGTTGTCTGAGTATATCAAGGATTTTCAGCTTTGCCCGTTCGAGTCTGGTTGGTTTTATATCAGCTGCATCCATGGACTGGGAAAGGTCCAGCACCAAAACAAGCGAGGCCATGCTTCTGTAGACAGGTTGTTCTTTTTGGCGCCATGCAGGCCCAGCCATGGCGGTGACGGCAATCAGGGAAAAAAGTCCCAACGCAATGGTTGTTCTTTTTTTGCTGGATCTGGTGGAACCTTTGAGTACATGGGGGGCCAGAGCAGGATCGACCCATTGCTGCCATGCACGGCTTGCCGCCTGCTGCACTATAATATGCCTGATCAGAGGGATAAGGAGCACAAGCAGGCTGAAAAACCAGGGACGGAGGAAGTGGAATTCGTTCATCTGCGGCCTCTTGCAAGAACCAGTAAGGGGCACAGCAACAGTGCAGCTCCCAGTGGCCACACATATAATTCAGATTTGGGACGGAAGAACTGATTGCCGGTCAGTACAGGTTCCATATCATCAATCAATGCATAAATTTTTTCCAGTTCACTGGTATCTTTTGCCCGAAAATAGTGACCATCCGTGATGGTTGCTATACTGGAAAGTGTTTTTTCATCAAGCTCTGCCGATGGGTTGACCCGTCGTTTGCCAAACAATGAGTTAACGAGCATTTCATCGGCTCCCACACCGATGGTGTAGATGGTGATCCCGGCCTGCTTGGCAAATGCAGCAGCTTTTTCAGGATCGACAGTCCCTGCAGTGTTGGTTCCATCGGTAAGGAGAATAATAACTTTATTTTTTGCGGGCAACTCCTGCAACCGTTTTACCCCCAGACCAATGGCGTCTCCGATGGCTGTTTTTTCTCCGGCAAGCCCTATTGCTGCTTCATTGAGTAAGGTTTGTACTGTTTTCCTGTCAAAGGTCAGTGGAGCTTGGAGGTAAGGCTGGGTGCCAAAGAGCAGCAGGCCGATACGATCACCTGTCCGTCTTTCAATAAATTCACCGGCAACTTTTTTGGTTGCCTCAAGACGTGTGACATACTGGTTGCTGAGCTGTAAATCTTCGGTCTGCATAGACCCGGAAAGGTCAATAGCCAGTAAAAGGTTCCTGCCAGAGACCTGTATCTCAATGGGAGGTCCAAGCCATACCGGCCGAGCGGCAGCGATGAGCAACAGTATCCAGAAAAATGCGGCCAGCAGGAAAAAAGATGTGTTGCTGAAAATCTTGCCACTACGGTCGGCGTAAACGGAAAAGTCTTCTGCAAACGGCACCTGTAAAGCCGCCTCCTCGGTAGAGTCAGCAGACGGCATGAAGCGGCGGATGAGAAAAGGAAAAGGCAGTGCCGCCAACATCCAAATCCATTCAAATTGCAGCATTCTTCCTCCATGGTCTTGCGGGAAGCGCAACGAGCCACTGGCGGCAGACATCGAGCAGTGCTGTTCCGTCCAGCTCAGCCTTTGGGTTGTAGGCTGCTTCCAGGAGTTGTTCGCCCATAGGAGTATGAAACAATTTGAGATGACTCTTTTTTTCACCGGGACAGCTATCAAGAAACAGAAGCCATTCTGAGCCGGTTAAAGAGCTGCCGTTGTTACCGGGAAAGCGAGTCAGGCATATTCTGCGTAAAAAAATGGAAACCTGTGCGGCCAGAACGTGATTGTCCGGTTGTTGCTGATAGTTGTTTTGGATTTTTTCTAGTGCTTTGAAGGCGTTCCTTCTCCATGTCTGTCTCCGGTAGTGTCGATAAAGCAAGTACAGCAGAGCCACGATGACTGCCCCGAGCAGGAGTAGCATCCACCATCCTACGGCCGGTGGCCACCAGGAGACCGGAGGCGGAAGGTGGTAATCTTTCAAAGGAAGTGGTGGCGAAGTCGCAAGAGACTGGAGTGAAGCAGGAGTGCTCATCGGGTTAATGCCTCCCTAGCCCATTACGGATGGTTTGCACCAGATCGGCATTGGTTGCGAGGGAAATCAGGTGTAATCCCTGCTTTACGCACAGAGCGCGCAGATACTCACTACGCAGGGCAAAGGAAGCTGCATATTGGCGACGAAAGGGTGCGTTGCCAGTATCGATGATGGTTGTCCGGTCACCGTCGGTAACCTTATATCTTCCTGCCGGGGGGAGCATGGTTTCCAGGATATCGTGAATATGGCAGAGGACGATATCATTGTGTCTGGCTATTTGGCTAAGCTGCATTTCATCGTCACTGGTGATGTTGCGCATATCGCTGAAAAGAAAAACAAGGCTCCCGGATTTGACTACCCGTCTGAGGCGTAGAAACGTGTCGCCCGGTGCGCTGAATGAGCCTTTTTTCGGGTGCTGCCATGCCGGATGCTGGACCAACTGCTGAAAAAAATGGAGAACGCCCCTTTTCCCTTGCAAGGGACGGACCTCAGTGTGATGGTCGGGTGAGGTGATGATGCCGCCGACGCGATTGCCCTGTTGAGCCGCATTCCATGCAACAAGTGCTGCTGCATGGGCTGCAATCACCGACTTAAAAGCCCCCTTGGTAGCAAAAAACATAGCAGGATGTAGGTCTACCCAGAGAAAAATTTTTCTTTCCCTTTCTTCCTGGAACACTTTGGAATGGGGCTTGCCGATTCGTGCTGTCAGGCGCCAATCAAGATGACGGATGTCGTCGCCTGCCTGATAGGGACGTGCTTCAGTAAACTCCATACCGCGTCCACGAAAGGGTGATAAAAAATTTCCCGATTGCAAAGAACGAATAGTATCTGACTGCAGGGGAAGTATTTTTTCAAAGCGCTTGTAAGCCACAAGGTCATCAATGACCAGTGATGCCGGATTGGCGTAATCGGTTTCCTGTTGTTGTGCGGTTTTTCTAAGTCTAGGTGTCAACATGGAATGTTCGACGTATATCCGTTATTGCTCGACCGGTGAGTACTATGGCAAGGGTGTCTGCTGGAGAATATGGGCTATAACCTTATCCGGTGTTATGCCTTCTGCTTCTGCTTCAAAGGTGAGCAGGATGCGGTGGCGGAGCACATCCCAGGCAATATCCTGAATGTCCTCTGGGATTACATAGTCACGGCCACGCAGCCAGGCCAGGGCCCTACTGCATCGATCCAGAGCAATGGCCCCCCTCGGGCTTGCTCCGTATTGAATCCAACGGTCAGTTTCGAGGCTACCTGTCGTGGAGCTGTGCGTAGCCTGAATGAGTTGGAGGATATACTCTTCCAGAGAATCGGTCATGTGCGTGTTCAGGACCTGATCCCGGGCTGCAAAAATTGAATGTTGACTAACAATGGGAGGGGTTTCCCTTGCAGGACGGTTTGATCTGGCCTCATCACGGGCAAGTTGGAGAATGGCACGGCCGGATTCAATGTCTGGGTAGTCAACCGTGATATGGAGCAGAAAACGATCTAACTGGGCTTCCGGCAGTGGGTAGGTTCCTTCCTGCTCGATGGGGTTTTGGGTTGCCATGACCAGGAAAAGTGGCGGCAGGCGGTAGGTGGTGGAGCCTACAGTAATCTGTCGTTCAGCCATGGCTTCAAGCAGTGCTGACTGTACTTTTGCCGGGGCACGATTAATTTCATCTGCCAGGACAAGATTGTGGAAGAGAGGGCCTTCTTGGAAGGAGAACGATCCATCCTGGGGGCGGAAAATATCTGTTCCTGTCAAGTCCGCGGGCAGTAGATCCGGCGTAAATTGAATTCGATGGAAATCGCCTTCCAGCCGCTGGCTGAGTACGCGAACAGCTCTGGTTTTGGCAAGTCCCGGTGCACCTTCAACCAAGAGGTGCCCATCAGCAAGCAGAGCGATAAGGAGTCCTTCCACCAGCTTTTCTTGGCCTATAATCTGTTGTTGGATTGAATGGTTGAGACGGTGTATTTCTTCTTGCAGGGTCATGATTGCATAACTGAAACTGATTGAGGTTCTTATTTTTTGTCCACAGATACACCTTACAGCTATAGCTGTCAAGATGGTGAAGGAGGCATCGTTTTGATGCAGCATTTTTTTCCAGCCGGGAGAGATAATACTCCATTTTTTGGACTGTTGGTTGAAATTTTGTCCATTATCTCTATAGTATATTAATGGATGGACACTCATAATTATCATGCCAAAGGCTGGAATCGTTATGTGGTATTCGATTTATACTGTGGGCGACATCGATATCGATCAGGAGCATGCAAATATCGATTTCATGCTTTCTGTACTTGACAGTGAGCCGGGTGAGCTGGAAAGTACGCTCCTGGAAAATATTATCGATGTAACTCTCCAGCATTTTAGCAATGAAGAAACGATTGCCAAAGAACGTGGTTACAACATGACAGCTCAGCATCTCGCCAAGCACCAGCAGTTAACCAAAGAACTGCTGATCATCAAGCAAAGCCTGCAGAATAATACTATTTCACGGGAGTCCGTTCCAGTTATGTTGCAGGATATTCTTCACTCTCATATCCTTGAATGTGACCGTTTTCTGATTGCTTGAACCTCGAATAGCCACACTCACCTATATTTACTCTACCACGCAGATGTTGGGAAAAAGTATTTCTTGAGCCGGGAAAGCGAAGGAGAGTGTAGCAATGTGTTTTTTTCGAAGAATGTACGCATAATATTTTGTTTTTATAACCTTGATTTATGGAGACTGGACCATGGCACAACCACCGGTTTTAGACCTTGGGTCAATAAGTATTACTTGGCTTTGTGGCGGATTTAATCAGCTCGATGGGGGCGCCATGTTCGGTGCGGTCCCCAAAATCCTATGGAGCAAGCAATGTCCCCCTGATGCTGAGAATTACTTTGATTTGATCAATAACCCCTTGCTGGTGCGAACCCCGGATGCCAACATCATTATTGATACCGGACTCGGTAATAAGCTGACCGAAAAACAGAAAAAAATATTTCGGGTTACCCGGGAATGGGCAGTGATTGAAGAGCTGCGTGCATTGGGAATGCAGCGGGAAGATATTGATGCGGTGATCTTCACTCATGGCGACTTCGACCACGCCGGAGGGGCGGTCATGGTCATGGATGACGGCTCCTACGAGCCTACCTACCCCAATGCACAGTATATTCTCCAGCAAAAGGAATGGGAAGATATCAGTGCGCCCAATATCAGGGCTGCTCATACGTATTTTCCAGTGAACTTTGCCGAGCTTGAACAGCGTGGAAAAATTGAATTGGTTGACGGTGACCGGGAAATCACACCTGGGGTAACGGTCAGGTTAAGCGGCGGCCATACACGCGGACACCAGATTATTGCCATGGATGGGAGCGAGGGGTGCGCGGTCCATATGGGTGACCTTTTTCCCACTCACCACCATACTAACCCGCTTTGGGTAATGGCTTATGACAATTTTCCCCTGGATGTAATTGAGCGCAAGCTGGACTATTTTAAAGAGTATAGTGAGAAAAAATGTTGGTTTACCTTTTACCATGATTTTGACATGCGGGCCTGTCGTCTGGACGGTGCGCATACGATTATCGAAACCTTTGGTGGTTCCTTAAAGTAAATCCTGCAATTGCCGATCCCGAAGGGCGTTGAAGGTCAGAAAAAGTAAGGTTCACCCATATAGTGAATAGAAATTCAAATCAATTATCTGCTCAATAGCTGTTTTTTAAAGTAGAAATTATTTTTTTAACATTCGACGTGCAGGATTTAGGTAAAAGTGAATATGGATATTATTGATTTACGCAGTGACACTGTGACCAAACCGACCAGGGAGATGCGGCTGGCCATGGCCGAAGCCCAGGTCGGTGATGATGTGTATGGAGAAGACCCGACGGTTAACCGTCTAGAAGCATTGGCCGCTGAGATGCTTGGCACTGAATCGGCTGTTTTTGCCGCCAGCGGAACCCAGACCAATCTCCTCGCGCTGCTTGTCCATTGCGGGCGTGGTGATGAGTATATTGTCGGCCAGCAGGCACATACATACAAGTATGAAGGCGGGGGCGCTGCCGTGCTGGGCTCTATCCAGCCGCAGCCGCTTGATTTTCAAGTTGACGGCACCTTTGATCTGGACGAGGTTGCTCGGGTGGTGAAACCGGTTGATGTCCATTTTGCGCGCACGCGCCTGCTTTGTCTGGAAAATACCCATAATGGAATGGCGCTTCCGCTTGAGTATCAGCAACAGGCACGCGAGTGTGCCGATGCAAATAATCTTTGCCTCCATTTAGACGGTGCACGCCTGTGTAATGCTGCTGCATATCATAAGGTGCCGATGGACCAGATCGCTGCTTCCTTTGACTCTATCTCTGTTTGTCTTTCCAAAGGATTGGGAGCACCAGTGGGGTCTGTTCTATGCAGTAGTAGGGAGGTTACTCAGGAGGCCCGTCGTTGGCGAAAGATGCTCGGTGGAGGAATGCGTCAAGCTGGGATTCTTGCCGCAGCAGGCGTGTATGCGCTTCAACACCACCTGGAGCGGGTCGAGGAGGACCATGCCCATGCCAAAATGCTTGCACAGGGATTGGAAGCCGTAGAAGAAATTAGGGTAGACTTTGCTCCGACACAGACCAACATGGTTTTTGTTGACCTTGATCCTGCTGATGCTGGACCTTTGCAGAAATTTATGCGGCAACAAAACATCTTGATCAGCTCGGGAAACAGAGTCAGGCTGGTAACCCACCTTGATCTTGACGGAGCTGCGATTGCCAGTACTGTGGCCGCCTTTAAAGCCTATTTCAGTAAAGAACGTCGATAGTGAAAGAGGTATATCCGAAGGTGTTTCAGGAGGGAAGGTCGAGCCTTACCTCTGCAGATAAAATCGTGTCATCGGGAAAATCCACTGTTGAGCCGGGCCGTTTGATTGCCAGGAATGCCGTGCCGGTATTGACGGCAGCAGTATGATCAGCCAGGGCATCGCCGATAAAAAGGCACTTCTCCGGCAGGATTCCATGTCTGTTGATGATTTCTTCCACTATAACGGTTTTCGTGCGTGGAGACCCGTGTACTTCAAGAAAGTAATGGCTAAGTCCTTTTTCATGGACAATAGTCTCCATTTCCTCGTGCGGCGTCCCTGATACCACAAAGGCAGGGATGTGTTGCTGCTGCAGCTGCTGCAAGCAGGCAAGGGCACCAGGTATCATTTCTGCCGCAATAACTCCTCCCATTACCATTGCTGAAAATTCTTTTCCTTTTTGCTCAAGGGTTGTCTGGTCAATATCCATCCCAAGGAGTTCTTTGTAGTAATAGATGAATTTCTTGAAACGGGGCATGCCGCCATTGGCAAGGTGGTAAGCGACGGCTTGTTGCGCTACCTGTTGTCCATAGGGGGCAAACATGGTGGCAAAGGCCTGGGTCTTTACCTGTACAGAATCTGCAATAACGCCGTCAAAATCAAAAAAGACAGCCTGCCAGCTAAGTCTGTTCATGGGATATAAACAACTCGGTTTAATGGTTTGATATCATCGCTAATTGATTGTTTCCTGGCTGTTTTGCTGCTTGATCGTTTCAAGGAGTGCCTGCAGTCCGACGGCCTGGACAACGGTCATGAGTTCGTCGTGATGAAAACACCCGGCCATCATAGCTGCAAACTGAGAACCGAGAAAAATATCATCAATGTCAGTGGCCTGTTCCAGGAGCTGGCGGCATTCTGCTATTTCGTTGTTTTCAGTGGCACGTAGGATATCGTTGAGCCATTCCAACTGGTTTTCCTGGAAATGAAACTCGACCATTGCCTGTGCATACATGGAAATGATGGAGGCCCGATAGTCGTATATTGTATCGTAATCTTTATCGTCTGCCGCTTTCAGGACGGCGGTTATTTCATTCATGAGCTCGTTCATGCCCAGTGTGTGATCTGTCATGTGCTTATCCGGTAATAATAGTTACAAGTTAGTGAGTGTCTGCTGCTGGCTGTTTAATCTTTTTTCCCTTCCCTGTCATCCCCATATACATAGCACTGAGAATCAGGCTGACCCCTATCCAGTTGGCAAAAGCAGTGGATCTATCAAAAAGTACTACGTCCCAGATAAAGGCAAGAGCCGGCTGGAGGAGCAGGATGAATCCGGTGAGCGAAGTCCGTATCTTAGGCATGGAGTAGGTTATAAGCGTCCAGCCAACTGTTTGGCTGAAGAGACCAAGACCAAGTAGCGCAAGCAGGCTAACTGTTGAAGGGATAGCAAAGGAGGTGGAGGTAGTGGTCATGCTTATTCCCAAAAAAAAGGAAGTTGCCAGGGAAACCGCCATGAGACTGTAGAAAAATGATTGCTGCTGATCCTCGGATTGGATTTTTTTTAAACTCAATATAAAACCACTGTAACAGATGGCGGTCAGCAGACCGAACATCACGCCGGTTGTGGTGTTTGTCCAGGTTAGGAGGTGGGGGATTTCAATCACCAGGAAGAGTCCACCTACAGCAAGGGGGAGGGCAAGTAGAAATCGTAATCGAAGCTGTTCCCCATATACCCAGAAACCGATGGCAGTCAGAAAAAAAACCTGGAAATTGCCCATAATGGTTGCCAGGCCTGGACCTATGTAGCCGATGCTGGCATGCCAGAAAAAGAGATCCATGGCAAACAGCAGGCCGCAGAGTGCTACCCACTTGATGACATAGGGGCTCGGCTTTTTTAAGTCGCCGCGCCATGCGGTGGCTATTACGAGAAAAAGGAAGCCGAAAAAGACCCGGTAAAAAGCTGAGGCCATGGGCGGGACATTGGCCAGCTTTACCCAGACTGCTGAAAAAGAGATAAGGAACGCTCCGCAAAGGATAAGCAGTTCTGGAAACCGGCGTCTTGCTGTCAAAGTCATAAGGGGGAATGGCTACATTTAGTTTTTCTGCTGTGTTGCTTGCGCCTGGATGGCGGTTATGGCAACGGTGTTGATAATGTCTGCTACTGAACATCCTCTGCTCAAATCATTGACCGGCTTGTTCAAGCCTTGCAGTATAGGACCAATGGCTACAGCACCTGAAGAACGTTGTACCGCCTTGTAGGTATTGTTGCCGGTATTGAGATCCGGAAAGATCAGAACCGTAGCCCTGCCGGCCACTTTGCTGTCCGGCATCTTTTTGCGGGCAACTGTCGGATCAATGGCGGCATCATATTGGAGCGGGCCGTCAATGTTAAGGTCTGGTCGTCTTTTTCTGGCAATGGCGACTGCTTTCCGTACATGGTCGACATCACTTCCCTGCCCAGACGCTCCACTCGAGTAGGAAAGCATGGCAATAACAGGATGTATGTTGAACATGGCTGCCGTATTGGCAGAGCTGATCGCTATTTCGGCAAGTTCTTCGCTGTCTGGGTTGGGATTGACAGCACAGTCTCCATACACCAGTACCTTGGTGTCAAAGCACATGAAAAAGACGCTGGAAACCATCAGGACATTTGGATCCGTCCTGATGAGCTGGAAAGCAGGTTGAATCGTGTGCTGGGTGGTATGCGCTGCTCCGGAAACCATACCATCCGCCATGTTTTCATGCACCATCATAGTCCCGAAATAACTGACATTGGTAATGCGATCGTAGGCAAAATCCTGGGTCATCCCCTTATGGCAGCGTAATGTATACAGGGTCTGCGCATAATTTTCTCGCAGGTTTGAAGTGTGCGGATCAATAATGGCAACATCTTGGAGCTTGAGACCGAGTTGTGCGGAACGGTTTCTGATCTGCTCTTCATTGCCGAGAATGGTGAGGTCTACCACGTCACGAAGCCGAAGGATTTCAGCTGCCTGGAGAATCCTGTCATCGTCACCTTCCGGGAGCACAATGTGTTGCTTAATGGTTTTGGCACGCTTGAAAAGAGAGTATTCAAACATGAGTGGTGAAATGACGATTGGAACCGTATGCACGATTTTTTGCTCCAGCGCCTCTGTGTCAACGTGGGATTCGAACATACCCAGGGCCTTGGCAATTTTCTTTTCATTGGTTGCACGGAGCACACCTGGTACTTCACTGGCCTGCATGGCCGTTCGGTAGGTGTCTGTTGCAACGCTGTAGATGGGAATGGTTGACTCTTTCATTCCTTTCAGCAGGTTTTGCATCGATGCACTCGGCAGTATGCCACCGGTCAGAATGAGGCCGGCTGCTGAGGCACAGGTTTTTGAAATAATGGCTGCCAGGGTGGCCAGGATGATATCCGGTCGATCACCAGGGGTGATGATCAGGTCGTCTTCTTTAAGGAGACGCAGGTAGTTATTAATGCTCATCGCAGCAACCGTTATATTACCGACATCCCTGAGCAGTCGATTTTTTGCTCCTGAAAAATATTTTGCTCCCAATGCCGATGTGATGTCTTCCATGGTGGGCTGGCGGAGACTATCAACTTCAGGCAGCACCGAGATTAAATATTTTTGGTCAAAGTGGGCAGTGAGTGACTCTGTCACCTGCACCAGAATGTTTGGTGCAACACGGTTGACGATGATCGCCAGCAAATCGCAATGGTGTTGGGCTATGGTGTTGTCCGCCATCTGTATGTTACGTATGATGTCTTCCATATCGCACTCATGACCACTTGAAACATAAAGGGTGGGCGTACCGAGTTCCCGAGCAATGCGAATGCTGATATCGTAGTCAAATGCCTCTGAAAGGCCACTTATGTTTGGACCTTCACAAAGAAGGAAATCTGTTTGATCGAGGGCTTCGCGGTATTTACTGACAATGGTCCGGTAGAGGCGTCGCTCATCGCCTTCAGCGAGCAGGTTTCGGGCCTGTTCATGGGTAATACCAATCATCTGTTGCGGGGTGAGATGAATATGGTATCGATGTTTAATCAAGCTGATATCATTGTCAAAGTTGCCATTGCCGGGGACAACAGGTCGGAAAAAGCCAAGGCGCTCGACTCGCCTGGACAACATTTCCATGATCCCCAGGGTTACCACCAGTTTGCCGCTGCCTTTTTCAAGACTTCCAATATAGAGACTGTCAGCCATGTTTTGCTCCATTGTGTTGAGCTAGTCTAAAACGTGCTTATTTTATTCGTCCAACGTCCATCATACTCTATGAAAGATGGGAGAGAGTATGCACTGTATTTACAGTGCCGCGTTGAGGATTGCTTCCAGCTCTTGCCGGGAGAGTTTGATCGGGTTGCCTTGCATACTGCTCGCCTGCTCAGCTTTTTCGATCAGCAACTCCATTTCCTCAGGCTGCAAACCATAGCTCTGGAGACCGGGGATGGAGAAAGCGGTCGTCATTTTTTTGATTGCAGCCGGGCCGTCCATGATATCTGCCTGTCTGTTGCCAGTCAGCAGGCGGGCGACATCTTGGTAACGGGATAAGCTTGGATGAGTTGGTGTACGGAGTTGAAGTGCATGGATATTCGCCTCCATCACATGTGGTAGTAAAGCCGCGCAAACCGCACCATGGGGGGCCTTGTACATGCCGCCAAAAGGCCCCGCAAAACCGTGTACCGCGCCAAGTTTGGCATTAGCCAGTGCTAAGCCGCCGTAGAGACTTGCCAGGGACATGGATTCTCGCGCTTCCAGATTATTGCCGTTATCAAAAGCGACCACCAGTGCCTGTGATACCAGTGTTATACCTTCCCGGCAAAAGATGTCTGTAAGAGGGTTAGCCAGGTGTGAAACATAGGGTTCCATTACCTGGGTCAACGCATCCAAACCGGTATAGGCAGTCAGTCGAGGAGGCATGTTGATCGTTAATGCAGGGTCTACCAAGGCAATCCTTGGGAGCATGGATGGACTGCGTAAACTGACTTTGATCCTATGGGAAGGTGATTCGATTACAGCGTTGGCTGTTACTTCGGCACCTGTCCCGGCAGTGGTCGGCACTGCAATATATGGCACTGGGTTGTGAGTCAGTGGTTTTCCACTGCCTATAATTTCCAGATAATCAAGCGGGGCGCCTGGATTGGTCAACAGTATGGCAATCGCTTTTCCCGCATCAAGTACACTGCCTCCACCAATTCCAATGACCATTTCACACTGGTTGCTCCGCGCCAGTTCAACCGCAGCCTCAACTACGCTGATGCTTGGTTCTCCGGAGATAGAGAAAGGGATGGTTGTCAGGTTTTCCTGGTGGAGGTTTTCTACATAGGGTGCAATGCGCTGAGGGTCGGCCCCACAAACGATGAGCGCTTTTTTACCAAAAGGACCTGCCAGTGCAGGTAGCTTGGTTATGGTGCCGGTACCGAAGATAATCCGGCCTGCTGTGGTAAAGTCAAAAGTATGAGGAGAAAAAGAAGTGTTCATCTGCTGCACCTTTTTGAACTGATATGTATCCACAAAGAAAAGATGTTTATATTCTGAAGAGGTAGCATGTTCTGTGTGGGAGCGCAATTTAACAATAGGATGTTGTTGAGAAGACCGGATGGGCCCAAAAAGAAAAGACGTTTTGCTGGTTGGCTCTGTAAAAAATGATGTGCTCGCTTCATGTTGCCGAATGTTTTATTCGTTATTACAGGTATGGAGAATGACAACTCAATGTTCAATACCATCCAGGAGGAAATTATGAGAGGAATTATGAGGAAAACGACCGTTACGCTGACCTTATTTTTTGTTTTGTCCTTTGGGGTTTTATGGTCACAAAACGTATTTGCTCATTGCCAGGTGCCGTGCGGCATTTATGATGATCATGCACGGGTGCATTTGATGCTGGAAGACGCTGTGACGGTGACCAAGGCGGCTACTTTGATCACTGAGTTGGCAGGAAAGAGCGATGCGCAGTCACAGCAGCAACTTGTTCGATGGGTGATGAACAAGGAGCAGCACGCGCAAAAGGTGATTGCCACTATCAGCGATTATTTTCTTACCCAGCGGGTTAAGATGAGTCAGGATGACTATGTTGAGCGTTTGAAAAAGCATCATGCGGTTATTGTTGCGGCGATGGAGGCAAAGCAGCATGCTGATGTTCAATATGGACAGGCTTTGAAGAAAAGTATTGAGGCGTTAATGGCCTATTATCCAGCAGCTAAATAACGGTAAAATATACGGTGACCGCACCAGGAGGCATGTGCACCAACTTTACGGGTTGGCCATGCTTCCTGTGGTATTCAACCTCCCTCCTCCACCTGCACCAAAAGCGTTTAGGTGTCCTGTTTAACAAAGGGCAGGAAAGCAGAAAGTTGTTCTTCATTCAGGCGCATCGGCCGATGGTTTTGCAGGTCAATGAACAACCCTCTTTGCCGTCCCCGTGCCGCCAGCTTGCCGGCAGGGGTATGAAAGCTGAACTCCATCCAGGCGTGCAGCCGGGTTATTTCCGATAACCACACCTTGATATCAACCGTATCACCAAGAAAGAGAGGTCGTTTATAGCGAATTTGGGTTTCTATGAGTACGGGAGCAAACCCTTTTTGGTCTATTTTATGGACAGGCATACCCACAGCCTCAAGCAGTTTTAAACGACCGATTTCCATCCATTGAATATAAGCAATATTGCTCACATGCCGATTGAAGTCTATCTGGTAGGTGTAGATGCTTTCCTGAAATTGTATTTTTCGTTCCATGCTTTTTTCGTCAAGTGTTTGTTTTGTTTGTCTGGAATCAGTAATGGTTATAGAGGGTAAGGTCAACTATTCTTAGCTTGTTGACAATTGATGCATCCGTGGTAGAACATCACTTAAACTCAACAACTAAAGGGGAACCCTATGCTGCCATTGAATTTTTTAAAGTGTCCGGCCCAATGGATGTTTGTCCTTTTCTTTCTGATGATCGGCGGCTGTGCCGGGCTGGGGCAGATTCAGGAAAAACCAAAAATTTCCATTGCCGATATCCAGGTGCAGGAAATGAAGAGCATGGAAACTGCTTTTCTTGTGCAACTGCGGGTGATGAACCCAAATGATGTGCCACTTGATATACGTGGGGTGGATTGTGACTTGGAAATTGATGGCCGTCACTTTGCCCAGGGTATTGCCAGTTCTCCCCAGAAAATCCCCGCCTATGGTACTGCACTGGTGCCGGTGAGTGTCTATGCTTCCATGATGAATATGATTTCTTCCGTGGTTGGTCTTATTCAGAGCACTAACAGTGCATCGGCTGCTTCGCAGTCATTAAGTTACAAGCTGGTTGGTAATATCCGTCTCGGTACGGGAAGCTTTACCCGGAAAATACCATTTGAAAGTATAGGCGAACTCTCTCTGCAGGGACTCAATGCCGGTCAATAATTTTTGCTGATAGCGACCACCTTCGTCACCCTGTGCCGGTTTCCTATATTTCGGTTGACAGGGCGGGAGAGTGCAATAGAGTACGGAGCCCATTAAATGTGTGCCCCACAACAGTGAGGAGAGGATATGTTGACCGAAACGCAAGGCCGGTTGCTGGTGCGGCTGGTCAGGCAGCAGATTGAAGAGCACCTGAACCTCCCCCAGAGTGATCCGGTAAGCGAAGAAGAGTTGGCAGACCCTATATTTCAGGAAAAGCGTGGCGTGTTTGTCACTCTTCATAAAAGAGAAGCTTTGCGAGGGTGTATTGGTAGCCTGGTAGGGGTAGAATCTATCCTTGCAGGTATCAAACGCCACGCCTTGAACGCTGCCTTCCATGATAGCCGTTTTCAACCAGTGTCCCCTGATGAGCTGCGAGATCTCCATATAGAGGTTTCAGTGCTGAGTGAACCGCAGGACATGGCGTATAGTGATGGAGACGACTTGGCAAATAAGCTGAGACCGGAAATAGATGGCCTTATTCTCCGTGCTCCAGGGGGAGTCGGAGCCACCTTTCTGCCCCAGGTGTGGAAACAACTGCCTGATCCGAAAGCTTTTCTCAGTCATCTCTGTAGTAAGGCCGGGCTTGCACCAACTGCCTGGAAAACGGATGGGTTGGAAGTACAAACCTATCAGGTACAATATTTTGAGGAGCCCCGATAAACGGATAATCAAATGAGTGAATTAACCCTGAAGCCGGAACTTTCTCGCAAAATTGCGGAAATTTACCAGGCTATGGCTGCGGAATACGATATCGTGGCACAGCAGATCCCGCTTACCTGCGAAGGATGTCCTGATAACTGCTGTGATTCGTATTTTCAGCATTATACCTACGTAGAGTGGGCCTATCTGTGGGAAGGGCTCCGAGCCCTTGATCAGGAAACCATGGAACGAGTCGTGACCAGAGCCAAGGCGTATGTGAAGGAAAGCAAGCGCTTGCTGGCAAAAGGAGAACGTCCCCAGTTAAAATGTCCACTGCTGGACGACAAACTGTGCGGTCTGTATAAGCATCGGCTGATGATTTGCAGAAACCATGGTGTTCCTGCACTGCTTACTCGCCCCGATGGGCAGCAGATGCGATTTCCCGGTTGTTTCAGGTGCCAGGAAATAGTGAAGGAAAACTATAAGGAAGAAACAGACGCTCCGGCCATGGAGCGAACCTCGCTCTACAGGCAGATGGCACAGTTGGAGTCTGAATTACTGGGAAACGTACGCCATCTCTACCCTAAAATTAAACTGACCATTGCCGAAATGATCGTTAACGGTCCTCCCCAGGACATAGAATCATGCCTGAAATAGCAGGAGCGTAAATGTTCAGCAGAGCATCCCACCTTGGACACTGCTTAACAGTTATAGGCTTCAGCAAAGGCAATTTTGTGATTTTAGCTGAATAGTCACGCAGGAGAAGCAGCAATAATGAGTACACCACTTGAGCAACTGAAAAATGAAATAGTAAACGGCGCCGGGATCGATAAGGCAACAGCCATGGAATTGGCCGTGTCTGCTGACAAGGAAGCCCTCTACCAGGCTGCAGATGGGGTGCGTAGCCGTTTAATGGGCAACCACTTTCACCTTTGTTCCATTATTAACGCCAAAAGTGGCAACTGCACAGAAAACTGCCGATTCTGCGCCCAGTCCGCACGGCACCATACCGGAATCGATACCTACACCCTTATTGATAGCGAAGAAGCGTTGACCATAGCCAAGGATAACGATGACCACGCTGTACATCGACTCTCTCTGGTCACAAGTGGGCGCAGTCTGGACAGGAAAACAGCGGCAGAACTTGCCGGCCTGTACCAGGACATTGCTGCAGCCACCTCGCTTTTGTTTTGTACCTCTTCCGGGTTGCTGGACAAAGAAATTGCAGCAGAGCTGGTAAAAAACGGTGTGAGCCGCTACCACTGCAACCTTGAAGCCAATAAGGACTTTTTTCCCCAGGTCTGTACCACCCACACGTGGGACGAAAAAGTGGCAACCCTTAACATTGCCCGCGAAGCAGGGATGTCGCTTTGCTCGGGCGGTATTATCGGCATGGGAGAAACCATGGCCGATAGAATTGCCCTGGCGTTTGAACTGCGGGAACTTGGCATAAAATCCATTCCAGTGAATATTCTTACACCGATTCCAGGCACCCCTCTGGGCGATTTAGAGCCGTTGACAACCGATGATGTGTTGACCGTGGTCGCCCTTTTCCGGCTCATCAATCCCGATGCTATTATTCGGATGGCCGGAGGACGGCAGCAGCTGGGACAGGATCAGTACCGCGCCTTTACTGCTGGTGCCAATGGAGCGATTGTCGGCAACTATTTGACCACAACCGGTTCCGGAATTACAGGAGACCTGGAGCAGCTCTCAGCCCTGGGCTATACCTTTGAACGAGACGATGCCCATGTCTGAGCAAAGTATGCTTGCCTTTGATCGTCAGCATCTCTGGCATCCTTACACCTCCATGATTGACCCTTTGCCGGTTTTTCCGGTGGCCTCAGCCAGCGGTGTTCGGATTACCCTGGAAGATGGGCGGACATTGATCGATGGTATGTCTTCCTGGTGGTCGGTTATCCATGGCTATTGCCATCCAGTGCTTGATCAGGCTGCACGGGAGCAGCTGGACAAGATGTCTCATGTCATGTTTGGTGGCCTGACCCACGGCCCGGCAGTGGAACTTGGCAGAAAGTTGGTGGAGATCACCCCACACACGCTGGACAGGGTTTTTCTTTGTGACTCGGGGTCTGTCAGTGTGGAAGTCGCGTTGAAAATGGCGCTTCAGTATTGGCATAGTAAAGGACAGGCGGACAAGCATCGGCTATTGACCGTCCGTGGCGGGTACCATGGGGACACCTTCCATGCCATGTCGGTCTGTGACCCTGTGACGGGAATGCACACTCTTTTTGAGAAATCACTCCCACAACAGCTTTTTGCCCCCAAGCCAACATGCCGCTTTGATGAACCGTGGAACCAGGCGGACCTGGCTGAAATGGAACAGATGCTTGAACGGCATCATCATGAAGTGGCAGCTGTTATCATAGAACCGCTTGTCCAGGGTGCTGGTGGTATGTGGTTTTACCATCCCGAATATCTCAAAGGATTGCGGACTCTCTGCGACACCTATAATGTGTTGCTTATTTTTGATGAGATCGCGACCGGATTTGGACGTACCGGTAAAATGTTTGCCGCTGATCATGCCCAGGTTTCCCCAGATATCATGTGCGTGGGCAAAGCAATAACAGGTGGTTACATGACGCTTGCCGCGACCCTGGCTACCGAAGAGATTGGGATTACCGTTAGCCAGGGGCCATCAGGTGTGTTCATGCATGGGCCGACCTTTATGGGCAACCCTTTGGCGTGCAACGTGGCTTGTGCCTCCATTTCCCTGCTGTTGGACAACCCATGGCAGGAAAAGGTTTTGGCTATAGAGCAGCAGCTGAAAACAGAGCTGGAACCGGCCAGAGAACTGGATACGGTAGCAGATGTCCGAGTGCTGGGCGGCATCGGTGTAGTTGAAACAAGAGAACCAACAGACATGGCCAGATTGCAGCAGTTTTTTGTCGAACAGGGGGTCTGGATACGGCCTTTTGGTCGCCTGCTCTACGTTATGCCGCCCTACATAATAGCTGCAGAAGATCTGACCAGGCTGACCAGTGCCTTGATAAAGGCTGCAGAACAAACCACAGCCACTTAAACTCAAAGAGGTGGTGCTCGTCGGCCGGCTGGGTGCCGATGCCCCTGAGCCTCCTGTTTACGTAAACGACAACTGCAATGAAAAAAGAACGAATCAATAAGCTTGTTCTGTTGGTCCTTGTGGCAGGGATATCGCTCCTTTTTTTGAGCATGATCAAACAGTTCTTGATGCCGCTTTTTATGGCAGGTCTTTTTTGCGCCATGAGTAGTCCGATGCACAGGTGGCTGAGCCGTAAGCTCAACAACCGGCAGCACATGGCCTCTGTAATGATGATTTGCGGCATTGTTGCCTTGGTGTTGGTGCCGCTCAGTCTCCTTATCGGAGTGGTGGTTGCCCAGGCTGTCAGTGTTAGCCAATCGATAACGCCCTGGGTCCAAAGTTTTATCAATGAGCCCGGTCAGCTGGCTGGATATATGGAAAACATCCCCTATTATGAACATATAGTGGTGTATAGGGATGTTATTATAGAAAAAGCCGGGGAGCTTGTCGGTAATATTTCCTCTTTTTTGATCGACAGTCTTTCCTCGGTAACCAAGCTGACGGTCAATGCGGTATTCAGCAGTATTATTATGCTCTATGCCATGTTTTATTTCTTTACTTCAGGGGAAATTCTGCTGGAACGGATCCTCTATTTTCTTCCCCTGCAGGACCGTGATGAGCGGGTGTTGCTCATGCGCTTTACCTCGGTGGCAAGTGCCACCATCAAGGGGACATTGATCATTGGCATCCTGCAAGGATCCATATGCGGGATCGCCTTTGCCGTTGCCGGTATACACGGCCCGGTTTTTTGGGGCACCGTTATGGCCGTGATGTCCATCATTCCTGCCTTTGGAACCGCTATTGTTTGGTTGCCGGCTTTAATTATCCTCGCTCTTTCCGGCAATTATGTTGGGGTGGTGGTTTTACTGGTTCTTTGCGGTGCTGTTGCCGGCAATCTGGACAATGTTGTTCGACCACGTCTTGTTGGTAAAGATACCCAAATGCATGATTTGTTTGTTCTTTTCGGAACATTAGGCGGTATAAGCATGTTCGGCATCCTGGGGATTATTATCGGCCCTATTGTGGCAGCCTTGTTCATTACCTTATGGGAAATTTACGGAAATGTTTTTCACGCCTACCTGCCTGAGGTCGGGGTCGCTTTTCAACCGCTCGATGAGGAAACTATGCCGGTTAGAGAGGGCAAAAGCGATGAGAAAGGTGAGGGAAAACAAGAAACTGGCTGAAAAGAGCTGCGCTTGACCATTGTGTGACTAAAAAAGCGCTGATAGAAATCAGCGCTTTTGACCACCTCTTTTTGCGGTCTGCTTTAAAAGGAGTATCGCAAACCAACCAGCAGGTTATTGCTGTTCACGCTAAAATCTGCGTCTTGAATTGTAGCATCCTGAGTACCGAAAAAACGATATTGTGCGTCTACAGCCCATCGGTCGTCAATCGCATAAGAAACACCCGCCATGAACTGATAGGCAAAGACATTGTCATTGTCCCCTAAAGGCAGTGCCGGCGTGTTAAGATCGACTTTGGCCCATCCTATGCCCGCAGCGATAAAAGGTACCCACTGCGAGCCGGTGTCAATATCATAATAGGCATTTGCCATGAGGGATTGGATTTTCAGGTCGCCCTCTCGAAAATGTCCGTATGAATTATTGTAAGTTAATTGATCCAGATCATTTTTCACCCAGCCATATTGACCCTCAGCACGGTTGCCGTTGGCAAAGAGCCGACTTCCATAATAGCTAGCGCAGAGTATGACCGTTTGTAGCCGGGTAGCTACGAACCAGCCATGCTGTCAGTTATAAAAAAAGTGCCTTGTCCAAGGAAGAGCAGAGGAAGTTTCAGGGCGCTATAAAGTCGGATTCAAGCTACCTGTTTGCAGCCTGGTCCAACAAGCAGGCTTGTACCATCAGCCTGTGGTATGACCGTTATCTGCAAGCTGATTCTTTCCTGCAGCAGGTGAACATGGGAGATAACCCCAATGAGCTTCCCTTCTCTTTGTAGACCGGCAAGGGTGTGGAGCGCCGTATCCAGAGCTTCTTCATCAAGGGTACCGAACCCTTCATCAAGAAAAAGGGAATCGATCTGGACATTATGGCTGGCCATTGACGAGAGTCCCAAAGAAAGGGCAAGGCTGACGATGAAGCTTTCACCGCCGGAAAGGTTCCTGGTGGAACGAATTTCGCCAGCCTGGTAATTATCCAGCACCTGCAGTTCCAGTGGTTGGGCAGGGTCGCGGAGCAGAATATAGCGATCGTTCATGGTTTCCAGGTGGGCGTTTGCATGGCGAATAAGCAGGTCAAAGGTTATTCCCTGGGCAAAAACCCGAAATTTTTTCCCATCGGCAGACCCTACGAGCTGATGGAGCAATTCCCAGCGGCTCTCTTCCTGTTGCTGCACATTGAGCGCATCATGCCGATCTTGAAGTGCCTTTTTGGCAGCAGTGTTTTTGTGCAGTTTTTCCCTGACAGCTCCTATCTGTTGTTGTAACTGTTCAAAGGCTTCAGCGAGCGCTGTTTGTTCTTCCAGAAGCGTTTCAAGGGGCTTTTCACCTGGGTCCTGCTTCTTGAGTTGCAGTAGTTCCAGCGATTTTTCCCGCAAACGATGAGCGGTCTCTGACTGTTCTTTGTCTAGTGCCATCTTACGAGCAGAGAGAGCGGCCAGTTCTTCTTTGGGCAGCAACGCCTCCTGGTACTCATTGAGGCTGGAAAATCCTTTGGCAGTAAGTAACTGGGTGATGTATTGTTCCTGCTGTCCACACTCTGCACAAAATGTTGTCAGGCTGTGTTCAACGGCGAGCTGCTTTTCGGTCAGTCCAGAGACTGTTTTCTCTACTTCCAGGAGCAGCTGTCTTGATTTCTCCCTTTCCGACTCAACCTTGGCCTTCTTTTTCTTCCATTCCTGTTCTTCAGCGTCAGGGTCTTTTTTACCGAAAAGATGGACCCGCTGAGCATACTCTTTTTCCCTTTTTTCCTTTAATTCATCAAAGGCTACACCTGCCTTTTTCATTCCGGCATCAAGGGTTGCCAGGCTGGCCTGGACTTTGTCCATCTCAGCCCTGTGTTTGGTGATGGCCAGGTCCAGTTGCTGGTGCTCATGGACAGTATTTTTCCACCGATTGCGCCTGTGCTCAAGCGTTGCCAGGAGTGCAGGCAGGCCGTTGGTCGGGCATGGCTCTACCTTGAAGGGCTGCAGTTGTTGATGGAGTTGGTTCAGTTTATCGGTTTGGTACTGTGCTGCCTCGTTCACCATAAGCGCATGTTGGTAGAGGTCTTTTTCAGCACTGGTCACTTTGTGCTCACCATCTTGCAAGGCATGCCGAGCATCATTATACATCCGGCTTGTTTTGTCTGTTTTCGCCTGCAGCCGAAGAAGGCTCTCGTCAATTTTCTGGATTTGCTGCAACCTTTTCTTGAGGTGCAGGAGCTGATCGGTTGTCTGTTGATGGTGATCATTCACCTGCTTCAAGGTGGTTATTTGCTTGGCTGTCAGCTGGAGCTTTTCCTGCAAGACCTCTATCTGGCTATTGGCTTGGTCGTATTCTTTGTTGGCCAGAGTAAGCGCCTGCTGGGTATAGTGGATATCTTTATTTATCGCACTTAAGCTTGCCCGGTCTGCTGACATGGCCTCCTGCGTACTTTGGAGTAACTGTCTGGCCTCCTGCAGTTTATTTTTTTGATCTTCCACCGGCGGCGTATTGACTGACCAGGGATGCTCAACCGAACCGCATAGTGGACATGGCTGCCCATGGTGCAATTTTTGACGTTCTGCCTCGAGATCGGCAACGAGAAGGTGCTGCGCCTGTTTTTTTTCCAGCTGTTGGAGCTGCCGGCTAAGCTCCGATTCTTTTGCGGTCTTCGCTGCAAGTGCTTGCTGCAGTTGGATGGTCTGTTGCTCAAAGGCTGTCAGCTGCTCCTTTTGCTTGACCATCCCTTCCTGAAGCATGGTTTTTTGCGGCAACAGTCGTTGCAGTTCTTTGAGCATCTGTTCTTGGAAGACGATCTCCTCCATTTTGTCGTTGAGTGTGGTTAGTGACTCGCCGGCGAGCAGATGCAATTTTTTCTTCGTATATCCTTCCAGGCCCAGCTGGTTGTTGTCCAGTGTTTGCTTTGCCTTGGCACAGCGTGTGTGGACAGTGGTGAGGTCCTCTTTGGCTTTTTTCAGGAGGGCCGCCAGGTGGATGCTTTTCTTTTGTTCCTGCTTGTGCTTTTTATCCAGTTGGATCAGTTCTGTGCACTGTTGCCTGATGTTTTCAAAATGCTCAACCAAGGTACCGTCCACAGCCTGTTGTTCCAGGTAGTGATCAGCTGATTTTTGGCGGCCGGTCATCTCGGCAAGTTCTGCGGTCAGTTTTTGTTCAGCAGTGTGCAGCTGTTGTCGTTCTTGGCGCAGCGTTTTCATTTCTACTGCTTGTGTCTGGAGCAGGAGATCTTTTTCCGAAATCTTTTCATCCAGAAGCCGAACATTTTTTATAGTTTCTGCAGCCTCTTCCTGTTGACTCAGGATTTTGGTAACGGCCTGTTCGTTGGTGGAGAGTGTTTTGGCAATGTTATCTCGTTGCTGTATTTTATCGCGCAACGCCTGGCCGCATTTTTTCAGAGCAGCTTGCTCTGCAAGGATTTTTTGTTGCAGTTTTTGCAGTGTTTTTACATCACTTTCTACCTGCTGAGCCTGCTGTCCCCGTTCAAGTCGTTGCAGCTCAGGAGTCGCCATTTGCATGCGCTTATGCCATTCCATCATTTTATTACGTGCTACCAGTAGTGCTTCCTCGGCGAGCTCGGTTGCCTGTAGCAGCTGGATCGATGAGGTGACACGTCTTAGGTCTGTCTGGAGTTTTTCTGCCGAGGATACCGTGGCATTAAGTGCCTGATTGAGCTCGTTTTCCTCTTCGGTTGATAAGACCGTGATCATGCCGGTCTCTGCACGGATCAAGTCCGTCTTTTTTCGTTCCTCTGCTGTTCGTTCATGGACTTTGATAGAAATACGGCTGTAGATTTCCGTTCCGGTAATTTGTTCGAGAATGGGAGCCCGTTGGCTGGCATCAGCGTTGAGAAAGGCAGCAAACTGGCCTTGGGCAAGTAGGATTGAGCGGGTAAATTGCTCATAATCAAGTCCGGTCAGCTTTTCGACCAGCAGTCCAACGTCCCTGACCTTTGTTTCCAGCACCTTGCCTGTTTCAGCATCGACAATTTCATGTTTATGCTGTTGCAGTTCGCCGGTGCTGCTGCGACGGGACCGATGCTGACTCCAGTGGCATCTGAATGTGCCGGCAGTGGTGGAAAATTCAACTTCTGCGTAACATTCGCCAGTGGCGCGTGACATGATCTCGTTGTTGGCCTTGGTTATCCGGCCTAGCCGGGGTGTACAACCAAACAAGGCCAGGGTGATCGCATCCAGCAACGTGGTTTTACCGGCACCCGTGGGACCGGTAATGGCAAAGATGCCATCAGCCGTGTACTCCGGAACGGTGAAATTAATGGACCAGGTGCCGGTCAGGGAATTCAGGTTGCGCAGGTGTATTTTAAGTATTCTCATGGCTGTTCGTTACCCATGGTCAATGTCTTCCTGGTCAAGCGATGCAACCACTTTTTGAAAGGTCAGGCGGAGATCTGTGCATTGCTCCGGCGTATAATTCGTGCTTGCCAGGCAACGTTCAAAGACATCTTCAACACTTAGATCATCGAGCGATTCTGTTGGTTTTTCCTGCTGCAGGTGAACGGCAGCACTGTGGTTGGTGCGTATTCGCAAAATGTGCAACGATGTATTCTCTACAGCGTCCTGCAGCTGTTGCCTGAGCCTGCCGGGATCACTTGAACCGCTATAGCAAAGCTCCAGCCAGGCAGCACTTTCTTGCTCCGCCAGCTGTTTAATGGAATCCGTCAGGGAGGCGAGATCGCCTTGGAGCCTTATCAGGTCTTGAAAACAGGGAACCTGTACAGGCGTGACCTGCAGTTCGGTTGGCGAAAGAGAGACGTCAAGGATGTATTTTTGCTGTTCAGCTTCATTAAATCCCATGGCAAGAGGAGAACCACAATATCGGTACTGCTCTTTTCCGCCCACCCGTTGCGCGATATGGAGGTGACCCAGTGCCAGATACTCTATGCATTCAGGGAAACCGCTGCTATGCAGATGGGCAAGGCCGCCAATATAGAGTTCCCTGACCCCATCTCCATCAACGGTTTGGCCGCCGGCAGTGAACAGATGCCCCATGGCTACAATGGGTAAGGGGAATCCATGTTGGTTGCGAATGTTTTCTGCAGCAGCACAGATTTTTTGGTAATGGCTGCGAATTTCTTCCTGCAGTTTTTTAGATTTGGTGTCCATATCTTCTGCAGCAACGGCACTTCGTATATCTCTATCTCGGAGAAACGGGACCGCACAGACGATCATTGCATCGGTTTCGTCTGCTCCTTGTAAAAAAAAGACTTGCTCTTCGGGCTGATAGCGCGGAGAGGCGATAACATGCACATTGATCTGGCTGAGGAGTTCCCTGGGAGCATCCAGCAGGGTGGGAGAATCGTGGTTGCCGGCAATGATGATGACGTTGCGACAGCTCGTATGCGCTATGCGGTGGAGAAACCGATAGTACAGTGCCAGTGCCCTGTTACCGGGCGTGGTTGAGTCAAAGATATCACCGCTTACAAGCAACGCATCAACTGGATGCTCGGTACAATACGTGATCAGCCAGTCCAGAAACTGTTTAAATTCCTGGTAGCGTTTTTGGCCATAAAGACGGTGGCCGATATGCCAGTCAGAGGTGTGAATAAATCGCATGGTTATGCTTTCTGCCTGATTCGAAAAGTAGTTAGTACAATGCCGCTGAAGATAAGCAGCATCCCCTGGAGATGAAAAGCGGTGAGTTTTTCTCCCAGAAACAGGACAGCAAGAATGGTACTGAAAACAGGCATCAAGTGAACGAATGGCCCGGCTTTGTTTGCGCCAATGGTTCGGACAGCGCGGTTCCAGAAGATAAAAGCAAGAACAGATGCAAAAAGAGCGACATAGATAATGGTCACGATGGAGGACGTGGTAAGTGGGATGTATTGGCCCTGAAAGAGTTCCAGCAGGTAAAAAGGAAAAATACCGATTAGCCCCACGATGACGATGGCGCAAAGATAGGCAAAGGGGTGCAGGTCAGGTGGATAGCGCTTCAGATTGGCAGAGTAAAAAGCCCACATGACCGCTGCAATAAGCACATAGATATCACCACGGTTAAAATCGACCTGGAGTAAGGTCGCAAGTTGTCCCTTGGCAATAATAAGAAGAACACCGCAGAGCGATACACATACCCCCAGTATCTGGCGTGGAGTGAGCAAGTCACGGTACATGAGCCACGAAGCAAGGGCAATAAGAATGGGAACGCACGAGTTAACCAGAACCGCATTGATTGCGGTGGTTGATTGCATTGCAAGGTAGATCAGACTGTTGAATCCTGTCACGCCAAGCAGTCCCTGGATAACGATAAACCGGGAATGATCTTGGGCGATTGTACGTTCCCTCCACAGGTGATGAACTCCAAAAAAACAGAGGATAAGAAGGGCAACTGACCACCGCCAGAAGGAAAGCCCCAATGGTGGTATAGAGGCATGCATCCCCCGGCTGAGAACAAAATTACCTGACCAGAAAAGGGTGGTAAGAATAAGAAGGAGATAAGGCATGGTACCTGGAGCTGTTAGCAGTTGATGGGAAAAGTCTCGTTCCGCCTAGTATATGCTGGAGGAGGAACAATGGTGGGCTCTATTGTGTTGTAAACAAGGTATGGTCTTATGAAATGCTACGCATCTATGTAAAGGGTGTCATATCTTTATCCATAACCAGGTAAGGCTATTTGTAACTGTTCAGCAGTGCTCCAAATGTTCACAAGCTGACCGATTAGCTATACATCGGTATGCTGAGCGGGCAGATCGTGGAGAGAGGTAAGCGCAGACTCCGTGGGGTGCTGCTGAATAGTTACGGCTATTTTTTTATTGTTTTTTATTCAAAGAGCAGTACAAATTGGTGTGATGTTTACTGTAAAACCTTCTCTATATCTATGAGTCTGTTGATTTACTAGGTTTTTTATTCGTGATCAAGGCATGCTGAAAAAATAACCAAAGACATATAATTGATATCGGAGTCTGCGCTTACCTCCGAGGATTATTTTTTCAACGTAACGTAGCGATCGGTTAAAAAACAGTAAAGCAATGCGCTCATTTATCCATTTTCAATTTTTCTTACCGCAATGAAAGAAAAAATATTTGAACCGTTTATGGATCGGCTGAGTCGGGATATCCGCAACGCGTTATCCGAATCCTTGGTGGATGTACTCAAGAAAAAAAGTCTTGTGCCTGCGCAACAGGTGGCAGAGCAATTCAGGAGCCGCGAGCTGGAAAGGTATTATCTCGATTACATCGATGTGCGACTGCAGAAGTATGAGCAGGCCCTCGGGGTGATCGCTGCCAGTGAGAATACCGATCCTCTCTGGCAGGGGTTTGTCCTGTGGGATCTGGGCCTTTTTTTTGAAGTGCACGAAATTTTAGAACATGCCTGGTTAGCGTCTGCAGGCGACGAAAAAATGTTGCTCCAGGCAATGATCCGGGCGGCAGGGGTTTATATTAAGTTGGAGCACGGGTATGATGCAGCAGCGGCAAAAATATCGGCTAAAGCCTTCCCTGTGCTCGAAAAAAACAGGAAGCGCCTGGCAGCGTATATTGATCCGGAAATTTTGCTGACAGCCTTGCGCCAAGTAAACAAACAGCCGCCGATACTCCTCCAGGGATAAACAGGATATAACCGCCAGCATATTTTTCATGTTTTTGAGTGAAACAGAGTTGACTTCCGCCACCGAATAAGTAATATAGTTGGTTTCCAAATATTAAGTATCCAACCTCGCGTGCGCCCGTAGCTCAGCTGGATAGAGCATCGGACTTCGAATCCAATAAAACGGAAAGCTATAAAAGTAGCCAGTTTCAACTATTTAATTTAATGGCATTTTTTCTAGCGTGTTTGGTTACGTTTGTTTTTGTTTGTAACAATTTAATTTAGACGGGCACAATTTGGGCACATTTCAAGGGATCGGTCGAGTTTCGGCTGGTCCCTTTTTTATGCTCAATCTGTCGGTCATTTTATTTATTCTATTCCTGGCGGGCTGACGAACTGACAACTTTTTTACAACCTTACCATCTCTAAAAGCAAAGGAAATGTGGCGCATTACTAGCACGATATATAGGAGACATATTTACTCTGGAACATAGCATAGCATGACGTTCTGCTCAGCTGCCTCAGAGATTGAACTTGGCAACCTCAAGTCCTCAGCATCTTTTTTAGCACTGACCTGTTCCGAGATGCACAGGAATTATGTTGCGAGATTAATTATGTTGTGTCTTTTCTTCTCTGTTTGCTTTTCTTCCCTCTTTTTGTAGTTGGCATTTTTTATCTCTTCTTCCTCCCTTTTCTTTGGATTTCCTTCTTTTTC
>NZ_JAFFQD010000027.1 GCF_016918565.1 Desulfogranum marinum
GCAGATCGTTTATGCTGTTTTTTCTTCATGGAAATGGTGACTCCTTATTGTGGTAATTTGGTCGTTAACACTTTAAGGATATTGCCATTTTCATGATTTCTTTTCAACTATCTGCAGGATTTAGGTACTATTTATAGGTAAACTTATGCAGCTTTTTTTTTTGAATGGTTTTGCCGGTGAGAGTAATAACAGGGAAATATCAGATAACTTTGATGGAGGAATGGCAATAGTTGGGAGTACTATAAAAAAATTGACCAGGGATATCTAGTGGTGTTCTTCAAACTCTTTTCGCTTTTATCGGTGAGTATAACAAACTGCCAAGGTTTGCTTTGCTCAGTATTGGCCGGCATGACGTATACTTCCTGATGAGGTTTTAGCACAGAGTACGTAGAAAATCCTCCCGGACCAAAGTCAACATCTTTCCACTAAGCCGCGATTAGTAGGGCAGATCCGGGCCTTCAAGTAACACCCGGGAAGCTTGTCAACCCGGATGTATTCTTATCGAGTCTATAAAAGTAAAAAGCAGAGAGCCATAACCAGTGTCGGTACAAAAGCGTAGATTAGCAGGAGTAGCGGGGATATACCGTTGCTGAAGTAATCTTTCAGGAGTGCCTGCCCTGCTGGATTCGGGGCGTTTGCAATTACAGTAAGTCCACCTCCGGTAACTGCACCTGCTACCACCGCGTATTTCAGACTATCGGTAAAACCGGGGACCAGGGTACTCAGATACGTTATGGCGGCATTATCGTTAAAGGCTGTAAGCACGGTTGCACTCAGCATCAGAGGCAGTTCGTGCAGGCTGCCAAGCACAGGGCCTATCCACCACCCCTGCAGTCCGCCGTGAATGACCAAGCCACCCAGAAAAAAGCCTACAAGTATAGGTGATTTGAGATTAACCGTGTTCTGAAAAGGCCATGTAACATGGGAAAAGCCTATAAAAAAGAGCAGGCCGGATACAAATATTGCCGGGTAATGGGCAGTCGTAATAGTCCAGACCATAAAGCCCACATGGATGGCCGTAATCCAACCCGGAACATCACCGCAACGTTTATCCCAGTTGGGGTCGATAAGCTTTGGTCTTTTGTCTCTGGGGAGTAACCCTGGTACAGAGACACACATTTGCTGGGTCTTGAGGTCTTCAAATTCCTGTTCAAAGGTTTCTTCAAGAAGAGTACAATCTGTGTTGTCGAGGCAGTTACACGCTGTTAAGGTAGACTCTTTCGCAGTACTCTTAATTCGCTCAAACTCTTGTTGTAAATCATGGCCTATGCGCTCCTCAGCCATTTTTAAATCTTGTTTAAGAAAATCGCTGTGGATATATTTTTCCCTGATTTCATTTTTGAGCAGGGAGAGCATAAAGTTCTTTTCCAGGCCGGCAATTTCTTTTTTAAACACCCAAAAGACCATGGTGTTGGATATGAGAATACCAATAACAGCCTTCCAGCCGAAAGTAGTGAACATGAAGGGAAGATTCCAATCCCAGGAAGCCGCGACCATGAGTACCGGTGGGGCGGCAAAATGGGTAAGCGTTCCTCCTACCGAGACATTGACAAAAAGCAGGGCAATGGTGGCATATTTAAATTTATTGCTTGGTTTTAATTCATAAAATTTTTGTGCCAATAGCATCGCAGAAATTGTCATGGCAGCCGGTTCTGTAATAAAAGAACCCAGGATTGGCCCCAAGGTCATGATAGTTAACCACCACGCCGCCAATGTACCCTGAAAAACTCCGGCTATTCGGCTCATAATATTTTCCGATAGTTTCAGAATAGGGCGGGAGGATGCCAGCGTCATGATAACCACCACAAACATCGGCTCTGTGTAATTGACGCCACTTATATAATTGACAAAGGTATGCCAGTCATAGAAGAAAATAACAGCAGCAGTAAGCACCACTGCCCAGAGACCAAAGATAACCTCAACTTCTCCAAGAAAGTGAAAGAGCTCTGCAAGCAGATGGGTAGAGCTTTCTGATGCACGGCCAGACTCGATCTCTTTTTGATGCTCTGCCTTCCACTTATGCGCATAATAAAGGAATTTACTGCTTAGAAATGTATGAATAATAGCAGCCAGAAAAATGAGACTGGCCACCAGGTTAAACGGGGTGTGGCTGATGCGATGTTTAAGAATAGCTCCTATGCCGACAATATCAGCATCATGATAACTTGCAAAGCTTGGTGGGAAATTAATAGCGGCTTCATGTGATTCCGGGCCACCTCCTCCCGCATAGACAGAGGTCGAAAGCAGCAAAAAAAATAAAAAAAGGATGATTTTTGCACACATTTTCATAAACTTCCTTCAGCTTTTTTAGTCGTTTTTTGTGAAAAGCAGATAGCGTACTGTAGAGTTCAATGTAAATAATCTCATATGTTCAGTGGGATAGCCTATCCAGTTTATACTTTTTTGACAAGAATAATACAGGCGGTGTGGCTAAAGATAGGCAAAGGTTTCAATCGTGGATTCTGAAAATGGAAAGCAGGTTTTATGCCATCTTACCCGATGAGATGCCTGTTGAGTATGTGGGGCAATTTTTCAGGAAAATCTGGCCGACCTTTTGCTTCTCAATGGTGACTTACGTTCCATGGCTCTGGGCAAAAGATCCTCTTGGGCATTTGGCCGGCTTGATTTATGGATTCCGCTTGCTTCTTCTTCTGTAACTATTCAGCAGCACCCCACGGAGTCTGCGCTTACCTCTCTCCACGATCTGCCCGCTCAGCATACCGATGTATAGCTAATCGGTCAGCTTGTGAACATTTGGAGCACTGCTGAACAGTTACATTTCGGGGTAGATTGACAGTTTTTAGATCTTTGCTGAATAGTTACCTTCTTCTTTTATTAATTGGGGGTGTCTTGAAAAAATATTGTTACCGGGTTCAGGCTCAAGATAGGTATTGCTACAATTAAATTATGCGGAGGAAAAAATGATTATTGATGCGCATGTGCACTGCGGTATTCAGGACAATTCTCCACCACAGGCTTTGCAGGACTACCTAGACTATAGCAGCGGTTCCGGTATTACAGGAGCTGTTATGTTTCCTCCTGTTGCCGAGATCTATGATCGCTGGGATTATCAGTTTGAAGATACTGTCTATTGGCAGAAAAGACGGCAGCGTGCCAACGAATATCTCTTGTATATCGGTACAGATGATTTTCAGGTATTCCCTTATTTCTTTATCTGGAACGATTTTGCAGTTGAGCAGATAACCATGGAACATAAGGGGATCAAATGGCATCGCCACGATGATGAGCCGGAGTACCGCTATACCAGTGAATTGTGTGAAAAGGCGGTGGAGGAAATCAGGAGACGGAATATGCCGGTGGTATTGGAAGAGGAGCTGGCTAATACCCTTTGCTTTATTCAAGAGATTGCCCCAGGGGTCAAGGTTATTATTCCTCACCTGGGCGGCCTCAATGGTGGTTATGAAGCCATTAAGGCTAACGGCTTGTGGGCACTGCCCAATGTCTATGCCGACACCGCTTTAGCCGCATCACATGAGATGCAGGATTATATTCACCATTATGGTACCGAGCGATTGTTTTTTGGTTCGGATTTTCCCTTTGGCGATCCAAAAAACGAATTAAAAAAAGTCTTGCGGCTGAAGGTCTCAGAGCGGGAAAAGGACCGTCTTGTTGCCGGAAACATTCTTGATTTGCTGGCCACAAGTAATATCACCAGGTAACTAGTCACAGTACAATCTAAATGTTCGGATAAAGTCTTTTCAGTTTTATCCGCGCATCATCCGTCTTAAATTGCCAATGGACCTGCGTCTGCCGGTTGTTTCGATCCAGTCGCGGAAGCAGTGCTGCCATTCTGCCCGCGTTTCTCTCCATTCCGGGTTTGTTGCCATTATGTCGCCCGCGCATTTATAATATCCGCACCTGGCCAAACCGTCACATACAAATTCCGCAATGTCGCTGAAGTAGGCGCCGTGCTCCTGGGGATTGTATGCGTTAACAAGCATAAGGCCATTATCCTGGTCAGTAACAAACAGCTGCTTATCCCGGGCCATGGATCCAAACGTGAAAAAAAAGGAAAAGGAGGAGGGCCCAATTGCTCCTGGGCCAATTCAATGAGTCGCTGCACAAAACTTCTGCCGATAACGGCCATTGCGGTGCCAACCATATGAGAATTGGCGTCTTCATTGACCATGCGGACAAAGCTGTCTTTTACCTGGTGGGACAATGCTTCAAGATCTTCGACCAAAGGTTGTTGAAAGATAGAGTTCACCAACAGCAGACTGTTTTGTGACTCATAACGAACGATATCGGTTAATTCTATGACACCAACAGGCCACCTGTCTTTCATGATGGGAAGATGCTTGATACTGCATCGTAACATCATCAGCATGGCCTCGTACACATATGCGTTATGATCAAGGCTCAATCAGCTATGTTGTCATAACCTCGGCTACTGGAGTATCGTACGGCAGCCCGGAAGCCAGAATACGAATACAAAGATCCCTATCCGTCAGGATACCGATTATCTGTTTTTTTCGGTTTTTTTTTCGAACTCGCTTCTTTTTTCCCCAACCATGACCGCAGGCACATTCTCCTCTGCCATTGTTTGAGCGGCAAGCTGAATGGTGGTCTTGCCGGGCATTATAACCGGTTCGCGAGTGAGCAGGTCTTTCACCTTGACTGTTGTCAGATCATTATCGCCGACAGTAGTGACGGCCTGATGTAGCCGGGTACTGTTTTCAAGTTCTACAAAGTCTGAAAAATCTTCGTTTTTCGAGCAAAAATCATGAAAAATATCTTCAGGTAAACGATAAACCAGCGTGTCTTCAATTGCTTTTGCTTGCAACCGAACCAGATTGTTCATCAACAATCCCATCTGACCGAACAGATCCCCCTGTGCAAGGCGATTATATAACTTGCCGTTGCTCTGGTATATTTCGACAGCACCACTTCGAATCACATAAAGATGATGGATCCTGTCTCCATAGCGCAAGATATCACTGCCTGCCTGGGAATAGGCAACCTCCATCGACGACACTGCACAATTTACAGATTCAACAGGCAAAGTATCAAAAGGCGGGTATTGAATGAGGAAGTCTCTGATTTCAAATAACTCCATATCCATCAAACGTAATCGTCACAGTTTTGAAACTGAGAACTCTCATAAATAATTGATTAAAAGGAGTTTTATCCATTGAAAGGGATTGCAATTTCCGCAGTAATTGAGCTTATTGTCATGCGTACCCATGTGTTGCACCGCTGCGGAAAAAGAACATATACATATTACCGACCAAATAGCAAATACAGGATGACTAAAAAATGTTTGTAGAAGATCATGTAGAGTTTACCGGATTATCGGGAAAGACCTATACATTTGAGGTGTATCCAAAAAGTGCTCAGCTTCCTGAAACCGGCGGTATTTTTATTGTTACGTATATGCATCCGCGTGGTCATCGAGCTGGATTCAAGGTAAATGCTCTTCACGTTGGAGTGGCTGATAATCTTCATGCAGCGGTACATGCTCTCAAAACAGAAGAAATGCTTTTGAAAAAATGCTGGAATTATACCTGCATAATGAACCTTGATACACCTGTTACAAGAGATGCATATTGTGCTGACCTGAATGCGCATCTTTCGTTGGAGAAGGAGAGAGGGGACTGATTGCCTGTTTCGGCAATGTTAAATATGGTATGGCCATGGAAACAAGGATGTGCCTGAATGAGCAATCTCCCCGGCCGTGAACATTTTTGATATCTAAGAATCAGGACCGGGAAGAGTCTAAAATTTCAACCCTACGTTCAGTGATGAGGTCTGTAAAGAGTATGTGCTGTCCAGGCTTAAAATAGAACTTGGACACAATACCCTGGGGTAAAGAGGGACTAACCTTAAACGACGATTAGCCTTTTTTGCGCTGTAAGGGTAAATTAAAGAGCAACAGGCCGGAGAAAATGAAAAAAATTCCAGCGATATGATAGGTCTGAAAACGCTCTTCCAGGAAAATCATGGCCAGTAGAGCAGTAAAAAGTGGCAGTAGATTGATATAGAGACCAGCGCGATTTGCGCCAATTTCGTAAATCCCCCGATTCCAGCATAAGTAGGCAAGAATGGATGGAAAGAACGCAAAGTAAATCAGGCTGAGAATAACCGATTGTGACACTACCCAGGGAGGCTCTGATTGTATTTCCCAAAGGTAAAGTGGTAACAGGAAGACAACACCAACAGCAAAAGTCGCGGTTAAAAAACTCAGTGGGTGAATATCCGGCCGTTTGCGTAGCAGAGCTGTGTAAGTAGCGTAAAGAATAATTGCCAGCAACATAATCAGATCGCCGATTACAAATTCCAGATCCTTCAGTCTCTGCATGTCGCCCCGTATAATAATATAGCCGGCTCCGCCAGCGCAAAGAGCGATGGCAAACATCTGCCTTAACGTAATACGATCACCAAACAGAAGAAAACTGATCAGGACAATAATAGCCGGCATAATGGATTGAGTAAGTGAAATATTAATAGCTGTGGTCGTGTGAGCTGCCGTGTAGAGAAGAACATTGAATGAAGCAATACCTAGCAACCCGAGCAGAAGAATGGTTTTCCAGCCTTTTTTTATTTCGGGCCAGTCATTGCTTACATAGGACCACGTGAATGGGATCAATACCGATAAGGCGATGGTCCAGCGCCAGAAAGCTAAGGTGATCGGTGGAATTTGGTCGGCAATAAACCTGGCCAGGGTTGCATTTCCCGCCCAGAAAAAGGGGGGCAAAATCATCAGCAGGTAGACCCACTTTAAATTAGGTTTCATATCGGCCAAGGTTAAGGTTATCATATTGAAGGTCGAGACATTTTCATATTCCCTTCACTGAAAGTCTTGTCTGTATGCGAGCCCCCGTTGGCAAGGGAGCATTATATTTACAGAGGCGCAAGTTTGATCAGAAGAATTCTCGTTTTATTGCCAGAGGGAAAATAGTGACAGACCGTACACAGCATTTGCAGTCGAGATCCTATATTTTATCTTCCAAAACCTCCCGTATTGTTCTGGACAATTCCTCACGCAGTATTGGTTTTGACAAAAAAGCTTTGATGCCGATGGCATCGGCTTTCTCCCGAGTGATTAATTCACTGTACCCTGTACACAGTATGATGGGTGTTTGCTGCCTGATACTCAATATTTTTTTTGCTAGATCCATTCCGGTCATTTTGGGCATGGTCATGTCTGTGATAATCAGGTCAAAGCTTTCTGGTGCGGCACTAAATGCATGAAGCGCTTGCTGACTGTTTGAAAATGCTGATATCTGATACCCGAGATCTGTTAATGATGTTCTCATCAGGTCCACAATCATCTGGTCATCGTCAACTAAGAGGATTCGTTCAATTCCAGTCTGTAGGACAGTATCCGGTTGTTCGGCCTTGTTTTGGATATCATTGTCGATTTTGGGAAAGAAAATGCATACACTGGTTCCTTGGCCTGGTTCACTGTAAACCTTAATTGTTCCACCACAGTTTTGTACTATCCCGTGCACTACAGACAGCCCAAGTCCGGTTCCTTCCCCGATTTCTTTGGTGGTAAAATAAGGATCAAAGATTTTGCTGAGCGTGGCTCTATCCATCCCGTACCCTGTATCACTAACTTCCAGTCTCAGATACGTTCCTGGGGACAGTGCCACTTCAGAATATGTAAAATCTTCTTTCAATATTGTTCGTTCAGTTAGAGAAACGTTCAGAATTCCGCCCGACTCCCTCATTGCATGATAGGCGTTGGTGCAGAGGTTCATGATAATCTGATGGATCTGTGTTGCATCTGCAAGGATTGTCCCGGAATCTTTTGGAACATCCTGTCTGATCTCTATCGTCGTGGGAAGAGATGATCGTATAAGTTTTAGTGCTTCCTTGATTATAAAATCTAATTGAATAGGTTTTTTGTTCAGTTCTGATTGTCTGCTGAACAAAAGAATTTGGTTCACCAGATTCTTTGCACGGAGTGCTGCATTTACAACCTGGCTCTGCATCTTTCTCGTGTAATCATCAGGGGGAAGCCTTTTCTGGACCAGTTCCGCATAGCCTAATATAGCAGACAAGATGTTGTTGAAATCATGGGCGATGCCGCCTGCAAGCGTCCCCATGGCTTCCATTTTATGGGATTGGGCGAGCATGGCTTCGAGCTTCTCTTTTTCTTCCTCAGCTTTTATCTTTTCTGTCAGCTCGATCCCTGTGCCGACAATATAACTGTCACCAAAGTACTCTATATGTTGAGTCATGTATAAAATCGGAATCAATCTGTTGTCTTTGGTTTGGGTGTAAAATTGAGTGGTTAAGTTCCCGGTTTTAAGGAGTTGTTTTATAGCACTGTTTAAAGTTGGAATATCAGCAACATCGACAAAGGTGGTGATGGGAGCATCTTTTAATTCATCTGGAGAATAACCGAGTATTTTCACATATTGCTCATTCCATTTTTTCATTACATATTGTTTACCTTCAAGCTTAAACAGAAAAAACACACCGGGTAGACTTTCAATGAGATGATTAAAAAATGCTTTTTCTTTTACCAAATCGTTTCTGACCTTCGTCTGTTCGCTTACATCCCTGCCTTCTGCCAGAAGTGAAATGATATTTCCCTTTTCATCACAGATAGGGGAGAGGTTGAAGTCTACGTTAATTGCGTCTTGTTTATCATTTTTATGAATACCTTCAAAACGGCAGAATTTCCCTTTTGAACTGGCGTCGATTGCTTCGTGTAAGCGATTTTTTAATTCTTCTCCTTGCCACCAGGGAGTTTCACAAAAGGGCTTTCCAAGTACATCTGTTTCGCCCTTGGCTATAAACCGCAAAGCAGAACGATTAACCTTGGTTAATATGCCTTCAGGTGTAAGTGTTCCGATAAACTGAATGGTATGGTTAAATATCGCTGAAAGCTCACGTTCCGCTCTGTGCAACATCATGTTTTGTATGTGGATTTCTTTCATTGAAGCCCATACCAAAGCGAAAGTAAGACTCAGTAAAATAAAAGTTAAGCCAACTATTTTAATGACATAGCTGAATTGGCTGTTACGAATATCTGTCATATACTGGCCGGTGCCGATGTAACAATCTAATTCAGTAATACCAATGATATAGGAAATTTTTTCTTGAGCAGATACCTCTCCTGGTCTTTGGTAATGATACGATACATACCCTAGCCCTTCTGGTGATTTTGCAACATTTATTAAAGTTCGTATAATGTAAACGCCATGGGCATCTTTCAAGTCCCACATATCAGTCATTTCTTTTTCAGGTTCAAAGGGTTGGACCAGCATGATTCCGTCATAGGAGCTCATGAAAATGTAATTTTCACCAGTATGGTCATTGTAGATCATCGTTCTAATGAAGTTGCGAACCTGTTGAAGAGCATTATCCTTAGATATTTTCTGATTACGGTAGTCTACGAGTATCGGTTCAATGGAATTTCTGGCAATCTGAACAGCCTGTTTGAGAGAAATCAGTCTTTGCTTTTTCGTTTCGCCCATGTATTGGTTGGCAAGATAACCGGAGGAACAAGCAAATACAAAGCCAAGGATCAGGCCGATACAGATTATTTTTAATCTGGCCGGCCTTAAAATTGATTTTTCACCAGTAACACTCATATTTCCCCTAGATACCTTCAGCCCACAAATAGATTAGTTGATTTTGAAAACATGTATTCCGAATTATTAGACGATAATTAGACATTTTAATCAAATCAGATCCATATAAAATGAAATAAGTAGGGTGGGCGAAATCGATATCGTTGGTATATTTTTAATATTATTAGTTTATTAGGCCTAGTGGGTGGGGTGAAGGTAAGCGTGGGGCGTTGCTAAATAGTTACTATTTTTTTTTACTCGCTTCTCCTGGTTGACCTCGATGACAATACAATCATGATAAACAAGCGGCTATATCTCGTCCAATGAGGAACTAACCCGAATTTCTCATGAACATTGTGTCAACCTGTCAAATTACAAACAATCTTTATATGTTATACAAACTAAGATGAAGTTGAAAGTTTTTCACAATGTTCACCAAAGGTCAGTCCATCCAGCACCATTTTCTTCAGTATTTTGGCAATGAATATAGGCTACTATGATTCATTGCCAAAAACTTTGAAACTGGCGCTGCCTGAACTGATGAGAAATCCAGGCTAATCGACAATATGCTCTCTGTAGCTATGGCCACGCTATCGACTACATGAGTTTGGTTCTTTTTTATAAGACCAATTGTATTTCGTTATCAATAATGCTAACCATCTGTTACCCTTTATACGGCAATGAATTTACATCAGAGGCTGATCTGGTATACTCTGATGTATACAGAAAACGCATCCTCTACGCTTTCAACTCAATATTTATAATAATCATGTCTTTTTTCTTTCGTATTATTCCACTCCTCGCGCTTATTTGTACTATGAGCTTGGTTTCGACAGACCAAGCTAAAGCAGATACACAGAAATATGACCTGGTCTTTGTCTGGGACAAGGACCTCAACAGCGTCCTTGATTATAAAGAGGAACTGGAAACACTTTTTGAGCCGGATACCAGCAAGCACCTTAAAATTGTAAAAAGAGACAATCAGTATGGTGTGATTTATGACTGCAACGCCTCGCTCCAGGCTATCCTTAAAGTGATCGTCAAGCATGGCGCAGTCCTGCAGGAAGCTGGACTGGACCAGGCTTTTGCCGTCCAGGACAAGGGGTATCATGAGCTATTTAATGTCAGTTACGGCTATGGACCCAACTTGGACGCCATGAAAAAAAACTATCAAATAATATATACATATCTTGGGAAATCCGTAGGAAAAGATCTCTATATCGAACAGGATGAGAAAGAGAATTATATGCTGGTCTACCGTCGGAACGGAGATCGTTCTTCGACTTTGGTCGTGGCCAAGCGGCACGGTCGTTTGCTTCGTAAAAAAGGGATAAAAACAACCATCACGGAGGAACTCAACAATCAGGTCGTCTATGGAGAGTCCACTTATCTCCATGGAGAGGAAGAGATACAACCAGCAAGCAAAAATGAAGAGATTGCAGTGCTTCCGACAATTACCGCGCAACAAACTCCTTCGCTGGTTGTATTGCGACCTGAAAAGTTAAAGGTCGCTATCCATGGAAATGCTGCCAAGGCATTAACCCCGGAAGCCATAGCTCCAGTTACAAAACCACCCAAAACCACTGCTGAACTTAGTAAAGCCTCTAATTCCCATATCGAAAAGAAAATTGAGAGGTACATCAAGCAGTTACGCAAGAAAGGTAAAATTCGTGGTGACGAAAAAACCGGTTGGATGGTTTATGACCTTAACCGTGATATCAGCCTGGTTGATATTAATGCCGACCAAACGTTTCAAGCGGCAAGTATGATTAAGCCTTTTCTTGCACTTGCTTTTTTTCACGAGGTTCGTCAGGGTAGACTGATATATGGTCCTGAAAGCAGGAGAAAAATGGAGGCCATGATTCAACGCAGCAGTAATTCAGCAACAAATTGGGTCATGCGGCAGATAGGTGGCCCTGCCACGTGTCAAAGGCTATTGACACGCCATTACAGCAACCTGTTCAAACAACTTCATATCGTTGAATATATACCCCAAGGGGGGCGTACTTACCGCAACAAAGCACTCCCATCAGATTATATACGCTTTCTTCGAGCTCTATGGAACAAAGAGCTTCCCAATAGCAAAGAAATACGTCGGCTCATGTCTCTCCCCGGCCGAGATAGACTTTACTATGGGACACCTATTCCTCAAGGGACGCTGGTTTACAATAAGACAGGAACCACTGCCCATCTCTGTGGCGATATGGGAATTCTTGCCCCTAAAACTAAAAATAGTGAAAGGTTCCCATATGCGATAGTCGGCATTATTGAGCGCAGCTCCCGTCCGTCTAATTACAAACAGTGGATGCAGTCCCGCGGCGGCGTAATCAGACAGGTTTCCACGCTTGTTTATGAAGATTTAAAAAAGAAGCATACATTGCTATGAGCATCGTTAAAAAACGTTTCATCACTCCGGTGTAAACTTACTGCAGCGAAGGTCAGGGAGTAAGCAGGGTGTCTGGACGTATCAACCCTGAACAGTCCTTCTTCGAATGTAAACAGGCATCAGCTTCTTAAAATATAGATATTTGCATTGGCAGCGGCAGTACACAGCTGGAAAGAAATTTGGTGTCGGAGGTCGGAGGTGGTACTACTTTTCAACTATCGAGCCAAATTGTTGAACCTGTAGTCTTCGTGATTTGTCTTCCGTCGAGCGATTGCAACGTGTGATGCAACGAAGTTAAATACACCCGTCAAGCGGATACGGATAAAATGCCGTCGTATCAGTGTAGGACATAATATCAGACGATTTTTTACCTGGTGTTTTGATAGTGCGATGTATGAACAAACAATGAATTAAACCATTATTCAGGAGAGCATCTCCTCTTATCTGTCCACCAATAATTGTAGATGTGGGTATGGTATATCTATATCCTCAGCCTGAAAGCGCTGGACAACTTTTTCATAGATTTCCGTTCGAACTGACCCTACTCCACGTTCAGGGTCTGCTATCCAAATACGAAGTTCCATGTTAATTGCACTGTCGCCGAGTTCCGTGATCCGAACAGACGGCGTCGGCAGCTTCAATACGCGAACACATTCCATACTGATGCTTTTCAGAATCTGACCAGCCTTTTGAAGATCTGTTTGATACGAGACCGAAACGGGAATGCCAATGCGAACCTGAGATGACGAATGGGTAAGGTTAGTGATGTCATTGGTGATGAGTTTTTCATTAGGAATAATATGCTCGACTCCATCTCTTGCCATTACAGTTGTATAGCGTGATTTTACCGCTTTTACCTCGCCCCAATAACCTCCTAAACCTATTACATCTCCTGGTTTGACGGCTTTATCCACTAACAGAATTAATCCGCACACGAGGTTTGAAAATACATTTTTTAGACCAAACCCCAAACCTAGCCCAAATGCGCCTGAGAAAATAGTTAAAACACTTATATCTAATCCGAGCAGATCGAGTGCTATCGCCGCCACTAAAAACCATGCAACTGCTCTAACGAAAAAGACAAGAAGTTGTCGAGCCGAATGACTAACATCATTTTCTGCTTCTAATTTACGATCAATCCATTTCGTTGCTGTCTCAGAGAGCCATAAAAAAAATACAACTAGAAAAATCGTACCAATAATATCCAGCATATTAGTATGTAGGCTACTGACATCAACTCGATGAATTGTCAGCCATCGAACAACAACACCGAGCACTCCGCCAAGGTACAACGCTGAAATGCTCCAGAGAAGAAGAGCGAGTATCTTCACTCGAAATGAATTAGAAACAATGGACGTGACTACACGTATGACCACCCATGCGCCAGCCAGATTTGCAGCCAGTGTCAATAACGTATCGTCAATGTTCAACATGTTTGTCATCGTTACCAAAAGCAGCAATAACACATACACCGACAGATGGAACACTACAAGTGATAGCGACGAATATAGTCGACGTAAAGCATGGCTTTTAATGGATGACTCACTCGATGCAAGCTTAAGCAATCTCCCCCTAGATTTTTTTTGAATTACGATGGCTATGCAAACGACAACTGCGATAACAGTCAACTCATACAAAGAATCTATTTCAAATAAATGTTCCTGCAACCAATGCCACATGGATGACAGAGTGAAAAGGACCATCTTCATTCCCTGGAGTTGGTTCAGCGCATCACCCCAGCTAATTTCTACACTATCACTTGAAATACGAATAATAGACTCAGTTTTTGTCAGTGAAGCCATCTTTGTTACAGTAAGAAGAGGTATTCTAGGAAAGATGAGAGAACCATGATCGGATTATACAGGGATGCAGTGGGAAAATAGTGAAAAGGGGTGATTAGCTCCAAGTATTATCTGATACATAGACATTGCAAACATGCCGTGACTGATCAAGATAACTGATGGAAAATAAGTTACGGGTGTACATCTTGTCAACGTATTAATTCTGTAGTCAAAAAAGATATGCGAATAGTAATCACTATGTCTCGCAGTCATCGAATAGGACATAGAAAAATATGCATCCTTCTCAAAATTGATGTTAGAAACAAATCATTGGACAGCATTTGCTTGTGCTATCCATGTTATATCAATTGAGCCGATAAGAAAGCAAACATTAAGGGGCTTTGTCCCGTGCAGTACGAATAAAATGGAAGACTCCCTGGAGGTACTCAAGGAAAGGTGCAAGATATTGTCTTGCCGTCCAGGGAGAATGAGTCTTCAGCGAATATTTTAAATCAGGTTTGTTGAGAACAGGCTGGATATCATTTGGAACACGATATCTGAAATATATGGGACCAGCGGAAGACTGCTGAAGATTCTCTGGTAGGTGTAAAGAAGAAAGGCCCATATTGACTCCTCCCTGTGTACGGGATTGTGTACAATATAGGCCCTATCTGCTGTCTATCTCTAAATAATTTAATGGTTACTTAAAGTTAGACTATATTGGTGGAGCTATGCGGGATCGAACCGCAGACCTCTTGACTGCCAGTCAAGCGCTCTCCCAGCTGAGCTATAGCCCCGTAACGATTAATTGAGCGATTCTCTACCATGTATTGGGGATGGCTGTCAAGATTAATTGTTTCTTTTTGGTCTGGTAAACCTTAGACGTTGCCAACTACAAGTACAATTGGTAATGTGCCATGTTCATTGTTGATGCCGATAAAATAAAATACTTCCCGGCACAAAGATCTCGTAAAGAATGCTGAATAGGCAGTTAAAAAATATCTCATTTAATAGGTGATTTCGGAATGTTTTCTCCGTTTAATTTTCTTTTTGGTTGGATGTCCAACGATCTTGCGGTTGACCTTGGCACTGCCAACACCGTTCTTTATGTGAAGGGCAAGGGCATCGTCCTTCGCGAACCATCGGTTGTGGCTGTTCGTCGTGATCAGCGCGGAAGCCGGGTGTTGGCTGTGGGTAGAGAGGCCAAAGAGATGCTGGGGAAGACTCCAGGTAACATCGCCGCTATCAGGCCCATGAAAGATGGTGTTATTGCTGATTTTGAAGTGACCGAGGCCATGCTTCGTTATTTTATCAACAAAGTACACAATCGAAGAACTTTGGTGCATCCCCGGATCATCATTTCCGTTCCTTCCGGTATCACTCAGGTTGAAAAACGTGCTGTGCGTGAATCTGCGGAATCGGCAGGGGCCCGCGAGGTGTATCTGATCGAGGAGCCCATGGCCGCCGCAATTGGTGCTAACCTGCCTATTACAGAACCGACCGCTAACATGATTATTGATATCGGAGGTGGTACAACCGAAGTAGCTGTGATCTCACTAGCGGGCATTGTCTATGCTAAGTCTGTGAGGGTGGCCGGAGACAAGATGGACGAATCGATTCTGCAGTACATCAAACGCAAGCATAATTTGGCCATTGGTGAGCGAACTGCAGAGGAGATAAAGACAACTATCGGCAATGTGTTGCCTGAAGAGCCATACGAAACCATGGAGATCAAGGGACGTGACCTTGTTTCCGGTATTCCCAAGACATTGACCATAACATCCAAGGAAATTCAGTCCGCCATTGCAGAGCAGGTCGATGTCATTGTCGATGCTGTACGAGTGGCGCTAGAAGTAACACCCCCGGAGTTATCAGCAGATATTGTTGATCAGGGGATCGTGCTTACCGGTGGTGGTGCGTTGCTGAAAAATCTTGATAAGTTATTGAAAGATGAAACAGGTATGCCGATTATCGTTGCTGATGACCCACTGTCTTCGGTTGTGCTTGGGTCCGGCCAAGCTTTGGATAATTTGGAAATTCTTCGTGAAATTGCCATTGATTAGTCTGTAGCATTCTCATAGTTACGATGCGTGCCATTGGTTGTTACCTACCGGTTGCTGTAAGCAGCTGGGGGTAAGGCCAGGCGTGCAATGTGAACTGATAGCCGGCCTGCTCTCGTTATGGGGACAGGCGTCTTCTTTTTTCCAATGCGTAAGAAAAGTACAAGGAAATCAAACAGCCGCTTTCGGTTATTCAGGTTGGTCATTTTTGCCGGCTTGATTATGACTTTGGCATTCATTTTTCTGGTGTCCACCTTAGGCAATCAGAAATTTGGTGGACTGCATAAACTTGTCCTTGAAACCACCGGACCTGTTCAAGAGGTAGTCACCTCCGGCGTGAACTATCTGCTTTCTTTCAAGCAGGGGTATCTCGAAGTACTGGGTGTCCGCGAGGAAAATAAGCGGTTATGGAAAGAGTTAAAGGAATGTCGGGCGTTGTTGCATAAGAGTAGGGAAGCCATGGCAACCAATGCTCGATTGAAAAAATTACTTGCCTTTAAGGATGCAGCTGATTTTCCAGTTGTTACCGCATCGGTTATAGGGAAAGATCCTTCGATGTGGTTCCGTTCTCTTATTATCGATGCAGGGACCAACAGCGGTGTCGTTAAAGGAAGCCCAGTGGCTAATAGCGAGGGGATTATCGGCCAGGTTATTACGGCTTCTCCCAGTTACTCCAAAGTGCTGTTGGCCATTGCTCCTTCCAGTGCGATTGATGTTTTACTGCAGAAGTCCCGAGTCCGTGGCGTTCTTAAAGGGTCTGGCAAGTTAACTTACCGGCTTGAATATGTATTGAAAACCGTTGAAATTGAAGAGGGAGACGTTGTTGTTACTGCCGGATACGGCGGGATGTTTCCCACTGGAATGCCGGTTGGGGTGGTCTCAAAAGTGATACGCAAACGACGCGGCATGTTTCATGAAATAGAAGTGACCCCTTCTGTTGATTACAAAACACTCGAAAATGTATTTGTTCTGCAGCGCAACGAATCGGCTGTGGACGAGTAGTTGTGTGCAGTCTTGCCGTTTTCCTGCTTTGTGGCAGCAGGTAAGGCGGGCTGGACAGCAATAAAGGGAAGGATAATGCAATGATTGTTATCGGTTTCACCGTGCTTGGTGTGCTGTTGGTTGTTCTGCAGACTAGTGTCTGCATGATCCACCCGGTCTGGTTGCTTGCTCCTGATTTTTACTATATTCTGGTAGCCTATCTGGCTTACCGTCTTGATCTGTTGCGAAGCTTGATCATCCTATTTTTTCTGGGGTGTGTTTTGGATGTTTTTTCCGGAACTATCCTGGGGATGTACTCTTTGCTCTGTTTCAGTGCTTTTTTTCTCTTGCGCTATGCTGCCCAAAAAATGCCGGTGAGTGAGTCTCTTTACCAGGTGCCGCTGGTAGGCGTTAGTTATCTGGTTATTTCGTGGATAACCTATATCCTGGTGTCGATTTTTGAACCTGGAACGTTGGTAGAGTGGTACTGGTGGAAGATGATGGTCCGGACATGTTTGATAGTGGCTTTTGCGTTCCCTTTGTTTCGTTTTTTTGAATATGCCAATCATTGGTTAAGCAAAGGGCTTTTTGCCTGGAAAAAAGTTCGGGTAAGGACCGATAACAGGTATCGGAGCTAGGCCGAATTTCTCGTGAGCATTATGCTGTTTGAAAAAATAAATGATTTCAATCTGATGCTTTAAAAATAATCAAATACACAATCAAAAACTGTTCACCGAAGGGCAGCTCATATTGTGCCGTTTTCTTCTGTATTTTTGCAGTAAAAGGTAAGCGTAGACTACGCTTACCCCGAGTCTCCGCTTACCTTTTACTGCCGCTAACTTAGAACCTGGCAGCGCCTGAACTGATGGGAAATCCCGGCCGGTTGGTGACGTTCATAAATAGTTTTTTAATCCTATTTGACTATTATGTTCAAAACCCTATCCTCAGATTACTTGCTGTATGGCCTGCTGCAAAACTTGTCGCACGCACGAACTTAGGCTAAAATCCTCATTTATGGATAGCCACTGGTTGAAAATGCATCGTTATTGTAAGACACTATGAAAAATATCAGACGGAAAAATCGTCGGCGTCCAGAGCCGATGCTAGCTGCGGAGCGCAAAAAAGACCCAGGGGTTACTAAGCTGACCCCCCGTGATGATAACGAGCTTGACGCGTATAAAAAACGGGCTCTTTATGCCGCTTTCGTGCTTCTCTTCTTCTTTGCCGTTATTATCAGCCGATTGTGGTTTCTCCAGATGCAAAAAGGAGAATATTACAGGGAGTTAGCGGATTCCAATCGAGTTCGTTACCTGGAAGTGGCTGCACCAAGGGGCAATGTTGTGGATCGTTATGGTCGGGAGATAGTGACCAATCGCCCTTCGTTTAATGTGGTGTGGGTACGTGAAGATAACAAGATTGATGATGAATGGCTGAAGAAAATCACCAGAATTTTAGGGGTTGATGTATCTGATATACTCGAAAAAATAAGAAAAATGGCCCACAACCCTGGTCATATACCCGTGCGTCTGGCTGAAGATATAGACTGGGAAACCGTTGCCAAGATAGAGAACAATCGCATGGATCTGCCGGGTATTAAGATTGAAGTGGTTCCGCTTCGGGTCTATCATTGGGGTAATCATGCCTCACATTTAATCGGCTATCTTGGCGAAATAAACAAAAAGCAGCTTGCTGCGTCTGAACCAGGGATCTATCGCGGCGGCGATTTGGTCGGTAAAATGGGTTTGGAGCGGCTGCGTGAAAAAGATCTGCGCGGTGAAAAGGGGCGGAATTATATGGAAGTTAACGCCCTTGGATTTGAACAGAAAAACTTGAAAGGCATTGAGCCGCTACCTGGTAATGATTTGCGCTTGACTCTGGATATGGAACTGCAGAAAGCTGCAGAAGAGATCATGGATGAACAGGATTATGCAGGGGCGGTTGTTGCCCTGGAGGCAAATTCCGGGCGATTGCTGGTGCTTGCCAGTGCTCCTGCTTTGCATCTTGATGAATTTGTGGGGGGCATATCACATAAGGCGTGGAACGCTATGTTGGATAACCCGCACCACCCATTGGTCAATAAGCTGGTACAGGGGCAATATCCTCCAGGTTCTACGTATAAAATCATTACTGCACTTGCAGGGTTAGCCGAAGGAGTTATTACGCCCGACTCAGTCATCTATTGTCCGGGGCATTATCGCTTTGGTAACAGGACCTACCGGTGTTGGAAGCGGGGCGGCCATGGGGCTGTTAATTTGAAGCGGGCCCTCTCCGAATCCTGTGATGTCTATTTTTATCAAGTCGGGCAACGCCTTGGGGTGGACAGGCTGGCAAAGTATGCCAAATTATTTGGCCTGGGGGAAAAGACCGGTATTGAGATGGAACATGAAAAACCGGGGCTTGTTCCCACTGCTGCCTGGAAGAAAAACCGGTTTGGGAAATCCTGGCAGGAAGGGGAGACACTCTCAATCGCTATCGGCCAGGGGTTTAATTTGGTTACGCCGGTTCAGTTGGCATTGATGACCGCTGCCCTTGCCAATGGAGGCACGCTGTATAAACCGACGCTTGTAGAGGAAGTAAAAGATCCTGATGGTCACGTTATCGAATCGTTTACGCCGGTGGTGCTGGAACGACTCAGAGGACAGGGGCGAAATCTTAAACTTGTTCGGGAAGGGCTGGTAGAGGCTGTAAATGGAAAACGCGGTACAGGCAGGCGGGCCAGAGTATCGGACAAAAATATTATGGTCGGCGGTAAAACCGGTACTGCGCAGGTAGTTCGCCTTAAGCAATACATTCATCTTAAGGAAGAGGATATCCCGTATAAGTACAGGGATCATGCACTTTTCATCTGCTTTGCTCCTGCGGAAAATCCGGAAATTGTTGTTGCCGTTGTGGTGGAACACGGTCTGCATGGCGGTAGCGCTGCAGCACCGGTGGCCAGAGCGGTGTTGGAAAAATATTTTGCCGGTAAGTATGCGCTGGAAGAGATTGATACTGTGGTTGTTCCGCAGCGTATGTTGGAAGGAGATAGTCCGTTGCTAGTCAACGATATTGCCGGAGATATACTTCGGCAGCAAACTCAAGTGATACAGTAAGGGTTCATGTTACGTTTTGATCGTCGATTAATTCTTCATTTTGATTGGGTGATGCTGCTCATGCTGGTTTTGGTATCCGGTATGGCACTGGCTAATCTCTACAGTTCTACTTGGAATGGGAGCGGGAGCGCTTCGCCTGTATTTTTTAAGCAGCTCTATCTCTTTGTTGCGGCTTTGTTTTTGATTCTGCTCTTTATTTCGGTTGATTACATTGAGCTGGCAACCTTTGGTTATCTGATGTATGGCGGGGTGGTCCTTTTATTGCTGTATACCACTTTGTTTGTGGATACCATTGCCGGTACCCAGCGTTGGATCAATCTTGGTTTTTTTAAGCTGCAGCCTTCTGAACCGGCAAAGTTGACCCTGGTACTTGTGCTCGCTTCCTGTTACTCCAAAAATGAAGTCCGTGACGGCTATCGCATCCGGGATCTGATTAAGCCGGGCATTCTTACGGCTATTCCCTTTGTACTAATCATGATTCAGCCTGATTTGGGGACGGCACTTATGCTTGGCATCCTTTTTGTGTCCATGACCCTGTTTGTCAAGCTGCGTTGGTCAACTGTCGGCATTCTTGGTGGTGCCGGCCTGGCGTGTGTTTTATTTGGATGGAAATACCTGCTCAAAGATTACCAGAGGCGGCGTATTGAGACCTTTCTCAATCCTGAGGGCGATCCGATGAACCACGGATACCAGATAATGCAGTCAAAGATTGCGGTTGGAAGTGGTAAAACCTTTGGTAAGGGGTTTATGGAAGGAACCCAGGGACACTTGAATTTTTTGCCTGAGCGCCATACTGATTTTGCTTTTTCGGTATGGGGAGAGGAGTGGGGCTTTGCCGGAGCAGTGTTTTTTCTCAGCTGCTATTTTTTTCTGCTTCTCTGGGGGATTAATATTGCCCTGAGTGCAAGGGATAAATTCGGGGTACTGCTTGCCTATGGGCTGGTAATGATGATTTTTTGGCAGGCCGTTATTAATCTTTTTATGATTATGGGCTTTTTACCGGTTGTGGGAATTCCGCTGCCTTTGTTCAGCTATGGTGGATCCTCCTTGATAACAACCATGGTTGCTATTGGTATATTGATGAACATACGTATGCGTCGGTTCCAAACTACCTGATGAAGCTGCGAGAAGGGAAGTTGAGAGTTTTGCCCAAAATGCGTAAAATGTCACGACGCAGGAGGGCAAGGTTTTTACGACTTCATCAAAACCAATTGACGTAGCCCTTCGATAAAAAGCGGTTCAGTGTTCAGGCCACTGGTTACTGTATACCGCATGCCCAGATCTTCGGCTAATTTTCTGTACTCGATGTCCAGCTCGTAGAGTGTTTCCACATGGTCGGAAACAAAGGAAATGGGCACAATGAGCAGATTTTTGCACTGGTTGTGGGCTAATTTTTCAATTGTTTCCGGTGTTGACGGTCCTAGCCATTCTACCGGCCCACTTCGGCTTTGATAGCAGAGGTGACCTTTCTTTCCCGTTCGCTCTTCAAGGGCTGCAATGGTCTTTTGCAGGTCGTCCACATAGGGATCGCCTTCTTCAATGAAACGCACAGGCAGACTGTGTGCACTGTAAACAATTTCAGCCTTTTCCCCTGCAAAGGAAAGAAGGCCTTCATCGATTTTTGCGGCAAGGCTCTCTATGTATTGTTGTTGAGCCGGCCAGGAATCGATTTTTGTTATGCCGAGATTGAGCCCTAATTTTTTTGCGGTGTGGTCCACGTCGGAAAATGATGAGCCGCTGGTTGCTATTGAGTAATGAGGATAGAGGGGGAGAGCAATGATTTCCTTGACCCCTTCGGCAACCAGTTGGGTAAGGACCACTTTTGCAAAGGGATGCCAGTAGCGCATGCAGGAACGGACCGTAAAGTTGCCATCGTGTGCAAGGGCTTGCTCAAGAGCTGCTGCCTGCTGGTCGGTAATTTTACGAAGTGGTGAGCCGCCCCCTATTTTGCTGTAGTTGACTGCGCTTTTTGGTGCCCTGCGCCTGGCTATGAGGGCAGCGATCGGTTTTTGTAAAAATGACGGACCTAGTCTGATAATTTGTCTATCTGAAAAAAGGTTGTAGAGAAATGGTCGAATATCTTCAATTTTTTCGGGGCCACCAAGGTTTAAGAGGAGCACGCCTTTTTTAGTATGTGTAGTCATAAAGCAAGAGTAACCAGCGTTTGGCGTTTAGGTCAAGAAAATGTAATCCTACCCCTTGATTTATAAGATAAAGAATGGCTATAGTCAAAGTATGGTTACTTTGTTTTCTCACACTTCCTCATCTTTCTTGTCACATCCCATTATTGTTCAATATTATGCTATGCTCGGGGGAGCAGTGGTGCGTTTGTGTCGAAGTCTGTCAGGATTGGGAAAACAGAGTTCTGTTGAGAGGCGGCATGGGGCCGCCAACGCTATAAACAGTGGAGGATATGTATGGAACTGAAAATCGAAGCCAAAAATCTCGATATGCGAAAAGGTTGGCAGGATAAAATTGAGGGAGAGCGCGATAAGCTTATCCGTCATTATGCCGGTTTGGTGCATCATCTTCGCGTAACGATTGAGGCTACCCCTGGTTATAAAGAGGGGGGATACGAGGTTCGCTTGGTCGCTTCTGTACCTAACGATACTGTCGTTGTAAAACGTTGGGGAGAAAATGTCAGGCCACTGTTGGTTGAGGCATTTGATGTGCTTGGTTTACAGCTCAAAGAGAAGGTAAGGAAAAAACAAAACCACAAAGGAGCCAAGGCTGCACTCGGAGCAACCGTGGATACCGCAGCATCCGGAGTGATTAGACGGCTTTTCCCCGAAGAAGCCTATGGGTTTATTGTCACTGGTGATCAGCAGGAAATATTCTTCCATGCTGGAGCTCTAAAAGATATTTCCATGAGTGATTTATCCGAAGGTGATGCCGTAACGTTAGCTGTTGAGGAGGGCGATAAAGGTCCTCAGGCATCATGGGTAAAGAGCGCTTCCCTCTGATAGGTATTTTTTAAATTACTAACAGCCCCTGCCGTTTGGCAGGGGCTTTTTATTTACCCCTATACCTCAAACCCTGGTAAGGGCCTCTGAATACTTATTTTTCAATCGTTTTCTTCTACCCGCAATATGCCATGACCACTCAAGAGATATACATCATAGACGGTAGCGCCTATATTTATCGTGCCTACCATGCAGTGAGGCCGCTGACCAATAGCAGTGGGTTGCCGACCCATGCTATCTACGGTTTTGCAACCATGCTGAAAAAACTCATCAACGAAAAGAGCCCACAATACCTTGCCATCGCTTTAGACAGCCGTGGGCCGGTTTTTCGGCACGATATGTTTTCTGAGTATAAGGCAAATAGGCCGCCGATGCCCGACGATCTCGCTGTTCAGGTGCCCTATATACATTCGCTGATAGAGGCTTATAATATTCTCAGTCTTGCCGAGACCGGGCAGGAGGCTGACGACCTTATCGCCTCGTCGGTTGCCAGGATGACTGCTCTTGGGTGTCGAATTGTCATTGTATCAGGCGACAAAGATTTACTGCAGCTTGTTTCCGACCAGGTAACCCTGTGGGATCCTATGAACGACCGGCTTATGGACGAAGGGGCTGTTGAGGAAAAATACGGTGTTTCAGTTGCAGGGCTGCTCGATTATTTTGCCTTAACCGGCGACAGTGCCGATAACATTCCAGGTGTACCGGGGGTCGGGCCTAAAACAGCACAAAAACTGATGAGCCGGTATCAAACACTGGAGGGTTTGTATGGTGCTGTTGATGAGTTGAAAAAGTCGAAGATGAAGGAGCGAATTATTGCCCATCAAGATGATGCTTTTCTTTCAAGAGATCTGATTCGGCTCAACCGGGAGGCTAATGTTCCGTCGCAGCTTGAGCAATATGTTGTTCAGCAGGTAGACCATGATAAGTTGCGCAGTCTGTATACTGAGCTCGAGTTTCATTCTCTTCTGAAAAATGAAGTCAAAACCACCAAGGTGAGTACGGATGCCTTTTTTCTCGTCCAGGATGAGGAGCAGTTAGATGGGCTTTGTCAGCAGCTCGCATCGGCTTCCCATGTGGTGCTTGATACTGAAACCGACTCTTTAAATACTCGGGTTGCAAATCTCGTGGGTATCTCTCTGTGTCTCGATGATAAAGCTGCCTGGTATCTCCCCTGTGGGCACGTGGAAGATGGGCAAAGAGTCTCCGGTCAACTTGATAAAGACGTTCTTGTTGAAAAATTACGACCCTTTTTTGAAGATGAGGAGGTCGTTAAGGTGGGACATAATCTAAAATATGATTATGCAGTGTTAGCCTCGCCACGCAATGGTGGAGTGCAACTCTCGGGGCCGCTGCATGATACAATGATAGGTGCCTGGTTACTTGATCCGGGGCGGAGGTCATATAAGCTGGATGATCTCTGTGAAGAAATTGACCTTCGTCTCACTTCTTTTGCTGAAGCGGTGAAAGGAGATAAAAAAGATGATGCGTTTACCAGGGTCGAACTCAATGCTGCAAAGGATTACAGCTGCGAAGATGTCTATGGTGCATGGCAACTTTTTACCAGACAGCGTGAACAGTTGAAAGAATGGGGCTTGCTCCCATTACTTGAGAATGTGGAGGGGCCATTGGTCAGAGTCCTTGCCTCCATGGAAACAGTGGGTATTGTTGTTGATGCCGATACTTTGGCAACCCTTGCCCATGATTTTGGGCAAGAGCTTGTTCGTTATGAGCAACAGATCTATGCTGCTGCCGGCAAAGAGTTTAATATACAGTCCCCGAAACAGCTCGGCGACATTTTGTTCGAAGAACTTGAGTTGCCGAAGGGGAGGAAAACGAAAACCGGATGGTCAACAGATGTCAAGGTTTTAGAGAAATTGAAAAATTATCATGAGTTGCCTGCGTTGATTCTCCAGTATCGCAATATCGCCAAACTCAAGTCAACATATGTGGATAAATTGGCAGCGCTCCGTGATCCGCAAAGCGGTCGAGTTCATACTTCCTATAATCAATGCGGGACCGCTACCGGAAGGCTTAGTTCAAGCAATCCTAACTTACAGAATATTCCGATAAGGACAGAAGAGGGAAGGCGCATTCGATCAGCCTTTGTTGCTGAAAGCGGATGGCAGCTCCTGGCCGGCGATTACTCCCAGGTCGATCTTCGGGTAATGGCGCACTATTCACAAGACCCATCCTTGATTGCTGCTTTTAAGAGAGGGGATGATATCCATCAGCAAACCGCTTCACAGATTTTCTCTGTTGCCTCGGAGCTGGTAACAGCAGAAATGCGCCGAGCAGCCAAAACAATTAATTTTGGCATTGTGTACGGCATGTCGAGCTATGGCCTGGCCAACCAGCTCGATGTAAGCAGGAAGGAGGCGCAGTCATTTATTGATCGCTATTTTGCTCATTTTTCCGGAATAAAGGATTTCATGGAAAAGGTTGTAGCTGAAGCCAGGGAAAAAGGGTTTGTTACAACATTGACAGGGCGAAGGAGAAGCGTACCCGAAATAAATAGCAGTAATCGAACTAAACGCGAATTTGCGGAGCGTATCGCTATTAATACACCCATTCAAGGCACTGCCGCCGATATTATGAAAAAGGCCATGTTGCAGGTAGATGGAGAGCTGAGGAAGAGCGCTTTTCAGGCCAGGATGATTCTCCAGATACATGATGAGCTTGTTCTTGAAGTACCTGACGGAGAGCTGACAGCAGTCGCTCGGTTATTGCAGGAATCAATGGAAAATGCAGTCGTTCTTGATGTACCGCTGACAGTGCATCTTGATTCTGGTCAAAATCTTGGCAAAGATGAACGTATTTCGTTGATATAATGAGCGCTGCATACTGCCCTTAGTGTTTTTTTCCACGATTAAGGATATTTCTTATAGCCTGTTCCGTTTTTTCGGATTTTTTATTTTTGTTGTTGCAGATAGGGCGACATTCAGGTTCTGAAAACGGCTATTGTCGGTGTTTGAGTATTTTTAAGACAAGGAGCGAATATTGCATTAAAATGGGCAACGGGTATATTTAAATTGGGAGGAGAGAATATGAGTCCTCGGCAAGCAATACGAATTCTGATGCTCAGTCCCATTTATTTTCGTTTAAGTCCTGCACAACGGTGGAAATTAGTGCGCGAATATTGTCAACTCATTGAATTGTGTAAATCGTAATGTATTTTTTCGGTGATTATGTAAAATGATGCCGCAGGCAATACGCAGGGAAGAGCGGCGTAAGCATCCACGTTATAAGGTAAAGCAAGGGACGCTGGCCTTTGTGGAAGCAAATCCTTGCGAAATAATTGATATCAGCGAATCAGGAATGGCCATCAATTACGTCGCATTTAATGAAAGACGTATTAGCAGTTACAAATTTGATCTTTTTTCTTCAGATAAAGAGACGTATCTGCCACACATTCCTGGTGAAATAGTTACTGAAATAGCACTCGTCCCCCCATCCCCCTTTAGTGTAATCCGCACTAAACGACTTGGTGTTCAATTTGAGGACCTCACTCTGGATCAGCGGTCATTACTTCGGTATTTTATAGTCCAAAGCGCTGGTAGAGGAGTCTAACCCAAATTTCTCATGAGCATTGTTTCCACTTGTTTAACTCTAGGTTATCTTCAATTATTTTTTTATGTTGAGCAAAGTCGTATGACAGTGCAACTTTGCTCAATGGTTAAGAGAAGTTCGCGCTAAAGCCGCTCACCCAAAGGAGCAAAAATACGAGCTGGTTCCCCTGTATACACCTGGCGGGGGCGGTGAATCTTGGTCGCAGGATCCTCCCGCATTTCTTTCCATTGGGAAATCCATCCCGGCAGGCGACCAAGGGCAAACATGACCGTGAACATGTTGGTCGGAATACCGATGGCCCGGTAGATGATACCTGAGTAGAAATCAACATTGGGGTAGAGATTGCGATTGATGAAGTAGTCGTCATTGCGTACGATTTCTTCCAGCGTCTTTGCTATCTCGAGCAGTGGATCGGAAACATTCAATACATTCAATATGCCGTCGCAGGCTTTTTTAATGATGGTTCCGCGAGGATCGTAGGTCTTGTAAACTCTGTGGCCAAAGCCGGATAACCTGAACGGATCATTTTTGTCCTTGGCCTTGGCGATATACTTTTTATAGTCTGCCCCGTCGTGATAAATGGCTTCAAGCATTTGGATAACTGCTTCATTTGCACCGCCGTGCAAGGGGCCCCAGAGGGCGTTTATACCGGCAGAAATAGATGCGTACAGGTTGCCACCTGAACTACCGACAAGGCGGACGGCTGAAGTTGAGCAGTTTTGCTCATGGTCTGCATGGAGTATCAGCAGTTTGTTCATCGCTGCAACCACTTCAGGCTGAACCGTATATGGTCTAACCGGCGTGTCAAACATCATGTTGAGAAAATTTCCGCAATAGGAGAGGTCGTTACGCGGGTAAACCAGAGGGTGACCAATGGACTTTTTGTAGGAAAAAGCGGCAATGGTTCGGATTTTTGAAATCAGCCGACTGGCCGTGTTGTTAATGTTTAACAGCGGGTCGTCACCCATCTCCGGGTAGTAGTTGTGCAGAGTGTTTACCATAACGGAGAGAATGGACATTGGTGAAGCGTTGGGCGGGAAATGATCAAAAAAATGAATCATATCCTCATGGAGAAGGGCGTATTCTTCCAGTAAGGTTCGAAACTCCTCCAGTTCTTCCCGATTAGGCAGTTTGTTGTGCAGCAATAAGTATGCTACTTCAATAAAAAGACATTTTTCAGCCAGGTCTTCAATGTCATACCCGCGATAGCGTAAAATACCCTTGTCGCCATTGAGATAGGTGATGGAACTGCTGCATGAAGCTGAATTTTTAGAGCCGACATCATACGTGGTAAATCCTGTATCTTTCAACAGTCTTGAGATGTCGATCGCCTTATCTCCTTCTGCGCCTTTTAAAATTGGCAGTTCGTAGGTGTTGTCACCAATGATCAACTGTGCGTGGGTGTTTTTTTTAACTATATCGGTCATAAGCTGTTTTTTCCTGCGAATAAATTGCAATGCCGATTAGTCCTTGAAATACAGGATGAAGAGTAACTGGCACTACAGATTAAAAGGAACACCTCGGAAAAAAGATGCGATGGTCCACCGGTTAAGGTAGATTAATGAGGTGTTGTTTCGATTCCGTTCTAGGATAAGAACATCGTTTTGAGGACGTTGAACTTTTCCACGGTTGAGGCCTACTTTGATTACCAACCAGAAATACTACTTTATTTGTGAATAAAAATCAAGTTTGTAAGTCTGGAATGGGGAAGGGGGCTCGGTTGGAAGGATCAGTTTTAGCGTGATAAAATAGATAAATAGCCTCTGTGGAGGCCGAAGGTTGGTTGTTGTATGCAAGACGAATTGAAAGAAATGCGAGAGAACATCAAAGAGGTCATGGAATATGCAGTTCCTGACGGTTTTTTTGACAAGGCAGAGGATTTGCTCGACGTGTATCGCGACGACAGAATCGGTCTCAATGTACTCCTTGAATTTTACCGGACACTTCCCGGAGCCAAAGAAGCTTTGATTAAAGATATAGTTTTATTTGCTCGCCAGCATGGAGTATTTTTGTTGGGAGCAATGACCGGTCTTAGAGAAGGTTACCTCTATCTGGTATCCAGCGAAGGAATTGAGTTTCAGGGGACCGTGGGTGACGGATTTCTTGCCCGGGAGCTCCTTGATTTTTTTCAGTACGAAAGCGAGGAAGAGTTCAAGCGAATCTGTGCCGAGCATAAACGGTTCGTTTCCTATGATCCGCTGCAGATTGATGAGGATATATGCCCTGCATGCCATGCCTGTACCGGTGAGGAACATGAACTGGGGTGTCCTGTGGAAATATGCCCTTGGTGTGGGGGGCAATTGGTTTATTGCAGCTGTCGTTTTGAACAATTGGGCTTGGATGCCATAAGTACTGAACAGGATCTGCTCCAGCTCGAAGCTCTGCTTGAGGAGCGGGGAAGGATTCCGTACTCTCCTGAACAGCGGCCGAATTATGCCGATGAAGGGCCCGGAGTTATCATTGAGTAAATGAGTTGATTATTGTTGTGGTGTGGAAAGAGAACAATAAAAAAGGCCGTGTCTGAGACACGGCCTTTTTTATTGTAAACGCTACGGAGCGCGAAAAATTATTTTACTTTAAGTGACTCCATATATTTAAATAAATCAGAGTCAGATGAAAGCACCAGCGAAGTGTTGTTGGTGATAATGTCACGATAACTTTCAAGACTTCTTATAAAAGCATAAAATTCCGGGTCTTTTGAATACGCTTTACCATAAATTTTGGTGGCTTCGGCATCAGCCTTACCTTCTATTTCGACGGCCTCACGCTTTGCTTTAGAAGTGATTTCTTTCAACTCTCGTTCTACCCGACCGAGAATTTCGGCTTTTCGGCCTTCACCAAGAGAGCGTTTTTCAGCAGCGATACGCTTACGTTCAGAAATCATACGGTCATATACCTTCTCACGTACCGAATCGATGTAGTTAACTCGCTTAAACATAACATCGATTAGTTCGATGCCGTATTGGGGCATAACCTTAGCCGCAGCTTCAAGGACCATCTGGCTGATTTTGTCACGTCCCAATTGAGGGGGTACTATCAGGTCTCCAGCCTGGCTGGTGGAGGTCATATAGTCCTTGGTCCAATCTGAACTACGGATTATTTCAATCAGGTCGTTCTTGTTGACAAGGTCACGCAGGGTACCGTCAAGGATATCATCAAGCAAAGTACGGGCACGATTTTCAGTACCAACAGCCTGGAGGAAACGCAAGGAATCGATAATTCGCCAGCGTGCCGTGGTATCCAGGTAAATAAAAGTCTTGTCGTTGGTCGGGATCTGATTTGGAGAGCCATCCCACATCAGAATTTTTTTCTCAAACACTCGAATATCCTGGATAAAAGGCATTTTGAGTTTTAAGCCGGCTTCCGTCTGCGGCTCACCAACCGGCGCGCCGAACTGGGTAACAACAGCTTGTTCCCCTTCTTTAAGGATATAAAAGCCGTCCCAGACGGTAACCCCTGCAGCTACTACAATAATTAATCCTAAAATTTGAACTATTTTCTTCATGGGTCTCACATGGTTAGAGTAGAAACATTAGACAATGTACTGTCATGTTGTTACTGGGGGGTTGGGGAACTCTGTTTCTGCCTTTTTCCCGTCAGGTCCAGAAATGGAATCACTGCCTGGTTGTTTTTATCCATCACGTAAACTTGTTCAACATGGGGAAGGATTTCCTGCATCGCTTCCAAGTACATGCGTTGCCTTGTTACTTCTTGTGCCCCTTGGTATTCTTTTAAAATAGCATTGAACCTGTTGGTTTCTCCTATCGCGCGGTTGGTCCGCTCAATAGCATATCCACGTGCTTCTTCAACGGTTTGTTTTGCACTACCACGCGCTTTGGGGATAACCCGATTGTAAGTTTCCTCTGCCTCATTGACCAAACGTTTCATGTCCTGATCGGCAATGTTAACCTCATTAAAGGCAGGTTTTACCTTTTCCGGTGGGTTAATATCCTGAAGCTGCAGAGTACCAATTTTCACGCCGCATTCCAGGTTGTCAAGTTCTCCCTGCAGTTCTTTTTTTGCATCTGCAGCAAGAATTTCACGGTTACTTAGTACGTAGTCAAAATCCATGTTGCCGACAATCCTGCGGGTAACCATTTCCGAGGCATCGCGCACTGCCTGGGAAACATTGCGAACCTTGAACAGATACTTCACCGGGTCGCTGACTATATATTGGACGATCCAGGCGACCTCAATGACGTTTTTGTCGCCGGTCAACATCAAGGCCTCCATATCGAAACCGCTTCGGTTAAAATTGCTTGTTTTACCGGGAGTCCTGGTGCGAAAACCAAATTCCTCTTTTCGCACTGCTTCCACATTTACTTTATACAACTGTTCAATAAACGGAATTTTAAAGTGCAGTCCCGGGTCGGTTGTCCGCGAATACTGACCAAACCTGAGCATAACCCCTACTTCGCCCGGCTGAATAGTGTAAAAGGAAGAGTAGATAACTTGAAACAGGAAAACAGCAGCAACAATCATTACCACCTTCCCCATTCCGGCAAACATTCCAGGTCCTTCGGTCGGTGGTTTCCCTTCGTCGTCACCTTGTCCGGTTGGCTTTTGTTGGTTGGTAAAAGATTCTCTTATTTTGCGGATAAGCGCAGCAAGAAAATCTTCCGGTGAAGAGGGGCGCTTTTTTTGTCCCCAGGGTGGTTGTTCGTTCATTGGCATGGATGTACCTCTGGTTATTCAGGTTGGCGGCAGGAGGATAATGGATGGGCAACCCTGTACTTCTGCAGCAATTTGTAGACGTGCAAAAGAGAGGGTGACCATCACTTTCTGCTGAATTTTTAATAAACGCAATTTAATGTATGCACATTGGTACCTGACGTCAATCCTGAATCATCATAAAACAGGAGAAAGAAACCCTGTGTACACTCACTTGCAGGTTAAGGAGGTGCTAATGGTGGCTCCAAGCAGTTCCCCAGCATACCAGAAGAAACAAAAGCGAGCCAAGCATGAGTAGATATTGCACCTGGTTGGTGGCTGCCGTTCTGACCAGTTTTTGACGATTGCATACTACGCCTGTAAGGATACCACTGAGAAAACCGAAAAAGTGGGCGCCTATATCCGTGGACGGGCCGGAACTGCCCAGTAAGGCGAGCAAAGCGGCCCCTGCTCCTAAAGGAAGAAGATAGTGTTTAAGAGAGGTTTTTTGCCCGGATCGAAGTCTGATGCCTGCCAAAATACCGATGGCGGCAAATACAGCAGTGGAAAAACCGACGGATAGGTGCGGTTGGTCGCGGACCACGATATTGATCCAGTTCCCGACAGCGCCGGCCATGAGCACCATGAACCAGCAAAGGCCATAGCCGACGGCACGACTAAGCAGAAGGATAATGTTAGCTCCAATCAGACAATTGCCCACCAGGTGCACGATATCAGCATGCAGGGTTAAGGCCGTCACCAACCGCCACCACTGGTTTTCAAAGAGAATTTTCCGGCTGTCAATGGCACCGGTTTCAAACCAGGGATTATCAGGATACCATCCCCCTGTATGCCAGTAAAAAACTGCAAGCAGACCCATCAGCAGGATGGTCGTTTGCGGATAAAAAAAAGGTGGTTGCCATACTTGCTCAGGCAAGGGAGGCCAGTTTTTGTTTTCTTCTGTGTATTTATTTAGCTGTAATTGAGCCGTGTGGGCCTGGTCCCTGTTGACTTGAATTGACCGATTGACCGAGTCAATGGAATGATCGATATCTATAGCGGTGAGAACAAGGGAAAATGTGTTAAGCTGTTGGGGTGAGCCGGTAGCTATATCTACCAGGTCTGGTATGTTATCTTTCTGAACTGTAGAATACATTGGAAGTGTTGTTGGTGTATCAGGCGTCACCATCAGTTGCTGCGGACAGTACCTTGACCCACGGTAAAAAGGCATTATGTTTGTTGCATCTCACTAGGAGATACTGTAAACACTCAAACTCTAAATCCCACCTTTTTTAATGGCTGGGCAACAAAAAAACATTGCTGGAAAAATAATTATGATGACACACTTGAGTAAACTGGCACCATTTTTTCTGATTCTCTTTGCAGTAATGTTCTGTGAGGCAGGAATCACGACAGATTATGCCGATGCCCGTTCCAAATTTGGCGGAAGGAGCTTTAGTCGCTCGACCCCTCAAAAAACGTATAAATCACCGGCTCAAACAAAACAGGCTCAGCAGGGCCAGAAGTCCGGTTTTGGCAGAGGTCTTGCCGGAGGATTATTGGGTGGTGCCCTTGGCGGTCTTTTGCTTGGTAGCATGTTTGGCATGGGCGGTAGCGGTATGGGAATCCTGCCGCTGCTGTTATTAGGTGTTGCCGGTTACTTTTTGTATAAGCGGTTTGTCTCCAGACCGACAGGTTCTTCATCCGCAGGGTATAAACCACCGCCATTCGATAAAAATACCTTTTCCGGTGGTGCTTTTTCCGACCAGGCCAAAAGTTCTGCTCCACCAGTGCCGCCCATTCGGGAGGCCAACACTCTTGAGGACGGAATTGCGGAGATCCGAACCACTGATCCGGGATTTGATGAAAAATATTTTGTGGAAATAGCCTCAGATGTATTTTTTAAAATCCAGGCAGGCTGGATGCGGCGTGATCTTGCCAGCTACAGTCATCTGTTGGGAAAACAGTTGGCGGAAGAGTATGAAAAGCATTTTGCAGAGATGAAGGCCAAAGGCCATATCAATAAGCTGGAGAGCATTGCTGTCAGGAAAGTAGAAGTAATAGATGCCGGCAAGCAAGGAAATGAAGATTTTATTACCGTCTTGTTCACTGCCAATTTGCTTGATTATACAGTGGATGATAAAACCGGCGACCTGGTTGAAGGAAGCATGACTGAACCCGTGAAGTTTGCAGAAAAATGGACATGGGCCAGGCCGGAGCGAACTGAAGACTGGAAGCTGGAAGGCATTGATGTGGTTGAAGACTGATTGTAATATCTGTTTATAAGTAATTGAAAGCTGCATACTGGTAATCTGGTATGCAGCTTTTTTTTTAGGGTTCGGAAATCATTGAAGTCAAGGTCCTTGCCAAAAAACTTAATTCGTCCTGTATACTGCTTGTTTGATGCACTTTTTCAGTGTGACTTTAATTATTAGAGGAAGCTTTTTCAGAAAGGGGCGAATTTCGTTGTATGGGGGAGCAGTTGTCGCTAGGATGGCTTTTTTTGAGAAAGAATCCTTTAGAGGAACCACGACTATTTAAAACACTATATGATGCAAAAAGAGACCGTTAAATATACAGATGTTATTGTACCCGTCTTTAACGAAGCGGAAATACTTCCGGAGTTTCACCGTCGGGTGACAGCCTTGGCCCTCCCTCTGAACCTCATTTATGTAGATAATGCCTCGACTGACAGGTCTGTGGACATTATTTCGTCTTTTGATCATGTTACCCTGATTCGTCATGCTACCAATGAAGGGTATGGCGGGTCGCTGCTGGATGGAATAGCAAATTCGGACAATGAAAAGATCGTTATTATCGATGCTGACTGTGAGTATCCGCCAGAGGCCATTCCTGATCTTATAGAACAGCTTGACCGTACCGAGGTAGTCTATACCAGTCGCTTTTTGGGTGGACGAAACCGGTTTATGCCCCTGACCAAACGTTTGGGCAATCAACTTATATCATGGCTGTTTAACCTGCTTTTTGACCAGAAAGTGACTGATCTCTACACAGGATGCAAGGCGTTTAACCGCTCAGCCCTGTATGAAGTGCAATTATCTCGTAAAGGATTTGAGCATGTGTTGGAGCTCGGCGTCGCCTTTGCACGCAGAAAGATTACCATCAAAGAGATTGGTGTTGAATTCACGCCTCGCCATACGGGAGAAGCGAAAATGCAACACCTTTCCGAGACCTTGAAGTATCTCTATCTCACTGTCTATTATTTTTTATCCAGGTGAGGACATGAGTAAACTTGTAGGACTGATACCAGCAGCAGGAAAAGGGGTACGTGCGCGTCCCTACACGAGTCTTGTTCCAAAAGGAATGCTTCAGGTTAATGGTAAACCCAACCTGGAGAGGATCATCTGTCTGATGCGGGATCAGCTCGGGATAGATGAAATTTATATGACTGTCGGCTACCTTTCCGGGGTGATCAAAGATTACTTCAAGGATGGCTCGTGGCTGGGAGTTACGCTGCATTATATCGACAATAGCGAACTCGATAAGGGCTTGGGCTGGTCAATCCTGCTCGCAGGACGCGATCTCAATCGTCCCTGTTGCGTTATGTTGAGTGATGAATGCTATGTCGGTTCCAATCACGCAGAACTGCTCGATATCGATTATGAACATGCGCTTGCCACCTGTACGGTAATGGATGCTGATGATACCAAGCTCATTAAGCGCAACTACTCGGTTCATAAAGAGGGCGGCAGGGTGCTGAACCTGGTGGAAAAGCCCCAAGTGCTGGAAAATAACCTATTGGGGTTGGGAACTTTTATTTTAACTCCTGATTTTTTCCCTCTTCTGGCCGATGCCTTTGACCAGGCCGCCGATGGATATGTTGAATTTGTGACCTTCCTTGACTCGTTATGCAGCAAGGAGCCAGGTGTCCTTTGTTTTGAAATTAAGGGGACCTACGTCAATATCAATGATCGGGATAGTCTTAATCTTGCTCGCTATTATGAGCGCAATATCACCTTTGACGAAAATCATATTACCCTGCTTCTTTACTCCGAAGGTGTTGAGGAAAATATTGATTTTACCATCAATCGTTATCGGCGAAACCGCTCGATTGATACTGTTTATGTGGTGGTGCCGTTTGTCAATTCCGTAGAGAAAAAGATCAGGTCCTGTGGGGCAGAGGTTATCCGTTGTCCGCAGGATATCGTATTGTATGGCGAAAAAATGCGGTATGCACTGGATCGTGTTACCGGAGATATCATTGTCATGGCTGAAGCTGACTACACCTTTCCAGAGCACGATATCTGCAAATTGCTGCAGTACATCAAAGAGGCCGATATGGTGGTCGGTACTAGAACCACCAGGCAGTTGATCGAGCAGGGCTCAGATATGCGGGGATTGGTCAGGATTGCTAATATCCTGCTAGCTAAATTGATAGAGATGCTCTGGTGGCGGCGCGAAGTGAGAATTTCAGATGTTGGTTGTACATTCCGGGCAATGTGGCGGTCGTGCTATGATGATCTCAAAGACAAATTGGAGGGCAACGGACCTGAGTTGCTTGCTGAGATGGCGGTGGAGATATTAAATGACCGCAAGCGGATGATAGAAATTCCGGTCAACTACTATAATCGTAGCACAGCAATGTTTGAAAAGTATCGAAACCGAAAGACTTTTCTCCGTATCTTACTGATGATCGCCGGAAAACGATTAGCCAAAAGCCGATAGCCGGAGGCTGTTGTATCTGGTGGAGGGGGGAGGGGTCCCGCTGCGTAGGTTGATGTTACTGCAGAGGGACCATGAGGGAGGTTTTACGCCGGTTCAGGTTCCTGAATGTCAACCACTGAAACTTCAAAATAGAGTGTCATGCCTGCCAGTGGATGATTGAAGTCAATGACCAATGTTTTTCTTTTATCCTCATATACAAAGCCTTCCACCTTCTGGCCTTTGGGACCGACCGCTGTTATTTTTTCTCCCACCATCCGTGCTTCCATTGGGACATGTTCACGCGGGACCTCAAGCAACGCATCAAGTGTAACTTCGCCGTATCCCTCTTCGGGTTCCACAATAAAGGTTTTCTGTTGGCCTATCGACATTCCGGTAAGCTCTTTTTCCATCCCTTTAATTATTTCGCCTTGGCCGTGGGTGTAAACAAGCGGATCTTCTTCCAGGGTACTTTCATACACCCTGCCGTTCTCCAATTTAAGCACATAGTGGACGGTAACGGATTTCCCTTCACTGACGTTCATATTTTCCTTGTTTGTTGGATAGTTGGTATTGATAGTTGGTATAAAGCTACTCAGTGGTTCTGCGAATAATTTCTTTTGAGGGGATAAGGGCTGTGGCCGTGGCTGAAACAATATTGCCGGCCACGCCAGGGCCGTCGCCGGCAACAAATAATCCCTCCACTGCTGTTTCCAGGTTATTGTCAGTTGCAACCTGGGTTGCAAAAAATTTTATTTCCGGTGCATAGAGCAGAGTCTCGTCATTTGCCACTCCCGGTACAATCTGGTTGAGCTGCTGCAAGCCATCCACCAGGTTGGTGAGGATCCTTTCCGGCAAGGCCATGGCAATATCGCCGCAAACAACATTGGTGAGAGTAGGTTCAATGTAGCTATTGTGGATTCGGTTCCAGGTGGATCGTCTGCCTCTTTTTAGATCACCAAACCGCTGTAAAATCGGCTTGCCCCCGCCTATGAGGGTGGCCAGCTTCCCAATGGATTCACCGTAGGCCTGGTTATCTTCAACCGGGTCTGTGAGAACAACTTTGGAGAGAAAGGCAAAGTTGGAATTTTCTGATTTACGGTCCATTAGCGCATGGCCGTTGACACAGACAAAGTCCTGGTAGTTTTCCAACGCAACATACCCTCCAAAATTGGTACAAAAGGTCCGAGTCTGATCATCATACTTGGCAGTGCGAATAAAGAAGGTCGGATCATAAATAATGGAGCAGAGATCCTGCATGATCTCATTATGTACTTCAACCCTTACTCCCACTTCAATGCCGCGTTGGGAAACATCTATATTGTGGCGTCTGACAACTCCTGCAACCCATTCTGCACCAACTCTTCCAGGAGCAAGGATGACGTGTGGTGCCTTGTAGGTCCCTTTTTGGGTAATGACTCCGGTAACCTTGTTTTCGGTTACAATAACATCTTCAACTACTTCGGAATGATGAAGGGTGACCCCTTTATCGGCAATATATTGTCGCATTCCATCTATATGACGGGGAAGATTGTCGCTGCCAAGGTGTTTTTGTTTGATGATCAAGAGGTCGATGCCGCATTTTCTGGCCTCTTTACGGATAGAGTAGGCTGCTTCACGATCAGTGGGGAAAACCTGGCCGTCCATACCGAAAAGGTTGAAAATTTTTTCTGTCTCGTCGATCAATGCACAGGCATCAGAGGTTGAGAGAAATTGTGTCAGGTCGGTTTTTCCAAGTTTATGGATGAAGTTGAGCTTGCCGTCTGAAAAAAGTCCTGCTCCACCTATACCACAAAGAATATTACACGGTTGGCACTTGATACAGCCTTTATCACCAATGGGGCATTTTCGCTGCAGGGGTGGTTTCCCTTTTTCAATGACCAACACCCGGAGTGAGGAATGTTCGCAAAGGTAGTAAGCGGCGAAGAGCCCTGCTGGACCGGCACCGACGATGATGACATCATATTGAGGGGTAACCTTGGAGGTATTCATTCTCTGTTTCTCATTATAAAGATTGGTGCTCTAGCTCCATGCATATATGGTTTGTTCATTGAGGCCGCCTCTCTTTCTGCCATATTTATTCTGCCTTTGCCAGAGCAATTTGCACAGGGTAAGGCTATTGGTCGAAAAACAGTTTGCGCATCTCTTACATGAGGAATACCATAAAGAATAAGGACTTGATTTACAAAAAGACCTGACACTGGAGTGGGCATTACCATTGGAGGTAGTCTTTTGGTTGGAGCCCTGTAGTTCAACAGCTCGGATGGAGAATGGAAGTATGCAAGCAGATGATTTGATTGTTCAGCAACTTGGGGAATGCCGTTTCCATTCTCCCATGCAAGGTGTCATTTTTACCGATGTTGCAGAATCAGTTTTGTATCATAACCAGTACCAGGACCTGCAACCCTATGTAGAGGAAGGGTCGGTTCCACCTTCCTTCCAAGTGGCAGGTCCACGGGAAAAAATTTTTTTTGATCCTGCAACACTTTCCTGCGGTATTGTCACCTGCGGTGGCCTTTGTCCTGGGCTTAACGATGTGATAAGAGCCATCGTCTTGAGCCTGCATTATCATTATAATGTGAAAAAGGTGTTTGGCTTTCGCTATGGGTATGAAGGGTTAAACCCGACATATTACCATACTCCGCTTGAGTTGACTCCTGATTTGGTGGAAGGGATTCACCTGAAGGGAGGAAGTGTTTTAGGGTCGTCCCGTGGTCCCCAGGATGTTGGGGTTATTGTGGATACGTTGGTCCAGCTGAACATAGGGATTCTTTTCACCATCGGCGGAGATGGAACCCTGCGCGGCGCAGCGGCCATAGCGGAAGAAATTTCGCGACGGGGGCTTCATATTTCGGTGATCGGTATCCCGAAAACCATAGACAATGATATCTGCCATGTGGATTTTTCTTTTGGTTATGAAACCGCAGTGGCGGAATCTCGCCATTCAACCTATACCGCCCATGTTGAGGCTGTCGGCGCGCGAAACGGGGTGGGACTGGTTAAACTGATGGGACGTGAATCAGGCTTTATTGCTGCTGCGGCAGCCTTGGCCAACAATGAGGTTAATTTTTGTCTCATCCCCGAGGTCCCTTTTGAAATGGAAGTTTTGCTGGAAGCACTTGAACGTAGGCTTCGCCTACGTGGGCATGCTGTGATTGTGGTTGGCGAAGGGGCCGGACAAAATCTTTTTTGTGGAGATCGGGGCGAGGATGCATCAGGTAACTGCAAACTGGGGGATATCGGCCTGCTTCTGCGAGATCGGATTAAAGAGTATTTCAAGAAAGTGGGAATGGATATGACTCTGAAATATATTGATCCCAGCTATATGATCCGTTCCACGCCCGCCTCCGCATATGATAGTGCCTTCTGTTTACAGCTTGGGCATTATGCCGTTCATGCCGGGATGGCGGGGATGACCAATGTACTTATTGGGCACTGGAACAGCCGCTTTACCCATGTGCCTATTCCGCTTGCGACCAAAGGGCGGAAAAGAGTTGATCCCAATGGGCGATTATGGTCCAGCGTGTTGGCGGCCACCGGGCAACCGGTAAACCTTGTTTAGCAGCGAGGAATGCTAAAAAAAGGGGGGAAGGGAAAATGCAAAACGATACCCACCTGATATGGATTGACCTGGAGATGACCGGTTGCGATCCTTTTACCGATCACATTATTGAAGTGGCGTCAATTATCACTGATTCCGACCTTGAAATTCTCTCGGAAGGGCCGGTCTTAGCCATTCACCATGAAGAGGATATATTGGCAGGTATGGATGAATGGAATGTTTCGCATCATACTCAGTCAGGGCTCATCGACCGGGTCCGGCAAAGTACCATCAATTATCGAGAGGCAGAGCTTCTTACCCTTGCCAACCTTTACCAATGGGTGCCGGAAGGTAAGTCGCCCATGTGCGGTAACTCTATTTGCCATGATCGTAGGTTTCTCGGTCGATTTATGCCGGAGTTGGAAGCCTATTTCCATTATCGAAATATTGATGTTTCAACCATCAAGGAATTGGCTCGCAGATGGTCTCCTGAGTTGGCACAGGGGATGAAAAAACGTCATGAACACTTGGCCCTGGCAGATATAAAAGAATCCATAGAAGAACTACGATATTATCGAAAATGTTTTATCAGCTGTCAGTCTTGACCGCTGTTTCATGGATAGCACAGCGGTCAAGGCCACACCGTATATCAGTTATCTACCTCAACTCCCCATATCTCCTCAGCATATTCCTTGATTGTTCTATCACTGGAGAATTTACCGACCCGAGCTACATTGAGGATCGATCTGCGAGTCCACTCATCTGTATCAATAAAGCAGTCATTGACCGTCCGCTGACACTCCAGGTAAGATTCAAGGTCCAGCAGCAGGTGGTATTTGTCATTTTCATTGAGCAGGTCGTTGATCAGGGGACGAAAAAGGTTGACGTCCCCATGGCTGAAGACGCCTTTTGCAAGGGCATCAATAATCTTGCTGACCACCGGGTTTTGTTCGTAAATCTGGTAAGGCTTTCTGGATTTACATTTCTTCTCATATTCAGCCTCTTCGGCTGTCATTCCGAAAATAAAGATATTCTCTTCGCCTACTTCTTCCCTTATTTCAATATTAGCCCCATCCAGAGTGCCGATGGTCAGTGCTCCATTTAAGGCGAATTTCATGTTTCCGGTACCAGATGCCTCTGTACCTGCAGTGGATATCTGTTCGGAAAGATCTGCTGCAGGGATAATTATTTCAGCAAGAGAGACATTATAATTGGGAATAAAAACAACCTTGAGTCGGTCTTCCACCCGTGGGTCATTGTTTATGACTTCGCCTACTGAGTTAATCAGTTTGATGATGAGTTTGGCTCGGTGATAGGACGGAGCAGCCTTGCCCGCAAAAATAAATGTCCTTGGTTGAATATTGGCATCAGGAGTGGTGAGCAACCGCTGATAGATTTCAATAATATGGAGCACATTAAGGAGTTGCCGTTTATATTCATGTATACGTTTGACCTGGATGTCAAACATGGAACGCGGATCTACCACTATACCTGAGCGTTTTTGGATCAAGGCTGCTAGTCGCTTTTTGTTGTTTAGCTTAATTTGCCGCCATTGATGGCAAAACTCTTTGTCCGTGTGATACTTCTCCAGCATACGGAGCTGGTCAAGGTCGGTTACCCAATTATAGCTTATTTTGTCGCTGATAAAAGAGGACAGTTCGGGGTTACATTTCAGCAACCACCTGCGGGGTGTTATCCCGTTTGTTTTTGAGTTGATCCGATTGGGATACATTTCATGGAAATTGTGAAAGAGGTGCTTCTTCAATAACTCTGTATGGAGGGCGGCTACTCCATTTGTCGAATGGCTACCGATAATTGCCAGGTTGGCCATCCTGACCCTTTTGGGCTGATTTTCGTCGATGATTGACATTTCCGTAAGTTTGCGCATGTTGCCGGGGTAGCGTTCATTGACTTCTTCTAAAAATCTACGGTTAATTTCATAGATGATTTCCATGTGCCGCGGTAATACCCGGGAAAGCATTTCTACTGTCCATGTCTCAAGTGCCTCCGGCGTAAGGGTGTGATTGGTGTAGGCAAAAGTTTTTACGCAGATATCCCATGCCTCGACCCAGCCCAGTCTCTCATCATCAAGCAGGATCCTCATCAGTTCGGGGATGGCTATAGCCGGGTGGGTGTCATTGAGCTGTACCGCAACCTGGTTGGGGAAATCGGTAAATGTTCTATTTTCTTTGCGATACCTGCGGAGAATGTCATGGAAGGTGGCGGCGACAAAAAAGTATTGTTGCTTAAGACGCAATTCCTGGCCTTCCCGGATTTCGTCTGATGGGTAGAGCACCTTGGAAATGGTTTCAGAGCGGACTTTATTTTCTACTGCGTTGATATAGTCGCCGGCATTGAAAAAGCTAAGGTCAAGTTCCCTGGATGCCTTGGCTTTCCACAGGCGCATGTTGATCACATGGTCGTTGTTGAACCCTGGGACCAGCATATCACAGGCCATGGCCATGATTACTTCGGTATCCACCCACTGTGGACGGTAGTTGCCTTCTGCGTCAGTCCCGCTACTGACCCTTCCATAAAAATGAATAGGATACATGAACGAGGTTCGCTCGTAAATCCAGGGGGAGCCGAGGCGCATCCAGCTATCAGGTGCTTCAAGCTGGTAGCCGTCGACAATGGTTTGGTTAAACAGACCAAAGTCATACAGGATGCCATAACCATAGGCAGGAATCTTCATGGTGGCTATGGAATCCATAAAACATGAGGCAAGGCGTCCCAGACCACCGTTACCCAATGCTGCATCTTCTTCGTATTCACGCAGCTCTTCCAGGTTGTATCCCAGTTGTTCCAAAGCTTCGGATACCTGACCCAAAAGCCCCATGTTGATGATTGCGTTGCCAAGTGAGCGGCCCACTAGAAATTCCAGTGACAGGTAATAGACCCTTTTTTTATTTTGGGCATAGACCGTTTTTTGAGTGGTAAACCATTTTTCCATGAGCATATCGCGCAGGGCATAGGAAAGTGCCCTGCACACATCCTGTTTTCCTGCCATGTCCGGATCACGTCCTTGAAAGCTGACTAGATGGTGGCGGATACATGCTTTGAATTCTTCAATGCCGGTTTCGCCGAAAATGGATGCATAGGCATTTTGGGAAGTGGGGGAATCTGTCTGCAGGTCCATAGCCTCTCCTTGGGTTGATGAAAGGTAGGAAAAGAAAATAATCAGGGGAAAAGTCATTTACTGATATGTTGAGTGTAATGCAAGATGCTTTGTTTTGCCAATCAATATGATACAATCAACCTGTACAAGCCCGTGAATATTTTTTAAGGTATGAAAAAAGGGAGTAAGTTTTTGTGTAAGTTCTAACCTGTTTTGGTTCCGCGAATATTTCATCACTATAGTGGCAGCTATGAAAAAGACGAATTCAGCGACAACAGGCCAAAGGGGATCATTCCCCCTCTTTAACAGTGAACAGTCGGCCGGTGCTGATCTGCTGCAAGGGATCGTAGATCATTTTCCTGATCCTGTATTTGTGAAAGATAGAAACCATCGCTGTTTGTTTGCAAACAAGGCATTTGAAGATTTTTTCGGCCGCAGTGCAGAAGAAATAACGGGGCAGGCATGTTGTGCGCTTTACCCGAAAGACCAGGCTGATTTGTCCAGGCAAAGCGATGAATTGATGTTTTCTACAGAAAGCCCGGTTGAAAATATCGAGCAGGTCGTCGATGCCCGGGGCCGTGTCATCAGGATCGTTGCCCATAAGAGCATCTACCGGGATGGGAGTGGGCACCCGTTTCTTATAACTGTGCTAAGAAATGTGACAGAAGCAACGCGGGAGCAGGATTATGAACGCCAAGTGAACAAGGTTTTGAAAGAGCTTGCTCTTGGTGGGAGCAGGGAAAATATCCTTGGCATGATCCTGGAGATTGCGGAGGAGCAGTTTAATGGGGTCACAGCCTCTATTTTGCTTGTCGATCATAAGGAACAAAGGTTGCGCCTTAAGATTGCTTCCAAGCTGCCCGAGTATTTTACTGCAGTGGTTGATGGCACTCCCATTCGCGATGGCATGGGATCCTGTGGTACGGCGGCATTTAGAAAAGAAAGGGTTGTTGCCGAGAATTTACAAACCCATCCCTACTGGCAAAGGGTGAAGGATATCACCCTGCGGGCAAATCTCCATGCGTGCTGGTCAGAACCGATCATCATGTCGCAGGGCAATGTGGCAGGAACATTTGCTCTCTATTACGACAGAGTCAAGGTTCCTGGGCCAGAGGAAATGAAACTCATGGAAACCATGGCGCAGTTAGCCGCAATAACCGTTGAACACCATAAGGTACAGGAAGAGAAGGCCCTGCTGCGTAAAATGATGGCTAATATCATAGATTCCATGCCATCTGTGCTCATCGGTGTGGATGCCGGTGGAAGAGTGACCCAATGGAACAAGGAAACCGAAAAACTGACAGGTGTTCCTCCGCAGCGTGCGCTTGGGAAAAAAGTGGGCGAAATATATCCGTATTTTCAACCCGAGGTTTTGCAAGAGATAAACCAGGCTTTACTGTGCAGGGAGATAAAGCCTAACCTGAAAAATAACCGCAGCATAGATGGAAATACGCTCTATGAAGATATCACCGTTTATCCCTTAAGTTCCAATGGGATAGAAGGGGCTGTTATTCGGATAGATAATGTGACCGAACGGGTGCAGCTGGAGAAAGTAATCATCCAGGCTGACAGAATGATGTCTATCGGGGTACTGGCGGGCGGCATAGCTCACGATTTTAATAATATCCTGGTTGCTATCCTGGGGAATCTTAACCTCGCTGCCCAGTATCTTGAACGCGAAACAAAAGCCTTTGAGTTGGTGCAAAAAGCCGAAGATGCTTCCTTTAGGGCTAAAGGTCTTGCCAATCAATTGCTGACTTTTGCCAAAGGTGGCGAACCGGTTCGGCGGATTATGTCGCTGGAGACGTTGATCAAGGAGTCGGTGCAATTTATGCTTGCCGGCAGCAAACTGCGCAGTCATTACAGTTTCCCTGAAAAATTTTGGCCGGTGAATGTCGATCCGGATCAAATTAGTCAAGTGGTACAGAATCTTGTTGTCAATGCAAAACAGGCCATGGCGGATGGCGGTGTGATTGATATTGGCTGTGCTAATCTTGCTCGAGGTGCACCCGATTTTCCACCGCTGCTGGAGGCTGATCGATGTATTGCCGTTACAATTCGGGACTATGGAGCCGGTATTCCCGATGAAATAAACGCTCAGATATTTGATCCCTATTTCAGCACCAAGCAGACAGGAAGTGGATTAGGACTCGCTGTTTGCTATTCTGTTATAAAACGGCATGGTGGTTATATCACTACCCGCAAGGTGGATGGAGATGGTGCTGCCTTTGTTTTTTATCTTCCTGTGGTGAATGTTGAGCACAAGGCCAATGCGTTGCCTGCGCCGGAGAAGGTCACCAGGGGAGGTGATGGGACCGTGCTGATCATGGATGATGATTTTGCTGTTTGCGCTTTGCTCAGTTCCATGCTGCAGCATTTGGGGTATGAGTGCTTAACCACCCACGATGGAGCCGAGGTGCTAAAAGCGTATGATGCTGCAATCGCAACAGCTCCAGTGCGATTGGTTATCATGGACTTAACCGTCCCCGCCGGCATGGGAGGTAAGGAAGCGGTACAAAAGCTTCATGCCAATCATCCGGACGCAAGGGTCGTGGTCACCAGTGGGTATTCGAATGATCCCGTCCTTGCCAGGTATAAAGACCATGGTTTCTGCGGGACTTTGCCCAAGCCTTTTCAGCTGAAAGATCTGGCCTCCGTGCTGCAGGATGTACTTGAAAAGTGATAGCAGGTAGAGCGGTTAGAAAAATAGATGGCATCCTACTCGATACTATAAATTAACATCATAAACTTGGGTCAAGGTAAAGCCCCATGCTGCAGGGGGGGGCATGCTCAATGGAGGATCCCGCTCCGGCATCCACCTAGTTCTTATTTTTTTTCACTTCATAAGTATCAGCTACCCGGTCCTGAAGAACAACGGAACCAAATCCTCGAGGATCGGTGGTGCGATAGAGGTCTTTAGCCCTGTCCCGGCATTTTTTGCAGCTATTGAACGGTATCGTAAAGGCGTGGACATAGTTGTTGAGTCCTGAGGCCGTTACTTCTGTAAAACCCGGGCAGTGTGGACAGGTGTGATAGGATCTCTCTTCCTCCACATCAAAACCGGTGGTGTCGTAAAATATTCGTTTACTGGTTTTGACTACTTTCTCGCCGGCCAAATCCTTTTTTAACCGGTCCCGCTGTTTATACAGTTCCAGGGCCTGGTCGCAGACTGTGGCAATGTGGCTGTTCATATCAGCGGACTGGATAAAATTTCGTGGATCGTAGTCCGGTTCTTTGACGTTGGACGTATCCAGGCCGGCCATGGCCAGGATAATTCCCAGGTTTGTATAAGGGAGCGCACCTTCGATGGAATATCCTCCCTCAAGCACACAGATATCCGGGTTGAGCAGGCGATTGAGTCGGGCATACCCTTGGGCAGTGAAGTTCATGTTGGTGATCGGGTCAGTGTAGTGATTATCCTGTCCTGCTGAATTGATAATGATTTCCGGCTGAAAATCATCGAGAAGAGGCATGATAACCCGTTCCATGGCCATGTCAAAGCCTTCTTCCGATGTGGCCGGGGGCAGGGGAAGGTTAATGGTGTAACCGGGTGCTGAAGGACCACCTGCTTCATGGATAAAGCCGGTTCCCGGATAGAGGGTACGCCCGTCTTGGTGAAGCGATATAAACAGGGTGTCCGGGTCGTTATAAAAAATATCCTGAGTGCCGTCCCCATGGTGGCAGTCGGTATCTACTATTGCCACTTTTCTGACCCCGTAATGACGACGGATATATTCCACCATGATTGCTTCTATGTTGACGATACAGAAACCACGGTCGCCGAAAACAGTCTGCATGGCATGGTGGCCTGGTGGCCTGACAACGGCAAAGGCCTTTTTTACTTGTTTGTCCATGACCGCCCGAGCCGCCCTTATGGCGCCACCTGCTGATATAAGGTGGGATTCGGTGAGGAGTTTTTGTGATGAAGGGACGCAGATGTGGACGCGGTCGATATCCTTGTGTTGTGCTATCTCCGGGTTGAAGAACGAAATATTTTCCACATCCTCAAGACCTTCTTCGATAAGCTGATCTTTGGTGTAGAGGAGGCGTTCTTCCCGTTCCGGGTGGGTTGGACTGATGCACCAGTCAAATGCCGGGAAAAGGACCAGACCTGTTGGATTCGGTGCGGTGGGCATAAAGTGTGACATGTTGTGTTCCTCTTCCTAGAGTTGTTCGAGGCCAGGCCGGATCTGTGCCTTGAGAGAAATGATTTTTCCGGAGCTGCTGAACCCGCGAACGGTATTCATCTCCTGACGCTCGAGAAAATCAATTTCCGGTATTTTTTCCATCCCAAATTCTGCAGCCATAGTGGTGATCACTTCGGTGAGCCTCGCTTCGGCATCACTCATATCAAAATAGGACCGCACTGTACCCCTGTAACCGGTTTCGGGGATGGAAAGCGTACCGTCTGAGGTGTCTGCATATAAGGTGGCCTGCAGGGTGGGCCGTGTTCTACCTGAGCCGATAGCATTGGCAACTTCATAGTGCTCCGGCACACTGCATGGGAGCTGTAACGTGTCTGCCAGTATCTGTTGTATTGCCTTGGCAGGTCCTCCGACAAGAATGATTTCTTTGGGGTTGATTCTTTTCAGGTTGAGCAGTGCTGCCACAGTGTAGACCGGTCGACTGAACACTTCCTCAATCATTTGCTCTACGACTTGGTTTATCCGATTGGCAAAGGCTTGCAACAGTTGTACTGCTGTCTTTTCGGGCGTTTGGTCCGGGATCAATTGCAGCATGGCTTGTTCCGCCTTTGCTCCATCACCTATCTGAAGTGTTTTGAGGACGATCATTGCATCTGTGGGCGTAGGAACGTTACCTCCCAGCGCCAAAGGCGGGCCCTCTTTTTGCGGGCCTATGGAGAAATCTTTGTCTGTGTAGGAGACTGCACTGTCTCCTCCCAGGCCGATACTTTTGGTGTTTAATGCCCTTATCAGGGTTGGTCGTTCCTTGATGGTAACCCCATATGGTTCCAGCAAGGGGGAGCCGTCAGCAAAAATGGCGATGTCCGTGGTTGTCCCACCTATGTCGAGCAGGACCGCGTCGTGGATATTTTTTTGCAGGGCAAGGCAACCCATTACGCTTGCAGAAGGACCGGAATGCACACTCTCACAGGGGGTGTCACTGGCAGCTGTAAAGGGGATGGTGCCGCCGTCAGCTTTGAGGATATAGCACGGGCAGTTAATTTTCAGCTGCTGAAGACCGTTTTCCATGGCCTCTTTAAAAAACATGAACCGTGATTTTAATGCCGCGTTAAGCCAGGTTGAATAGACTCTTCTTGGGAAGTTGGGCAGGCCGGATATGCGATGGCCCATGCTGATGTGTGGAAAACTGTCTGCCAAACGGTCATGGGTATCTTGTTCGTGGCTGTTGTTACGATGGGAAAATTTGGTGACCACGCCTATGCTTTCAATCCCCTTGTCTTTAAAGGTGACTGCAGCATCATCAATAGTGGATTGGTCCGGGGATTTAATTATATGACCGCGATGATCAATGGCACCGTTAAGAAAACAGACATGTTCTCCGCAATCAAGAAAGTTTGGATTCATTCCAGGACCTGCCTGGATGAACATCCCGACCTTGTCAAAGGTTTCGTTGACAATGGCGTTGGTACAGAGAGTGGTGCTGAGATGGATTCGGGCGAGATCTGCAGGAGAGTCCGGGAGCAATGTTTTCAGGAGGGCTATAATGGAATCACTCAGGTTGTCCTGGTCAACTTGCACTTTATTCTTTACCAGTATTTTCTCTCCGTCCAGCAAAACTCCGTCTGCGTGGGTTCCGCCTACATCAATGCCGATAATAAGAGCCATGTTTGCCTCTCCTTAAAAAGGATTTTCAATCGCCGGTAGCTTCGATTGCCTTTATCGTATTTTTTTAATGAATAGCAGCAGACTACCCCTAAGAAGGAGAGAAAGACAAGAGAATTTTCCGGTGGTACAGACAACAGACGTGGAATCGCAATGAAAGACAGATCACATTGTATGTTGTTAAGCAAGAAAAAGATTTGCTCCTCGGCAGCACCCCCCGACCCTGCACGTTATGCGTGTCGAGCATACCGATGTATCGAAGTCGGAGCGTATCTGCTATTCGGTCAGCTTGCAAATATTTGGAGCACTGCTCTAACATTACAGTTCGGGGGAGATCGGCAGATTTTAGCCCGTATTTTTCATTAGTTCCAGCAGCGTCGGATTCGAGGGTTTTGGCAGTGAACAGGTAAGCGTAGACTCCGGGTAAGCGTAGACTCGGATGATTACCTCTGTTTACTGCAAAAATACTGAAGCTGTGTAGGGGTTGCAGGCAAAAAACGGGTAGCGGTGAGCGATTACTTATACTCATTTAGTAAACTCCGGCTCATAACCAACGGTAACGGTGTTGTCGGTGGTATTGCGGATGCTTAAGAAATGCTCATTGCCGGCGGTAAAAGGGTAGCGTGGGTTTGTACAAGGGGTAAAACCGAACTTTTCATAGAAGTGAAGAGCGCCCACAACAAACACAGTGTTTTCCTTAATCTCCTTCCGGCGAAGGGAAAAACGGAGTAACTCAGAACCAATTCCACGATTTTGAAACTCAGGATTGACAGCCAGTGGTGCCAGATGCAAGCCACAGACCCTATGCTCTGTATATGCATTTGAATAGGCAATATAAGCGACCACCTTGTTGCGGATAATACACATCCATTCGTGCAGCGTTCTTTCTTTTTTATGGAGGTTTTCAACAAGCTGTTTTTCATATCGGCTTCCTGGAAATGCTTGTTGGAGCAGAGCACTGACTTTCGGTCGGTCTTCTGTGGTAACTGGTCGTATTTTCATTGTTTGTTTGTGGACGTTAGTGGAGTTGCGAGGATCTGTTGTTTCTTTTATAGGTGGTGACTATAGTTTTGTATGGCAGTATACACATATGAGATCGTCTGCCTTGGCTTCTTTCTCGCAATCCGGACAGTTTTTTGGGATGAGGTTCCTGGTGCCGGCCACAATTGCCGGCGGCGCCTTTTTTTGTTGTTCTATGAGGGTAGCGATTTTATGCATTCCCTCTTTTACTTCGATTTGCAGTTTTCGCAACAGTAAGAGTACCATAAGCACCATCATCATAGTCGTACCGACACATATCAGCAGTAACCAGTAGAATTCACTAACAGAAATCATATTGTCCTCCCTGCATCGTTATATGTTCTTGAGGCTTTTCAGTCAGTATACCCTGCTCTTTTTATCAGCTGCCGCATTGAGCTTCCCGGTACTTTTATGGATCAGTCACCGGTGAGTTTCCACTTTTTCTCATCCCGGATAAAAGTAAAATGGGCTTTATGAGGTTGGCCATCACAGTTTTCAGAAAAAGAGGCAAAGGGTGTATTTTTGTGAGAGCTATAGATGATATAGACTGCAGCTTCTTCTTTGGCGTCATCATGGACTATTGCTGTGATTTTAGTTAGCCTAAGTTCGCAAGCTTTTACCAATACTGATTTGTAGAGTTTTTTTGTTATAAAAGGGGATGCTTTATCAGTTAACTCAATCGTTACGACACTGTTTTGAACATCATGCATGTATTGCGGCCGGGCTGTATCGATATGGGAAAGCTTGATAAATCCGCCTTGAGCTAATCTTTCCAGGCGACTCAGCTGTTGGTTGTCTATCTCAAGTCCTTTATGAGGAATAAAAAGGACATTATTGCCGTAAAGAGTGAACGGCACAATGTCCGGGTGTGGAAATACTTCGTTTTTTAAAATTTGAGTAGCCCTGTACTTCGTCAAGCTGGGGTCCAGATACATTCGCACACTCACGCCACCAACGAGCAGGAACAGGAACAGTAATAGAAGTATGGCAAGTTTTTTGTTTGGAATATTCATCCCTATTTATAGGTACTGCGTAACCAACGGGGTAATATCAACAAGAAATATATTTTTACACAATATCAGCTATATCAGCAACGTGTTTTTTGTGACGTAGTGTGGAAGACGGAAATATGCGTAGGTGGCTCCGCCTCGTCTACAGCAGCAAGAGCAGCACCGATTATACCGGAGAAGGCATGCGGGTAAGATGTGCTGATTTTTTTCGAGCTCATTTTTGCTGAAGAATAAAGAGGTTCCCTTGTGTACTTGCTGTCAGCATGTAGTTTGTAAATGGATTGAAGCTCGATAGGGCGGCTTTTTTTTAGTCTTGCTGCTTTTTCTTTTCTTCCTTCAACCGGCTTAGCCGGTGTTCAGTTTCCAGCGCCTGCTGCAGAGGGCAGGGGTTGTCAAGAGTTTCTCCTGTCCGATAACGGCTTAGCATGAGTTGGGATTTTTGGGCCAACATTCGACGGACTTCTCTTCTGCTTCCTTTTTTGCGAATAATGTGCATTTGGTCGTAGCCGGTTGTTTGATGACGCAACCAGGCTATAACAGCCGCTTCTACCCGCTTGTGAATAGGGATACGGGTGGTTCTGGCTACCGTTCCGGACCCGATAGGTGTTGCAAGATCAGTGACTGATTTTGCCAGGCGTTCTGCAGTTTGCCTATGTGCAGGGTGAAAAGCGAGAAAATCCAGGGTTGCCTGGTAAAAATCCTCGACATATTCGGCATGTTTTCGTTCTTTACGTTTCAGTTGAGCAGCCCTCTGTCGCTCGTACTCCGGGGTGGAACGTTTGCGCTCAAGCTCTTGTTTAGCGGCTTCCACATGGCCTTTTTCGGCCCATATCCCTTTAGAGATGGTCCGTTTTCCCTTTTTGACCTGGACCTGCCAGGTGATGCATCGACTTTTGACACTTCGGGTGAGCGGACCGTCCCCTGCCTTAAGAAAGACCCACTCCTGAGGTGGGGTCAACACGTTACCGTTGGTATCAATTACAGTTTTTTGTTTGGGGCCTGGTTGGACAATACGGTTTTGAAAAGGCATGGCTGAAAGAATAAATCCTGTTTATACAGTTTAAGGTAAAGCTCGGGTCTCTGGTCCTTGGTAGATGGTTCCAAAGACCGCAGTAAGTGTTGTCGCAAGGTAACTGTTCACATACATTCCACAGAGTCTCCCAATGGTCGCTTATTTGCGAATAATCGAGCCTGTCAAAATATGAGACACCTCTGAGCAGTTACAAGCTTTAGGTGTAATAAATCAAAGAATCACCAATCCCGTGAGTTACGTCGCAAGATTTGACGCAAAGCATCGATGATATAATTCTTTATTGCGTTATATCCTGCTTCAGCACGAATTTCTCATCAGTTCAGGGGGGCAGGTTATTTTTTTTTAAATGAGAAAATGTCCATGAGAAATTCGGGTAAGCCATGATTATTCGTCTTATTGGTATGGCATGGTTGCAGAATTGGCAAGATAATTTATGGTGTTATCCTATTCCGTTGCACAGTACCAACGGTTCGTGTTGTTAAAAAGGAGAGGGACGTATTGGTAAGGGCGCATCTCACCTGAAAATGTAAGGTTGTAAGCATGGAGCGTTTTTTGGTAAATGATGTCTTCAATAATCAGGGCTTAAACACATCGATGAAAGTATGAAAAGTATTATTAGCGACCCACATAAAGATCCGTTGGGAGCCATGATGCTGGATTACCTGCATGGAGATTACGAGGTTTTCGCAGAGGTGGCTTCCACCAGGTTCAGTATGTCGACCATGTCTGCCAAGACCATGTTTAGAACATACGCGGAGATGGATGAGCTGGAGCGTGAGGCGCTGCACTTGTGCAGAGGGACGGTGTTGGATGTGGGGGCAGGGAGCGGTTGTCACAGCCTGTGCTTGCAGGAGCAAAATGTGGATGTAGATGCCTTGGACATATCACCCGGTTGTATCAAGGTTATGGAAAAGAGAGAGGTGAAAAATCCAATCCATAACAATCTTTTTTCTCTGGAGAGCGGAAACTATACCACCATCCTCATGCTCATGAACGGTCTTGGTATTTGTGGTTCACTTGACGGCTTGAATCTTTTTCTACAGCATGTCCGGAACCTATTGGCTGAGGATGGGCAGGTTATTGCCGACTCTACAGACTTACGGTTACTGTATAATGATGAAGATGAGGAAGATGAATCTTTCGATGACAGTGACTACGGAGAAACTGAATTTATCATTACCTACGACACTCTAGTCTCCGTGCCTTTTCAATGGATATATGTGGGGTTTCCTGTCTTGCAGATGCTGGCTGAGTATAATGGGTTTGAATGTCAGCAGATTGCTACTGGGCAAAACGGTCACTATCTTGCCAGGATGTATAGGAGCTGAGAGGTGGGGAGGGAAAGAGTAAGGGGCGGGTCGTGACAGCCTCTTTTTTTCTTTATCGCGTTTAATCAGCTGTTGAGCAATTTTGGCAAAAGAATACTTAACTCCTCCAGACGATAGGGCTTGGCTATAGCGCCGGTGAAACCGTATTTTTGGTAGTCAGCCATCACCGGATCCCTGCTGTATCCGCTGGAAACAATCATCTTTGCCTGTGGGTCGAAGGCGATCATTTTTTGAGCAGCCTCCTCTCCACCCATGGCTCCGGCAACAATCAGGTCCATGATTACCAGATCAAAAGGGCTGCCGGCTTTATGCATGTGCATATAAGCCGCGAGAGCTTCTTCTCCGTTTTCAACTACCTGGCAACTATACCCAAGATGATCCAACATTGCCTCAACAGCATTCAGGATTGTTTGGTCATCATCCATAACAAGGATATGACCGCTGCCCTTTGTTACTGCTGATTCTGTTGTTTTCAGATGTGGAGAAAAATGAGCCTTTGCTGCAGGGATAAGAAAGGTAAAGGTGCTGCCTTTTGCTGAGGTGGCTTCCACTACTATGCAGCCCTCATGTTTTTTGAGAATGGAGTAGGCCGAATACAGGCCCAACCCATTGCCGCCTTCTTTGGTAGTGAAATAGGGATCAAAAACTTTGTCAAGATACATGCTCTCTATACCAGTGCCCTGATCCCGAACAGATACCTTGACATAATTACCTTTTTTTACGCCAAACGTATTTTCAGCTTCCAGGGTTGTATTGGCTGCACACACATCGATAATTCCGCCGTCAGGCATTGCCTGATCCGCATTGATAAGGAGGTTGGTCAGAACCTGACCGATTTGGTCTACGTCAGCATACATATTCCACAGGTCATCAGGAAACGTATATGTGGAGAGCGATTTTGTCCCGCTTAATGCCAGTTGACTGTTGGCCTTTATGACCATGGAAGCAGGAGCCGTCTCTCTTACCGGGTCCCCTCCCTTGGAGAAGGTGAGAAATTGCCGGCATAGTTCCTTGGCTTTGAGGCAACCGTTTTCAGCATTGGTCAGGCGATCATAGATTTTGTCGGTAGGGGAGACCTCCATCTTTGCAAAAGAGATATTGCCCATAATCGTCATTAAAATATTATTAAAATTGTGAGCTATACCGCCGGCAAGACGACCAAGGGATTCAAGCTTCTGGACTTTTAGCAGTTCTTCTTCTATCTGTTTTCGGTGGCTAATATCCTCATATGTCCCAAGTAATCCGACTATGGCATCATTTGCATCTCGAAGCGGAACCTTGGAGGTCGATAGCCAGATCCGTTTGCCCTCCGGTGTTGTCTGCGGTTCTTCATAATTTAATTTGGGGTTGCCTGATCTAATAACCTGAAAATCATCCTTCCGGTACAGCTCTGCCTGTTCCTTCCATGGCATACTATAGTCATCACGCCCTATTAATTGTTCCGGTCGTTGAAAGCCTGCATCCCCGGCAAATAAGTGGTTGCACCCCGTATAGTTTAAATTGTTGTCTTTCCAGAAAATACGAGCTGGAATGGTGTCAATGACCAGCTGCAGCAGTTTATGGGCTTCATTCATTTTTTGTTTACTTTTTGTCAGCGCTCGTTCGGCATTTTTTCTTTCGGTGACATCATGCAGGGTAACAAAGACCTGATAAGGGTTTTCCTCCCCATCTCGAAAAAGTGGAATAGCGTTGATGCTCAGCCACACATAGTCTTGTTTTTTTTGATTAAAAACAGCAGCTAAAAAATTTTTTACCGGTTCTTTGGTCTTGTATGCAACCATTGACGGGTGTCGTTCAGGAGGAAGGGTGGTTCCGTCTTCGGTTATCACCTGCCAATGAGGGGTTGTAAGTTTGGTGGCAAGAAATTGTTTTCTGCTGACGCCTAACATCTTCGGTGCAGCTGCATTACATTCGATAACCTCGCCTTCGGCATTTCGAAAATATGCTCCTTGGGCCATATTTTCGAAAAGTGTTTTATATCTTTTTTCGCTGGTTTTTAGTTGTTTCTCCTGAACACTAACATGAGCACCGACTTGATTGTGTTGGCCAAGGTCGTCGGTTGCGCAAACAATTTTTTCTCGCAGTTGGCGCTCCAGTTCCTGGACCTTTTTTGCAAGTTGGTTATAGGTTGGCTTGTCGGGCATGATACTGTCTGTGCTTTGTTCAAAGGATGAGTATGAAAATTCGCTTTTAGTATACCATAAACTACCTTCATTTTAGAATAATAACGACAGTTAAATCAGGAACTGAAAAGGTGTTTTTCTTTGTTGCTCAGTTCTTTTGGTTTTGGAGAAGGCAAACCGCAATCAAATCATATCCTCATCAATTCTAATTATATGTTGTATATTTTCCTATGCTACAAACGATCAATTGAATCCACTTTCTAGGGTTGCACTTCCAGTGATGGCTTTTCGGCAGCGTGTAGTGTTATGGAAATTTTCCTTATCGACGGCATTGGCCCTTTTTTTGTTGAATATATTAAGACCAAAAAGAAAGTTAACTGGTCGAAAATACCGTTTCATCATTTAAGTAAAGAGGCGGAATGTTGCGTTCGTCAGTTTGCAGAAATTGCAGATAATCTGGAGATATTTGCCCAAAAGGTAAGCAAGGTGGGGTACAACGGCATCACCTTTGATGATGTAGCTCACCTGACGCCGGACAAGTGGTTGGAGCCGGAAATAAACCGGACTGTCAGGATGTATGGTGAGCAATATCAGAAATTGTTTACGATCTGTAGCCGTTACGGACTTGATGTCTACCTCACCATGGACATATTATCGCTTACGCCAAAGCTGAAAGAGCAGATTAATGGCAATTTTCAGCGGATACGCCAATTTATCCAGCGACAGCTTGAAACTGTCCTCCATGCCTATCCCGAAGTAAGGGGCATTATTCTGCGTATTGGCGAATGTGACGGAAGGGATGTTCGAGGCGATTTTAAAAGTGAACTGGTCCTGCGCCGGGCAAAACAGGCAAATAGTCTGCTTAGAGCAGTGTTACCAATCTTCGAGCGCTATCAACGTTACCTGATTCTCAGAAACTGGACCGTAGGGGCCTATCCCATCGGTGATTTTTTATGGCATCGTAGCACCATTTCCCGAGTACTGGAGGATATCGAGAGTCCCTGGTTTATCCTTTCTCTCAAATATGGCGAGTCGGATTTTTTTCGCTATCTGCCGCTTAACACAAGTTTTTTCCAGCTTAAAGTCAAAAGAATCATAGAATTGCAGGCGCGGCGTGAATATGAGGGAGCCGGCGAGTATCCATCTTTTATTGGGTGGGACTACCAGGAGTATGCACGCCAATTGGAGCAGGCCAACAATATGGTAGGTATCAGTGTGTGGTGCCAGACAGGAGGATGGCTGCCTTTTCGGCGATTAACCTATCTTGAGGAAGCCGGATTTTGGAATGAACTCAACAGCTTTGTCTGTATAAAGTTGTTTAAGGAAAAGCTGGAGGTAGAGCAGGCTGTCGCTTCCTTTGCAGATAGTACTGGCTGTCATGACCCGGTTGCACTGCTTGAGTTACTCAGGCTGAGTGACGAGGTAATCAAGGATCTGCTTTATATTAAAGAACTGGCGAGGCAGAAGCTGTTTTTTCGTCGGGTCAGGATACCGCCGTTGCTTTCGGTTTTTTGGAATAATATTTTTATTAATCATTCGGTTCGCAAAGTACTGAGAACCCTTGTGGTATCAGGTGAAAACTGTGTGGAAAGTGGGTACAGATCTCTTGAAAAAATAGAGAAGATGGAGGTGCTGGCAAAAAAACTTGCATTGCCTGCAGATGATATTCGTTATATGTATGACACGTTTGCCATTCTAGCCCTGGCGCGGGAATATTATTTTTCACCCTATGATAATGGCATTAAAAAACGAATCAGCAAGGCAAAGAAAAAATATAAAAAAAAGTATCCAAAGGGTAGTCGACCTCGTTACCGTGTGAAAACCAACTTTACACCTTTTGCGGTGAAACGGAGCCATCTGCAGTGGTTGTTTTACCTCTTACTGCGCAGGAAGCGTGGGTATCGGGTCTTGGACCATTTGCTTACCCTTCGATTCTTGGCAATTATTTTTCGGGGGATGGTGGTACTCAGGCCAAAATTGATTCCAAAGTTTGGCCGTAAACATGCCATGGGAATAGATACTCTTTTTAAATAGCGACAGCAGATGTTTTGCTCTGCCACCACAGGTTGAATAATCACTCTCCCTTGGAGAGTGTAGGATAATGTCCTCTTTTCCATATTCGCGTTATTATCAAAAAGATAATGTTCGCAGCTACACCTTGATCTGCGAAAAAAATTCTATTATCCGATCACCTCCTAAGACATACACAAGAAAAAAATATGATGAGCCTGCCCGACCTCCTGCTAGCCCTGCTTGCTAATTTTGCATGGGGGTTTAATTTTATTGCCGGCAAAATAGGCGCCGGCAAATTTCAGCCCCTCTTTTTTACCAGTATCCGATTTTTGTTCTTACTGATCATCATGCTGCCCTGGCTCAAGCCGGCACATGGCCATATGAAACCTTTGCTCAGGGTCTCTTTTTTATTGGGGGTTGTCCATTTTGGGATGGTCTTTATCGGTTTGAATGCCGGGGGCAATATTGCTTCCATTGCTATTACCACCCAACTCTATGTTCCTTTCTCAGCCATTCTGGCAACCCTTTTTTTGCGGGAACGCATATCTTTTATTCGCATAGTTGCTATTGCCATTGCTTTGCTGGGGGTAATGGTAATCGGGTTCGATCCAACCGTGTTTAATCATCTGGATGCCATTTTATGGGTTTCGGGAGCTGCTTTTGCCATGGCAGTCGCTACGATATTAATGCGGCAGTGTCCAAATCTCGGCGTTTTCAGGCTACAGGCATGGATTGCTGCGGTAGCCTTACCTTCTCTGCTGCTGTTATCGATAATTTTTGAGTCCGGGCATGTACAGCTCATACGCCACATCCATTTAAGCGATTTATGGTCTCCTTTGTATTCAGCAGTCGCTGCCTCAGTGGTAGGGCATGGGATTGTCTATTACCTTTTAGGCCGTTATCCGGTTTCGTCGGTAACGCCGCTCATGTTGCTGGCTCCTATCCTGGCCTCGATATTCGGTGTGTTTTGTTTTGGTGACGAACTTGGTTGGAAATTGATTGTGGGAGGGGGAATGACCCTTTTAGGCATATTGCTGGTCTCGATCAATCCGGATGCATTGATCAAGACGATCAAACTGCGGCGGGGCATGCTGAAGAAGGGGTAAAAGGTATGAGAAGGAAATGGTCTGCGTAATATTTATTGACGAGCATGCGCAGCTTTTTTTGCAGTGTATTTGGAAAAACTGAGTTGAGAGTGGGATAAGCCGGCCTACAGGGAAGAATCGCTGTTTGTGCAGACTTTGGCTGAAAAAGAGAAATAATCGGGCAGGGTGTCCTTGCTCCTGCCCGGATGACAATACCTGCTGTTATGCAAATAGTTTGGCAAGTCCGTCAAAGCCCATTTGGTATATACCAGCCATGGTTTCGCGGGCATCCTCATCGGAGGCGCCTGCAGCATTGAAATCGCCGGACCATTCCAGTTCGCAGCCCTCTTCCGCTGCCGTTAATTTCATGGTAGACAAGTAATCCGCCACGGGCAGGGGACCGTCAACTATGGAGTATTGCAAAAACATCTCATCTGTATCAAGCTGTTCAAGACGCTCTTGCAAAAGAGCACCGTCCGGCAGGGTCAGGGTGCGCACGGCGCCTATACCTTCACCATCGACCTTACTTTCTACCGCAGCTGCAACGTATTTTGGGAGCGCATTAAAATCACTGATAACAGCCCATACATCAGCGGCCGGCGCATTTATTTGAGTTTTCATGGAAATGGAAATCATTGTACCCTCCTGGTAGTAGTTTGTAGATTTATCAAAAACAATTCTCTTTTCCCATTTTTGGCAGATTGAAAAACAGGAAATGCTGGTGTCTGATATTTTACAGACTGTTATCCAGAAAGCAATCTGTTTTCTGTAGATGTTTGGCTTCTACCGGTGGGGGAGGCAGTCGGGGCGTTAGTAGAGCCGCTCAAATGCTGATGCTTTGAACACTGCGATTACTTCGCATCCAGGACGGATATCAAGTTCTTCTAATGATTGAGGGACGATTTCAGCGATGAGGGTATTACCGTTACAGTCGAGTTCAACCCCTGACAGCCAATCAGTCTGGTAGGTTTTGCGGACGATGCAGGGCAACACATTGCGCGCACTTGAAGCTTCCGGATGTTTTTTAAAGAGGAGGATATCTCTACTGCCAAGAGCAAATTGCCCTGGTCCCTGGTCCTTGGTTTTGACAAGCATCAGCGGCACGTTTCCCCACTGGTAGCGAAGCAGCCTGCCAAGATCCTGGGGTGCATCAAGATGAAGCAGGTTGACGTAGCCGGTACCACCGCTTCCCACGCCGGTCCTTGCCAGCTTTTCTGTCGGCACATGGTGCTGTATATGACCGTCATCCATGACGAGTACCTCTTGTGTCATCAATCGCATTTCCTGCAGACTGTGACTGATAAAGAGGATAGGAATGGAAAACGCCTTAAATACCGCCTGCAAATGAGGAATGATCTGGTATTTCATGGTTCCATCCAGCCCGGACATGGGCTCATCAAGCAGGATAAGGTGAGGGCAGGCAAGAATTGTTCTGCCAAGAGCTATTCGTTGTCGCTCGCCGCCGGAGAGATTACTGACATTACGTTTAAGCAGGTGTTTGATTTGCAGAGCATCGATAAGCGATTTGGGGTCAATGTTTCTTTGGTCGCGAGGTACTCTGTTCATGCCGTAGAACAGATTTTTTTTCACGCTCATATGGGGGAAGAGGCGGGCGTGTTGAAAAACGACTCCTATCCGTCTTTTATCCGGGGGGAGGTTGATGCCGGTGTCTTTGTCAAAAAGAGTTGCTCCGTTGAGTCTGATAGTCCCCCGATCAGGAGTGAGGAGTCCGGCAAGCATATGCATTAACGATGTTTTACCGCTGCCGGACGGCCCGAAAACGCCGCATTCTTCTGAGTGCAGTGTAAAGGCAATTTTGCACTGAAAATCACCATGCTGTTTTTCTATATCCACTTCCAGGTACATACTAGTTCCTTGCCAAGGTACGGTTGGCAGCCTCACCGATAAGCAGTACTACAAACGAAAGAAGGATGGAAACAAGACAAAGGGACAGCGCCATTCGGTCACCACCGGGAGTGCTTGTATATTGATAGATGGCAAGGGGAATGGTTTGGGTGACGCCGGGCATGTTTCCTGCCAGCACAATGGTCGCGCCAAATTCTCCTAAGCTTCGAGCAAACATGAGCGTGGTCCCTGCCAAAATAGCCCGACTGCAGAGGGGGATCGTAATGGTAAACAGGGTATCCCACCAATGCGCCCCCAGTGTTCTTGATGCCTGGATATATTGTTTGTCGATGTTTTCCAGTCCGATGCGGATGGAGCGTACTAACAGCGGAAAGCCGACCACCGCCGAGGCAATGACTGCGCCGCGCAAAGTAAAAATTATACGAATATCAAACAGTGCCAGCACTTTTCCCAGCCAGCCGTTACGGCCCAAGAGCAGCAACAGCAGGTAGCCGGTGACAACCGGGGGGAGGACCAGGGGCAGATTGATGATTCCTTCCAACACAGCCTTGCCGCGGATGTTCGATAGAGCCAACAGGTAGGCTGCGCCAAACCCAAGGGGAAGGGCAATGATCGTTGCCGTGACTGCCACCTGTACCGATAATTTAATCGCCAGGATATCGTCTGGGGTAAGGGGAAACATCTGCTTTGCCGTTTCGTTTGTAAGTGAAGTTAATGAGCAGGCTCAAATCCATATTTCGTTAAGATTTGCTTGGCTTCAGGGGTGCCCATGTACTGGTAAAAAGCTTTGGCCATTGCATTGCCGGCCCCTGACCCCGTTAATCCCATTGGGTAGGCAACCTGGTCATACAGATCCTGCGGTACTGTAAAAAGTATTTTTGCGTTGCCTGCGAGCATGGCATCTGTGGTGTATATAAAGGCACCGTCTACCTCACCGCGATCCGCATACATCAATGCCTGGCGAACATCTTTAGCCATGATCAGTTTCTTTTTTTCTGCAAGCTCTGCATAAATTCCCACTTTTTCCATTGCCTGTTTGGCATACTGACCGGCAGGGACACTGCCCGGGCTGCCTAAAGCAATGCGTTGTAACCCGAGCAGGCTTTTTAAGGAGGAGACAGCCAGGTTTTTATCACCAACAAAGACCAGCTTGTTATAGGCAAATATATGACTGGACTCCGGGGTAATTATTTTTTTTTCAACAAGATATTTCATCCATTTTGGGTTGGCGGACACGTAAAAATCTGCGGGTGCTCCCTGTTCAATCTGTTTTGCAAGGCTCCCGGAAGAGGCAAAATTTGGCAGGAGCTCTGCTTTGGGATGTTGGGTGGCAAATACACTGATTATTTCTTTAAACGCGTCGGTCATGCTTGCCGCAACAGAGAGATGCACCGTTTGTGCGTGGGCTGTGACGATAGAAAAAAATTGAATAAGGACAATAGTAAGTACTGTTTTCATCTGGGATTCCTTTGTTGATGTTGTGCCGGGTGCATCAGGAACGACGGTGCAATTACCGTATGTTTTACAAGATGCGGGCCAGCTGTAAATATTAAGGCACAGGAATGCTGGTGACGGAGAAAAGGGACCGTCTTAGGTCGATTTTCCAGCGTATATCCGGGTGTGCTGTGTGCTAACCGCTTGCCTTGTATCTCGCTATGTGTAATGGAAAAGCGGTTTCGAGGAGCATGGTAGCGTCTGTGTCGTCGAACATGATAATCCACTCGTTATAAACAAGATAAAGGCCGCTGACAGGGCGGTGGGGAAACGAGAAACATTTTTTTTTGTGTAACAAAAGGCGGTGAAACATGAACGGAAAGCTACAAAATGGTAGCAGCGCAACAGTAACAAGACAAAATTGTCCACCCCTTTTAAGCTGATCGTTGCATCCCGGCAGTGAAGATACCCGCACCAATAAGTGCGGTACCACCGCAGCGGTTAAACCACCTGCGAATTTTTCCTTTTCGCATATGCTCTCTGAGTTGACCTGCAAACAAAGCGTACACGGCTGCGTTAAGGGTAGCAAGCAGGAGAAAAGTACCTCCCAACAACGGGAACTGGGCAAGTGCAGGTTGGGCTGGATGAATGAATTGAGGCAGAAAGGCAACAAAGAAAGCAATGGATTTGGGATTGAGTGCAGTCACAATAAAGGAACTAGTAAAAAGCGATCCTGCAGAGGGGTGCGTTGCTTTTTGTCGTTTAGGGATATCCTGGGGGGTGAGTCGCCACAATTTAACGCCAAGATAGAGCAAGTACAAGGCTCCGATCCATTTGAAAACGGAAAAGAGGGCTGCTGAAGTCGAAAGAAGTGCTCCAAGGCCTAGCAAAGAAAGGGTCATGGCAGTAAAGTCACCCATCAATACCCCGGCAACGAGCGGAATCACTGCCCTACGTCCATGGGTAACAGCCTGGCTGACCACGAGGATGATGGTCGGCCCAGGAATAACAAGGATTAACGTTGTTGCCAAAACAAAGGGAATAAATGTTTCTACATGCATGACTTAGTTTCTAACGTTTAACAATTTTAAGGGGTTCGTATAGAGTCAAAAAACAACATTGAAGATCATTAAAATGTGGCTTATTCAGCCTCATTCACTTTTACAGCCTCTTCTTCGCAGACTGATTCACAGGTATGCCAACTATGGTATTCCTTCGTATGGGTAGGGGGTGTGTTGTCGTTTTTCAGTTCAAATATCTCGCCAGGACAATTATCAACACACTCACCGCACCCAGGACATTTTTCTTTGTCGACTTCAAGCTTCCATTGCACTGCGTTGTTTCTTCTGAGCTGGTACACTCCACTGAGAACTTTTTCAGTTTTTGCTTTCTTTGAGTGACCTTGAAAAACCAAAAAATACTCTCCATACCATAAAATGCAACCGCACAGAAGGAATTGTGTATATGCACAATGTTTTTTTGGTGGTAAAGTTCTTTTTAAATGAATTTTCAGGGGGCTATAGCTTTTTTTATCGAGCAGAGACAGAACCGACATGTTCGACAATTTTGTCGAGCAAACACGTGACCTGTCGAACATATTTCTTTTTTAACCGGACAATAATGCGTAACACGCTGTTTATAGGTCTAAGTTGTGTTTGCCTTTTTCTGGTATGCCGATTGTAATAGACTAGGAAACCCTAATTAAGAGGAGGACTGTTCAATGACCATCGTTGCTGCCCGGCAGCTTACAAAAGAGTATGTGGCCGGCGATATCACTGTACCGGCAATTCGCGGTGTGGACTTTTCCATTGAGGCTGGCTCTTTTGTCTCCTTTGTCGGTCCGTCAGGAAGCGGGAAGTCGACCCTGCTGAATATGATAGGCTGTCTTGACCCGCCTACCAGTGGTAGCCTGGAGGTAGTGGGAAAAGATGTGGCTGGGCTGCGATCCAGTGAATCGGCCCGATTTAGAGGGGAACATATCGGGTTTATATTTCAGGATTTCAATCTGATTCCGGTCCTCACCGTTTTTGAAAACATTGAGTATCCGCTGATCATGGTCCAAAACTGGCCAGTGCGGAAACGGCGCCAACAGGTAGAAAGATTACTCGAAGCTGTGGGAATGCAGGATCAGGCCAATAAGTATCCTGGCCAGATTTCAGGTGGCCAGAAGCAACGTGTGGCGGTAGCCCGCGCGTTGGTAACCAATGCTAAGCTGGTTTTGGCAGATGAACCCACCGCAAACCTGGACCGCGATACTGCCAACCGAATTATTTCTCTAATGAAAACCATGCGCGATGAATTTGACACCACTTTTATTTTTTCTACCCATGATCCCAAGGTGGTTAAAAATGCGGAGATAGTTTTTGCACTTGAAGATGGCCTGCTACAAACAGAGAGTAACGGGCAGGGAGGGAGCCATGTATAATATATTCAAAATAGCGGCTCGTAATTTACTACGCTACAAACGAAGAACCCTGCTGACCTCGATTCTTATCACCCTCGGCGTGGTGGCGGTGTTGCTGTTTGTCTCGGTATCAGGATCTTTCAAATCGCTGATGGTCGGACAGATTACCGATTCGATGCTGGGTCACCTGCAGGTCCACCGTAAAGGCTATATTGCTTCCATAGACAGTCTGCCCTTAAATCGAAATCTCCAGGGGAAGCAGGTTGCCAAGGTAAAAGAAGTCTTGGATGCCAGTCCTGAAGTTGAGGCATACTCCATGCGTATCAAGCTGGGAGCTATGTTCAGTAATTATAACGAAACCACTAACATTCGTATCAATGCTGTTAACCCAAAACAAGAGCAGCAGGCATCACCCATGCTGACTGGGCGTATACTCCAGGGGGAAAAAGAAGGATTGCTGGATAAAGGGGAAATACTGGTTCCGGAACTCATTGCCAAGGGGATGAAAGTAAAAGTCGGTGATACCATTGTTCTGGTTGCCACCAACAAAGACGGCCTCGTAAATGGGCAGCCGTTTGTGGTGCGTGGGATTTTAGAAAGTATATCCGGCCCTGGCGGCCGTGACGGGTATATTCATTTAAGTGATGCCAAGACCTTGTTGCGGATCGACAAACCCGAGGTCAGTGAAATTGCTATCCGCCTTAAAGAAATGGATACGCTGCCGGACGTGCTGGCAAACTTGAAAGAAGCCTTGGGAGGAATCCTCAACAAGCAGGGAAAACCGGTTTTTGAAGTTCATTCCTGGGAAAAACTCTCTCCTTTCTCCAAGATTGCGGCCATGATCGACCTGATGACGTTGTTTATCAAGATCATGCTGGTAGCCATTGTTCTGGTCAGTATCATGAACGTTATGATCATGTCCGTGTATGAACGTATTCATGAGATCGGCACCATTGCCGCCATCGGCACAAGTCCGAGTAAGATTTTGGCCCTGTTTCTTACCGAAGGATTATTGCTTGGTATTTTAGGGACCCTTATTGGTCTTGTTATCAGTTTGCTTGCTATTGCCGGCATGAATGTGTCTAGTATAAGTTTTGACTTTGGACGTCAGAAAGACCTGCTGCTGGCACCTGTTATCAGCACCACCGATGTGTTGCTGGTGGTCGGCATTGTCATTGCCGTTGCCGTTATCGGTAGCCTTCAACCAGCCTGGAAGGCATCCAGAATGAATCCCATCACCGCATTACGACATGTTTAGGAGAGTGCAGATGCAACGAAAATTTTTGTTTTCCACCCCCCTGCTAATGGCTACCTTGCTGCTTGCTCTTGTTGCTCCCGTGTGGGGCATTGATGGTAACGAGCTATTGCGCCAGGTTGATGCCAAAATGCAGCCGGCTTCCTACGAAATGTACCGCAAGCTGATTAATGTTGAACCTGATGGAAGCAAGAAAGAGTTTGTGCTCTATACGGTAAAGAAAGGCCAGGAAAAAATGGTGGCTCTGTTTGTATCGCCTGCCTCTGAAAAAGGTCGTGCCACCCTCCGTCTTGGCGACAATATGTGGCTGTACATTCCCAATGTGGGCAAGCCGTTACGGATCACCAGTCTGCAGTCGGTGGTCGGCGGTGTGTTTAACAATTCCGACATCTTGCGACTTGATTACAGTGTGGAGTATACGGCAGAAAGTGTTGAGGACAAAGGGGACAGTTACCTGCTCGAGCTAAAGGCAAAGTCTGGAGCCGTCGCCTATGATCGCCTGATGATGGTGGTGGATAAAAAGACCACCCTGCCCACAACCATCGAGTGTTATGCTGTCAGCGGAATGTTGATCAAAACCCTGCATTACTCAAAGATCAAGGATTTTGGGGACGGTATGGTCAGGCCGTCCGTCCTGGAAACCGACAGCCCGCTGTACAAGGGATACAAATCGGTCATGTTGTTTGCCAAGATGCAGCAACGGGAGTTTGATGACGAGGTCTTTACTCTTAATTATATGTCAAAAGTTGATGCACTACGCTAAGCCGCTCAGCATAACGCTTCTGTCCCTGTTGGCTTTTGTGCTGGCGGGGTTTGGCGCCGGGTATGCAAGTGATCAAGAGTTTACTTTTGAACTGGAGGAAATCGAGAAGAAATCCCTGGAGTGGGAAGGGTATGCAGAACTCCGATGGGAGCACATGGACATTAACCAGGGATCGGCTTTCAGCCTCCTCAATCTGGCGGATGATCCGCAATCCGATTTTGACAGACTGGTTGGCGCATTGCAACTAGGGGGCAGTTACAGCCAGGAGTTATACAGCCTGCAATGGTTGCTCAAGGCTGCCGGACAACAGGATACTCTCGGTTGGAGTGATACTGCGGACATTTATACTGCCTACGCGACCTTTAAACCTAAGGCTTCCACAAGTTTGAGCCTTGGCAAAAAGTCTTACAAGTGGGGTAAGGGCTATGCGTGGAACCCGGTAGGTTTTATTAACCGGCGTAAAGATCCCAATAATCCCGATGAAGCCCTTGAAGGATATATAACGGCGGAAGCGGATTTTATTAAAAGTAATATCGGTGTTGTTCAGACCGCAGCCCTGACCACGGTTCTGCTGCCCGTGTATGACCATATAAATGATGATTTTGGGACGGTAAATGAAATGAACCTGGCGGCAAAGCTGTATCTGTTGCTCTATGATACGGATATCGATCTGCTGCTCCGCACTGGGGGGAGCCGGGCCACTGCCTATGGCCTGGACTTTTCCCGCAATCTGCTGGCAAATTTTGAAATCCATGGGGAACTTGCATGGACCGAAAATCAGAGTAGATTGACCCTGGGGCAAGATGGAAGTCTCCAAGCAACAGCAGAGGATGCGCTGGCCTTTCTGATCGGCATGCGTTACCTGTCCTCACAGAACATTACCTCCATTATCGAGTACTATCATAATGGCGGCGGATATTCCCAGCAGGAGATGGAAACGTTTTACCGGTTTGCCCTTGATGCAGGCGACGATTTGCAATTGGCAGCCGGCAGCAAATTGCTTGAGCAAGCGAGAAGTGCCAGTCTTAAAGGCTATGGCAGGGCCCAGCCTGGTCGCAATTATCTGTATGCCCGTTTCAACCAGAAAGAACCCTTTGATATCCTCTATTTCACCCCGGCCATAACCACGATCATTAACCTTGAGGACAGCAGTTACTCTCTAACCCCGGAACTGTTGTACACAGGCTTTACCAACTGGGAAATCCGCCTTCGTTTTTCCTGGCTCAGTGGTGCCGGTTTTACCGAGTACGGTGAAAAGCAGAACAGCAATAAGCTGGAACTTCGGTTGCGATATTTTTTTTAAGATACTCTCCAGGTATCAGCAAAGGTTCAGACCTCCTTTCCGCACTTGTCGGTCTCCGAAAAGCCCATGCAGGCCATTTTTGGTGTCATATGTAGGCTTTCGCTGGTAACCGTTTATTAGTTTTTTTTATGGTAAGCTATGTGTTGGTCGGAAAATCTTCTCTTCACAAGTGCATTAAGTAATCATCCATGGCTTTTGCTGTTTCTTTTGTCCATCGAACCGCTTCAACAACCGTTTTTGCACCGGTAACAACATCACCGGCAGCGTAAACACCTTCTCTGGTTGTTTGGCCGGATCGATCCACTTGGACCAGCCCCCGCGCATTGGTGTCAATCCCTTTGGAAGATGAAATGATATTTGCTTGTGGTCCTTGGCTTGCTGCAATAATAATTGAATCTGCTTCATAGAGGTAGGTTGCGCTTTCATCCACTTCAAAAATAGGATTGCCCTCTTTATCCTCACTAAAGCTGGTATTTTGGTACAGAACACCTTCTCTCGTAATCTCTACCGGCGATTTATAAAATTCGAATTGAACACCATCCAGTTTGGTGTACCTAATCTCTTCTCGTAAGGCAGGTAACTGGTCGGCCCCTTTGCGATAAAGAACCACCGACGTTTCCACCCCATGCCTTAACACCGATCTTGCCACATCCATGGCCACATTGCCCCCACCAATAATAACCACCTTGCTCCCTAAATCATAAACCTCAGGATTTTTCAGATAGTCAATGGCAAAATGCACATGCCCTTTTGTTTCACCTTTAATTCTCAAACGATTAGGTTTCCACACACCGGTGCCGACAAAAACAGCCTTATACCCGTCAATAAACAAATCATCCAAAGTAATGTTAGGACCAATAAGAGTATTTGGTCGAATGGTCACCCCCATCTCTTTGAGGGATACTTTCATCCGATCGATGATACTTTTAGGCAATCTAAATTCAGGAATTCCATACCTGAGAACGCCACCAATTTTATCATGGTTATCAAAAATGGTCACTGGATAGCCTTTTTTAGCCATCAAAAAAGCCAAGGTTAAGCCTGATGGCCCCGAGCCGACAATGGCAATTTCCTTATCTTTATTTTTCTCAATAGATGCTTCAGGTACTTTGTTCTTCATTCTGGATAAATAAAAATCCGACACATAATGCTCCATGGTACTCACATGGATGGGCTCACCTTTACGGTTAAGTATACAGTTGCCTTCACATTGATTCTCATGAGGGCATATCAATGCACAAATAACACTTAAAGGGTTATTATCAAATAACATGGTGCCTGCTTCATCTATCTTATGGGCTTCAATTAACCGTGCCATCTCCGGTATATTCGTACTGACAGGGCAAGCTTGTTGGCATAAGGGTTTCTTACACTTTAAACAACGGGCGGCTTCTTCTATTGCATGACTACTCATCTAATTCCTCCTGTAGATCATGACCTGAGACTCAAAATTTAGTTCACAGGGATGTTTCCAGAAAATCAATAATCCTGATCCAAGCTGGGCTATACGGTCGCAACCCTCTATATTCTCTGCAATTTTCTCTATCCAGTTTCCACAATAGTTCGGTCCCAATATGTCGAGAGGATATGCACAGACTTGTATCTCTCGGCAAAGGTAATAAAAGCTGCCCCAAAGCACTGACAAAGTGCAGCCTCCAATAAGGCAGAGTATATTCAATTCTCCCGCATAATGGAAAACATTTGAATAAAATGCGCGATCGCAGTACTTATTAACATCTTGAATTTTCAGGACAAGTACCTTTAAATACGCAATATGACAGGCCGTTTAGCAACCCCTTTAGGAATAATGCATGGTGTTGCAACTGTTTCATGGCAATCACAGTTTTTTTTACTTTCTGGAAGGAGGTTAACATCTAGTGGAAAGATGTTGATTTTTGCCGGGAAGAAATTTGTTAAGTGTTCCGTGCAGAAATCTTATCAGGAATAACGTCATGCTGGCCAATACGGAGTAAAATAAATCTTGCCAAAGGTAGTCTCTACTGGATGACCAACTCGCTTTCTTCAAAGAGATCAGGAATAGTATAAAGTTTCAGATTTGCTTAAATGGTTAACATTTCCCCGGAGGGTATTCTCGTAAACTAATAGTATATCTATAAGCTTGAAGATTGACGAATGAATCGGATTTTCGACACGGCAATATTAATTCCACACTAAAGGGCAGCATCGCCTAAACCAAACTTCCGCACACACCAGAACCACGCCAATCACCCCGTGCGATGTTGCAGTTCGCTTTGTATTATTAATAGCCTGATTTTCAGTTCTCAATTAAAAAGATTCATACTACCAGTATATCATAAATCAAAATAGGTTGGGGATAATGCCATTTGAAACACTGTTGTTTGATATCTCGTCACGCTACATAAATTTACCGGCAGACCAGATAGATACATGTATCGAAGAGGATCAGCAGCGGATCTGTGAATGGTTCGATCTCGATTTATCATCACTGTGGCAATGGGAGAACATTAATAGCAAATATATGATATTGACTCACCTTTACTCTGCACAGGGAAGACCGGATCATCCAGACAGAATAGATGCGCATAAAGTCGTTCCATGGATTATGCGCAAAGTTGAAAAAGGTGAGCCTTTTATCCTTTCAACAAAAGACATTGGAACTGAGGCTAAAGTCGACCAGCAATTTAGGGAAGCTTATGGAGTGAAATCCTCTGTTATTATACCACTTGTCGTTGGGAGAGCAGCATTCCACGGTGTTGTAAGCTTTGATACACTTAGGGATGAGAGGTTGTGGACAAAGCAGACCATCAACAGGTTGGTCATGGTTTCTCAAATTTTCAGTAGTGCTTTGGCACGAAAGGTAATCGACACCAAACTTCGCAACAATGAAGCACGGCTTCGGATCGCCGCTGATTCTGCCGACGCAGACCTCTGGGAACTTGATATGATCACGGAGGAACTCAGGGCTACTGACAAGGCTCTAGAGATGACGAGCAACGCTTTGGATAAAATTGATACCATCGACAGTTTAAAACAAATAATTCATCCAGATGATCTCGATACCTTTTCCCAGGCGATATCTAGGTCATTTGAGCAGCATAGACAACTCAAAATTGAATATCGTATTGTACCTGGAAGCGACTCGCCCAAATGGATTTATTCTATGGGGAAACCATACTTTCGAGCTGATGGTACACCAGATAGGCTTCTGGGGTTGTCCATTGACATAACCAAACGTAAAAAGATGGAAGATGAGCTCAAGGTGAGCAGAAAACGTCTGGCGGTAGCCATTGATATTGCTGAACTGGGCTTTTATGAGATGGGTGAAAACTATCAAATAGTATTTCTTGATGAAAGAATGCGCAGTTTTCTGGGAATTCCACGGGGGGCTAAAGTTAATCCCCGGCAATTCTGGCTGGAAAATATACATGAAGGTGATCTCTTTTTTGTAAAGGGTGCTATCCAGGCAGTTACGACAGAAGGGACTGATCACCTTGTTCTTGACTACCGTTATCGCCATCCTCAACGCGGGGTAATCTATCTTCATCATTTATCAAATGTATTGCAACGAGACGAGACAGGGCGCGCCAATAGGATCATTGGCGTGTTGCGAGATGTAACCGAAACAAAGAGGGCTGAGGAAGCGTTGCAAGTCCATCAACAACTTATTCTAGAACATAAAAAAGAACTCCAGCAGCTGACCGGCCGGTTGATCTCAGATCAGGAAGAAGAGTTGCGCAGGTTGTCCAGAGAACTTCATGATGACCTGACCCAGCGACTTGCTGTGCTGGCAATAGAAGCCGGCAAACTGGAACTGCAGATGAATACGCTGGACAGTACGTTCGCTGATTATGTGTACGGGATAACAAGGATTAAAGAGCAATTAATCCGTATTTCTGAAGATGTCCATCGATTGTCTCGGCAACTTCACCCGACAATAATTAACGATCTTGGCCTTATCCATGCAGTTAAAATCGAACTGGATGCCTTCATGAAACAGAGTATGCCCCAAATAACATTCACCCATGAGAACATACCCGATACCATAGACCAGGATATAGCTCTCTGTCTGTATAGATTTATTCAGGAAGGGTTGAGGAATATAGCTTCCCATTCCAAAGCTGATAAATGTGAGCTTTTTCTACGGTATGCTGACCAGATATTTGATCTCACACTGCAGGATAACGGCAAAGGGTTTCATCCGAAGGAAGTAAAATCCAAGCTGGGCCTGGGCCTCTCAAGCATGCGTGAACGGGTGCAGTTTGTTCATGGTGAATTTTTTCTGGATTCCGCGCCTGGCCAAGGTACCTCAATACGGGCATGCATACCGCATCACAAGGGAGAAGAATGAAACGATCAAGAATTATACTTGCAGATGATCACCGTATAGTCGCCGAAGGGTTGAAGAGTGTTATCGAGCCTGAATTTGAACTTGTTAAAATCGTTGAAGATGGACGAGCACTTATTGATGCAGTAACTGAGCTGCAGCCTGATGTTATTATAGTTGATATATCAATGCCTTTGCTCAACGGCATTGAGGCCGTTGAGCAAATACGTAAATGTAACAAGAAGGTCAAGGTCATCTTTCTCACCATGTATGCGGATATAAGTTATGCAATCAGAGCACAAGGGGCTGGAGCGGATGGATATGTCCTGAAGCACTCTGCGCCGCATGAGCTCCTTGAAGCAATTCGCACTACATTGCAGGGTAAAAACTACATTACTCCCCTCCTTGAAAACGATTATATCGAAAAACAGAGAAAAGGCTCAAAGGAGCGGTATAAAGAAAAAGCTTTTCTCACCAAACGCCAGCGGGAAGTACTGCAACTGCTCTCTGAAGGGTATGCAGCAAAAGAAGTCGCATCAATGCTCAATATCTCTACCAGAACCGTTGAATATCATAAATATCAAATGATGAAGGATCTTAATATAAATAGTGTTGCTGAATTAATTCGCTATGCAGTCAAGCACGATATTCTTTCCTGTGACTGCGATGGAATCTTTAAAACCCCGTAATTTTCCTAGTACCCTTTCCCCGCTGCATACGTTACCTAACAAATAGCATTTCGTCTCAGTCTGTTGCAGACCCTTTTCACTCAAATGGCAGTCGCATCTTTATAGTAAAGTAAAGAGTTCTTTTATCTCTATGCAAATAATCCTATAGCCAGCCTTGCCGGCGGAAGGAGGAACGGCTTAATGGAGCAACATGGAAAAGTGCTTCTGGCGGATGTTCATCTAAATATGCTGGCAGGAGTGTGCTCTCTGTTGGAAGGATTGTTCGACAAAACATTTATGGTTGCAGATGAGGCTTCACTTTTAGAGGCGATTGAGAAAATAGCACCAGATTTCATCGTTGCAGACTTGTCCTTCCCTATAACGGGAGGAAGTAACATCGTACGAATGCTGCAAAAGTTGTTCCCTCAAATCAAAGTTATAATTTTAAGCGTACACGATAGTGAGGCTGTTGTTGCAGAATGTCGTCGCGCCGGAGCGGCGGCTTTTGTTTTAAAACGAACAGCTGTAGATGATCTGACGACGGCAATAGAGTGTGTAGATAAAGGCAATTGGTATGTTTCTAAAAATGATCGGCTGTAATTGTCGATTATTTTATTAATAATGAATGACCGGGTTTGCACCGGTCTGTATGTTGAATTTTACGGGAGGTATGGAATGCGTAAACAAATCGTTGGTGTGAAACAGTTCGCAGTAGTTTTGTTGGCGTTGTCGGTGGTTTTTCTGGCAACCGTGGCTATGGCTGAAGAGGTGGGCTTTAAGGATGTTGAAGGCGCTGCAGTAACGATTGATGTGATAACAGATATCAATCAAGAGACTCGAGTCATAACCTTAAAAAACGAAGCCGGCGAGAAGAGATCCTTCACAGCAGGACCTGAAGTTCGTAATTTTGCCCAACTTAAACGTGGCGACTTCGTTATTGCAGAATATTACCAGGGCTTTGCTGTAGCACTTGAACCAAGTGGCAGTGGCTTAAAAGAGCGTATCTCTGAGCTTACGGCACAACGAGCGAAGGAGGGAGAAAAACCGGGCGTACAAGTTACAACAAGCATCTATGCAGCTGCCGAGGTCACTGGCATAGATCTTGAGCACCGAGTTGTGAGTCTTGAGGGAGCCAAGGGTGTTCTCGTTTTGAAGGTGCAGGACGATATTGATTTAGCGCAAGTAGAAGTAGGGCAGGAAGTTGAGGCATTATACACCGAATCTTTTGCTGTGAGTGTGATACCTGCACCTAAGCTTTCAGGAAAGGTCACCATGAAGGTGAAAGCTGTTGCTCTTGGTGTTGGCGTTGAGTGGGGAGAAGGGATGTTTTCCATGTATGACGGGACAAAGCACGGATTCAAAGTGACAGGATTAACGCTTGTCGATGTCGGCATTTCAGGGGTAGAGGCCAATGGAGAAGTGTACAATCTTGTCGAGGCCAAGGATCTTGAAGGCACCTACATTGTAGGAGAAGCTGGTGCTGCACTCGTTGGCGGTGGATCTGCTCTTGTGATGAAGAACAGTAAAGGGGTGGTCTTAAAACTTCAGTCCGTGCAAAAAGGTGTGCGCCTTACGTTTGCAGGGCAAGGGTTGAAAATATCACTGAAATAAACAGTTAATCAACCAGCTGCGCACTGGTAGGGACATGTCCTGAATCTACCATGCAGGGCGACTGGTAAGTCTGAGCTTTTGAATACATGGTGTTTTTTTTAATCAACAACAGAATGCTAGATGGGTTCTGGAATGTGTGCAAAATTTTCAACAATTTTTTTTCGAAGCTACGAAGCAGATCGATTTCAATACTTTAACCTTAAGTGAAGATCATGAAAAAGACACTGATTACTTCGTTATCTCTGGCACCAGCGACTGTACTGATGTTATCGGTCGCACAGGCGAATCCACAAGCGCAAATAGATCGGACAGTTCTGCCGGTTGTGCCTCCGCCTCCACCAGAATATACGGAACTCGATGTTCGTAACACCACTCCACCACCGTTCTTTGAAGTGAAAGCACCCGATGGAGCCCCTAATGTGGTCATTGTTCTGGTGGATGACCTCGGTTTTGCAGGCACCAGTACGTTTGGTGGACCAGTCCCTACCGAAACCTTTGATCGAATGGCTGCTCAAGGGGTGCGCTATAATAACTTTCATACCACATCTGTTTCTTCACCAACGCGAGCAGCAATTAAAAGTGGACGTAACCATCATGATAACAATATGGGCGGCATCATCGAGACTGGTACTGCCTATCCAGGCAACACGGGACAAATTCCCGTAGATGTAGCTCCAGTTGCAGAGATGCTCCGCCACAATGGGTACTCCACCGCAGCCTTTGGAAAATGGCATGAGCTTGCAGCCTGGGAAGCCAGTATCTCCGGACCTCTTATCCGCTGGCCTACAGGTCCAAATGGAGGGTTTGATAAATTTTACGGCTTTTTGGGTGGCGAGACGAACCAGTGGGCCCCATACATCTATGATGGAACACATACCGTCGAATTGCCGGAGGATCCAAACTATCATTTCCTCACCGATATGACGGACCAGACGGTCTCCTGGATCAGGTACCAAAAAGCACTGACGCCGGATAAGCCGTTTTTTGTTTATTATGCTCAGGGTGCAACCCATGCCCCACACCATGTGCCCAAGGACTGGATAGCACGTTGGAAGGGAAAATTTGACCAAGGTTGGGACAACCTACGCGAAGAAATTCTGGCGCGTCAGCTTGAAACAGGGATCATCCCCAAAGGTACTGCGCTAGGGCCAAAACCTGAAGCAATACCGGATTGGGATACCCTTAGTGCTGACGAGAAGAAACTCTTTTCTCACCAGGCAGAGGTCTTCGCCGCCTATGTTGATATGACGGATTACGAAATCGGCCGGGTAATCGAGGCTGTGGAGGAAACTGGAGAGCTCGATAACACCTTAATTTTCTTTATATACGGTGATAACGGGACCAGCGCCGAAGGCGGACGAAATGGCATGTTCAGCGAAATGACCTACTTTAACGGCGTGCAGGAGAAGGTCGCAGACATGCTGAAGAAAATGGATGAATGGGGTGGCCCGGAAACGTACCCACACATGGCGGCAGGATGGGCTGTGGCGTTTGACACGCCATACACCTGGACCAAGCAGGTTGCCTCAGATCATGGTGGCACCAAGGTCGGCATGGTGGTCCATTGGCCTAAAGGGATACAGTCGCAAGGAGAACAGCGGGATCAGTTTACCCATGTAATTGACGTTGCTCCCACCATTCTTGAGGCTGCCGGGCTCCCAGAACCACGGGAGGTAAATGGTGTACCGCAGCGCCCCATGGACGGTACCAGCATGCTCTATACCTTTAATGACGCCGACGCTAAAGAGAGGCATACCACACAGTATTTCGAGATGTTTGGCAACAGAGCCCTCTATCATAATGGGTGGTGGGCGCGTACTATCCACAAAGCTCCATGGGAAAAGAAACCACGTCGTGGACTGGCTGAAGATATCTGGGAACTCTACGATACCCGTAAAGATTTTAGCCTAGTACATGACCTTTCCCAGAAACACCCGGAAATACTTTCCTCTCTGCAGACCATGTTCATGGAAGAGGCGGCACGCAACCATGTGCTGCCCATCGACGACCGTGTCTTTATGCGCATTAACGCAGCATTGGTGGGAAGGCCTGACCTGATGGCTGGGCGGACCTCGCTGACTCTGGCAGACGGCATGACAGGGATGAGTGAGAATGTATTTATCAATGTAAAAAACAGGTCAAAAACAATAACCGCTGAGGTTGAGGTCTCCGAGGATGGTGGTCATGGGGCCGTTATTGTGCAGGCCGGTCGTTTTGGGGGATGGGCACTGTACGTAAAAGAGGGTGTCCCTGCCTATGACTACAATTTCCTTGGCATGGAACGTTTTACCGTATCGGCAAAGGAAAAACTCAAACCAGGCAAATCTACCATTCGTTTTCAATTTGACTACGATGGCGGTGGGTTAGGGAAAGGGGGCAATGGTACGCTCTATGTAAATGGCGAAAAAGTTGCCGAAGGACGTATCGAACGAACGCAACCTATGATTTTTTCCGCAGACGAGACCGCAGATGTGGGAATCGATCTGGCCACTCCTGTGGTTGAATCCATAGGTGCTGAAGCCAAGTCACGGTTTACTGGGAAAATTAACAAGGTAACCATTGAAGTTGGGCCGTTGTCTAAAATGGCAGCGCCCCAAAAAGCAGAGGCAGAGACTACTCTGAAAAAACTTGCTTACCAGAAGGTGCTGGCAGACTAATCCGGATTTCATGAGAAATTAGGGCCCATGTGGCGTGACATCAGGGAAGAGTACTTCTTCCCTGATGTCTTTTAGGTAAGTCCCTTTAATGACAGGTACGGCTTGAACTTTTCGATACGGAACAGCAAAAAACATAAAAGAGAGACTCTATGAAGTTTTACCAACTCATAATCAAGACCTTGGTTACAATCGTTTTCTGTGCAGCATTTTTCACACCTTCTCTCTTTGCAGAAGAGGCACAAGACAAAATTGATCAAATGATACAAAACAATCGAGCTCATTTGAAATCATTTTTTTCACTTAGTCAGACAGAATCGATGAGAAATCTTCTCGGAGCAGCCCGGGCGATATTTGTTGCACCTGAGGTAACTTCAGGTGGTTTTCTGCTTGGTATGCAGAAGGGAGAAGGCATGTTATTGCGAAGGCATGGCAAAGATTGGAGTGATCCGGTTTTCATGTCGCTTTCAGACTGGAATGTCGGATTGCAAGCCGGGGTTATGGAGTCCTCGATCATCATGCTGATCATGACTGACAAGGCTACCGATGAACTTATTAGTGGGACCGATAAGTTGAGTGGAACCGGAGGGTTTGCCTTGGGAACATGGGGGCTGGGAGCTACTGGTGCTGGTGGAGTGAAAGGAGGACTTGAAGTTATTACTGTGTCGACGTCAAAGGGGGCGTATCTTGGTGGCGTAATGGGAGATCAAGATATCAGCGTGTTGCAATCCCTCAATGAGCAAGCATATGGGAAGGGATACGGAATCGTCGAGATACTCTCACAGCCAGGCGGTTCTTTGCCTGCAGCAGATGGGATTCGCAGCGACTTGAAAGAAGCAGTTATCAAATCGTGGGCTGAATAATGCCGATGTTACATTATGGATTTTGATGGTCAGCGATGGCACTATGGAAGAATCGTAACTCCTAAGGAGGGACACCCAAATGAAGAAGTTAACCCGAATATTGGTAAAAATTGTCATGGGTGGCATATCCACTGCGGCAGTAACATTGTTACTTGTATCGTATTGGTCTACAGATTTAAGAGCTGATGAGACAGACGCCAAAAACATCCTCAAGGCCATGTCAGATTATATTGAGTCGCAAGAGGCCCTCTCTTTTGAATATGATTCCATTCTTGAAATCGTTACAACCGATGGACAAAAACTTGGGTTGGCGAGTTCTGGTTCGGTCATTCTCAAGCGGCCTGATAAAATTCGTGCTACCCGTTCCAGCGGATTTGCTGATGTCGAGATATTTTTTAACGGAAAAACGTTAACGTTGCTGGGCAAAGACCTCAATATCTATTCGCAAATCGAATTGCCTGGAACGATTGACCACCTGGTAAACGAATTGAAAGATACTTACAACAGACCGTTACCAGCGGCGGATTTGCTTTTGTCAAATTCTTATGAAGAGATGATGCTTGATGTAGTTGATGTAAAGGATCTTGGTAGTGGCGTCATTGGTGGTGTTGAGTGTGATCACCTTGCTTTTAGAAAAAAAGAGGTTGATTGGCAGATATGGATCGCCCATGGTGATCATCCCTATCCTGCTCGATATGTCATCACTTCCACGTTTATCGATGGTGGACCGCAGTACTCTATTCAGACCAGAAACTGGAAGACAGGGAATAAGGTACCGTCAAAAGGTTTTACCTTCCTGAACCCGACCATGGCCGATAACGTTGATTTGAAGGATCTCGAAGGGACAGATCACTTACCAGGACACTTTAAAATTGGAGGCGCAAAATGAATATTTGGAAAGGCTTAGGTATCGTCTTTGTTTTTGCACTCATTATAACTTTCGGATCTGAGACTGGAGAGCAATTTAATGTTCCCTGGGTTCAGCATTTAGTACCGACTGTTGAAGCCAGGGTTGGACGTCCGTTAACCCCTGTGAGCGTTGCTGGTGTCGGTCGACGCACTGTAAGGCGTTGCGCGGTTGGTGTCTATCACTGTAGTTTTCCCCGGTCACAACCTGTGGGCAATCTGTTTGGGCAGGCTGGTTCCGAGATGATTGGCTTTGAAAAGAGTAAGAAGGCCTCCTCTTGATTCATTAGACACTGTTTACTCTACGATTTTATACATCTTCTTCAAAATTGCCAATTGCAGGGTTGAGGTATTATTTGATCCTACTCGATTGAGATAGTCATATTAAATGTAATGTACAGAGGAGATTGTTTAATGATGTAATGTTGCCAAATTATATTTTTCGCACAATTTTTTATATTTTTTTATATTTTTTATTCAAAACTACTAAAGTACGGGAGTATAAAAATGAAAAAAAACATTAAGTTTAGTTGCAGTTTTTAGTTTATTGTTGGCAAGTACAAGCTGTCTTGCCGCTGACGGAATGTATGCAAAGGGTATTGTAAAATATGCAATGCCTGGTGACCCAACAATTGAAAATGTAAATGTAAAAAGTGATGATGGTTATGGGTTTGGTGGAGCTATAGGGTTTCTCGAATAATTACTACAGCAAAACAAGCGCAAATAGTGTTTTAACTGTCTGAAATATTGATATTATGTTATACTTTTCCATCATCTTCTAAGCCGTTTTTTACTTGATGGAGCCGATATGTTTCAGCCAGGATTCTTCGACCTTGATAATCGGATGCGTAAAATCGACAGCAACGGTGACCCTCTTACCAAAATTAATC
>NZ_JAFFQD010000028.1 GCF_016918565.1 Desulfogranum marinum
CACACTGGATAATATGATCAATTTTTCGATCAAGACTTGTATCGTACATGTCTTTATAGCTCTCTTTCCAAGTCTGTGCTTTTTGCGCTGTCGCCATGGCATAACCTCCTGATTTTGCAGAACATTATACCACAAAGGCGCTTGTTTTTGAATTAAAAAACTAGCTTAACCATCTGAAATTATTAGCTAAATATCTTACTACGCAGTCGGCTTACGCATTCCATAAATGTCGGATGCACCCCTTCATGAGGGTTTGTCTTATAGAAGTCAATGATCCGTTGCTGTTCCCATTTCTCAATCCAAAAGTCACGAGGGATGAGTCCATTATGCTCATTGACCTTGCCGTAGCGATTCTGCCAATTAGCGTACTTTCCGGCAGTTAATCCAAGCCAACCTCGCAGGCGGCATGCAGGGATCTCTGCTCGCTCAACCCAGTATACGATGAAATCAACGATGCTATCACGCACATCATGGGGACCCCATACACCAATTAAAGTTCCCCAAGATTTTTTTTAATTTTATATATTCTTCCATCAACTCCGAGAGCACTTCGTTCTTGGTCTGCAACTTACTCTCAAGTCTTTCTATCTGCTCTGCTTTCTTGTCCTTTTTGCCCTTTCTAGGCTTTTGAAAAGCTGCAGCACCATTTTCAAAAAACTCTTTTTGCCATCGATAGAATGTTGTCGGTTGCAAGTTATGCTGATAGCAAATGTCAGATACCGGTATCTTATCAACCAGGTGGCGCTTGAGGATGGCGACCTTCTCTTCTGGTTGATAGTTATAACGCTTCTTTTTCATAAAAATCTCCTGTGGCTGAGTATGTTAACTCAGACATCGAAAATTACCAATTCCCGCTGAACCAATACAGGGTATTGACACTGTCACTCACCCACCATCACCTCGTCTCCTTAGATAATAAATCTACCAATCGTTTATCACCAGGATGAGCCTTACACGACAACTCGACAATCCTTTTCATCTGGCTCAACGATTTCAATCCTTTAGCGCTCTGGAATGCAAAGTAATAATATTTCATAGGTAGAAAGCAACGCTCCATCGCACGAGTTAGAATGTTGAAACTCTCTTTAAATCTTTTATTAATATAGTGATAACGTGCAATTTGAAACCATACACCAAGATCTTGCGAGTCAGTGTCGATTAATTTTTCAACGATACTTGAGAATGATTTTTCATCACCAAGTTCCATATAGCAGTCTGCTAGCATGGATCGTCCCCAGCTATCAAGGCATCTTTGAGACTCAAGTCTTTCTAGTTTTCCTGCAGCTTCATGAATACATTTACCTCTTTTCAGGTTGATAGCGTGCCCAAGAACACTTTCATGGTAAATGTCGGGGTATTTTTTTTTCAAGCTTACTAAGGTCAAATTATTTTTGGGGGGGATAGCTCTCGCTGTAATTTTTCCATAATTGTTGTATAATTCGTATTCATTTGCAAGAATCCTCTTAAGTTTTTTGTATAACGATGTACTCATATCAGCGAAGTTAAAACGAGATTTACTCCGATTGAGTTTCGTAGCTTTAATTAGAGAACAAAAATCAGAGGGCAAGAATTCACTAATGCAAGCAGCATCCTCCTCAATACAATCCAGACGCAGGATAGCATCGAAATCTTCAGCGCAACAATTCATTTGAAAATCCGGTAAATCACCGCTCTCAAAACGATCTACATATTCTTCGAAAGAAATTTTGCCAGTATAATACGTGTGTTTTGGATGCGTTTTGTCAGCTAAAGTTGGTCTTTTGTTGTATGAATAACCTGAAACAAATCGTTCAATTGGGTCTCTGACTATAGTTAGGGTCAGAAAATTTTGTCTTAAATTTTCTGAGAAGTACGCGTCAATTTCTTGGGGTATAGCATGTGTGCAAAGGGGCAAATTACTTATTGTATCTGGCCTAAGGAGTGCCACTTCAGAATTGGGAGTAAGGATGTTCTGTGCGCTTGTACTCCCGGTTTTGCGGGTGGCGATAAAGCAGAATCTATATTTACTTGATAAAAGCATGTGCAATTCCTATTGGCTGGTTACCAGATTTTTCTCTAATTGGATTGATGAGTATAATCGAGAGAGACCACACGAGTCACTGGGCAACCTGACACCTGTAGAATACCTGCAGGAAAATCAGTCGGAATTTTCATTGTACGGTTTCTCTTAAAGTCGTTATTACCAAAATACTCCAGCCAGTTTCTGGGGCTGTTGCGGCATCGATAGCGTTCTCATCACTACACCGCATTCTAGCCGATCAACCATGGCGTGCAACTCAAACCGCCTGTTGAAACAGTAGCAACCTCTGCAAGGGACCATGGCAAGGGGCGGGAGGGCACCACCAATGGGGAGCATCCGAAGTTTATGGAATTATTTAACAACCCGGATTCTCTTTTTCCGTGAAACTCGTTTGTCTTTGGCGTTTCTCTCGTATTCTTCAAAAAATGAATCAAATTTAGAATTATATTTGGCACAGCGCAGTTTCAAAATATTGTTGGCATAATCAACCTTCCACCAGGCCCCGGATCTTTTGAGACGAATATTACTAATGAACTTGTTGGAACTTTCAATTGCACCGCTACCAAGAGGATAACCACCTCGCCGCAACCGACCACATTCAAAGCTCTGAACAGTGGTAGTAATCGACAACTTGTCGACATTCACAGAAATACTCTTTAACACAGTTCCATATCCAATCGGCTCCATCACCTACAAAGCAGAGGCGAACCTTGTCGAGCGGGATGACACCCTGGTTTCTGAGGTCAGCTAAGAATCCTATAAATTCTTTGATATTGATGCCTTGATGCCAACTTAAAAGGTGGACGATCTTGTCCTTGTCAAGCAAGTAACCACGGATACCTTTTGCTTCTCGCCAGAAATGAGGTCGGCCCTTTTCTTGTGTCTTAACAGGAACCATGGTTCCGTCGGCAGAAAAAACAAAACTGGTTTCCGATGATTGTTTTCCGAAATATTTTCTATAATTTGAGTCACGTCATTGGCAGTAGGGATAATCTCGGCAAGGCTGACTTCTGAGGCGACTTGATTGGTAATTTTACACACCGTATCAGGAGAGATTTTGAAACGATAAATTTCGTTCATCATCTCTTCGGCCTCTTCAAAGGTTTCTTTGGCACCAAAGAAACCTGCTATTTTTTGAATATCATACTGGTATTTGCCATCTCTCAAATTGAGAACATCTTCACATGGAGTATGGACGGTCTTGCACTTTGAACAAGCGTAGTAGGGTAGTTAATCGTCATTGTTCCAACTGTGCTTACGCATTCTTTTTTATTTGAATATTTGTAACTACTCACCCGTATCCGATTCTTCAGATGGAATCGCCCCCGCTAATGCCAGTTGAATAGCGACAAGCGGATTGACTCCCTAGCATACCATGGTCTGCAGATAACTTGAAATTCGACAGTATGCCTTGGCATATTTTTCTTGTCGAAAACAACCTGATATCTTCTGTTTCACTTTTGCCATGGGAAGATCTCTTTCCGCCCTATTGTTGGCGAATGGAACATGGGGCTCTCTTGCGAAAAGCAATACCGCAGCCTCATGTTTCTTCAGCCCTTCCTGTAGATTGTGGGCATCGGACTTGGCGATCCTGTCACGGTTTCCTTTACTCGTGTATTGCCAACCTTACCAAAAACCTTCTTCCCTTTGCCGTTGCTTGTTGTGTCCGTAGTTGCAGTTTCGTCCATTTCGGTTTGTGATGATGGTAAGCTGGAATTTTTACTGTTTTTGCGGGTCTTCTTCTCCAGGAAAGCAGAGATATCAACTCGACAATAACCAGCAGGCTATTCATCACCACTCGTATTACCGCAATCACTTTACCGTCAGAACAGAGTTTATAGAAATCTTATTTTAGGCGATCAACTTCTTTGTGGATGCTTGTCTTGTTCATCGTTGCCATGGCCATACTATACCATGGCTTTTTTCGCACCCCTGAGCAACTCTGTGTGCGACGATTTCAGCCAGTTGCACCAAATTTGTTCGGCTTTAAATTTTACCCTCGAAAAAACTATCAGACTTTTTTTTATTTAAGGAGGTTTTTTCAGAGGGTATGAGCAGGTTACTAATCATCTAAATATAGATAGGCTATTTCACATGTAGGACTGCCAGTATAAATCCTTAATCCAATCGGCATTTGCTGAGAGATTGCAGTTAAAAGCATTGCATATTTACGATTAAAATTTGGGTCGTCACTAGGGAGGGTCACATATGCTCCACTAGGAGATGTGCAACCTAAAACAGATTCATCACCATCAGTCTCAATATATAACACTCCAGAAGAATGGTAGTAAATTCGATGAATCTTCCCATAGCATGTAGTTGAGGAACACGCAGCAAATAAATTTGATGCCATCATACCGCTAAATCCAATAAGAGCTAAAATGAACACAAATAATATTTTTTTCAACACTAATCCTCCAAGTTGATTATTTTTGCAATTTTTATCAAGGAACGGTTATAAAAACCCATAAAAAATTCGTTTTTTTGTAATAGTTGCAGATCAAAAGGAGATGTTTCCTGTCTGATTTTCAGGTAGAGACATACAAACTCTCGGTATCTGCGTCCTCGTTTAACGATCCTGCTGATAGTGACATTAAATGCTGCAAGTTTTGCAAAGGTTACCCGTTGCTTGCCCCAAACCAGTATTTCATCCCTTTTCCGATCAACTCCCTTGGCAAATCTTACAAGTGGCTTAAGGAAACAACAAATCATGGTTCTTTAGAGCAACGAACGAATCAATTAATTGGATAAAAGCCTTCTCAGATTTCGCGTATGGCTCCAAATCTGCAGCAAAACAGTAGCTTGTTGCAGTTATCCCACTGTTGGTTATGCTAAATTTACAGAGATGCTTATCATAGGCCCCCGACCCCAATAGTCTGAATTGACAAGCTTTACCGATTTCTGCAAGAAACAATATGACTCGCTCACCAAGCAGATACCTCCCATGGTATGAACTCGGACCTGCCCGAAAAACTGTGAGAATTTGCCCAGACTTACTTCCACTATTCCCTGGAATCGAAAGAGTTTTCTCCGACTCAAGTATTGGGACTGTTTCCAGAACGTTGACTGTTTGCCCGCAATTGCTTTGAGCGAAATATTTTTCTACATTGACTGTTATCTCAATAGTTTTTTCCACCTCTCCTTTTCCTGGAATGGTTTCCTCTGTTTTTTCTATTTTCCCGAGTACAATCAATTCAGCTTCCAAGACAAGCTTTTTAAATTCTATGATATTTAATGGAGGCAGAGGTGGTTGCATTGAATACACAAAAGTTTCACCGGCAAAAAAGACTGCCCCAGCACTCAATAAAACCTTTAGCATTATTGTTAAAAATCTCAATTGTCCGTTCACATTAATTTACTCGTCCTCAAGCAGAAGCATCAGCCATGGCATAATCGGTGCCCGAATCTGGGCTTCAGGAGCCCAGGTAACCTTGTCAACCCAGCCACAATCAGAAGATTCTGACACAGAACCATCTTTTGTGTATACCCAGCGTAAGACATGGGAGCCGGATGTGGTTATATTATGACGTTGCAAAGCCCAGCTGGTTGTGCCGCTGATCGCCCCTGTTTTTTCCTCACCGTCAATATAAAATCGTAGGTAATCATAGTAAAGTTCCGATGAAACTTGCCAATAAAAACTTATTGTACCTGGGCCAGAAACCACCGTCTCAAAATATGACTGCTGGCTGTTTCCTATAACACCACTCTGTGCAGCGTCTCCCCCATAATAAACTGTACTCGATTGACCATACCAACCAGCATTACCACCTGTTGACCAAGTGAGCGTTCTATTATCAAGGGACTCAGCCAGGGTACTAAGCTCTTCCTCTTGCAGATTAACAATACTTACCGAGAGCAGCTGCATGCCTGAATAACTGCCTCCCCAGGTCATTGTATGAGTATTGTAATCCCATGTATCATGGATATATACAGTATTGCTGGAATCGTCATAGCCCACACCGACAATAGTGTGTCCCTCAAGGTTAAGCATTAAAGGTCTTCCAGCATCTATCTCCGCCTTAAATTGTGCAAATGAAAACCCTCCGACGATAGTATTGTCAGTTTTTTGACTGTAACAGTCGGTTACTGTATAACCTCTTGCCTCATAAAAAAGTTTTCTCCCATAAGTGCCATCTCTGTCACTAATTCCTGACGAAGCCATTTCGCTACAGGTAAGAGGATTTGCTGAAGAACTCCAATTGTAGAAACTTGTTGCCCCGTCAGAGTTACCATAGGCAGATTGACTCGTCTTCATATAATCGCCAATAGCTTCCCCCCAGACATGCTGAGTCCAACTATTTGAAATGTACGGGTCATCAAAGTTATAATTATACTGAACCCAGTAATCATCGATAGAACCACGCGCTGCTCGAGCATCGACCCCCTTACGGGATGCAGCCAAGGGGAGATTAGGATAGGTGCTGTAGCCATCAGACCATCTGGGCCAAGAGCTGTTGTCCAGCGGCATAACTCCCCCATTAGTAGGTCCGGTATAGATATTGACATAACCTCTTCTGTCATAATATCCGGCAATCATTGCCCCAGACACCGACGAACACCCGAAAACCCAATTAAAAGCGGGAACAACTAGGGTTCTAGTGCCTAGCACCGAGTCTGAAACGGGAAGTGCAGTTGCCCTTCGCTCAATATCGAAACCAGGAGGGGGCACGGATGGCGCGTTAATTATATATACATCCACCAGGTCTGGGATCCCTGAGATAGAGATGGTTCTAGAAGTGAAATACTCGCTCTTTTCCAGGGAGGAAACGACACTGATAGAGGGGGATGACGTTTTGTTCGATAACTTTTCAACATTTTGTGCATGAGCACCACTGAGCAAGCCACAACCCGGTATACCGATAGACAATACGATTGTCACTATCATTAAGATAGTGAAAGCTTTGCTGCTATACGCAAGGTAATTTTGGTTCATTGCTCCCCCATTAAATTCAAGAAGTAAATTATACCTTTTCCTGACTAAGAACCTTGAGCTTAACGGATGCAATCACCGGTTCCCTGTCCTAATAATGTCAAAATAATATATCTAAAATATCGTGATACACTCATAGTTTCGTTCAGTTCTTGGTCTAATTTAGCTAAAATTTCAGGGGTTGACATATCTACCTTGTTTACTTGAGCCAGTCCTGTAACCCCCGGCAGGACCTTAAACACTCCTCGCCGTTCACGTTCTTCAATCAGCTCCAATTGATTATACAAACATGGCCGGGGGCCCACCAGGCTCATATCACCTTTGAGCACATTGATAAGTTGCGGTAACTCATCAAGCTTTGTTTTACGTAAGAAAGCACCAAATTTCGTAACTGCTTTACTTGCAACCAAGTGGGTAGCAACTGATTCAGTTTCCGGTAGCATTGTACGAAATTTGATCAAGTTAAACGGCTTCATATGACGACCAACCCGGGTCTGGAAAAATAGAGGTGAACCTGTATCAAAGTACCCGATTACAATGATGATAATCATGATAGGAGCCAGTAATAGTAGGCCGAAAAGAGAAAAAAACAAATCAATAAACCTTAACATTATAAACGAAACTTCCCTAGGAAGTGGTATCAAAATAGTCCTGAGCCGTTAATCTGAGACTTTCTCCAACCGTATTTGGTGGAGACCAGTCAAGGATTGATTTAGTCTTGGTTATATCCACCTGTAGCGAACCACACAGGCGTTGAACAGTAGATTGCCGACCAAACATTGCCGCAAACATCGCCAAGACTTTTGCAGGCATTGGAATCAACCTGTCGTTTCTACCGAGTGCTAGAGACACTTGTTGCAACAGCTCTGTTGTTGAAAGATCTTCCCCATCGCTGACTAAAAAGGTTTGATCGGCGGCGGCAGGATGATCTGTGCACGTTACGATTAAATCCAGAAGATTATCCAATGCCACCAAACTACGCCTGTTGCGGATGGCTCCCAACGGCAGAGGCATTCCTTTAGCCATCCAATGCATTAAACGTAAAAAATTGCCCTGCACCCCTGGCCCGTAAACTAAAGGGGACCGGATAATCACAATTTCCAAACCACTTTCTGCTGAAAATTGCAGCAATGCCCGCTCTGCTTCAAACTTTGAAACAGCATATGGAGTTGAAGGGGCAGGTTCGTCATCTGGAGTAAAAGGGACGCCAGTTTGGCTTATCTCACCGTTAACCTTTATAGAGCTTATATAGATAAATCTCTTTACGTTAGCTCTAACCGCCTGTCGCGCAAGGTGAATTGTTCCATCCACATTAACCGAACGAAATCGCGACAACGGATCGCCAGACACTCCTGGTACCACATCAATGCATGCGGCAAGGTGCACGATACAGTCAACGTGTAGTAATGCTTTCTCCCAATTAGTACTGGGACCGATATCACCTACGATACTCTGATCTAATGAACCGGGGAGCTTCGTGGACTTTTCAGTACGCACTGCAGCGCGTACTTTACAATGAGAATTGTGTAATTTTTCACATAATCCCCTTCCAATAAATCCAGTTGCACCTGTTACTAATATTTGCTTCACTTTTTTTGTTTAGGTTTTCCTCAAGCGCAGTTGAGTTGTAACCTTCATTAAAGATTTTTTTTTATAAACAGCCTTTGCAGGCTATTGGCAAACATACTCTGTAATAGACATGCTCTTTTATTTCTTAATAAACTCACTCAACGTCTGTTCGGCATACTCATTATACGAAACAAAATACTCCCTGTATTCAGCAATTATCTGCTCCCGCTCAGCCAACGCCTGTACAATCATCTCAAAAATAACATCAGAACGATCCGGGTAAGGAACCACCAACCTGGAATGCAAATAAACATTATCCTCAAAAAGGTGGGAGGTAGGACCCAAAAGACAGGGCACCCCAACTGCAAGGCTCTCCAGGGGCAACATCGGTGAGCACTCGCTCAAGGTTACATAAAGGTTCAGGTCCATACTTGCGAGGACCTTCGGCATTTCATCCTGGGGTACAGGTTCTTCTCTGTGCACCAGATCGAGCTCAAAATAACGGGCAAACTCAACTGCTCTCTCGGTTTGACCTACCACATGAACCTTAGCCCGGTCCAACATGGCAGCAGCTGCCAGCATGGCATAAGGTGTCTTTCTCCAGATGGGAGCCAAGGCCCAAAGCCCAATATGAGGAGTATCTCTTAATGGCCGCACCTTACCTTCCGGTACCCGCCTAACATAATTAGCAATAAAACCGGTTTTCGCCCCTGTTCGAGCCACAGCCTCTGCCATCCCTTTCTTGGCAAAGCCGAGCTTCTTGACCACCCCTTCCTTATGTAACCTGTTCATAGTTAGAAATGAATGCCAGGCGTAGTCTTCATCGGATTGCAAAAAACTACTATGCCAAAAAACATATATTTCGACATCCGGTGTCTTTACCTTAAGTTGCTGCGCCAATAATTCATAGGATAAAGGGAAGCCGCTGATAAGCACTTTCGTGCAACCAGAGCGCATCAGGAGATTTGCATAACGGCGCGCAGAGTACTCATTAAGGCTATCTTTAATAAGCAAACAATGCGGAACAAGATTTTCAGTGGAACTACGGACCCCTCTCCACTCAGGATTGGTAACAGCAACAATTTCAGGTTGCTCTTCAAGAACGGAGGACAACCACTTCCGGTCCTGTTTAGTCATATACACTTCCTGATCATTATCACCCTGAATGAGATCGACAAGGGCAATCTCCACCCGACCGCTTAACGGCGAATAGAGGTCAAAGGTATGTTCCCGGTCGTTAACGGTAACGGCAAGAATTCCACTCCAAGGGTGCTTCATAAACTGAAAACAGCTCTTTGCGGGAACATCAAAAATTGCACGGTCATTAGCAGAGAAAACCAGCCCTTGCTGATCTTCATCTATTACCTGTAGACATAAGGGGCCAGTATGGGACAACCGCTCCCATACCACCAAAGACGCACCGCTCTCCTCGGTAATATCAAGCAGCCATGCTTCATTTCCACGACACTGCTCGTTAGGGGTATGCTTTAACCTTATTTCAACTTTAATCCTTCCTGCGGTCGGTTGACCATCACCTTCAATTCTGATCTCTTGGCAGTCCGATTGGTTCGGTGGGGCAACCGTCGCTGTTAAGGGTTGCTCAATCCCAACGCCACTGCTTTTGCTGATGAAAATATTTTTTGCTCTCCTCGCCTTTTCGGCAAGTCTCCAGGCAAGGGTCTCTTTCATCTGTTTGATTTCGCTAACAGCTTGTGCCTGCTCCTGACGCAACCGGTCATTCTCGCCCACCAACTCAGCATTTTCGACAGTTACCGCCTCAATACGCTTGCGTACCATGGCGTTATCTTCCTGGTAAGCCTGCAGTTTCCTCTGCACCTCCTGGTGCCCATTGTATACAGAAACCACATGCTCAAGGTCATGGAACAAAAAGAAATCCTTTTCCTTGAGATAGCGCCGACCTAGCTCATTTAGTTCCGGAATCAACTGCTCATTTTCACCGTGGTCACACGCGGCCATCAAAAGGTTGACTGTTGCTCCCACCAGGCCAGCCCCCCCATCCGTTGCAACCTCACACCCAGTGTGGTGTTTCAATTTCTTATCAACAAACCCCTTGATTACTTCCAAATAATTTTCAGGAACAACATCATGCAACCCAAAGGTTCCTATGACTCGTTCAACTACACCGTCCGGTTCGTTGACTAACTGGTCAAAGGAGAGAAAAAGGCGTGGACAGCCACGGGTTACCCTCTCTGCAGTCAAACTGTGGTTCATCCACAGGTTCAATCCTTTGTTCAGCGAAAAACCATCCCTTGCCTCTAATGACCTCGCGACCTCCATGGGATGGCGGACCGGCAAGATACAGACGGGCTTGACGCGAGCCTCTTCACAGGCTTTTTGCCACAAGGGAAAAAGAATACTAATGCGAGGATCTTTGATGCTGAACACAGGCGAATCAGCAAACTCTTGCTCAAGAAATACTTGAATAGCCTCTTGAAAAGATTTGGTATCTTTGTGTTGCAACCATTCGTGGCCACAAAAAAATGGGTCATCCCATCGGGAGCCGAAATGTTTAATGATCTCCTCATTCAGCTCATACACCCGTTGATTCTCAAAAAAGCCTTTGGGGTTGTCAGCCAGGGGTTCCATGAGCTGCTCCCCTAACTCCACTCCGAGAATTTTCAATAAACCTGTCAACGCCGAAGTGCCACTCCGGTGCATACCGACAACAAAAATACAGGTTTTATCGATCATTTAGCTCTCTCCGCAAGCATAAGCCGGTCATAGGCACCCTTTCTTCAAAATCACTCATCAGTAACCTCGGGAAAACCAACAAGAGTTGTCAGCGCCGTGCAATGTTTGAGGTTGTCGCCTCGTACTCTGAACATGGCAATATCAATCTGCCGATCCAGGTAAAACTCCCCATCACTATCTTCTCCCAGGACGCCGGCATTGAGAAAATACACGTCAGGATAAAAAAGGCATTGAAAAGGAAATGTAACCTTAACCACTCTGCCTTCTGCAATGGTTCCACAGCCTGCTTTTGCCGAATCCGCAGAACAACCACAGATCTCAACCCCTTTGATCGTCTTAATCAACATCCCAAACTTAACCTTGTCGATACCCCGGTCAAACTTAACCTCATAAACATAAGAGTAGGATTTACCGTTTTCCAAGATATTCACCAGGTTTCCATGCTCATCTTCAAGCCTTGGGTTGAGGATGGTGCCACCTTTACGCTCATACTCAATGATGCTCACAGGAACCAGGTGCGGATCATAGTGTTCAGAAACTTCAGCGCTAGGACTTTGTGGGGCCTGTCGCTCTTGTCTTTTGCCTCCTACGCGTTCCCGACGTGGTTCCTCGTCTTCAAGGGGAAGAGCAAATCGATTTTCCAGCAACCGCATTTCGTTCTTCATTGCCTCAACCTTATCATCTGGCGCATAGACCATTTTCTGATAGCGGGACACCACTTGTTTTGGCTCTCCGGCAATCAGCAATTCGCCGCGATCCAACATGAAGGCCCTCGAGCAAAGCTCAACGATAGAGGTTGTAGAGTGACTGACAAATAAAATCGTTCCACCCTTTTCTTGTATCTGGTTAATCTTGGCGAAACATTTCCGTTGAAAGGCTTCATCGCCAACGGACAGGGCCTCATCAACAATCAAAATCTCAGGCTCTATGCTGATCGCCACCGAAAAGGCCAGACGGACAAACATTCCACTGGAGTATGATTTCACTGGCTGGTCAATGAAATCACCGATACTGGCAAAGGATAAAATATCATCAATTCGTGAATCGATTTCCTGCTGCGTTAACCCCAGGATTGAACCATTGAGATAAACATTTTGGCGCCCGGTGAATTCTGGGTTAAACCCAGCTCCAAGCTCCAACAGTGCAGAAATCCTGCCATCCACTACAATTGAACCTTTCGTAGGTTTAATGATGCCGCATATTATTTGCAACAAAGTAGACTTACCGCTACCATTTCTGCCGACTATCCCAATAGTCTCACCACGCTGTATCTCTAGCGAAATATTATCAAGCGCCATAAAGGACTGATAATAGGTCTTTCCCGAAGAAAAAAATGTTTCAACAATACGATAGATAGGTTTGTCGTACAATCGATATTCTTTTGTAAGATTATCTATTTTTATTACAGTTTTTTCTTTTTTCATCAATGTAACATTATTAAGGGGTATATTGAGCAATTAGAAATTTCGCTCGGCATCAAGAAATGCGCATAAACTTACGGGAAATAGTGCTGATATTTCTGAATTAAATATTTGCGTGCAACACCACGATCGGGCAAACATGGAAATCACTCCAGGATGCGTGTAGCGGATAAAGCTCTATAGTACATCAGCAAACTGGGGTTTAAGCTTTCTAAAGACATACGCTCCGCATAAAATTACAACACCTGTAAAAGCCCAAAAATATACCGTATACATTTTATGGTGCCAAAATGGCACGTAATAAATAAATGATTCTCTATACCCTTGCACAATATAGTAAACAGGGTTCAACTTTAGCCATTGTTGCAATTCTGGAGACATCATATTGATATCCCAAAAAATTGGAGTTCCCCAAAAACCAACTTGCAACACAAGCGCAACTACTTGTCCGACATCTCGAACAAAAACATTCAAGGAGGCACAGAACCAGGAAAAGCCAAGAGTCAGCACTGAAAGACAAAAGAGATAATAAACAAATTGCACTACATGAAACCCAATAGATATACCTTGCAAGAGTAAAAGTGCAAAAAGGATAGAAAGGAAAACAGCATGGGTAATCAAGCCAGATAAGAGTTTAACTACCGGTAAGATCTGTGAAGGGAAAAGTGTTTTTTTTACCAATGGTGCATTCCCCACAACCGCACCTGTGGATGCCATTATAGTCTCTGAGAAAAAAAACCATGGCGCCATTCCCGAGGTGAGCCAAACCACAAAGGGCACATCACCCATAGGTTTTGACTTGAAACCTACGCTAAAGACGAACCAAAAAACGCTTATCATCACCAGCGGTTTAATAAACGTCCAGATAAATCCAAGAAAAGAACCAACATATTGTTCAGCAATTTCTCTTTTAGCCATTGAAACAATCAAATATCGCTGTTTCAAAATCAGCTCAAGAAACCGACAAAAGCCTTTTATAATCATACAATCACACAGTGCTCTAACTGCTATAAAAAGTTAAGGAACAGGAGCCAATGGTAACCGGAATAACCTTGCAAAGATAAACCCAACCTTGCTGGTGGTTCAGTCTATTTGTATTGAGTCCACACTTATTTTTATATCTTATATTGAAAGGATAGAATGAACAGCGTGGGTACGGATACATGAAATACAATGGCACTGCAAGAGGTTTTAATGTGGTAACTAATTATCCTTCACCCTATTTATTTAATTGATTGCATTTACCGCGATTTTACACTGCAGGTCCGAACTTTATTGCTGCTCTTGCCATTCCCCATCAACAAACAACTCATGGGGCCGAAACCTTTTTTTATAATCCATTCCTGGAAGATCCTTAATCCAGTATCCCAGGTAGAGGTAATCAATTTTTTGATTTTTGCAAAAGTTGTTAAGATACAAGATGTTATATGTACCTAAGCTGCGCCAGCTCTGCTGCGGATCAAAATAAAAATAGACCGCATTCAGCCAGCCAAAGGATGCGTCCACCACCGCTACCCCGACGAGTTGGTCGTCTACCCGATAACGGATTTCGAAACAACGGGCAATGGTCGTAATAAAAAAACCCGTATAATACCCTTCTGCGTGATTATTGCTCTCAGGAAAACGCGTGGTTAAAAACGATTCCAGCAGGTTCAGGTTTTCCCTGGACATGGTCAAGGGAGCAATGCCCGCTGTTACATCCCTGTTTTTCTTCAGGACTCTTCGCTGATTACGGTTCGGACGAAATTTTTCCGGTCGGAGCCGAATAGGTACGCACAGAGAACATTCCGGGCAGTGCATGGTGTACATGCTGTTGCCGTTTCGCCTATACCCTTGAGCAAGAAACTTGCCCATGATCGCATCATCGAGCCAGCCGAATATCCCTTGATGGTAGACTGCTTTTTGATCCAAACCATAGGGGCAACGGGCGGCAACATCAACAAAATAATGACCTGCGTTACTCTTGCCGCTTTCACCATCAGTAGAGAAACTATTACCATTTTCATCCACAGCAATGATGCCCTCGACTACACTAGTCCCTGATCGAGCATGGCATTTACCACATTCACAAACCCGGCAATATTTGCTCCGGCAGCATAATTCCCTTGCAGACCGTATTCAGCAGAAGCATCCACACAGGTAGTATGGATACAATGCATGATCTGCTTCAAACGACTATCCACCTCCTCCCTTGGCCACTTCAAACGCATGGAGTTTTGCGCCATTTCCAGTCCTGACACAGCTACCCCGCCGGCATTGGCGGCCTTACTCGGCCCATACAGGATATGATTTTCAACAAAGATATCAACCGCACTTGGCGAGCTGGGCATATTCGCCCCCTCACACACAAGCTGCACCCCATTGTTGATCATGGTCTGCGCGTCTTTTTCGTTGATCTCGTTTTGAGTAGCGCTGGGCATGGCGCAATCAGCCGAATGCGTCCAAATCGGATTATAATCCAATCCAGGATCAGTCTCTACATAAATGGCCTGCGGATACTTTTCACAGTATTCTCGGATACGTCCACGACGAATATTTTTGATATCTTTTACATGCTCAAGCTTCTCCGCATCGATCCCCTCTTCATCAAAAATATAGCCTGACGAATCCGACAGGGTCAGCACCTTCCCACCCAGCTCCAAGAGCTTTTCCGCTGTAAACTGGGCCACATTGCCGGAACCGGAGACCAGACAGGTTTTCCCCTCCAAGGTTTCCCCACGGGTACCGAGCATTTCAGCAGCAAAGTAGACCACGCCGTACCCGGTTGCCTCAGGTCGAATCAAACTCCCTCCCCAGGCAAGACTTTTTCCGGTGAGGACCCCGGTGAATTCATTGCGCAGCTTCTTATACATGCCGAAGAGATAGCCTATCTCGCGGGCACCGACGCCGATGTCACCTGCCGGCACATCGGTATCCGGACCGATATGCCGTTGCAGTTCAGCCATAAAGGCCTGACAAAAACGCATAACCTCGGCATCGGAACGTCCCTTGGGGTCGAAATCCGCCCCTCCCTTACCACCACCCATTTGCAGCGTTGTCAGACTGTTTTTAAAAACCTGCTCAGAAGCAAGAAACTTAATAATGGAAAGCGTCACTGAAGGGTGAAAGCGAAGCCCACCCTTATACGGGCCGATAGCGGAGTTCATTTCCACCCGAAACCCGCGGTTTACGTGGACTTGTCCCTGATCATCCATCCATGGGACCCGGAACATAATCACCCTTTCCGGTTCGACTATCCGCTCCAGGATAGCCTGCTTCCGAAACTCCGGGTTTCTTTCCAGCACAGGCCGTACGGTTTCCATTACCTCTTGAACGGCCTGGTGAAATTCTTTTTGCTCAGGATCACGTTGAATGATCTTTGCCAGTATACTGTCCATTTCCTCTTAGTTCCCCTCTTATGCAGAAAATAAATCGTTCACCAGGTGCCATTATTTAACGGTGCCAAAAGAAGTGTGGGTGGATAAGCGTAGCGCATCCACTAATTTCAACCCTCGGATTCCGCGTGGATGCGCTGCGCTTATCCACCCTACGGCACAGATGTGCTTAATTGCCTCTTAGGTTTCCTCTTCAAGGAAACCTATGGCTTCTGATGTTGTCCCGTCAACCTTCAAGGTAAATCTCTGAGTAAACCGTACATGGCGAATGTACGTTCCCTCTATAACCAATTCCTGCTGTTTCAGCACTTCCCAATCGATATGCTCGTTATCTTTATCGTCATTATCTGCTCCCGCAACCTGTTTTGAGTTCACCATCAGATAGGGGATATCCAGGGAAGTGATATTTTGGAAGAAATGAGAGCCTTGCGACGGCTCCGCATTCACGCTGGAATCCTGCACCTCAATGATAGCGGTTACGCCGGAAATATCATGCCATTGTACAGGAATACCAAGCCACGGGTCGGCTGTGCCCCATCTTCCAGGCCCAATAAGCAGATATGATCGCTGCTCTTTATGCAACCGCCTATTGAATTGTCCGATTTCCTCAGCAATCTTTCGGGTGGCGGCCCTGTCAAAACATTCAGGTTTCACATACACCACATCACCTATCGCTTCGTACACACCGTGTCCCAGAGAACGTACTGAGGTTATTATTGCCCGCTTACGCTCTGCAGGCAATATACGGGTCTGCTGCTTTTCCATCCCTGTGACAATGGGTCGCACCTGCAGAAAATACAGCTCACTCTTTTTCGGTTCCTGGTGCAAATCAACAGCAAACTCCACCTCAACCTCACACCCCATGCCCTCTCGAGCAACAGCAACCAGCTCAGCCAGCAACTCGGGCAACGGATACACATCATACTTTAGGATAGGGGCAAAGGTCAGCACTTTGTGACCGGGAATATCCGTATCCCGGATGCGGTTTTCCTGACTGTTATAGGTCGAGCATAGCAGACGAACAGGATACTCGGTGACAGCATCACTCAATTGACGACGAACCAGGTTACTGTTTGCCCTGTTCAGGGAACTGTCTTGTCGACAATCTAACGCGTAAAAACAGCGCTGACTATTTTTGAGGATATCTTCCACTGTTGAAAATTGGGGCAGATATTCCGGATATTTTGGAGAAACACGAAGACTGCTTTCTCCCTCGACCACGGTTTTGCCAAACCCCAAGGCCAAGTGAGCAATCCCTTCCTCCGCCGCCATTTTACCTACAGGATAATAGTTGTAGGACTGGACCACCCCGGAAATGGCGGGGTAGTAAAAATCGCCCTGCCGACAACCAACCACTTGCTGAATAATCACCCCCATGGAATCTTCCTGGGTTTGGCCGATGGAGTGAGAAAATGCCCGCGGCGCCTCAAACCAGGTAGAAGCGTAAACCAGCTTGACCGCATCCATAAGCTGAGACAGACGAAGCTCAAAAGAGGGATGGGTATTGGCCAGCATAAAGGTACTATACAGTCCGGCATAGGGTCTGAACTGTGCATCCTCGAGCATACTCGATGACCGTACCGAAATGGGAAAAGACACCTCTTTCAGATAGGCCTTTAAATCCTTGAGAAGCCACTCCGGTAAGTCAGCATTGAGAAACCGATTGGCAATGGACTCATCCGGCTCACCATCGATGGGTTTCAAATGGTTCTGATGGATAAAATCATCAAAGCCGACATTGGCAATAACACAGGTCTGCGGGATCTTTACCGTGTAGGCAGACAAGGTCGTTTTATTTTTTTCCACATGATGGAGTATGGAAGACATAAAAGCAATCCCCCTGGCCTTGCCTCCCATCGATCCCCTGCCGATACGAACAAAGTCAGTGATACGCGGATCAAAACGTTCCCGTTTAAACTGTGTCACAACTCCCTGCTGTCTCAGCTTACGCAAAGCATGCACCTTGGATAAGATATCTTCCCGCAGCTGCTCATCATCAGTAATCTGCGAAAAATGGTGTTTATGGAGTCTGGCCGCCAGTGCGACCTCTGCCCGTGCCATTACCCAGTTAAAAAAATGGTTGTGTTCCGCATGGTACCGGATCGATTCCAGCGGTATTTCCCGCAGCTTTTTTTCAAATTCGTACAAACTGGACACCCGGCCTACCTGGGTTAGATCCGGCAGCCGAAAAACAAAATCGCCAAACCCTAGATAACGAAGAAAAAAATCATGAACCTGCTCCTCAATATCCGGAGCATTTTTATCAACAAAAACCGCTGGTATCTCATCAACCACCGCCTCATTCTTCGGATCAGTGCTCAGCATCAGCAGAGGTAAATCCTTTTTTTCCTCTCGTATTTCCTGAAGCAACCTATACCCGGAATCATCCTGCAATTCACCTGAGCGTGGAAAACGAGCATCAGACATAACGGCAAACACATACGGCTTATAGCGATAAAAAATATCCAATGCTTCTTCATAGGTGGCAGCCGTTAATATCTTAGGCCGGGCACGCATTTTCAGCAAACGATGTTGCTCATTGAGCCCTTCTCCAAGCACCGACTGGGTCTGTTTCACCAATTCTTTATAGAGCAGCGGCAGAAGACGAGAGCGATATACAGGAGAGTCCTCTACCAGCAAGATAACCCTGACCATTGCCTTTTCAGTATCAAAATCCACATTCTGCTGATCTTCTACGTTCTTGACTATGGCCAACAAAACATCTGAGTCACAACACCACACATAGCTATTGTCTATACAGCTGAAAGAATCGCCATGTGGATCAATCATCACATCACGATTGGTATGAGAAAGAAGGACGATTGGTATCTTACGATTCTGCTTTTTCACCTGGGAACTAAAGGTGCAGCCATCCATGCCGCCGAGATGGGGCATGGTTACCACCAGGTCGAATTCTCGCTCCGCCAGAAGAGCCATAGCCTCCTCGCTGGTCGCCACCCGGGTGATACGAGGAGGCTGGCTCAGATTATGGCCAAAATACTCATTGATAATCCGGGAGGCAAGACTGCCGTCTTCTTCCATGATATAGGCATCATAGGGACTGGAAACGAGAAGAATTTCACGCACCTTATAGCGCATTAGTTCGTGAAAAATCTTAAAGTGCGGATCATAGCCAAAGGCTCTTGAGTAGGGCTGAACACCAGTCATGGGACACCGGAAAGTGTGAGGGTACAGGACATATACACCATTGTACCTTATCCTTTTCTTTTTATGAAAAATTTTCTCCAGGATAGAGAGAGTATCCATCCAAAATACAAACCTTGTATAATCACGACAAGACCTTCCTTGCCCAACCACAAATAAACTTTACATTTCAACCACATTGAAGGATAATATTTTTATAATCAACAACAATTCTCAAACCGCTTTTCCATTGAGGAGGTGACCAATCGACAGAATTGCATGACCAGCCAGTTAACGCGTTATCACTCTCACGCCATATTTCCCGAGCACCCCTGTTGCCGAGCTGCCGAAATGAATTACAAGGTCAGTGCATGGGAGTATGCACCGCACCTTTTGGTTACACCTGCAAACAAAAAAGGAGGGATTATGAAGTTAACCGTTCTACACAAGGTCGGCATATTTACCCTGTCGATGCTCATTGCCACGTTTTCAATGGCCAATGCCAAGGAGGCGAAGAGCATTGATGAGCTTGTTGCCATGTTTGACGACAAGAAATGCGCTGAATGTCATGAGCAGATCTACAGCGAATGGCAGGCATCCTGGCATGCAAAAGCTATCAACTCATCGCTCAAAGGAATGCGAAATTTTATAGCTGTGGGGCTGGCCAAGGAATGGGACACCCCGCTGACCAAGGCGGAAGTCCTCAAGTGTCTCGACTGTCATGCTCCAGCTGTTAATTATGCATCCGAAGAACTGGCAGTAGAAATCGGCAACCTGATCGTCACTGCCTTTGAAAAAAAAGGATCTCCTGCAGGATCTCAAGCTGCTGAAGAGTTGGCCAAGCTCAATGTCGGCTGCTACTCCTGCCACAACATCAAGGCTACAAGCATTGCTCCCGGCCTCCGCGGGAAACCCGAAAAAGGTGTAATGTACGGCCCCAACGGAGAGGATGGGGATGACTTTCACGAGTCTATTGAATCTGTTGATATCTCGACATCCGCCTTTTGCATGCAGTGTCATGGTGTCTACCATGCCCCGGATGGAGAAACCATCCAATGCAACACCCTTTCAGGAAGCTACCGGCACGGTTATCTCGCCGCCGGCGGCAGCAAGACCTGCCAGGAATGTCACCTTAACAAGGGGCACCTTTTCCCCGGTGGCCATGACCTGGATACGGTAAAAGAAGGATTGGGCTTTAACCTCGAAATCGCCAAGTACAACCACCTTCCCGGCCAGATAGAAGGGGTGAAGAATCCGAAGGGATGGGTCCCCAGCGCGGTCATCACCGCCTTTGTTGAAAACAAGGCCGGCCACCGCATTCCTGACGGCTGACTGTGGTCAGGCAAAGTGGTCCTGGAAGTGACCGCAAAAGATACAGAAGACAACGAACTGTTCAAAAAAGAAAAAAAATGGTTTGAAATCGGGATTGACCCGGACAAGGATATGCGCTACGGGGCATGGCAAATCAAAGAAATTATTGACCTGACCCTTCCCCCGCTACAAACCCAGCGCGAGCAGTACCTGGTTCATTTTGATACGGATACGGATGAAGTCACCATCAATGCAAAGCTTTGGTACTTTATTAGAGGCGGCAAGGGTGAAATTGTGTATGAGGAGACGCGGACCCTTGAGTATTAACAAAACGTAGAAGGCTAAATCCTGCAGGTGAAAAAGAAGACCGTTTCTTTTTCACCTGTGTCTTGCAAGGTCACTTGGCGTGTTTATGTTGCGCCAACATCTGCGAAGCGACGCAGGCGGCTGATCAATAAACACCCCAGGCACCCCCTGTAATCGATTGATGCGCAACGAACCTGCTGCCACAATATCCTCCACAGCCTTTCGGCAACGATAGTCATAGTAAGCAAGCAGCGGCTCAACCCTTCCATTCCCCTCAAGATCGGCTAACACTGCATGCCGGCCAATCCTCCGCCGACTCAGCAACCATTGCAAAGCTTGTTCGTTCATCTCCGGCAGGTCGCAGGCAACAATCAGCCATGACACCTCAGGTTGGTACCGTAAGGCAGCGAGTATCCCGGCAATAGGCCCAGCAAGCCCTTCTACATCGGCGATCTGATCCAGTTCCGCCAAAGAATCAGGCAACTCCCCTGCCCCGGAGACGACCACCTTCTTGGTCTGGTTCTGCAACACTTCCACTGTCCGCTCCAGCCAGGTTTTCCCCTGATGACGGATGAGGTGCTTTGCCCGCCCCATACGACGACTCTTGCCGCCTACCAAAACGCACCCCCAGACAGGAGCATCCAACCACCGGCGACGTAACCACTCGACAACCTTGTCAGTGACACTGCCATTGGCAAGCTCACGATGATCAAAAGTGAACAACTGCTCAGTATTGCCTCTGCAAGTGTCATTCAACCACAGGTGATGAAATGAGACCGGTAACTCACTCTCCACCAACACAGCATCATACTGCCGACACAATACATGCAATTGGTCGCAAACTTTTTCTGTTACCGGAGCCTGCAACTTGAACACTGCACAGGAGAGATGCAGAGCCTCACATTTTGCCGTTACTCCAGCAATAAAAGCTCTCCGGTGGGCAGTCTCTCCACCACAGATTCCCAACAGTGGTAAGGCTTCCAACGGCAGCAACCCGGTAGGTGCCGGTTCCTTTTCCCGCACTATCGAAACAACCTCCAATTCCCTGATTGGGGTTGCTCGAAAACCCCTGCCTCTACACCTTTACGGAGCAATGCTTCAACTGCGGCAACGCCTTCGTTGCCAAGATCAAGCGAAAACTCATTGACGTATAAATCAATATGACTGCGAACAACATCGTCTTCCAATTCCTGGGAATGCTGCTTGATATATTGACTGCAGGCATCGGGGTTTGCCATGCTCCAGCGAAGACTGGCAGCTATAGCCTGATCAAGTTCAGCAACCACCTCATTTGTCAATGACCTTTTAGCAGCAATACACCCAAGAGGGATGGGTAAACCGGTGGTATCCTCCCACCATTCGCCAAGATCCTGCACGCACTCCAGTCCTTGCTGCTGGTAGGTAAACCGACTCTCATGAATAATGACACCGGCATCTACAGCTCCTGCCGCAACAGCGGTGATGATCTCTTCAAAGCGCATCACTTCCAGATTGGTCACTTTGGGCGAAAAGAGCTGCAGCAGCATGGCAGCAGTGGTGTAACGCCCGGGAATGGCTATCCGCCAGTCTTTAATATGTGCAGGTTTCGGCTGAGACCCGGTAATAAGCAGAGGCCCACAACCACGCCCCAGTGCTGATCCGGCATGCAACAAGGCATACTCTTCCAGCACATGGCCCAAGGCATGAAATGAAAGTTTGGTAACATCCAGCCTCCCTGCCATGGCCCACTTATTTAGCGTCTCCACATCATCAAGAACAGGTGCAGCTATCTCCACCTGCTGTAACGGTACTTTATCGTGTACCAAACCATAAAAAATATAGGTATCATTAGGACATGGAGAATAGCCCAGGGTAAGCGGCTTATCGTTGTTCATCAAGCATTCCTCTCAGTACCATGGCTGCGGCCTCAGCGCATTTATCTGCAGCCGGCTTAATTTGCCAGTTTTCGCGGTTTCGATCCTCCACCAGGTTTGATATACAGCGCAGTTCAACCAGCGGCACGGCAAATTCCTCACAAACCCTGGCAGCGGCGGCTCCTTCCATATTTTCACACAACCCCTGATGGAGGTTGCCAAGCATCGTCCCCCGTCGTTCGGTTGCACTTACACCGTTAACCGTCACAAAATTACCCACTTTATACACTATCTCATGTTCATCCAAAATATCACACGCCTGCCGTAACAAGGATTGATCGAGTTCAAAGGTATATTTGCCCCCCAGCCCTTCCCCTGGCAAAGGTTCAATTCGATCATCAAAACAGATGCCTAAATCTCCTAAAATTTCGTGCTTGGCCAGACAGAGATCCAGCAGTCCCACCCCATTTTGCCGCCCCAGATAGGCACCGCCAATGCCGATATTCAGCACACAGCTCACCTTACGGGGAAAGGTTGCCAGAAAAGAGGCCAGTCGGGTAGCTGTTTCAACCGGCCCAATTCCGGTAACAAAAGTTGTCACCTTCTCGTTCTCGCCGTACTGACGACAAAAAGCCGCCATCTCAAAATCAGTGGCGGCAGTCACAATATTCATAATATATCCTCAGCAAAAAGGGCTAAGACGACACAAGACTTTCCAGACAATATAGAGTAGATTAGCGTGCTCTGCATTTTGAGAGCAGGTTACAGATTTTAGACATAATAAATCAAAGAGTTAGCGACCCTGTGGTAGTTACACTCCAACAACATTACCCATTACTCTTTACCCTTATCTATTCCATGCCAGACAAGTCGTACAGGTTAAGTGATTATGATTATCACCTGCCCCAGGAAAACATTGCCCAGCACCCTGCCCACAAACGTGACCATAGCCGCCTTCTTGTGGTCGACAAAACAGGCGACATGCTGGAGCACCGAAAGTTCACAGACATCATAGACTACCTCCGTCCCGGCGACCTGATTGTCGTCAACGACACCAAGGTCTTTCCGGCACGTATACTCGGCAAAAAAATCACAGGTGGACGGGTTGAGCTGTTCCTCCTGGAGTTTCCGCGCCAATTATCCCCTTGTCCAGAGGGGGAAGGGTGGCATGAGGCCACGGCAATAGCCCTTCTTAAAAGTTCCAAACGCCCCAAACCCGGCGTTACACTCCACTTCAGCCCAACGCTCACGGCAGCAGTTGAAAGTTACCAGGAGGACGGCAAAGCAAATGTGCGGCTGCATTATCGCCTCACCGCGTCCACCACAGACCTGGAATCGGTCCTGGAAGCCCATGGCCAAGTGCCGCTACCGCCTTACATCAGTCGCAGTCAGGGTAGCACAAGGGAAGACTCCAAGCGCTACCAAACGACCTATGCAAAGCACACGGGCTCGGTTGCTGCTCCAACCGCAGGACTCCACTTCAGCTCCGAAGTACTCACCCTGCTTCAGCAAAAAGGTGTTGTAGTCGAACATATAACCCTGCATGTTGGGTACGGCACCTTTGCACCGGTACGAACCGACGATATCCGCGACCATATCATTCATAGAGAATATATTTCCATATCTCCAACAACAGCGGCAGCTGTTAACAGAACAAAAAAAAATGGCGGGAGGATATGGGCAGTAGGAACAACAAGTGTACGCACACTGGAGTATGCAACCGATGAACAAGGAGAGGTACAACCCATTGATGGTGTGTGCGATCTTTTTATCTATCCAGGATACAGGTTTCGCACGGTGGACAACCTGATCACCAATTTCCACCTCCCCCAATCCTCTCTCCTGTTTTTGGTTTCAGCACTAGCAGGCAGGGAACGGATGCTGCACGCATACAATCATGCGGTAGAGCAAGGTTATCGTTTTTTCTCCTATGGCGATGCAATGGCTATTATAACCAAAGAGTAGTGTCCCGGCAACGCTGCTCTGTTGTATCTTGCGTGCCCTTTTCCGCATCAGCTTTGCCAGGCCATGTGCCCCATAGAGACACTATGCGACACATAACCCGGCAAGGCTGATGTAAAAAATTACAACGCAATATTCCAACATTTCATCGTTGTCGTGACACTAGTTTTTTTGTCGTTGGATTATCCGTTTTGGAGCTTGGTTATAAACTGATCAGCTTCGCGGATAGATGTTTCCATCTCACGGACAAGCCGGGCAACATCTTTTTCCAGGCTAACCAGTTCTCCCTGGAGAGCAGCTATAGCACGGGCGTTGAGATTATGTTTCAGGTACAGGACCTGGTCATGAAACACAATCAGCACAGGCTGAATCTTTTCTTCCGCCCGTTTCATTGCACTTATCAACCGCTTATACTGCACCTGGGTTTGCTCAAGCTTTTGCTCACTGTCTCTTCGCAAGGCAGCACTTGAGTAAAGATCCAGTTCTTTTTCCCACTCATCAAAGAGTGCATCTGCAACAGACTCTACACCGGCAATGCGATCATGGACCGCTTCCGCCTTTTTCTCACTCTTGTCATATTCTGCCTTAAGGACAGTATACTGTTCCTCAAGATCGCCACCTTTCACTTCAACTACACTGGAGAACTGTTCAAAAGCCGACTGAAACTGCTGTTTGGCTTCTTCCTGCGCGTCCCGAGCTTCACCCACCCGGTCCACCATGACATCTCGCTTGTGGACACCAAACTTTTCCAATGTATTATAATAGGTGGAAGAACAACCGGACAGGGATGCCAGCAACGACAACAAGAATAAAGAAAGAATAAAAGAGCGAGTCATTGTTGATCTCCCATCAACTAGGCCTGGGACCTATTGGCCCCAGGCATATAGCTATATTGTAAATCGGCGGCGTATTGCTCAGGAACTTGAAGTAGCAGCAGGACAGCTTTTACAGGATTCGCCTGTCTGGCAAGGTGCTGGGGTGGGGGTGGGGGTCTTGGCAGTGCCGGATGAGGCATTCTTACCAGCCCCTCCTGAAGTTTGACTGTATCCGTCAGCGTACCAGCCGCCACCTTTTAACTGGAAAGAACTCATTGAGATAAGTTTTTTCACAGGACCGCCACATTCTGGGCATATTTCTACAGGAGCATCGGCAATTCGCTGTTGCATTTCAAAGACTTTCTCGCACGCAGGACATTCATACTCGTAAACTGGCATTTTACTACCTCGGAAAAAATATTTTTCACTTCTGGTTAAAGTTAAAAGGATAGGGATAACGGGTCCAATAGTAATGTCTCCGCTGTTCTGTGTCAACCTTCACCGCCAGGATTCACGCAAAGGCATTTTTTTTACGAATCCTGCAAAACACAGCAATCTACCAAGATAGTGACATGTGTATAATCAAACAGTTACACTAAAAAAGAACACATACACTGCATTTATAAAAAAGGCCTCCCTGAAAAGCAGTTTACAGCTTTTCCACAAATAGATTAAAAAAAATTGATTTGTCATTATACATGTTCTATTGTTGACCCTATTGTAATTTTCATATTGAATCAGAATATTTTCTTTTTATGCATAGGAGCAAATAATGACTAAATCACTGGTCGAGATGACTGCTGAAATCATTCAGTCCCAAATCAGCAGCACTGAGATGACTACAGATGAGGTCAAGGAAGCGTTAAAAGATACCTTTCAGACCTTAAAATCTCTTCAGGACATTGAAGCCGTCGGCGCTGAAATGCCGGCAGAGGAAAGCGGCCCGGTAATGGAGCCCAAAAAATCTATCCAAAAAAACAAAGTTGTTTGCCTTGAATGTGGTCAGGAATTTAAAATGCTCTCTCCCAAGCATCTTAAATCACATGGACTGACCGCAAAAGAATACAGAAAAAAATATGGCTTCTCAGCCCGGCAGCCACTGTGTGCCAAATCTCTTTCCGAAAGACGTTCCCAATCAGGAAAAGAACGCGGTCTTCCCCCGAATCTGCGCAAAGCAATCGAAGCCCGCACCAAAAAGAAAAGCAAATAAGCTCCCTCCCGGTCTCTCCTTCTGTTCAGGAAGGAGAGATTGTAGCGCTCAAAACTCCATATTTTTTTTACACAATACATCATGATCGGTATTTTTGATTCCGGCTTAGGCGGAATGACGGTAACCCGTGCCATCGAACAACTCTGTCCAGGTTATCCTTTACTCTACTTCGGTGACCTCATACATACTCCTTACGGATCGAAAAGCTGCGAGGCCCTCACCGAATACGCCATTCGTAATACCGAATTTCTTATTGCCCAAGGAGCCGCCCTCATCGTTATTGCCTGTAATTCTGCAGCCAGTATTGCCGGCAACGCATTGCGCAATAAATTTTCCATCCCCATAATTGATGTTATCGAACCAGCAGTAAACCAAGCTATCTCCACCAGCAAAAACGGGACCATTGGAGTTATCGGCACCCAGGCAACGATAAAGTCTAATGTTTATGCGAAAAACATTCTTGCCAGGTGCCCCAACTATAGGGTGTACTCTCAGGCATGCCCGCTGCTTGTGCCGCTTGTTGAGGAAGGATGGCTCAATCGCAAAGAAACCAAGATGATCAGCAAAAAATACCTGCAACCGCTTCGATGCAAACAGGTTGACACACTTATTCTCGGCTGTACTCACTATCCCATGCTTAAATCTATAATTCAACCGCGCATTGGTAAACGAGTAAAAATTGTAGACTCATCCATTGAAACAGCGCTGTTTCTTCAAAATTTTCTTCTTCAAAATAAAGGAATCGCAAAAGAACTTGCTGCACAGAAAGCAAACAATCGTTTTTTTGTATCAGATCTACCACTTCCAACCCAATCACTTGCCGAATCTATCTTTGGTCGTCCTGTTCATCTGGAGAAAGTCCATGCTTAACCAACAATACCCACTTACAAAATTTTTTCTATTGTGCCTGCTGCTGACCTGCACAACCTTTTTCCTATCGCTCCCGGTCAAAGCAACAACAGGTGAGGAACAGGTAAAAAAAATTCAGGCCCGGTATAATTCCATCACAAGTATCTGCTTCGATTTCCACCAACAAACCACTACCAGCGGTAGAGTGAGATCCGGTAATGGCAATGCCGTGTTCGTCAAAACATCAAGCAGTGCCGACACCATAATGCGTTGGAATTACGTTGCTCCGACAGAACAGATAATACTGAACACGGGCGATAAACTTTCCATCTACACCAAGGATGATAAGCAGCTCCTTATCACCAAGATGGATCAGCTTAACGCAGACATAACCTTGACTTTATTTTCAGGAAAGGCGGACATTCTCGATACCTTTCAGGTGGTACCACAACAAAACGGCGGAAACTCGATATCTGCAGGTAATAATCTGCAAACACTGCAGCTCACACCGACAAAACCCCACTCGCAACTGCAACGACTGCAAATCTGGTACGCCCCTGACAACCTCATCCACAAGCTTGCCATGGAAGACCATTTTGGTTCTGTAACCACCATCCTCTTTACAAGCATCCGGCTCAACACGATCAAACCGGACGACACAGTGCAGATCCAACAAATTGTGCATATGGATCTTCCCAAGGACACAGAAGTGATACATCAATAGCACTGTCTCTACCAAGCTTGTCTTCAATGGCAAACAGGACCATGGAAGAAGCTCCTCTTTTGACTGACAAGAAATGGGTTGAAGAACTGCCATAAGCGGGGTAAAGAAGGATACGCCTATGCTTCTTACTCTTTCTCATATTATTCTGAATCACAGGCACAATACCTAATTTTCCTTTTCAAATATGCTTATTGCAATCCTTTCTGACAGCCATGATCAGATTTTGCACCTGCAGCGTGCAGTTCAGCACGCTAACCGGCAAGGAGCCGGCATACTGATTCACTGTGGAGATCTCATTTCACCGTTTATGCTCCCCTACCTTGCCGAGTTCAATGGACAGGTACACCTTATCTACGGCAATAACGTCGGTGATCAGCACCTCATTTCCTCACGATGTGAAACGCAAATAGACAACATCCGACATCATGGTATTTTTGGTGCCATTACCGTAAACGGACTACAGATCGCATTTCACCATTATCCGGAACTTGCCTGTGGCGTCGCAGAAACCGGCAAATATGATATTGTCTGTTGTGGCCATAACCATGTTTGTGCAGTACAAAAATTGAACGGCTGCTTGCTGCTCAATCCCGGCGATTTGCTCGGCAAGGACAATCCACCAGGTTTTTTACTTGTCGATACCAGTACAATGGCAGTACGCCATATTATTGTTGGTGATGCCATGAACTTTGAAACAAAATTTACCCCCATATCACAATCCGTTAGATAATAAAGCCATCAAGGCACCTTACCGAGTATGAAAAAATGAGTGACGAAAAATTTACAGATCTTTTTCAGGCAAAAACAGTTACCCGCACCGCCCTTAAGCCCGGTGATCGCGTCCAGGCGGTTATCGCAGCCATCAATGGCGAAAACATTTTCCTTGATGTCGGTGTAAAAAGTGAGGGTTTGTTAAACGCTGCTGAGGTTCGTGACGAAAATGGCGAGCTGTCTGTGAAAGTGGGCGACACAATTGACGTTTTTCTTCTCTCCGCCAGAGGCGGCGAGATGACATTCACCACCAGAATCGGCTCAGGCCAGGTTTCTTCACAAGAATTGGAGGATGCCTTTCATTCAGGAATTCCCGTTCAAGGTAAAGTCCTGGAGGAGATCAAAGGTGGTTTTGCGGTAACCGTTGCAGGACAGCGAGGTTTTTGTCCGTATTCACAAATGGATATTCGCCGGATCGAAAACCCTGAAGATTATCTTGAGCAGACCTTGTCCTTTAAAATTATCGAGTTTGGCAACCGGGGCCGCAATATTATCCTGTCTGCCAGGGCGCTGCTGGAAGAACAGCGCCTTGAAGCACGAGAAAAGTTACAGGAAACCCTTGAGGAAGGGATGCAGGTGCCAGGCACGGTAATGTCTATTCGAGATTTTGGTGCGTTTGTTGACATCGGCGGTGTTGACGGACTTATTCCTGTTTCGGAACTTGCCTGGGGGCAGACCGAAAGAGTGGAAGATGTTGTCCATATCGGCCAGCAAGTCGAAGTTCTGATAAAGCGGCTAGACTGGGAAAATGATAAGATCTCCCTGAGCCTGCGCGAAACCACCCCCGACCCATGGGACGAGGTCACTGAAAAATATGCCCTCGGCAGTACCCACATGGGAGTAGTGTCCAGGCTGGCAGCCTTTGGTGCCTTTATCACCCTGGAACCAGGCATTGACGGCTTGCTGCATATCTCCAAGATGGGAGGAGGACGAAGAATCAACCACCCTCGCGAAATTATGGAGCCTGGGCAGGAGTTCACCATTAAAATTGACGCTGTTGACCCGGAAAAAAAGCGCATTTCACTGGTTCCCGATGATTACACTAAAGAAGAACAAAGTGACGAAAAATTTATCCCCAAGCCATCGGAAACTAAGCCTCAGTCCATGGGCACGCTAGGGGATCTCCTCAAAGCACAGATAAAGAAAAAATAGCTAGCCCAAATTTCTCATGAACTTTTTGATTTTAAACTCAATTAACAGTCTGTTTTTCGTTTTCAATCAAAAAGTTCACCCTTCGGGCTCGGCAGGATTATTCACGCCACTACAGCCCTGCACGATAGCAGAACAATACAAAAAGCCCTGAACTCGGCTATCCGAGTTCAGGGCTTTTTGTGTCTACACACCTTGAAAAAAGCTTAACGGCCTCCGGCAGTCAGGAATTTCGAGCTGATACCTGCCGTCTGATCTCAAACATGATTACAGCTGCCGCCACTGCTGCATTGAGAGAATCGAATGTTTTATCCATGGGAATGGTGACCAATTGATCACATTGTTTTTGTACCAAAGGACGAATCCCCTTCCCTTCACTGCCGATAACCAGGCATAAGGCACCGGAAAACTCGATGTCATAAATCGAACCAACATTATTTCCATCGACCACCGCCCCGTATACCCAGAAACCTGCATCCTTCATTTTCTGCAGACTATCGGACAAATTGGTAACCTGGCAGATACGCAGATGGGAAACAGCCCCGGCGGAAATTTTGGCAACTGTCCCGCCAAGAGGCGCACTCCTCTCCCGAGTAAGAATAATATCAGTAAACCCTGCCGCCAATGCCGATCGAAGTATGGATCCCAAATTGTGTGGATCCTGAATAGAATCCAGGACAAGGACCTTTGGCGCTTCTGCACCCTGAGCTTGACCGAACAACGCCAATAGCTCTTCAAAGGCAAACAAGGGTGCAGCAGCAACCCTTGCAACCACACCTTGATGGTTACAATTACGTGGTACCCCAAAACGCTGGGGATCAACAAATCGAAGCTTTATCCTATGTTGCCGGGCAAGATCAACAAGCTGTTGAATACGGGGACCGGCCTTTCCTTTTTGCACCGAAAGCTCAGATACACTCTCAGGCCGCTGCGCCAGCGCCTCAAAAACCGAATTAATTCCCCAGATAAAATCGGAATCATTCTCGTGTTGCTGTTCGGCATTTGCTCTGCCTTTGGGAGATACTTTTTCTTTAGCCATCTACTTCCACAGTTATAAGCCTGTTCCTTTACTGTCTTTTCGCCCAATCTCTCGGAGTCTAACGCTTACCTCGTTATACTGAAAAAATAATCCTTGGAGGTAAGCGAAGACTCCGATATTAACGATATGCCTGTGGTTATTTTTGCCGGCATGTCTCGACCTTGAACGAAAATACTAGTAAATCAACAGGCTCAGTTATAATCCCTGCACCAATGTAGTTTTCCGACACCGGCAACGCTCCGCAATAATAATACTTTTTAAACAATCGATAGCCTCTTCAAGCACGTCATTCACAATCAGATAATCATACAGGACCGCAGCCTCCATTTCTTTTTTCGCGTTCTGCATTCGCAAAGAAATAGTGGCGTCATCCTCCGTCCCTCTTCCACGTAACCTTCTTTCTAACTCCTGCATGGACGGAGGGGCAATAAAAATGGTCACCGGGGAGGCTTTGCTCATTACCTGTCCAGCTCCCTGGACATCTATGTCTAAGATAACATCTTTCCCGGCCGCCTGCTGTTGCTCAACCTCTTGTTTACTCGTACCATAAAAGTTACCATGCACTTCAGCCCACTCTAAAAAGCCTGATGGTTCCCGATCCCGCAGCTCGATAAAAGCATCAGGGGAAACAAAGTAGTAATTCACTCCGTGCTGCTCTTTGTTGCGTGGCTGACGAGTGGTATGCGATATGGAAAAGACCAGGTTTGGCAATTGACGCATCACCTCTCTGACCATAGTTGTTTTTCCGCAACCCGATGGTGCCGATAAAACAAATAACGTTCCACTACTCATCGGTGTCCCCGTTCTGTTGTCTGTCAAGGATGGCGGCTGGATTATGCTGCTCTGCATCTAATGCAGCCAGCCGTTGATTAATGGTATCCGGCTGAACCGAGGAAAGGACAAGGTGCCCTGAGTCAAGAATGATAATTGCCCGTGTACGTCGTCCTTCCGTCACATCAATTAGTTTCTTTTCAACCCGGGCGTCATCTTTTAATTTTCGTATAGGCGAAGAGCCGGGATTGACAACTGCCAGAATCCGGCTGACTTTCAGCGCATTACCAAAACCAATATTCACAAGCCTGAAACTATCCATCGCTGCTCATCTCACGTCATGACGGGAAAAACCTGGGTGCAGGAGTGACCTATTCAAGGTTCTGCACCTGTTCGCGTATTTTTTCAATCTCATTTTTCATCTCCACGCCGAGATGAGCGATGGATGCATTGGAAATTTTGGAAGCAAGCGTATTCACTTCACGCAGAAATTCCTGAAGCAGGAAATCGAGTCGTCTACCAACCGGCTCGTCACCTTCCAAAAAAACTCTAAACTGGTCAATATGGCTCTCAAGCCTGACTATTTCTTCAGTTACATCGCTTTTATCAGCAAGCACTGCTGCTTCTTGCGCTAAGCGGTTCTCATCTATCTGGATGCCATCAAGCAGGTTCTCAAGTTTCAGCTTCAGATCCGCATGCCGTTGAGCAAGTATTTGTGGCGCATCAGCTGCAATACGTTGCACAATTTGCTCAAAACAACCCAGCCGCTGCAACAGATCCAGCTTAAGCGTTGCCCCCTCTTGTTCGCGCATACGGTCACACTCAACAACGGCTTGATCAAGAGCTGAAGCAACAAGCTCCCACTCTGCGTCCATATCCGGGCTCTGTTCCTCCTGACTGATTACATCACGCATGGTCAACATATCCGACAGGCTAACCGAACCACTAAGTTGATACCTCTCGATCAACTGTTGGAGGCAACTATGATATTGTGATGCAACCGCATCATCAATGACAAGCTTCGGATTGGTGGCAAGTTTTCCCTGGACAGTAAACGTAATATCCACCCTGCCGCGATCTATTGCCTGGGCGATCCTCTTTTTTGCAGCGTCTTCAAACCCTGCAAACAGACGGGGTATAACAACCCGCTGGTCTAAAAATCTATGGTTAACGGTCCGAACTTCAGCTGTCCATGTTCTACCGTCGGCGGAGATTTCTCCTCGCCCAAACCCGGTCATGCTTTTTGGCCGCATTACACAATCGCCTCCGGCGTTATTTTTTTCTTGTTACTTGAATTACTTCAAATACGATTAAGTGGTACCAGGCAAAGCTTTTTCAAGCTCGGTATTGTTTACACAAGCAGTACCGACTTTGCCGACAACTATACCTGCCGCATAATTTGCAAGGGCTGCGGCATCTGCCATACTACAACCAGAAGCAAGGCCCAGAGCAAGCGTTGCCGCAACCGTATCCCCGGCCCCTGTCACATCATACACTTCCTTTGCCATGGTAGGGATGGTAACCATTGGCTGTCCCTGCTGAAATAAAGCCATACCAGCCTCTCCACGGGTTATGAGTACAGCCTCACAGCCAATATCTTCAATAATATGATGAGCCGCAGCGAGCAGTGTATGCTCATCATGAATGGCAATACCACTCATCAACCCGGCCTCATGGTGATTGGGGGTAATCACGGTCGCCCCAACAAAACAGTGCATGTTGGCAGGTTTGGGATCAACTATCAAAGGTAGCTTCTTTCCTGACTGACGATAGACATCATCAAGTATCTGCCGAAGCCTGATCATCATCTGTTCGTTCACAACCCCTTTTGCATAATCAGAAACCATGATGGCATCAAAAGTATCCACATTTTGCTCAAGATACTCAATGAGTTGATTATACGTCGGCTTGGAGGGTTCTCCGGTCTGTTCCCTGTCAAAACGAACGACCTGTTGCCCCTGGGCAACAACCCTGGTTTTTACGGTGGTGGGCCTTTGCCCGCAGACAATGCCATCGGTGTCGGCACCAAGATCATGTACCAAGTCCTTTATCTGCTGCCCCATTGCATCTGCACCGATCAATCCACAGATGGCTCCTCGGCCACCAAGTGAAATTATATTTCTAAGAACATTTGAACTACCGCCGAGCAGAAGCTCCTCGCGCCCGACATTGACAACCGGCACCGGAGCTTCCGGCGATATCCTGGTCACCGTTCCCCACACAAAATGATCAACGATAATATCACCGATGACCAGAACCCGTGCCGAGGAAAATCTGCTGACCAGCTTACGTAAAGAATGAACTGACATGTTTATATACGATTAAGCAGTATCTATGGATTACTTCATAGCCTTGTTTAAGGCACTGGTGACGCTTTCGGTTAGATCAGCATTATCGCTAGCATAGAGGATGACATTATGCGGCAAAACCAGTGTAAAGCCTTTTTCCTTTGCAACTTCTTTGACAACACTCTGCAGTTTCTTTAAAATAGGCCCGACATTATCTTCGCGCAGCTTTTTCAACTCCAGGTTGGCATCTTCTTGCTTAACAGCCAGGTTGCGGCGCATCTTTTGAAATTCAATACCCTTTTCCTGCTTCATTTCATCGCTCCAGGCAGAGCTTTTCTTCTCTATTTCCTGTTGCAAGGCAATCAGCGCCTTTTCGTCTTTTTGAAAATCAGCCTGTAATGCCTCCATCTTTTTAGCAACCACTGACTGTGCAGCTTTTCCGGCGTCGGAACCAGCAAGTACTTTCTGCATGTTGATAACACCGATTTTGACATCAGCAGCCATTGCCCCAGTGACACCAACCAGCATGCATCCCATAAAAAGCACTGTCCATATCACGCTTAAAGCTCTACTTTGTTTGCTCACGTTACTCTCCTTTCGTGTTTAATTAGCCTGTTGCTTTTCTCTCTTTTCGACCAACCTCTTGGTTATGCAAAAAATAATCCTTTGAGGTAAACAAAAATGCGAAAATGCCGATATCAATAATATGCCTTTGGTTATCTTTCCAGCATGTTACGACATTGAAAGAAAATGCTAGTCAGTCCACAGACTCTTTTTAACGTACATTTTCTGTTCAAAAAAATAAAACCGGCCCAGGTTAATCACCTGTCCGGTTTTGCGTTAGAAATTAAATGGAACTACTTTACAATGACAAAATCATCACGTCTATTCTGTGCCCATGATATTTCATCATGACCGAAAAGAAGTAGTTTTTCTTCTCCCCAACTAATGGTAGAAAGTCGCTCAGGAGCTATCCCCAGATTGATGAGATATTTTTTTGCACTCTGCGCTCTTCGTTCTCCGAGGGCCAGGTTGTACTCTCTTGTGCCCCGTGGATCACAGTTACCTTCAATGCGCACTTTTACATCAGGAGCAGACTTGAGAAAATCAGCATTTCCCTCAATACGTTGCACTTGCTCACCGACCACACCTGACCTGTCAAACTCAAAATATACCGGCAACATCGGGCCGGAGGTCCGTCCTTCCATAATTTCTGTTTCTTTGCTTTCCAAAGACTCTTCAGGACCCAGTCCTTCGCTTTTCATTTCGGATGAAACATCAGGAGCTTTTTTGCCACAACCGCTCAAACCGAACCCTGTCAAAAGCACCATCACGGCGAGCAGACAAAAGGTTTTATCAATGCGCATTACGCCCTCCTTGAACAATTTTATAAATTAACCGGTTACAATATACATAGGAATCGGTAGATTTTACTCAACCCGTGAAGGAATACAACATTTTTTTCCAGGAAAAGGAATTCACTTGCAAAACCAAACCAGCCTTTCTACACTCGGCTGACATCAGAACATTATCACCTTTTGAGAAAATTACATTGAACGCTAAACACAATATCAACGTTGCTTCACCAGCAGATCCAGCTGCAGAACTACTGTGCTCCAGTAATTTCGGCACTTTTTTCGGCGTATCCCAGGAAATATTTGACACTGTGTGGCAGAAGTTAACAGCACCAGAAGGTAATTCCGTGGGATATGTGTCCATGGAAATAGGTGCTGACCCGGATGTCTTTCAACCACTTAAAAAGTTGTTATTAAAAGAAGACATACAGCAGAGCAAACACCTCCTCGCCAATACAATTCTGCAAAAATATCTCAACGGCCCTCGTAAAATCCCAAATTACAGTGGCGGACTGGGTGTACTTGCCGGCGACACGCTTAAAAGCTTTGCCGATCTACATATGCCGGTGTTTGGGATCAGTCTGCTCTACCGCGGCGGTTATTTTTCGCAAATTGTAGATTCAAAAGTCGGGCAGATAGATCATGCTACGCAGTGGAATCCTGAAAGCACCCCGACCCTTTTCCCTCTTTGCAACCCAAAACATCCCGAACAGCCGCTGGAAATTGAGGTGCCTTTTTTCAATGGTCGCTCTGAACCTCTTCGAGTTACGGCCCAAGTCTGGATGAAAATGGAAATTTCCGAACAACTGGACTACTTCACGCCGGAATTTCTCTTTGATTATAGCCTGCCGGGTGCACCGGATTGGATCACCGAAGCAGCCGGTCAACTGTATAATGCCACTTCCGATGTTGTCAAAGCGAATCAGCGTAGAATGCTTGGCAGTGCGGTGTTGCCATTGCTCTCTGCTCTCGGATTTACCTCACAGACCATTCATCTCAATGAGCAACACGGCGTAACAGTTACGCTGCACCTTATTTTGCAGGAACTGGAAAGCATTTTCGGCAATAACTTCGCTTCAATCGTCACCGATGACGATATCTTATCTGCAGCAGAACGCGTATCTCAAAAAATAGTGTACACTATTCATACCCCTGTAAAAGCCGGGCATGACCGTTTTTCGAGACAAATGTACTCATCCATTAGTCATGCTGCTTTTCAGCGCATACTTAATCTCGTAGCTCTTGATGATGACAATGCCCATGAGTACAACTTTACCGCCATGGCAATGCGCATCAATCGCAGTATAAATAGCGTCAGCAGATTACACAGAGATGTCACCAGGCAACAGTTCCCTGCTTTTGCCAAAAAAATTAAAGCGATAACCAACGGTGTCCATCATCTCACGTGGATCAGCGATGCACGGGCCGCCCTGTTTGACTCGGTGCCTTCTATTCGTAACTGGCGCGATGTTCCCGGTTGCTTCGCCTCTCTGGCCATTGAAGACTACCCCGAATTAACCACCGGACTACAGAAGGCATGGAAAGAAGATAACCATCATCTCATAGCCTACATCAATGAAATGCTGGAACATCATCGTACGCAGATGACCGAAACCTGGATTGATCCGCCCAACTACCTTTCCCGACTCAACAAGCCGGACTGGCTGGAACCGAATGTCTTTACTATCGGCTTTGCCAGGCGTTTCTCAACCTATAAACGTGCAGACCTGATTTTTGACGACATTCCCGCCTTAGCCAAAATACTTGTCGACAATGACTGGCCTGTTAACTTTCTTTTTGCAGGAAAGGCACACCCCGAAGATGAACCTGGTAAATCAGTGTTAAAACTGATCCTCGACTGCCAAGAAGAATTGTACACCTTAAGTAATGGGTTAGGGAAACTCGTTTTCATTCCTGGATACGACATGCTCATTGCCAAGCGCATGGTTTCCGGGGTGCACGCGTGGCTCAACAGCCCCAAACGACCCCTTGAAGCAAGCGGTACAAGTGGTATGAAGGCAGCCATGAATGGGGTCCCCAACATCAGCGTACTCGATGGCTGGTGGGCTGAAGGCTACCATGAAGGAAAAACCGGATGGAAATTCGGTTATGATGGCCCCGTAGATGATGCGGATTTAAGTGAAGACCCCAGCACACTGCTCTATGCCGAAGACTCAAGTTCCTTTTACCAACTGCTCCCAAACATTCTTGAAATTTTTTACTCGCAGCCAGAGGTCTTCCTCACCAAAGCGATAAACAATCTTAAACTTAATGTTCCCATTTTCAATACACACCGGATGACAGCTGAGTACATTCACACATATGATCTCAAACTCACCAAACAGGAAGCAACAAAGATTGACATCTTTCGCAGCTTGTATCAAAGTGAGTCAGCTGAAGAATAGGAATTGGAGAAACAACAAACCTGCAATGAGCAGTGCTTAAATAACCGAAACTACGCAGACAAAGAGACTATTTAAGTACCTTGTAAAGAAGTCATATTTTTTTATCAGTTTACCGGCTGTAATAACTCAGTCGATTGTACAGGAGTACATAACCATGGCCCGTCACATAAATCCTAGTAATTCAACCAACAAGACCATTGACGCTATTGACCGCAAAAGAGACAGGGAACGTCTCTTTTTACTGAAAAAAGCCAGAGAAAACAGCAGCGAGCTTTCGGTGGCGCTGGTACAAAGACTGCTTGATCAGCATATCATTGAGACCAACGATGTAAGCGCTATCCAGGAATCGCTTGAAAAACAACTCCGAGCCATGGGTGACCTGGAAGAATTTGAAATGCGCTATAAGATTGCTCCTATTCGCAACCTTACCCAAGATCCCAACATTGCCAGCCTGTTCATCACCCAATTCATTATTGAAAACCTGATAGATCATCCTAATATTCAGGATATATTTGGTGATGACCTGGAAGTATACCGTACCGTAGACTCCATTCTCTCAGCGATCCGTCCGCGGTAACTTTACAAGGCATGAGGTCTCAACATCCAAAAGAATTACCCTTTCTTGTTTTTGCAAACAGTAAGGGAGAAATAGAGGAGTACGAAGGGCTGCAGATGGCTGCTCAATCTGCAGCAAACTACTGCAAACCCAATCTAGAAGACCTGATCGAACTTCCCGAAGGCAGCGAACTTTTTACGCTGCCAGGGAGGTTACCTGTCGGCATAGAGAAAGAGAGCGGTGAGCCGGCTCTGCTGGACACTGATCCATATGATGGTACAGGTACGGTTCAGGCAGTTGCAGCCTTCATGGCGCCGGCCTATACATCCCTCTACACGACAGCGTACCAGACTCAGGATCAACACAGCCCCCAGCTTCCACTTTTTGCCTACACCGCTGTCGGCTGGTATGATGGTAAATTCTGGGTCACAGGCTTTCGAAGTGACCGTGATAAGCGCCAAGACACTGCCAATTTCGACCAAGACCTTATTACCCTTCGAACCCGAAAAAAGCTGCAACAACATCCCCATAACAGGCTTATCCAGCATCTTGGGAAATGTTGCCTGACCTATTGCTGCCCAGCAGCGAGAAACTTTTTCCTTAACCGCTGGGAAGCACCTCTGCCATGCTCACCGGTCTGCAATGCAACATGTGTCGGCTGCATCTCTCTTCAACCTTCAGGCTGCTGTGCTTCAACCCAAGACCGGATTACCTTTGTTCCTACAGTCAAAGAAGTCTCGGAAATAGCCATTGAACACCTCACTACGGCTCCCCTTCCAATCGTCAGTTTCGGCCAAGGCTGCGAAGGAGAACCTTTACTGCAGGCTGATCTCATGGAGCGAAGTATTAAAGCCATAAGAAAGGCAACCTCCAAAGGGACCATTAACCTGAATACCAACGGTAGTTTACCTCATGCTGTTGAGCGACTGGCCAAGGCTGGACTAGACTCCATTCGCATATCCATGAACAGCGCACAACTTGAAAAGCATACCCTTTATTACAGGCCCAAGGGATTCACTCTCAAAGATGTTGAACATTCAATACAAATCATGAAACGCTATCAGCGTCATGTTTCCTTGAACTATTTCATTTTTCCAGGCTTTACTGACGACCCGGATGAATTGGCAGCACTCTCAGCACTTATTGACAAATGCCACCCTGATTTTATTCAACTCCGTAACCTCAACATAGATCCGGAAGTATACCTCAGGGCAATCCAGCATCAACCGACACAAGCACCACTGGGCATCCGAAACTGGCTGGGGCAATTACAGACCGCTCATCCAGACCTGCAATTTGGCTATTTTAATCCGCAGGTGAAAAAATAAATGTATCCCCACATTCTTTTTGGAGAACGGTAAATGCCTCTGCATCGCTGCGACTAAAAAAATCAGCCGCTCTTCCCAGTGCCTCTCCCATTGACGCACTTGATTGCACTCTGCTGGCCAAATGATGACCAAAAGCGTAGTTTGTGGCAAAATAATGGGTGAATTCCTTTAATCGGCCGAGACGCCTTTCCACCCTGAACCGTTCCTGCAAAGCCTGACAAAAATCGTGATACACCCTTGGCAGAGAGGTCATCTGCGTCAATTGGAACTCATAACCATACACTTCTTTTGCAACCTCTGAAAATATCCAGGGTTTTGCCGCGGCAGCACGACCAATCATAAGGCCATCGGCACCACTCTCTTCCAAGCACCTCTTAGCTGCCTCGACACAATCGATGCCTCCATTGGCAACAACCGGAATGGCAAGCCTCTTTTTTATATCCGCGATTGCTCCCCAACGAGGTTTGCGGCAAAATGATTCACTGTCGAGGCGTGCGTGTACGGTCAGCAAGTCCACCCCTTCACCTTCAAGCATCAGACAAAATTCACGAAGAGCATCAGCATTGAGCTGCTTCCCCAACCTGATTTTCGCTGTTAATGGCAAGGTCGTCTCTTTTCTCGCCTCTTTGATGATAGCTTTAACCAATTGCTGGTTGGCAGCTAGCTGTGAACCGCCACCCGCCTTTCTCACCCTTGGTGCAGGACAACCCAAGTTAATATCGACAGCATTAGCAGAAAGCTTTTCAAGAGCTGCAATTGCAGGCTTAAGCACACCAGGTTGACTCAATAACAACTGGTAAGAAAGTGGGTGTTCCTGTTCAGTGCGTATAAGGTATGGAGAAATAGTAGCATTTTCTTTAGGCAGGCACTGTGCTGCCAGCATTTCGGTGCTGAGCAGCCCTACACCGCCAAAAGAAAGGATGGTCGTTCGTAGCGCCGAGTGAGTCAACCCTGCCATTGGCGCCAAAAAAAGAGGTGGCCAAATATTGAGCGCGCCAATGGTCAACTGCCGGCCACTGCCGGGAGATGGTGTTTGCTTGTCCTTCATTTGTACCTTGAAAAAAAAAGGTGGTCGGATTAATATTGTGAGAATAATTATCTTATTTAATAACTAATACAAGTAAACTATAATGAATGCGCCATCACCAATGCTCCGCCTGACAACACAGCGCCAGGTTATCCTCGAAGAACTGACCAAAGTAAAAACCCATCCAACTGCCAATGAACTGTACGATATGGTTCGCAAACGGCTACCGCGGATCGGCTTAGGCACGGTTTACAGGAATCTGGAATTAATGGCCGAAAACGGGATGATTCTTAAAATAGAAGTCGGAGGTTCCCAAAAACGCTTTGATGCGACCACCGATACCCATTATCATATCCGCTGTTCACAATGTGGAAGAGTTGATGACATTGACATGCCGGTTATAACTGACCTTGTCAAAGAAGCATCCTCAACAAGCTCTTACCAGATTATTGGTCACCACATTGAATTCACAGGTATTTGCAGTGAATGTCAGAAACTGCATGCCGAGGATGAAAGGCAGCACTAAAGAACGGCGCAGTCTATTTTCGAAACGGCCCGAAATAAAAAGCGGCAATCCTTTTAAAGATTGCCGCTTTTTTCATGCATTTGCGTAGTCCCTTTAATCCCTGGTGTGCTGCGTGTTGTAAAGCCTGCCCCCCCCTACCTTCAGTAGCAAGCAGCACTGACCAATTTCCCAAGGTTATGCTGTTTTAACTACTTGGCAAACTCAATAGCCCTGGTCTCACGGATCACTGTTACCCGTATCTGGCCTGGATATGTCAACTGCTCTTCAATTGCTTTGGCTATATCACGACTCATGATTGTTGCTTCATTATCTTTAATCTTTTGACTATTCACGATAATGCGCAGCTCCCGTCCAGCCTGAATAGCGTAAGACTTCTCTACTCCACTGAAATTGTTAGCTATATTCTCTAGATCTTCAAGGCGCTTCACATAACTTTGCAGCATTTCCTTACGGGCCCCCGGGCGGGCACCGGACAATGCATCAGCAGACTGCACCAGCACGTCAAGAACGCTTTTAGGAGGTTGATCCTCATGATGGGCGCCGATAGCATAGACAATATCCTCAGGCTCACCATATTTTTTGGCGAGATCGCGACCGATAATCGCATGCGACCCTTCCACTTCATGGTCAACAGCCTTACCGATATCATGCAGCAAGCCGGCGCGTTTAGCTTTTTTGACATCCAGTCCGAGCTCAGCCGCCATTACCCCGCAGAGAAAAGCCACTTCAAGTGAGTGTTGTAAAATATTTTGCCCGTAGCTTGTCCGAAACTTCAGCCTGCCGATCAGGTTAATGAGATCAACATGCATCCCATGGGCGCCAACATCAAAGGTAGCCTGCTCCCCAGCTTCACGAATTTCGACTTCAAGTTCCTCTGTTACCTTCTGTACGACCTCTTCTATACGCGCAGGATGAATGCGACCATCGGAAATCAACTGTTCCAGCGCAAGTCTGGCTACTTCTCGCCGGATAGGATTAAATCCTGACAAGATTACCGCTTCAGGGGTATCATCAATAATAATATCGATTCCGGTTGCGGCCTCAATGGCCCTAATATTCCTCCCTTCCCTGCCGATAATCCGCCCTTTCATATCATCGTTGGGCAGCGGCACCATGGACACTGTCTTATCAGCCACATAATCACCGGCATATCTGGCAATGGCAAGCGCAAGGATATTTTTCCCCTTCCTATCTGCCTCCATTTTCATTTCATTCTCAATACGGGACAACCGTTTTGCACAATCCATGCGTGCTTCACTTTCGATGGATTGCATCAACTCCTCTTTGGCTTCTTCCCGATTTATACCTGCTATTTGTTCAAGCTTGTACCGTTGCTCATCGACAAGGGATTCAAACTTCAATTTCTGCTCAGCAACATACTTTTCGGCCGAGCCGACATTTCCTTCTCTTTCACGAAGCTTAGTCTGCCGATCTTCCAATAACTGAAAATCCTTTTGAACCTCATCAAACTTTCGACTAAGCCGACGCTGGTCATCCTTTAGTTCCTGGCGACTAATCTTAATTTCCCGTTCCGCTTCTTGTTTCGCCTTGTACGCCTCTTCTTTGGCCAAAAGAAGTGCTTCTTTTTTTATTTGTTCAGCTTCACTTATCGCGTTTTCAATTATCTGTCGTCCTTGGGCCTCAAGATTCCGCTGATTCCCCTCGACAAGTCGTTTCCGTAGATATATTCCAATCCCAAGACCGGCAAAAAAATTTATCACCGCCAGAAACATGGTCATCATATTGAGTTCCATGAAATTACCTGTATGTTGCGCAATTTGTTACCAACAATAATGAATAACAAACAACTGCAGTAAAAAATATAAAGGGAGGGGAGGTAGAGCGGAATTCGATGGTAATTACCGCTTAGAGGGCACAGTCAGACTAAACAGTAACAGGAATGTTGACAAAACTGCCCAAACCATAGCAGTTACCTGGTTCTCTTCAGTTCAAACAGAGAGAAAACAATAATGGTGTGCGATCAATTTTCTCGTAAAATCAGCCCGGCGGAGAGTTTCACATCTATAATAAACCTGATCTCATCAGAGTTGTCTTATTTCACTAAACCAGTTGGCGTCCGCTTCTGCACTTACTTCCATCCCGTTTCAATACGTTAGATGGCTAATGCGTCGCAGCGGATTCTGTCCACTGCGATTATATAAAAACCCCCGCTCTGCCGTTTCAACGCAATGATTAAACCTAAACAAATAGGTGGGCAATGCTAATTGCCGCCTCAGGGAATCAGTAAAGTTTCCCATCGTACGACAAAACAGCTACCCTAATCATGAGAGTTGGCTCAATACTCCGTTGATCACAAACAGAGCAGGGGTATCATCACTTGTTTACATGTAGTATAGCAGAACGCTACATTAAACTAAATAACAATCTCTTTGGATCAGTCCATTGCCCCCGATATTTTTTCAGAGAGCTGGTCTATGGCTTGATCCTGGTGCTTTTTAAAATCCTGGAACTCGTGTTCTAACTGCACATATTTTGCTGCCAGGCGTAAACAGCCCAGCACGAGCATTTTACTCGAAGGAATTGCACTGCGGCTGAGCTTCTCCCCCTCTTCCAATTCTTGGCGAAGCAGGCGTATAGCCAATTCCACTTCATTGTCCGGAGCATCGCTGTAAAAGGCAAACTCCTGACCGAACAGATTAAAACGAACGAGACGATCTTTCATTCGATCCCGTAATTTTAGCCCTGATACTCTTCATGTTCATTATTAAACGACGAGCCTTGGTTTTCGACCCGGCCATCATCATCTTCATTATTTTTTCCAGAATCGCTACCCTGCTCATCTTCCCACTGGGTGATGCGGTCCAGTAAACCGGAAACCCGACTACTTACTGCGGCCCTTTCGTCGCTGAGGTTTTCAATGGTTCCTTTAAGCTCAGCACATTCCATATCGCGTTCCTGCAACATTTCTTCCAGAGCTTGATAATCGGATTTCAGCTGATTATATTTATTTAATACTTGATCAACAAGTTCTTCCAAGCGCAATAATTCCGCATTTTGCTCCATATCCATTCCTCGATTTAACTTTTCGAAAAAACTATAAAAAAAACCTTTTACAAGTAAGCTGTAGTTTAACAGTGACCAACTATACAGACGACAAACTCCAAGCGCAAGTTTTTTAGCCCGGATTTCTCATCTGTTCAGACGGCGATAGGCTCAAAGTTTTTAACTATGATTTACAGGAGCCTCTATTCATTACCAAAATACTGAAGAAAATGATCCTGGCCGACCTGATTTTGGTGAACACTGTGCAGATTTTTCAACTCTGTGTGAGTTTGCAAATCATACACAAATTGAGTGTCATTTAATAAATTGACACGATGTGCAAGGGAAATTCGGGTAAGTCTGATTTCTTTCTACGTGTATATGGTAATCCTTAAGCTGAGGGTCAGCAACGACTAAAGTGCCACGAAATTGGACGCCCGTTATCATAGGGCATATAACCGTGAAAAGCACGAGGATCATCATCAAAAACCAAAGGGAGAAAGAAACGATCCCCTTCCCACATTGGCAATTCTTGTATTTTATCAATCAAATGCCAAGCCAGTTCACCTTCATTATTCTTTTTCTTTAGGTCACCTGTAAAGCTGGTTATTAAAAAAATAAACCCTAACCAATCTTCACCATATGGACCAAATCCTGTCCAATTCACAGTCCCCCGAAGAGTCATCGTTTTGCACTGCAAACCTGACTCCTCTAAGATTTCTCGCTGCATGCAGCTTACAACATCCTCTCCAGCCTCCATTTTTCCACCCAGACCATTATATTTTCCCAGATGTTGATCATCTTCACGGGCATTTCGATGAACCAGCAACGTTTCTTTTTTGTCAGGAGAAAGAATATATCCTAAAGTTCCAATAATCGGTTTGTACATAATGCGGGCACTCTTCATTTTTTATAGTTATTAATTTTGAAGATGGGTGTTTCACTGTATAATGAAATGCAAAAGATATTTTGCAGCAGTCTCAAAACGGTATGGCTCAGGAGCCGTACGAGTAAAAATCACAGTATACTACAAGGTAGCCTTAACCTCTATGCGCAATGCTCTTCCTTTTCACATTCGGGTTACGTTTATAAAATCCAGCATATTCTTTCTCGTCATATGCATGGTGTCACTGATTATACCTATCGCCCCTGCTGGAGCGCAAAACAACTTTCCTGTTTACAAAGTAATACAACCTAATGTTGCTTTCTGGGAAGACATCTACGGCACGTATAGTTCGCGAAAAGGTATATTGCATGACCGCAACGACCTTAACATCGTTTATACGGTTATTGATCTTGTGAACTGGGATGCGCCTGAATCAAGGCAAATCAACCAAAAATTGATAAAACTTGCCAGGCAGCGTGTCAAAAATATCCTTTCAGAACTTGGCCACGGCAAAAAACCAGCCACGACAGAAGAAAAGCGTATAGCGGCCCTATTTCCGAAACAACGGCACACTCGCTATTTGAAAGCGCGGGAAAATATACGGCTCCAAATTGGTCAAAAAGATAGATTTAAACAGGGTGTTATTCGTTCCGGAAAATACATTAGCCAAATAAAGACAATTTTTCGCCATTACGGCTTACCCGCCGAGTTAGCGTATTTGCCCCATGTTGAATCTTCTTTTAATCCGCATGCAAAAAGCAAAGCAGGAGCAGCCGGACTCTGGCAGTTTACACGTGCAACTGGAAAAGACTACATGCGTATTAATCAACTGATCGATGAACGGCTTGACCCTTTCCTCGCAACCCATGCAGCAGCAAAACTCCTTAAAGAAAACTACAGCCGACTGGAGACATGGCCCCTCGCGCTAACAGCCTATAATTATGGACGTTCCGGAATGCTCAGGGCAGTTAAGGAGCAAAAAAACTATCCTTCTATTTTCTCCAACTACCGAAAAGGGCATTTTAAATTTGCATCTAGAAACTTTTACTCTGAATTTCTGGCAGCAACCAAGGTCGCACGAAAGTTGGGCCGTGATCGCAAACTATTACCTGACAGACCGGAAGCGACCAAAACGTTGCGCTTAGAGGGCTATGCTTCCAGTCAAATTTTACAGTCTTTCTTCCGTGTTTCTAAACAGGACTTTGCTCGCTTAAATCCTGCACTCAAAAAACCTCTGCTCGACGGCACCAAACTCATCCCAGAAGGATACCTGCTTCGTTTGCCCGCTACCAAACAGGTTCGACTAAGGCTCAGCCAATGGAAAAAATCAATGTACGCCGCGAGACAACTTCCGGATACGCTTTACACGGTGCAAAAAGGTGATACATTAAGCACCATAGCCAAGAGATATAGAACAACGACCCACAAGCTAAAAACACTTAATAACCTCAACCGTCATTCAATCATTAAAATCGGCCAAAAACTGGCACTTCCCTCCTCCAAGGGCAACATTGTCATCTTAAAAAATATTTCTAAAAAGAAACCTATCTAAAACGGAAGCCATGGATATCACAAAAACGATTCAATCCCTGAAAAAAAGACCTGATTTCACAGATAACGTCGGAATGATCCTTATTCACAATGGGACCGTACGCAATTGGTCCAGAGCTGACAAACAACAGGTCCAGGCTCTGGAAACCATCGTCGACCATGCAAAAATCGACAAACTTCGCCAGGAATATCTCGCAAAAGAAGGAATTTACGAAATTATTGTCGAGGCCCACTCTGGAAAATTTCAACCTGGCGACGACCTCCTATTTATTATCGTTGCCGGTGACTTACGCGAAAACATAAAGCCTGTGCTGGCAGAGTTGCTTGATCGCATCAAGGCAGAGGCAGTTACAAAAAAGGAAATCAAGGCTTAAAGCCACCTTGGGCAATTCCTTTTCTTTCCTCACTCTAGCCCAGCGCTTTCTCATCAATAAAGTTTTCGCAGGGCAAGGCACAAGCCTCGCAGCAGGTAAGCGCAATACCCCGGGAGAGTGGCGGAAAAAGCAATGATTCAAGACGCACTGGAAACTGTGGTTGGCACCATCATCAACCACAGTTGTCATTTTAACTAGCAATACCAAAGAGCAGCCAGGAAGCCTCCTGAGCCTCTACACCCCACTGGCAGTTGGATAAAATCCAAGCACAAGGAGATGCACAATGGATGCGGCTGAAAAATTCATTCAACAATTTAAAAAAACAAAGACGCTGCCGCATATTGTAACCAGGCTGGCTCAACTTATAAACGATGAAGACTCAACCCTCCAGGATTTTGAAGAAGTCATTCGCCTGGACCCCGCCCTTGTTGCCAGACTCCTTACCCTTGTCAACAGTTCTTTTTTTGGAATGTCACGCAATGTTGACTCCATTTCCAGGGCCGTTGCACTCCTTGGCATGAAAAACCTGCATAATATTGCCGTTACCGACGCAATACAGGGCATGATCGATACAGACACAGACAATCCGGGGTTCGAACCTAAGCGTTTGTGGTCTCACAGTGCGGCTGTAGGCCTATGTTGCAAAATGATTGCAGAACGAATTTTGTCAATAGACGGCGACGACGCCTATCTCACTGGAATATTGCATGATATAGGGCTAATTGTTGAATTTGAGACAGCACGTAATTCTTTTTTTAAAATAATCGACCAGCTGGAGGAAAACTCACCGGATATTGTTGCACTCGAACAAAGGGAGCTAAACACAGATCATTGTCAAATCGGTTATTTACTTGCACTTGAATGGCAAATTGCCGAACCTTTAGCCGAAGCGATCAGAGATCATCACCTTGACAACAACGAACCAGCACCTAACTCACCCACCGCGATTTTACAAATTGCGGAGTATATAGTGAACCAGCTTGGATTTTCCGTCAAAGATGATAAATATCCGCAGCTTTCCCCAGGACTTTCAGCCCATGTACAGAAAAATATAGCTGAATACAAAGTACTCGCCGAAGATTTGCCGGAAGAACTGGAAAAAATAACCAGCATGTACGGGAAATAAATCCATGGCTCTCAAGAATTTATTTGCTGATCTGGTCGATCCTGTGCAGACACTTTCCACTCTGTGCAACCACCTTGAACAGGAAACCGAACAGTTATTATTTTTCTGTGCTGACCATGACGGCAATCATAAGGCATCAGGAAATTACCCCATTACCTCGGATGAGGCCAGGCAGCTCATCTTTGACAGCCTTGATAAATCTTCTGAAGTAGGGATTCAGCACAAAAGGCGATGTTTTGCCCTGCATGCCGTTCCTGATCTCCAATGCGTTGTACTCGCAACCCCTGCAACGCCTGAAGAGACACTCCCCCCCCATTGGCTGACCACCGTCGTCCGCTTAAGTCTCCGGCTTTTCCTTGCTCATAAAGAGACCGAAGACACGATCAGCCGCCTGCGAATCCAAAAAAAACAATTCGACAGAAAATCCGGAGTTCTCGAAAAAAAGTTCCAGGATATAATGGTCGAAAACGAAGAGAATTACAGGAAAATACAAGAACAGCAGCACAATTACTCTAAAACCCTCCAGGCCGAAATTAGGCAACAGACAGCAGAACTTCGCAGTGCAAAAAAAGCTGCCGAATCAGCAAATATAGCCAAGAGTGAATTTCTTGCTGCAATGAGCCATGAAATACGGACACCAATGAATGGCATCATTGGTTTTACCGACATGCTGTTAGACTCCCCTCTTAATGAAGCACAGAAAGAATTTGCACAAACCATAAAGCGTAGTGCAGACGCTCTACTTTCTTTGATCAACAACATCCTCGATTTTTCAAAAGTAGAAGCAGGAAAATTAGACCTGGAGTGCATTGATTTTGATCCTGAAATAACTGCACAGGATGTCTGCGACTTGATCCGGCCCAAAGTGGAAAGCAGGCCGATTGAAGTGCTTTGCCGAATTGACAACAACCTCCCCGCAAACGTGATGGGGGATCCAGGAAGATTTCGTCAGGTCCTTGTTAACCTCATGGGCAATGCTGTAAAATTTACCAAGCAGGGCGAAATTGAGCTGGCAATACGAGTCGACCGGGAAACAGATACCCAAATTGAGATTCATGCGCATGTGCGTGACACCGGTATTGGGTTACCGGCCAACAAAGTAGAATCCATATTCGAGGCCTTTCGCCAAGCTGACGGTTCAACCACCCGGGAATACGGCGGCACCGGATTGGGCCTCTCCATATGCCGTAAGATTGCCTCACTGATGGGAGGCAATGTATGGGCAGAGAGTCAGCCTGGTCAAGGAAGTACATTTCATTTCACGACCAAACTCAAAAAATCAAAACAGCAACACATAAAAAATTTCGGCAAGGTTTCCCTCACAGGAAAAAGGGTACTGGTTGTCGATGACAATCTGACAAACCTCAATATCCTCAAGCATATCCTTGACACAGCAGGCCTTGATGTTGTTGCAATACACGATAGCAGTCAGGTTCGTGCGGCCATGGAAAAATCCGTAGCGCAAAACAAAAATTTTGATTTGATCATTCTTGACATCCAGATGCCTGTACCTGATGGATATGCGCTCGCGCACATGATTCGCAATGAGATACCAACGGCTAAAAGGACACCACTGCTTGCCTACACCTCATCAAATGATCGTAATGCCCAAAAATGCAATGAGGCTGGATTTAATGCATTTCTTACCAAACCGACCCGTCGCGAGATTCTTTTTAAAACCATGGAAAAACTTCTGGGAGAAGAGCAGAAGGAGACTAAAGACCCTTCCAAAGAACAACTCATCACCCAGTATAGCGTTCGCGAGGAACTCAAACAATCGATACGAATTCTTCTGGCAGAAGATAATCCGGTGAACCAGAGGCTGGCAACCCTCATTCTCACCAAGGCCGGATACAATGTGCAAGTAGCGGCAAATGGAAAAATAGCCATTGATACCTTTACCTCTGCACCCGATGAATTTGATCTCATATTTATGGATGTTCAGATGCCGGAAACCGATGGACTGGAAGCGACCAAAATCATCCGTGAACGTGGATTCAATACCATTCCAATCGTCGCAATGACTGCAAATGCAATGAAAGGTGATCGAGAAATTTGCTTGAATGCAGGGATGAACGATTATATTTCCAAGCCTATTAAGCGTGAAATAGTTTTTGAAATCATAGAGAAATGGCTCTTCCGGGAAATGGGTAAATAGGCCATCCAGTACGTAATACTTTTAACGGGACACTAGCCCGGATTTCTCATCAGTTCAGGCGGTACCAGGTTCAAAGTTTTTGGTAGTAAATAGGTAAGCGCAGACTCCGATAGTAGGCTATATATACTGCCAAAATACTGAAGAAGATGGTACCGCATGGACTGACCTGTGGTGAACATTTTGTTAATTTTGTATCTAATTTATTTTTATAGTATCAAACTGAAATTACATATCTTTCCGGAAAATGACAAAATGTTCATGAGAGATTCGGGCTAGTCAGTGGAGCACTATGACAGGTAACTTTCAAAACTGGTCAACCCCAATCATCAAATGGGCCTTCACAGAGACCGCTACAAGCACCGCCCTGAGCAGAGGATTACGCTGCGCTGCACGAATTCTCATCATTGTTTGCATAGAAGCAACCAGAGCGAAAATTTCCATTAGAGCATCCGCCCTCACCTACTCAGTCATCTTGTCGATGGTGCCCTTACTTGCCATGAGCACTGCGGTTCTCAAGGGGCTTGGGAGTGGCGACCAACTGAGAGTTGCAGCTATTCGCTTTATTGAGCAGGTGGAGCCACGCCCAACTGTTCACCAAACACAACCTGAGTCCACCAGTCCTGATCTGCTTGAAAAACCAGTCCAAAACACGATGACTGCACACCTTTACCGAGCAGTCGACACCATATTTAACTATGTTGACAAAACCAATTTTGCGGCGCTGGGTATTTTTGGTATTGGCGGTACTCTACTAGTTGTCATAATGGTTTTCAGCACAATTGAAGACGCCATGAATGATATATGGAGGGAAGAAAAAGGGCGCCCTCTGTTTCGCAAAGTGATGGATTACCTGGCACTGCTCATCTTGCTCCCAATTTCCATCAATATGGCACTTGCCGGTGAGACCATTCTCGCCAGCGAACGGATGATGAGCTACATCCAAACTATCATCCCACTGGACTGGATGATAGCCGCCTTGTTTAATTTTTTGCCTTTTGTTTTTATCATCATTACCCTGATGCTGGTTTACCTCTTTTTTTCAAGGGCAAGGGTCACAACATCCGCCGCATTCACCGGCGCACTCTTTGCTTCTATATTCTGGTTTCTGACCCAAAAAGTATATATCATTCTTCAGGTAGGGGTAGCTAAATACAATGCTATTTATGGTTCCTTTGCGACGGTCCCCCTCTTTCTTGTATGGGTTTACTTAGGATGGAATTTTATTCTTTCAGGTGCGGCCCTCGCTTACGGGATACAACATCGAAACAATTACCTCCCTTTTACAGATACCATTGTGCCGCAGCGACGGTTGCAGCTTGCTTTTGATATTCTCCACCATGTTTATACAGACTTTCATAACAGACGCACGACTACCGTCACTTCACTGGCCGACAGGCTCAAAGGCACTCCAACCAGTGTGATTAAGGCAATCGCAGCAAACCTGGTTACCGCAAATTTACTGCACAGCAACGATGACAATGACAAGCCTGCCTTTTTGCCGGTCACTTCCGCAGAGCTTGTCAAGCCAGGTGAAGTACTTGATGCAATAGTAGGTCGTACAAATAATTCCACATACGGCTCACACTTGGCAGACCTTGCACTTGAAGGGGCTCATAAGGCGCTTGCTCAAATAACTTTCCAGATACCGGTAAACGAACAAGATGAAAAGTAACCAGCAAAAAAACAGATCGATCAGCACTTTTCTCGGCAACAATAATATCCTGCTCCTCGTGCCTAACGGATTGCCGAGCCACACAAACAAGGAGGACCAACACTCTCTCACCGATCTGGGCTTTGTGCTGGCTCAACAGCTTCAAAGTTATGCCGTTATTAATAACAAATACAAGAAAACACTTATTGATCTGACAGACATGCAGGCGGTGAAAACACGAAAAAAAGTTACAGATACCTTTCTAGTCCATATCAAACGTTTCACAGACGAGATACTGGAAAATGATATGGCGCCGCTGGTTCTTATTGTTCAGGTCGCCGACACCACACTACCGCAAGGGAAACACATCCTTTTCGGTTATGGTCAAGGAGAACGAGGCGTACCTGAAAAACCACATAATCCAACCATCTCCCCTTCGCAGATCAGTAAATACAGGGTCGCCATCGAGGACCAGGGAATAACTACAGACCTGGCACCTCCAGGATCCATCTACTGCGGGCACTCTCCCGACCATCTCAACCAACTTTATCGCCAAAAAAACTATCTCGAGGGTTTTTACAATACCAATGTAAGCTCAATACTATTGACTCTTGCTCCGGAACTTGTGAGAGAAAAAGGGATTGCCGAACATACGGCGGAAAAGCTGTGGCGGGCTATGCAGCAGTTTCAACAAAAAATGCCTTTGGTAAGAAAAGTTCAGCTCAAAAGTATAGAGACACAAAAGGAGGAGGATCTACAATATATCTTCCGTATTCATAACGACGCACAGTACGATGAACTCACCAGAGAATCATATATTGACGAACTCGCAGGATCCATTGAAAAAAACGGATTACTCCACCCTTTAGTTTTACTGCGTAAAAATGATGGTTATTACAAAATCCTGTGTGGTTTCAGAAGATTCCAAGCAGCCAAACGCATAGGGAGAGTGTGGATAGAAGCCAAAATTTTTCAGGAGCGGGATTTCACCACTGAAGATTTTTTTAATATTTCACTTGCCGAAAATACCAAAAGAAGAAACCTCAACCCTGTTGAAATAGGGAATTTTCTTGATACTGCCAGTGATACCATGCACTTGAACAACACCATGCTTGCTGAAAAATTCGGCGAGACATTGGGTATTGGTGCTCCAGGCCAGAAAGTTTCCCACACTACGATTCATAAATACCGCAAAGTTAATCAAATTCGAACGCGCAACGAATCACCAGAGATTATCAACGATGTGATCAATGAAAAGCTCCAGTTCTCCATAGCAGCTGAAATCCTCGCCCCAATCAAAGACCCCCATGACCGAGACAGCCTCTACCTGGAAATAATAAAACCACTTGCTCCTACACGACCACAACTCCAAAGTATACTTACCTTATTAAAAGAGAGGGAAACAGGCTTGAGTAAAGCCATCGCGCATAAGGACGTTCAACTACTGCTGACCAAGGCAATGGATACCCCGCAAAAAGCAGCGACTTTTATCCGCCTCATGCAGCAGAAAGGAACACAATCAGCTGTTACCAACCAAAAACAGTTCACCAAAAAGATTACAAAAATAAGGCAGCAATACTTTGGCAGGCATACAAGCAAGAAAGATTTCAACCTTACGCCTGATTCAGGAACAGCAAATGGAGAGCTGACCCTTAACCTGCGGATCAACCAAAAAAATTATCACGAAATGCTTGATAAAGTTAGCAGGCTACTCCATCAAGAAGATCTGTTTACAGAATAAAAAAAGTTACCTTTTCGCATGCGAAAAACAGGTGCTTACACATTCTCCTTTTCCTTTTTCACGAGCAGCTCATGAGCTTGTTGTAACTTTAGCAAAAGTTCACGGGCCGGTAGGTGGAACTTTTCTGCAAATACCTGTACATCGTCTTCCACAATACAGGCTGCGTTATTGCCTGGCACCCACTGGTTTCCTTTCCCCAGCATAAAGTATCTTGCCTGGGCATAGGCCAGCAAATCCCACCCTGTCGCAAGATTATATAACCACAATATCATTGGTATGTTCATACATCCTGGTGTTTCCCCACAGCCGGGAAACATCTCCCAATGGCTGTCTGGAGAACAATTACCACTTACCGCCAACATGCGCTTTTGCCACCTTTGATAAATATTTCCGACAAGATCAAGATCCTTTATATATTGTAAAGCCAAAACGTGATCGGTAAAATCATCAGGTTTTGCGGCTCCAATACTTATTGTGTGTATCGCCTTATGCTGCAGACAAAAAAGGTCATTAAATTGCATTGGAGTGAGTGGAGCGGAAAGCTCCTCTAGAAGAAGTGGTGGGGTGTGCAGCATCCCTCCTTTATCGGTAGGGCTAATAATAAAAGTCCCCATGTCCTGTACGGAAGCAGCCTCTAATACCTTTTCATTTCGCTGAAAAATTGTATACCAATGCAAATTGATATAATCAAAACCGCCATCCTGGTCATGATTGACTGCCTGTAGCAAAACATCAGTTGAAGCATGCCCGGAAAAACCAACCCAATCCACTTTCCCCTGCTTTTGCAGCAATCTTGCAGCATGGAGACAACCGCCGGGTCGGCAAGCATGCCACAGTTGTTTATGCGAATTAATCCCGTGTAAAGCTAAAAGATCTACCCTTTCCACCTGCAACCTGCGCAAGGAATCAAGCACATGTTCACGAAACAGTAAGGGATCTGCAACAGGCTCGACTTTGGTTTGAACAATAAAATTCTCTCTCTCATATTCTTTCAAGACAAGACCAAGCTGTCGTTCTGAAGACCCGTATCCTCTCGCAGTCTCGACGTGATTGATCCCCAGATCCAAAGCCCCGGCAATTATTTTCTGTAGCTTTTTTTGTTGTGCCTGCTCTATGTCTTTCTGTGCAACATCTTGCCAGGATTGCATAAATCGCATCCCACCAGCAGAAAAAACAGGCATCTCCAGTTCAGTCTTTCCAAATCGTCGATAAATCATATTACTGAGTCGTATTTAATGAAAATAAAAAACAGAGGAATCTGTCAGCATTCCGGTTATGATGAAAACACTGCGTACAAGACGGTATCAGCATTCTGATTACCAATGAAACTCAGCATTTTTTTTTGGGACTCGGGAGACAGATTAAATTTCTCAGTACTGAGGTAGGGGACTGATTTTTTTCATGGTTTTTTATGAAAATTAATCTGTCTCCCGGGTTTAAAAGAGAAATAAAATCAGTCCCCTGTCTGTTTCAGTAGATAATTGGCTGAGTTTTGTACGTAATCAGAATCAGCATTGTGAAGTGTGTCAGATAGGGCAAATATAATCAACCTCTTGTCAACAACAATATAACACACAAAACGAGTATATCGTATCACCATATCTAAGCTTGGCAATGGCTCAGTTACGATCAACCTGAGCTGGGCCAATACTTCACAGGCCAGGTCTTTTTTTCTGTAAATTCAAGATTGACCTATTTCCACTCCTGCATTATTCTTTTATAGTCAAATCGTTATCTTACTTTCTACAACATCAACGAAGGAGAACACAATGAGGATGATCCACAAGAGTTTTATTGTCGGCCTGACCCTGTTGCTTGCTTCATGTTTATCCACCACGGCATTTGCAAAAGAAGTGGTCTTTGTGAAACTGGCAGACAACTTTATTATCCTTTATGACTCTTCCAGTTCCATGAAAGCCAAAAGTGGCGATCAAATGCGACTGGACATCGAACGGCAGATACTAACTGAAAAAAATTCTACGTTACCCGCACTTGACTGGCAGGCTGGTATTTATACCTTTACGCCCGGATTTGGTAAAGAAGCATTCAAAAGCTATTTACCCATGCAGACATACGACAAAGGAGCCTTTACCTCTACCATCGACACGCTCCCTTCCAAGCCCTCAGGAACAACGTTGCTCCAAAACGGACTCGTTTCTCTGGAGCCTATCCTTGCCAAACTGCAGGGTGAAACAGTTGTCTTTCTTTTTACCGATGGCCAGTTCACAGCGAACCGTGGACTTCCCGCCCCTGGAATGATCGCCAAACAACTTGCAGAAAAATATAAAGTCTGCTTTTACGTTATTGACACCGACGACGATACCAACGGTGACCAAGCTGTCAACGCTGTTGCTAGCGCCAGTGATTGTGGAAAAGTTATTCAATTCTCCAAACTTCTCGGTCATCCGGAATGGCTGACCAACCCTCTTTTCATGGTCAAAGAGGGAGAAATGCCCAAAGCACAAGTTGTAGGCACCAGCGTCAACAACGTTCTTTTTGACTTTGACAAAGACGTTGTAAAACCAGAAAACTATGTGGCACTGAATGAACTTGCAATTCTCCTTCAGGAAAATCCAAAAGCTCACGTTACCCTGGCTGGTCATACAGACAATATTGGTTCAGAAGAGTACAACCTCAAGCTTTCCCAGCGACGCGCAGCAAGTGTGCGTGCCTACCTGGTCGAAAAAGGTGGCATTGACAACAAAAGAATCACCTTAAGCTCGTTCGGTAAAGCTAAACCTACCAACAGTAACGACACTGAAGAAGGACGTGCCAAGAATCGCCGTGTAGAAAGTATCATAACCGGCATGTAACACCTCATTACGTTACCAAAGCCTTTTTAATCTACCAGGCAGGCGCTAACAATGCCTGTTTGGTAGATTGTTTTCTACGCTCTTTTTTTTTATCAAAAAAAGAAGCACTGTCCTCAATTAACACACATCACTTCTCTCTTTTGCTGCGTACAAGCTTAGACCAATGCTCCTCTGGAAACAAGCAGCAAATCGTCCCCCTGACAATCCCGGCACTCTACTGCGCTTGTTTCTTGCAACCAGCTCGCGGGCTCCCACGCCTTTTGCTTTTTCCAATCAAGCTCGCCTTTTCTCCCTGCTCTTTGTAGTAGCACTTTTATCCAGTTGTACCCAATTGCCTGAGTATGCGGCCCCGAAGATTCGGCCGGCATCAAAACAGCCCACAACTTTTTTCGCATACCGGCAACTGCAACAAAAAGATTTTCGTGCGCCATCGCTGCAAGAAGGCACAAACGGGCAGGAAGAACATTTCAATGCCCGTTCCAGTGTACAAATACGTCCCAAAAGTTCCACGAAAATCATGGTAAGGAAAAGCTCTTTCAATGGGGTTCCGCTGTACTTTGCCGACATCGACAATCTTGCATTTGAAGCTGTTTTCATACCGGAAAATTCTTGGTGGAATCCAAACATACCTGCAGCAAAAAAAGGCTACGTCCTTCAACACGAACAAATTCACTTTGCGTTACTGGAAATTACAGCGCAAAAGATAACCAAAGAAAAGAGCCATTACCGCAAAGGGCTACCCATCGTGGGCAATACGGCAATGGAGGCGCAACGGCTTGCCATTGTCTGGATTCAAGATATTATCAACAGTTATAACGAAGAGATACTGAAACAACATACTACATTCGATCAGGACACATCGCTCTACTATTCACCGAAGATACAACAAAGGTGGTGGACTCAGGTGAACAAAGAACTTGGTTCCACAAAGCAATAGGAGCGCCGCTTATGGTTGCAATTCGAAAGCCACCTTTGATTCCTCTGCATTCTGCAACAATTCGTTGAGCAAATCAATTGTTCGCCGCCAATTATATTGGGGAAAAGTGGTTATTCCTTGTTTGAGTTTATTTTCAAGCATCTGGTAAAGAAGTTCAATAACCTTTTTTGCATGTATTCCGATACCTTCATCAGTAATAAAAACAAGGGCATCAATTATATCGGCAAGCTTCACAATCAGCAGATGCTCTGGGTGCTCACGACGGATGGCCTCCTTCATCTCAAACAACCAGGGAGCAATCTCTCTTTCTATGGCCTCAATGGGATTATTATCTCCACTTAAATGCTCAATATGCTGTTTAAGCGGGCTTGGCAAATCACCCGTAAGGAGTTCAGGTGTGTCGTGAAGTGAGGCGTATTCCATAATCTGCAGCAGATCGGTATCGGACAAATCAGGCCCAATGATATCTTTGGCAAGCTTGTTGGAGATACGGGTGACCATGTAGTGATGTTCTGCCAGTGTCTGATCTCTGGAAGTACGAACACTATGCCAGCGCGTAACATGTCCGGACCGGGCAAGGTCGGCAAGGGTGAGTTTGGGTAACATCATAATAACTAACTATCAGGTAAGAAGAGAAAAAGGATTCATCCGTCACAGGCATCATACTGTATACAAAGAAAACCTCAACAGCCAAGGCACACCACATTTAATCCAGCCTAACAATCCTCCGTCATTGGGCTTTTAAAAAAGCGATTATCAGCTTTCTCCGACCAAATTGATATTCATCAACACATAAACCACCGGAATAAGATACAGCAAGCAAACCACCCATCTCGAGCGCGACAATTTTTTGAAAAAAACCAGAATAACAAGTCCCACAAACACAGCAGAGCCACGTAACCCCATTGACATATAACTCCATTTAAGGATTGCCGAATCCAGCCCGGTAAAAACCAGCATCGCTGCGCAAAAAAGAATAAAAAGAGTCAAGGCACGGAGCAATGACAACGGCTTTAAAAGGTGATGTTCCTTTGTTTTCCGGTCTATGAAATCGTTGTATATATTGGTGGTAACGCCAAGCAATAACCCTGCTCCGGTACCGAGCACAACCAGCAGGATGCCAGCAGAAAAAAAAGCTGCAATAAGGGGCGGAAAGCTATGGTAGAGGAAAAAAGGAAGAGCCTGAGCCGTACCACCGCTGATTTCAGAAAAATTCGCTCGCAAATACAACCCAATAACAATACCTAACAGTCCGAGGGGAGGAATCACCGCAGCACTGAGGAAAGCGCCGTTTCTCGCCTCCTTCACGTCTCCGGCAGAAAAAATAGCCTGTAGATATATCTGAGTAGAAAGGACTCCGACAACCATGGATGCCATATGAACAGATGCTGCTTGAAGACCATAATGACGCAAACTGAGCATATCAGCACCTGGTGGCAGGCATGAAAGAATATTTTCCAGGCCCCCGCCCCGGTACAAAGCCACACCAGCACTCACCAGCATGATAACATACAACAGGAAAAATTTAATTTTGCCGATCAACCCAGCCCCGGCAATACCACCGTTAATAACGAAAACCCCAATAAATATGCTGGTTAACAACACAGCCCAACCGGCACTAAAATGAAACACTGCTTGAAGAATGGCAATGGATGCCAAAAATTGTCCGATGATGTGAATAAACATGCCGACCGAATTAACGATACTGCAATAAGAGCGAAAACGGCTTCCAAAAGCGCGCCCCAGGTATTCGGACACTGTTACGACTCCAGCCTCGCGCAACCCTTTGGCAAAAAATAAGCCCAGCAAAAGACAGGAGACACCACTCCCGAGGGTAAATATCCAGGCTGAGATCCCATGCGTATAGGCCGTCTGGACCGTACCTATGGTTGAAATGCCACCGACAAGGGTACCAATAATTACCCAGGAGACACCAGTATAATCAAGCGACCTATCTGCCACTGAAAAGCCGGAAGCGGACTTAACTGTGGATAATTTAATCGACAGCAGTGAAATCAGAAAAAAAGTGATTGCAAATGTTATTTTATACAGCAAACCGTTCCCACCGCCCTTCTCGTTTCCGATAGAAAGTAAAATTATACCGGGAGAAATTAAACAGACCGGCATATATATCTAATATCTATGCAGATATAAAAACCAATGCCCTTTTTTCACAAACCCATTATTATACCTGATGTTATTCCAGTTTGCGTTATTTTTTTATTCCCACCACAGGAGTATACAATGCATATCTTAGTCACAGGTGGTGCCGGTTACATCGGTAGCCATACCTGTCTTGAACTACTTGAAGCCGGCCACAAGGTTACCATTTTAGACAACCTCAGTAATTCCTCCAAGGAATCCATTAATCGAGTGGAAAAATTAACAGGCTCGTCTATCGATTTCTTTCAAGCAGATCTACTGGACGAACAGGAGGTTCGAGAAGTCTTTGAAAAGGCATCAGATACAGATGCTGTCATCCATTTTGCGGGCCTCAAGGCCGTAGGCGAGTCTGTGGAAAAGCCGCTTGCTTACTACCATAACAATATAACAGGTACGCTTAACCTCTGTAAGGTGATGCAGGAGTTTGGCGTCAAGAATATAGTATTTAGTTCTTCTGCAACCGTTTATGGCGATCCTGCAACCGTTCCTATCATGGAAAATTTTCCTCTTTCCTGCACCAATCCTTACGGGCGAACCAAACTGATGGTCGAAGAAATTTTGCGGGACTTGGCCGTACCGGACCCAACGTGGAACATTGCCCTGCTGCGTTATTTCAATCCTGTTGGTGCGCATGTAAGCGGTCAAATAGGAGAAGATCCTAACGGTATTCCCAACAACCTTATGCCCTACATTTCTCAGGTTGCAGTTGGCAAGCTCGCAGAGCTTTCGGTCTTTGGCAATGATTATTCCACACCAGACGGAACCGGTGTCCGTGATTACATTCATGTGGTTGATCTAGCCGTTGGACATCTGCGTGCGTTGGAAAAACTCACAAAAAACCCAGGGGTGGTTACCTACAACCTTGGTACAGGCCAAGGCTACTCAGTATTGGATATGGTCAGTGCCTTTGAAAAAGCCAGCGGCAAGCAGGTTCCATACAAGATAGCTCCCCGCCGACCCGGCGACATTGCCCAGTGTTGGGCGGACCCCTCTTTAGCACGGAAAGAGTTGAACTGGGAAGCAAAAAGGGGGGTGGTTGAAATGTGCGAAGATACCTGGCGCTGGCAATCTTCCAATCCCCAGGGATACACTGAAGGATAGCTCCTTTCTTTCAGAGGACAAACCCGTTTCTAAGGGTTCAACACCTTGTAAATAATATAAAAAAAGGCTGGAAAATGATAACCACTTACCAGCCTTTTCCAGCATCTTCTTTTTTTATTACCCCCAACCAACCTTTCACTTCTTGCCGTTTCGGTGCCCTGCCCAGACCTTTAACCTCACCATCGTTGACCACCGCCGGAGGAGAGAAAATCTCTAACCCGAATTTCTCATGAACTTTTTGATTTAAAACTCAACAAATTGATATTATTAGCTAAAATGTAACCTGTGCTATTAACAGTGTGTTTTTTGTTTTAAATCAAAAAGTTCCCCCTTTGGGTCAATAGATTTTTCCGCAGGATCTACGTTACAAGCCACTTGCGGTAGTTTACTACAGCTGCGCGGCTTGTGCCTTGCCCTGCGAAAAACTTTATTGATGAGAAATCCGGGCTAACAGTGCTATTTACAGAAACACTGTTATCTTTGTACCCCCCAATCCAAGATTTTGCTGGTCAATGAACAACCTCGGTTACCTCCAATAATAAATTCTCCACATTTTTTTCCTCTTGCGTGATTGAGGCAATTACAAAAAAACGCCCCCGGATACCACTCAGTAGCACACTGATTTAACTGTAAAAAAAGCTTGCCTTATTTCCCGTTTTGTTGTTTGTTTCCTGTTTGTTTCAGGTGCTTACAACCAAGCTTTAAAAGGGAACCCGGTGTAAATCCGGGACGGGCCCGCCGCTGTAAACCTCTCCTTATAAACAAATAAGGAAAAATGCTTTCAACCATGTGTGCCACTGCTCCAAAGCGGGAAGGCCGTTGAAAGTGGGGATAGTCAGAAGACCTACCTGAACAATGGTACCGCAAAAAAGGTACCGCATGGAACCACGCACATCTCCTTATTACCCAATAGGCTTCCATGTTTCCAGAATCTCCGTGGACAAGAGATTCAAAGGCATCTGTGGATTTAAATCAGGGCATCCCCGGATCAATGTAGTACTAATTGGTCCGGGGATTTTTTTTATTTCTCTCCGGGCATCCGTTCTTAAAAAGGAGAAGAAATAACAATGAAGAAGTATTACCCCGCTCTACTTATTCCCATCCTGTCCTGCCTCCATGCTCAAACTGCTATGAGTGCAGCCACCCCCTCACAACCCACTGTAATGGATGAGGTTGTTGTTACAGCAAGCCGTACCGCTGAAACAAAAAAACAAGTCAGCGCCAATCTCACTGTCGTCAACCGAGAAGAAATCGAGCAATCACCAAGCCGTAATGTTGCCGACCTGCTTGCAGAAAAAGGACTTGGTCACATTCAAAAATACCCCGGCAACCTCACCTCCATAGGCATTCGAGGATTTCGTACCGATACCCATGGTAACGACTTGCAGGGCAAGGTCCTCATTCTACTGGATGGCCGACGTGCGGGTACCGGTAACGTGGCCAAACTGATGACCAAAAATGTCCAACGAATCGAGGTAATCCGTGGCCCGGGAGCCGTACAATATGGGTCTGCGGGTATGGGTGGTGTGGTAAACATCATCACCCGGCAAGGTAAGCTCAACAGTGCTTTTGTAGAAGCCGGTGGTGGCGGTTTTGACACTGGAGAAGGCTCTATTGGTGGAACTGTTAATCAAAACGGTTTTGACTTTGCAGGAAGTTATACCTACAGAACCGAAGGCGATTATGACACCGGGAGCGGTGATCGATTTGAAAACACAGGAAATAACTATGAAACCGGCATAAGTGCGAATCTTGGTTACTCCTTCTCAGATACCAATCGGCTGGGCGTCATTTTCACCGGTTTTGATGCAGATGATGCGGGTGATCCTGGTTATTTCAGCAATCCCGACCTTGATAATACCACAGACAAGGACAATTACTCCATTGATACTAGATATAATGGGGGTACGGATAATGATCAGTATCAATGGATGGTACGTTATTTTTTCGGTAAGGATGAAAACACATGGAAAAGTCCGACTGCCTCCAATGCATCCGGCTGGGATACCGGCATAGATTCATCCAACAAAACAGATCAACAGGGAGCCCAGGCACAGGTTACCGGAACATTTGATATTGCCACCTTTACCGCGGGATTTGATTGGCTCGATTATGATGTGGAAAACACATGGACTCCAACAAAAACCACCTATACCAATCCAGCATTATTTCTGTTAGGCAAAACAAGTTTTGCCGATGATGCTGTCACCGCAAACATAGGATTGCGTTACGACTGGTATGAAGTTGAAGTAAAAGAGCCCGCAGGCAGAGACGAAGATCAAAACCGATTAACCCCGCAGTTTGGCCTTGCCTGGATGGTTACCGACGAACTGAAACTTCGTGCCCAGTATGCAGAGGCCTTTACAATGCCCTCTGCCGACCAGTTGGCAGCCGATTTTACCAGCTTTGGTACCAGAACAGTAGGCAACCCTGATCTCGATCCAGAGAAAAGCAATACCTATGAGGGTGGTGTCGACTTTGAACACAAAAGTCTTACTGCCTCCCTGACCTATTTCTACACCGATTTTGAAGATAAAATAACCACTGATTATCTTGCTGACGGCTCAGCTACCTGGAAAAACCTTGGCGATGCGACCATTGCCGGTTTTGAGGGAGAGATCAGCTACGATGTCGGAGAACCAATGGGTTGGACCTGGGAAGTCAGACCCTATCTCGGCATGACTATTCTCACCAAGTATGAGGATGACCAAACCGGTGAAGATCTCCTCTATGTAAGTGGTACCAACCTATCAGCAGGCCTTGTTGTAAACAATGGGGCAGGTGCGTTTGTCCGGTTTAACGTTGCTTACGCCGGTAAACAAGACGTCAATGATTGGGAGTCTGGAACATACCCTACACCGGTTGTTGAACTTGATTCGTCTACAGTTGCCGATCTCGTTGCCTCGTATCGTTTTCTTGAGTCTGATACCTATGGGGCATTCACCCTGCGCGGCGAAGTACGCAATCTTTTTGACGAAGAGTATGCCTACGTGAAAGGGTATCCTATGCCTGGCATCAACTGGTTCCTCGGACTGCGCTGGGATTATTAGTGGAGTTAAAATCATTACTGCTCGGCCTTGCATTTTCACTGGGAATTTTTGCAGTGAAAAGCGGGACCGGTCTCTCCTACCTCATGCAGCAGGAAACAGGCCCCAGACGATGGGCAATTTTCTGCTGTTGCCAGGTAAGCTACCTTTTGTCTTTCCTGCTTGCCGGCTACCTCATCCATCAGGGCAACCTGATGGAGCACCTGGAGCGCTTCATGCTGTTTCTTCAAAACGGGATGACCCTCCACTGTCTCCTTGCCGCCCTCCTTCTCCTCTGGGGGGCGGCTCTTTTAAAACGACCACCGGAGAACCGCAGCAAAAGCTCCGGCTGGCTACTCCTCTCCCTTCCATGTCCGGTCTGTTTTGCGGTGATCCTTTTCAGCGGCGGTTTTTTGCAAGCGTTATATCCGAAAACCCCTTGGTTGTTTGTCTGGCTTTACCTTAGCTTTTTCGCTGTCAGCTGTATAAGCGCATTCATTGTCAGTTACATGAAAAGCAGCGAGCCGATACATGGCCTTGGCACCGTGATGGTCCTAACAGCGCTCTATTTTCTCATAACCATCCTGGTTGTCCCTCAGTTTAGCGATATTGATAAAATCTACAGACTCAGTAAATCCGGCCTTGCTCCACTCAATCACCACTCCTCTCCCTGGCTGTTCATAGTGATGGGAATAACCTTTTTCGTTGGAGTGTTGAGCAGCTCCTACAAAAAAACTGGAATGCACTACAAGCGCACATACGAACATGGAAATAACAGCACTCTTTAAATCGTTTATTTATCTTGTTTCCTCATCCCTGCTTACTCCGGTCCTGTTCCTTTTGTCAGCCCTTATCCTGTGGTTGATAATGTACAGCGGCAATTTTTGTGGCCTGTGGATAAACCGCAAACGGTTGACCAATGATATTGATCCCCTGCTTGCATTAACCAATCAAACGTTCTCCAACTTTCCGCCTACTGTCCGACAATGCTGTTTACAGCTTATAGAGCTGTCCAAGCAACCCCATGCGGACCTGGCAGTGACGCATCTGCTACGTGAACAAGAACACCACTTATGGAAGTCCCTGGACCGACTAAAAATGCTGATACGAATCGGCCCCGGACTAGGCTTGATAGGAACCCTGATTCCCATGGGTACCGGGCTTGCTGCACTCAGCCAAGGTGACCTCACCCGCCTTTCCGGTGATTTAGTGATTGCTTTTACCACTACGGTGGTAGGGCTGACGCTGGGGCTGGTTAGCTATTTCTTTTTTACGGTGCAGCGTCGCTGGACAGAAGAAGACGTAAAAAATATGGAACTGGCAGCAGAAATAATCATGGGCGACTATGTAAACAGGCCAGATGAAAGACAATGAGATATTTTCAACGTACCCAAAACAGAGGCGCAGGACTCTCTGATAACGACCCATTGACCGGAATAGCGAACCTTTTTGATTTGGGCCTTGTCTTTATTGTCGGCCTCCTCCTTGCCCTCTTTGGTACCTACCACCTCGAAGATTTGCTTCGTCAGGATTCACAATTGACCATTACCAAGGAATCCAGCAATGGCGAAATGGAAATCATCACCAAAAAAGGGACAAAAATTGAAGCGATAAAAGTGACTAAGGACAAGGCCAAAGGCAAAGGCCAACGCCTTGGCGTTGCTTACCGCCTCAAGGATGGTTCCATGGTGTATGTTCCGGAAAAAGAAAATCCCGCTGCTGATCCCCCTCGTCAATAAAAATTTTGCCAGCCCCATGGTATCAGGCTGTCTCTGTGACAAACAACAAACCGAACCCACAGCAAATAATGAAAAAAAACCTCGGCATCGTCATTATGATGTTTCTCCTTTTCCCTGGAAGTGCACACACAGCTGTATTTCCCTTTTCCTTCACCGATTCAGCCGGCAATACAATCTCCATAGAAAAACCACCACAGCGCGTGGTTTCTCTAGTGCCTTCCATAACTGAAGCCCTGCTGCGCATTGGTGCTGAAGAGGTAGTACATGGAATAACCTACCATTCAGTACTCCCGCCCCAAAGCTCAGCCATTTCGGCTGTCGGCGGCTTTTTCAATCCAGACCTAGACAAAGTAGCCGCCCTTGAACCGGACCTCATTTTTTACGCTGACCTCCAGCAAGGCGTACGCAAACGTTTTAACGGCAGGGCCACCATGGTCGAGCTCACCCCCACCTCCATTGATGAAGGTTTTGCCCAGATCAGACTCCTAGGCAGGTTGTTTAACAAAGAAAAAGAGGCTGCAAAAATTATCAACCGGGAAAGGCAACAATTGCAGGTCATAGCCGATAAAGTTGACAAAATCCCACAAGAAAAACGGCAGCGGGTGATGCGGCTCATGGGAAGGGACACGATTATGGCCCCTGGAGATGATTCGTTTCAAAATGAATTTATCAGAGCGGCCGGCGGCATTGCCCCCACATGGCATAAAAACGGCAGTATTGTTCCGGTCACCCTGGAGCAGTGGCAAGAGTTCAACCCACAAATCCTTTATGGATGCGGTGGTGATCGCTCTACCATGAGCATCCTTGATCAGCCTGAATGGAACGAGGTGGATGCGATAAAAAACAATAAGGTTTTTTTCTTTCCCTGCGATCTGACCTGCAGAGCTGCCACCCACACAGGCTACTTTGTTTCCTGGTTAGCTACTCGTATCTACAATCAGGAGTTCGGCGACGAACACAATTTTGTTCTGGCCCAAGAAATTATCAGCACTAAAAAACTTGCTCTTGATCTTGACTATGTGCAGAAAGCGGAAATCATCGAAACAAATATCAAAGATTTCCGAAATAAAACGGTGGCGGTTACTTTTAAGCATCCAATGACCGTCGTGTCTACACTAGAAGGACAAAGACAAGGAATCACCACTGTTGCCAACCACTATTTCCCGCCACCATCCTGGGGCCTTGGCCACAGACAAGGCATTGAGGCACTGCGCCAAGAGACCCTGCAAACATTGCACCTGCCGGAAGGAACGACGTCCATCCTTTTCACAGGTGCCGATATGGATAATCTCTCGGTGGCAACACAGCGCTTCAAGGAGATGCAAGTCACCGCCTTAGTCACTGCCGGCGTCAGTAGTAACAGTGTCCGGATGAGCAAAGACACCGGTTCCTTTTATGAACCGGAACAAGCAGCGATAAACAAGCCCGGAACTATCAACATCATGCTGCTCACCAATATGCAGCTGTCGCCAAGAGCCATGACCAGGGCTCTTATCAGCGCAACCGAGGCCAAATCAGCAGCTCTTCAGGATCTTGACATTCGCTCCAGCTACTCACCACGAATTTATCAAGCAACCGGCACAGGGACTGATAATATTATAGTGGTCCAGGGTGAAGGCTATCCTATTGATTCCACCGGCGGCCATACCAAGATGGGTGAACTGATTGCCCGGGCGGTGTATGCCGGCGTGAGAGAAGCTGTGCATCAACAAAACGGCCTGACCGCCCAACGCTCTATCTTTCAACGGTTAAAGGAGCGAAAAATAAGTCTTCACGATCTCTGCAGCAAGGCGGTAAATCCACAACAAGCTCCTCCTCTACGGGCAGAGATGGAACATATCCTCCTTGAGCCCAGGTATGCCGATTTCCTGAAAGCGATCCTGACTGTAAGCGATGATGTAGAACGTGGAATAATCGAAGATACCAGCAGCATCGACGCATGGATCCAGGCGACAGCTTCTGAGCTTGCCGGCGGCAGGGATGCAGAGCTCAAACCATTTATCCAGGACAACCTGCCGCAGATTACAGCCAAAGGATTGGCAGCACTTCTGGCAGGCGCCCAAGCACGAATGGAAAAATGAGTTATCTCAAACCGCTGCCTTTCCTTGTCCTTGCCCTTGTTTTTCCATGCCTGCTGATGGCAGCAGACCTGACACTGCTGGTTATTGACGGCGACTCCTATCTTGCGAACCAGGCCGTAAAGGGACTTGAAGTTCCGGTGGATATCAAGGTCATATCTGCCGGAGAGATACAACCCGACGATAAAAAGCAGATAAAAGCTATCAACCAATCGAAAGTAATCATTGTTGATGTCATGGGCCGGGAACTGGAAGAATATCTAAAAAACCACATTGGCTTCCAAGGGAAAACCATCTACGCGCTGCGTAGTTCCATTGATGATGAGCCACTTAAAAAGCTAGGGTTTATTTTTGACAAACAACTCGGCGAGTACTTCAGCCATCTCAGCGTTAATAACATGCGCAACATGCTGTTACTGGCCGCCCACCGTCACTTTGACGCCTCCCTCTCTTTTGCTCCGGTACAAAAGCAGGTGCAACAGGGACTCTATCACCCTGATGCACCGGAACCTTTTTCATCTCTCCAGCAATACTTTCAATGGCTGCAGGCACGCCCAAACTTTTCTCCCAAAAAGCCACGAGTCGGTCTGCTCTTTTTCTCTTCATCACTCACCCCCGGCCAGGAACAACCGATACGTTTACTGATTAACCAATTGGAGGCTGCCGGTTTTACCCCGGTACCCTGCTTTGGTAAAGATCAGGAGGTAATTGAAAATATTCTTCTTGATAACCAAGGGAAAGCACAAGTTGACCTGGTTGTAGCCCTTTCCCTTAAATTTTACTCTGCTCTCACCGATGAACTTGCAGTTTTGCTGGACCAGCTCAACGTCCCGATCATCAATGCAATAAGCCTCTATCAGGATACACTGGATCAGTGGCGGCAAAGCCCCATAGGCATAGGCGGCAGTGAAATTACCTGGACCATTGCCACCCCCGAAATTTCAGGCCTGATTGAGCCCACTCCACTGGCTGCAAAAAAACAGGTTCGTGATCCTGATACAGGTAAGTCTTACTATCTCAGTCAACCGATCACAGAAAATATTACTCGCATCATTACCCGCATCAAAAAATGGCTCGCCCTCCAGCAAATGGCAAACCACGACAAAAAGATAGCTATTTTCTTTTACAACCACCACCAGGGAAAACAAAATATCGGCGCCTCCTATCTCAATGTTTTTGCCAGCCTGGAAAACATCCTTTCTGCTCTGGCCGCTGAAGGCTACATGGTGGGCAACGCCCCGGATAAAGAAACAATCAAGCAACTGATTATGACCTCAGCCCGAAATATCGGTTCATGGGCGCCGGGCGAATTAGAAAACCTGCTCCAATCGTCCCAGGTCCTCAGGCTTCCCATCCAGCAGTACAAAGCCTGGTTCAAGCAACTCCCCCAGGCATTCCAGGAAAAGGTTATCAATCAGTGGGGTCAGCCCGAAGACACGCCCCTGATGGTGGATGGTGACAATTTTCTGATTCCGGCAGTACAACTGGGCAAACTGGTGCTGCTGCCTGAACCGGTACGAGGTCTCAGCGATGACCCAATGAAACTCTACCACGACACCACCATTTTCCCTCATCATCAGTACCTGGCAGTCTATCTGTGGCTTGCACACGGTTTCCAGGCCGATGCCATGGTTCACCTCGGCACCCATGCCACCTATGAATGGACCCCAGGCAAACAGGCAGGGTTATCACCCGCCTGCTCTCCGGAAGTACTGATTGCAGACGTCCCTAACCTGTATCCCTATATCGTTGATAATCTGGGTGAAGGCATCCAGGCAAAACGCAGAGGCCGGGGGGTGATGATCTCCCACCTTACCCCGCCTTTAAAAAAAGCCGGTCTGCACCAAGAGTATAGCCGCATGGCAGAGCTGATTAATGAATATGAACGTGCCAAGGCAAGGACAAGCGATACAGCTCCGGTAAAGTATGCCGAACTGATGGACCTGGTTGAGAGCACCGGCATCATGAAAGATGTTACAACAGAAAGTCAACAGCACCATGATGCGTATCATGGTGCAGCTGTCCCTCCTGCTCAGCTCCACAATGAGCAGGAGGGACAGCTGCACCAGTTAGGGCATTATCTAGAAGAAATCAAAGCAAACCTGATGCCCTACGGCATGCATCACTTTGGTAGAGGCATGAATACCGAGGCAGCTGCCGAGACTGCTCAAAGCATTATCCAACACCACCCCGAAAAGCGAACAAACGATATTATCACCAGGCTCCAGGATTCAGGCCAGGCTGAATTAACGGCCCTGCTCAATGGGCTTGACGGAAGATATGTTTCTCCTGGCCAAGGGAATGATCCTATTCGTAACCCCAATGCCCTGCCTACTGGAAAAAACTTTTACGGCCATAGCCCGCAAAAGCTTCCGACTCCAGCAGCGTGGGAACTGGGGAAAAGAGCAGCAGAACAACTCATAGCCGAACACATACAGACCACACAGACCTATCCCAACAAAGTGGCAGTGGTGCTGTGGGCCACAGAAACCCTGCGTAATGAAGGCGTTAACGAATCAACCGTTTTGTATCTGATGGGCATAAGACCTACCTGGTCCAGTGGCGGAAGAGTAACCGGGGTGGAGGTCATCCCATGCAAAGAACTTGGACGCCCCCGTATTGATGTTATGGTCAATGCTTCCGGGCTTTATCGCGATCTTTTCCCAGACAAAATGCTGTTAATCGACCAAGGGGTGCAACTTGCCATAAGGCAGACCGATTTGGACAACCTGCTTCGAAAAAATACCGCACAGCTGAAACAGATACTTCAGGCGCAGGGAATGGATGAACAGGCTGCAGATGAATATAGCCGCCTGCGCATTTTTTCTGAGACTCCTGGGAGCTACGGCAACGGCGTTTCTGAAATGGCTGCAGCTTCAGGAATATGGGAGAGTGAACAGGAAATTGTCGATGTTTTTAGCAAACGAACCAGCTTTGCCTTTGGCGAAAAACACTGGGGACTTGATGCCCCGCAACTACTCAAAGAACAGCTCAAAGGTGTTGATGTAGCGCTCCACTCACGTTCATCCAACGTGTACGGCCTGCTTGATAACGATGACTTTTACCAATACCTCGGCGGATTATCCATGGCAATCCGTCACCTTTCAGGCCGTACTCCGAAAACAATGGTCACCAGGCAACAACAAACAGGTCAGGTAGAAGTGGAGGATGTTGCAAAAACTCTGGGCAGGGAAATACGCAGCAGGTATCTTAATCCACACTGGATAGAGGGTATGAAAAAGGAAGGCTATGCAGGTGCTCGGGAAATGGCCAATTATGTGGAATATCTCTGGGGCTGGCAGGTAACCACACCAGAGAAAATAGATGCCGCCAAGTGGCAGCAAAGCTATGAAGTGTATGTGGAAGACAAGTACGATCTGGGCCTGCAACACTTTTTCAACCAGGCTTCCCCTTGGGCCCATCAATCCATCACTTCTCGCATGCTGGAAAGTATACGTAAAGCATACTGGAACCCGGAAAAGGAGGTCACCCAAAAACTTGCTGCCACTTATGCTGTTTCCGTGGTTAAAAAAGGTGTCGCCTGTTGCGAGCATACCTGCAACAATCCCTTGCTCAACCAGATGGTGGTTTCTATTATCTCCCTGCCGGGGGTATTAAGTCCTGATATGGTCGAGGCATTCAAGATAGCAATTGAAAAAATGGCCGGTGCGTCGCTTGATGAACAAGTGGAAAAACGCCGGCACCTCCAACAGCAGCTGAGCGCACCCGCACAAGCATCTGCCGCCCAAGCAGCAGAGATGGACACAACAGCGTCAAGTGAACAAAACGACTCTACTGTGGAGGGCTACAAAATGGAAAAAATGGACACCAAGGATGAAACGACGGCAATGACCTCATCTGGGGTTGAATGGCTGGCGGGTGTAGTTGTTCTCGCTTTTATAGGCCTGGCGGTACTGGGCGCAAAACGAAAAAACATTTAATTCAGGAGTACACCTTGCAGCAACAAGGATATATTGGGCGTAAAATGCGCCTTCCCAAACTCAAGGAAAAACCTGCTCTTGTCATCACTACCTTTGGCAGCTCCAGCCAGGGCAAGGTGGCAATAGAACATTTTCAACAAAAACTTGACCGTTCTTTTTCTGAGTACGAGCTCTACTGGGCATACTCCTCTGAAATAATAAGAAAAAAGGAACAGCTACCAAGCCTCCAGCAAACGCTGTCTCAGATAGAAAGCGATGGTTTCCGTAAGGCTATCGTTCAACCATTGCATATTTTCCCAGGAACCGAGTATCAACAGCTACTTGAAACCTGTAACTATTTCCCCGGCCTCAGAATCATCGTCGGTGAAACGCTTTGCCATCGCTGGGATTTTATCAAAGAGGTACTGGAGGTTGTTAGCAGTGATTTCCTTACTGGTGAAGACGGCCTCAACCTGCTGGCCTTGCATGGCACCCCCCTTGCGGCCGATCCTGTCAATGCTACTTACCTCGGTATTGAACGATTGGTCACCGGTCTGTATCCCAATGTCCAGGCAGCCTCAATCGAAGGTGTTCCTGATCACGAAGCTGTGATCAACCAGATCAGCAGAATACATGAGGACAGGACGATTAAAAAAGTCAGGATCATTCCTATGATGTTCCTCGCTGGAATCCATGTGGAAGACGATCTGATGGGCACAGACGACAGCTGGCGAACCATGCTTGAGGAAATGGGCATTGCTGTGGATTGCCCGACCATCGAGTACAACAAGACAACCTATTTCAAAGGACTGGCGTTCAGAGAAAAATGTAGCGACTTTTTTAGAGACAGGTTAACCAGAGCTCTGACCATACTCTCCTATTATTAGACATGAAACAGGCCTTATCCCTCTTGATATTTGCGTTTTTGGTGTTCTCTCTCATCACCCCGCATTCCCCTGCCCTGGCCAAAGAAAACAGCCCTGACAAACCACTCCACTCTGTTCCGCAACGGATCATATCTCTGGGACCGATAAATACGGAAAACGTTTATCTGCTTGGAGCCGACGACCGCCTTGTTGCTAATACCAGCTATTGTGTTCGACCTGCAGCTGCAAAAAACAAACAAAAAATCGGCTCTGTAATGCAGGTCTCCTTAGAAAAAATTATCAGTCTCAAACCGGATTTGGTGTTGGCAACGGGGCTTACCCAGCAGCAGCAACTGCAGCAGATGAAAAACATGGGGCTGCGGGTGGTGCAGTTCCAACAACCCTCCTCATTTAAGGCCATCTGCAACCAGTTCCTGCAGCTTGGCCAACTGCTTGGGGTGGAGAAAAAAGCACAGGAAATAGTCGAACAGGCTCAACACCGAGTGCAAGCGGTCACAAGCCGATATGCAGCCCTTTCCCAACAAAAAATTTTTCTGCAAATAGGATCGCAGCCTCTTTTTTCTTCGGTTAAAGGATCCTTTACCAACGATTATATCGTATACAGCAATGGCATTAACATTGCAGCCAACCAAAAAAACGGCACCATGAATTACGAACGGGTGCTTGCGCACAATCCTGATGTGATCATTATTGCCATCATGGGTACGGAAAGTGGTATTGCTGCCATGGAAAAGAAAAAATGGTACAAATTTTCCGGGATGAAAGCAGTGCTCAACAATCGTATCCACATCATTGATCCTGACCTGGTGTGCAGTCCGTCTCCAACTACCTTTGCCGAGGCACTAGAGCAAATAGCTCTGCTCATTCACCCGGAATCTTCTACCTGATATCTGCTATGAGATTATACGAAATATTTTTAAGCGGCGGGCCGGTCATGTGGCCTCTACTCCTCTGCTCCATCGCGGTGACAACGGTGGTACTGGAACGACTTTTTTTCTGGGCATCGCTAGATCGCAAACGGAACCGCCCCCTGATGGATGAACTGCTTTGTCTGGCCCAGGAAGGCGACTGGCAGACATGTAAAACAAAAACAGAACCCTGCAGAGACCATGTGGTCCGTGTACTTGCGGTTGGCATACTACACCGGGATTTCGACATGGCCAAAGCCATGGAAGCCGAAGCCAACCGGATGATGCAGCACATGAGTCGTCACATGCCTATTTTAGATACCATGATCACCATTGCACCGCTGCTTGGCATCTTCGGCACAGTACTTGGCATTATAAGTTCCTTTAAAATGCTTGGTGCCGGCGGCATAGCAGATCCCAAACTGGTTACTGCCGGTATTGCCCAGGCCCTCATTACCACCGCAACAGGGCTTGGCATAGCCATTGTCGCGGTTATACCTTATAATTATTTCAACAACCGGATAAACAATGCCATCCATGTGATGGAGAAATATGCCACCAATCTGGAGGTAGTCTACAGTAAAGTAAAAGGAATAACCGAACCGGAGCCCTACAATACATCACCAGCAAGCAATGGAGCAAAAAAAGCCCCTCAAAACCACCTTAAAACTCCGGGTATGCTCCAATGAAACTCGCCCACACCCGAAACAAACCGGCACGGATCGAAATGCTGCCGCTGATTGACATCGTGTTTCTCCTCCTGGTCTTTTTTATTTACGCCATGCTTTCCATGGCTGTGCACCATGGGCTGCAGCTTGATCTGCCTCAATCGACACAGGCAACGACAACCGAAGAAAGTCCGATATCGCTTTCCATCACAAACGGTAAGACAGGCATTGAATTTTTTCTCAATCAACAGCCCCTCACCCAGGTAGAACTGCACCAGCGCCTGACCGACATTGCCCGAGACAAGGATAATCCCCAGCTCCTCGTTTTTGCCGAAAAAAACATCACCTACCAGCAACTCTACCAGGCACTGGACGAGCTGAAGGCCTGCGGCTTGACAAAGATATCCCTGCAGGCAAGCAGGGAGTAATGCATCACGGGTAACCATGCAAAGGATAGTCTGTGCGCTTTTCTGCGCGCTCGTCTCACACGGGGGGCTGCTTCTACTCCCCTGGCCGGAAAACACACAAATCGCTCCACAACTCCCTGGAGCAGAAAGCATTACCATCAGCTTTGATGATTGCACAGTTACGCAACAACAGGCGGAGCAAGTACAAACATCTCCAACTCTGTCGCAGCAGGAGGCCACGCCTGAGCCGCCGCTGCCCGAGTTAGAGAATATTGCACCAGTTTCCTCCGCCACTCTGCAAACAACAGGAGAAAAAAAAATAAAGCATATTCGACCGCCGACCAGAAAAAAACGACTCCACTTCAAACAGCAACCGGTTCAAAAGGTGCAAAGCACGCCTGATCACGCTTCAGGCAAGCCTACCACCCAAAAACAGTTGGCCAAAACCGCTCAGCACGCAGCGGCAGCGCCGGTGACGTCTCAGGCTAGCCCTCTCTACCAAAGCAGCCCTAAACCAGTGTATCCGCAGCTTGCCCGCCGAAGGGGGTGGGAAGGAGTAGTCATGATCAAAGTTCTGGTCCTTGAGGATGGCTCTCCCAGTCACATTGATCTCCAGCAAACCAGTGGCTATCCATTACTCGACAAAGCAGCGCTCAAAGCTGTACAGAAGTGGCATTTTGTTCCGGCAACCAGAGATGGTATCCCGGTGGTAGGCGAGGTGATCGTTCCGGTCCATTTCAAATTACAGTAACGCCCTATCAGGCGTATACTTTGTGAAGAGGGAGGCATCATATATCAGAGTATATTATCTTCACACTCAGAGTGCTTACCTTGGGCTCATGCGACCGCTATGATACCCTTAAAAAAAATACTATCGCCATCCCAACCTCTACGAATTGTCTTCATGAACAGCAAACCTGACCCACTAGTAAGCGCTGAATTTGCCCGCAACGTTCTCGATTCCCTTTCCGCCCACGTCGCTATCCTGGATATGAAAGGAAAAATTCTCGACACCAATGCGGCCTGGAAAAAATTTGCGCAAAGCAATGACCTGAAAATGCGACCCGACATGACCGGAATAAACTATTTGCAGGTATGCAGTTCATCTTTTGGAACCTCTTCCAAGGAAGCTGACAGAGTATTTTTGGGTATTACGGCATTGATAAATGGCAGTATTGACGAGTTCGTTATTGAATATCCCTGCCATTCGCCCGAAGAAGAACGGTGGTTTTATATGCGCGCAACCCGACTCCGATTCGAGGATGAACTCCGCATTGTTGTCAGCCATGAAAATATTACAGCCCTGAAACTCATGGAAAAAAAGCTTGTGCAGCAAAAAGAAGCATTAAAAAATCGGGAAAAAGAGCTTGAAATTCAAAAAGAGCACTTGGAAGAAACCAATATAGCCCTAAAAGTACTGTTAAACCAAAGAGACAAAGATAAGGAGGAAATGGAAAACAATTTGGTATGCAACATCAGGGAACAGCTCTTCCCCTACTTGAAAATGTTACAATCCAGCCCTTTGAACCAGCAACAACATATGTGGACAGAAGTTATCCGTTCCAGCCTGGAAAAAATTATCTCTCCTTTAGTTGCACATTTTTCCGCCCTTCAATTGCAGTTAACGCCCAGTGAGGTACAGATAGCAACATTAATCCGCGACGGACGCACAACCAAAGAAATAGCAAGTATCCAAGGGTGCTCCGTTGATGCAATTGAATTTCATCGAAAAAATATCCGTAAAAAGCTTAATCTCACACACAGCAAGATAAACCTTCGTACTTATCTCCGCTCAATCACAAATCAGTAGTTTTTACCTCCCACTCCACTCCAGATTTCTTCCCGTTGCATTATTGTCTCCATGTGTAAATAATATAGGCGTAGAATAAAATCTTATCTGACAAACCCAACCGGAGAATATCATGCTTTGTAGCTACTCAGAATTAAACAATGACGCCCTAAATGCAATTCAAAAACTTGAAAAAGAAATTGGTAAGCCTCTGCTTTCTTTCTCCTGCAAAGACATTAAGCCGGCGCTGGTTGAACAAGAAACATTAGACAAGATTCAGGCACTGGAAAAATCTCTTTCCCTTTCTCTTGTTGCTGTAGAAAACTAACAGTGACGATCTTGTTGTAAACGGAACAAACTCCGATTGAGTGTGCGTACATAGGCTAACCTGTGGTACCCAAAGGTTAGCCTATATTGTTTCCAATTCTTTACGCTGCTTCAGGCACCGGTCTATACTGTTGGATTACATAACGCGAAGTCTCTGGAATAGACGAGGTAATCTCCTGGATATCTTCTTCACCAAGCAATGCGGGGTAGACTGTGGTTCTGAAATGGTGATCCTTACCACTCGAAACGATAACATCGACGGATTCACGTATGGCTTCTGTATCAACGGCAATACCACACAATTGGCTATATTTACTAAAAGGTGCTTTCACATCCATAGCAATATAGTCGATTAAGTTGTTGTCCAACAGTTCCCGCAAACATTGCGGATTGCTTCCATTGGTGTCCAGCTTCACCGCAAATCCCAGTGCTTTTATTGCCGACACAAAGCGCATTAAATCCTGTTGCAGAGTAGGTTCTCCACCCGTTACGACCAGTCCTTCGAGCATTCCAGTAGACTTTTCCATAAAACCAAGGACACCTTCTTCCATAGAGGGGGAGTGTTGTTCGGACATCCTTAATAAATGCTGATTATGGCAATAGGGACATTTAAAATTACATCCCCGGGTAAAAATTATTGCTGCCGGCTTCCCAGGATAATCGCTGAGGGTAAACGACTGAAAACCACCTATAAACATGGCTGCGCCTCCACGTGGAAATGACGTCTTTTGCCGAATTCAGCACGTTTGCCTTTATTCCACTGACCAATGGGTCGCATATAGCCAACCACCCTTGAATAAATCTCTGTTTTTTCTCCGCAGTGTTCACACTTTTCCTGCTCACCATTCAGGTAGCCATGGGTAGGACAGATAGAAAAAGAGGGAGAGATAGTAAAGTAAGGAAGCTGGTACCTGGAGCAAACAGTACGAACAAATGTTTTTAATGCCTCCTTGTCCGCCACAGCTTCTCCGAGGAAAACATGGAGCACAGTCCCACCAGTATACTTTGTCTGTAGTGTGTCTTGAAGGTCAAACACCTGGAATACATCTTCACTATAGTTTATCGGCAATTGGGTTGAGTTGGTATACAGTGGCACCTCATCGGTTTCATCGGTAAGAGTACATCGCATGTTGGGAAATCGCTTTTGATCGATTCTGGCCAGCCGGTAACCAGTACCTTCAGCCGGAGTGGCTTCAAGGTTATACAAGTTACCAGTCTCTTCCTGGAAAGCGACCAAACGATCGCGTATATGGTCAAGCACCCGCTCTGCAAATGCTCTTCCTTTATCTGTACCAATATCCTGCTGAAACAGGTTGAGACATGCCTCGTTGCCGCCGATAATACCAATGGTGGAAAAATGATTGCTCCAGTATGAGGAAGACTGTTCATGTACCTGTCGCAAATAAAAACGAGTATAAGGGTACAATCCCTTACTGGTGAAATCTTCCAGAACCTTTCGCTTTACCTCAAGGCTTGTCTTGGCAATATCCAGCAGACGATCGAGTCGAGTGAAGAAGTCACCTTCCCAGGTTGCCTGGTAGCCAAGCGCCGTCAGATTGATCGTTACCACGCCAATACTACCGGTCAGAGGATTGGCACCAAATAGGCCACCACCACGCTTGGCTAACTCGCGAGTGTCGAGCCGTAGCCGGCAGCACATGGAACGGGCATCTTCCGGGGAAAGATCTGAATTTACATAATTGGCAAAATAGGGAATCCCATATTTTGCCGTTGTCTCCCATAAAACATCGAGCTCCCTGTTGTCCCAGTCAAAATCAGCGGCAATATTGTAGGTGGGAATGGGAAAAGTAAACACCCGCCCCTGGGCAT